>NZ_JAKSXG010000002.1:0-384585 GCF_022380625.1 Pseudomonas sp. DP-17
TGGTTTCCCGCGTCGCTTCGGCGTGCGCGCGAACTTCCTGTTTCGCCCCCTCGGGCGACCTTCTTTGGCAAACGCCCCAAAGAAGGCAAAGGTCTTGCCCCGGACATCCGGTTTTTCGCCTAGGCGAAAAATGCCCTCGTTGAATCGAAGTTTCAGGGGCACGAACTAGGCGTCCCCCCACGAAGGGCCATCCCTGGCCCATCGCCGCTCTCGCGGCATCCATGCCGCTCAACCCCTGAAACTTCAATTCAACGAGGCCTCCTGAACGGGCAGTTCGGAGCGTGCGGATGTTTCTATGGAAACCCTCAAAATCCAGAGCCAAAGCCGGGATTGAAGGCACGCCTTCGCAGGAACAGAAAGTTCGTGCCTGCGTTTTCCCCTCTCCCCAGCCCTCTCCCTTCAGGGAGAGGGCTGGGGAGAGGGCAAGCCTCCGCTGAGGAATACCAAACTACGTAGGAGCGGGCCCTGCCCGCGATCCGCCGGCAGGAACGGCGTCAGGCCGGATGACTCAGCGCGTGAAATCTTCCGCGCTGTGCCGCTCCGGCAACGCATCATCGCCCCAGGTGCGGTTGACCCGACGGCCTCGCTGCACGGCCGGGCGCGCGGCAATTTCGTCGGTCCAGCGGCGCACGTGGGTGTAGCTCTCCACGTCGAGGAACTCGGCCGCCTCGTACACCTGGTTGTTCAGCAGCGCGCCATACCAGGGCCAGATTGCCATGTCGGCGATGCTGTATTCGTCGCCGGCGATGTAGCGGTTCTCGGCCAGCTGGCGGTCGAGCACGTCGAGTTGGCGCTTGACCTCCATCGCGTAGCGGTTGATCGGGTACTCGTACTTCTCCGGCGCGTAGGCGTAGAAGTGGCCGAAGCCGCCGCCGAGGAAGGGCGCGCTGCCCATCTGCCAGAACAGCCAGTTCAGCGTCTCGGTGCGCTGGGCCAGGTCCCTGGGCAGGAAGTGGCCGAATTTTTCCGCGAGGTACACCAGGATCGAGCCCGATTCGAAGATGCGCAGCTCCGGCTCGACGCTGGTGTCCAGCAGGGCGGGGATCTTCGAGTTCGGGTTGATCCCGACGAAGCCGCTGCCGAACTGGTCGCCGTCGCTGATCCTGATCGGCCAGGCGTCGTACTCGGCGCCGGTCACGCCCAGCTCCAGCAGTTCCTCGAGCAGGATGGTGACCTTCACGCCGTTGGGCGTGGCCAGCGAATACAGCTGGAGCGGGTGCTTGCCGCGCGGCAGATCCTTGTCATGGGTCGGGCCGGCGATGGGCCGGTTGATGCTGGCGAAGGTGCCGCCGTTGCTCTTGTCCCAGGTCCAGACGCGGGGGGGAATGTAGGTTTCGTTCGCCATCTCGACTACTCGCTTCCGGGTTGAATGCTCAGGATGCTAACCGTCCTCCTGCGGACGCGTCAGCCGTTTTTTTGGCCGCTATTGCTGGGCGAACAGCGAGGGGCGCTGCTTGCTGATCTTCTCCTTGCCGTGCCCCCGGACCAGCGCGAAATACAACTCGGTGTGCAGCCACTGCGCCTATGCCGCGCGTGTGGGGGCGCCCTGCAGGGTCGAGCTGTTGGGGTTGGTGGTATGGACGGAAGCAGCGGGGGGAGCGCAGCCGAACAGCGACAGGGCGAGGCTGGCGGCGAACAGATGGCGCAGCATCGGACTTCCTTGCGATGGGGAAATTTGAACCAGGTCGCCACTATAGAAGCTCGTCTGTTATTTCCCTAAATATTAAAAGTGCATTTCCATATGCCTGAATTGGCGGGCCAGAAAATGGCGTGAAAGCGCTCTGGGACGTGGCTCGCCGCCGGAAACGAAATTTTGCAAGCGGGTTAGGTTCAATATTCACGACAGTTCTTTCTACACACTGGATGGGATATCCATGTTGCCGGAGCTCACTCCAGGGATTCGCTGGAATTTGTTTCAGCGTCGTGAGTGAAGCTATTGCGAATAACACCGCCATCATCGAACCGCGAATCGCGGGAAGACACGACAGAAACCGCCGTTCCCCCGCCATCTTGTCCCGCCGCCGCGCCTTCCTAGAATCGACCCCATTCGCAGCACTTCATTCCAATCGATTCAGGGAGCTCCACCATGATGAACGCCATGCAGATGCCGATGAACACCGACGCCGTGATGCCGATGATGGGCATGAACATGGACATGCTGAAGAACTGCTGCCAGCTGATGAACAAGATGATGGACTGCGGCATGCCCATGATGATGAGCTGCAACGGCATGCCGATGATGTGCTGCACCTGCTGATCTCGGGGCGCGGAAATGAGAAAGGCCCGGCAGGGGAACCTGCTGGGCCTTTTTTATTCAGGGGAGCTGAAAAAATGTGGACGCACTTTTGCCATAGGTACGGTTGGTGTTGGAGCAGTGGTAGTAAGCAAATGTATTCCCAAGTTTCTATAGTTTTGTGTGGCAGAGCTTTGGGATGTTGTCTTCAAATATGGTGATTACGATTGTCTTTGTTTTTTTGTCTGTTCTGATGTTTATGAATTCGTCTCCACACTTGGACTGTGCTTCAGAGAAGGTTTTGGTTTTTTTGTTGTATAGAAATATCCTGTATATCTTGTGCGTCCCCATTCCATCGTCGGAATGCCATATGGAAAAGTCCAGAGCTTTGTCAAAGTTATAATCAGAAATTTCTATGTTCAATGGTTTTTCAGTGTCGAATTCTATTTTCTTTTCCAGGGCGTTGGCGTTAAGTATCTCAACTTCGTTGTTTTCAATTTTTATTGTGGCTTTGTTTTCGCCTGATGGGAAGAAGTCAATAATTTCTGCTCTTGTGGGGGTGCAAGTAAAAAGGGAAAGAATAGGAATTGCCAATAGGTGGGGTTTTATATTCATTTCGATATCTGCATATTTGTTAATGTGCGAAAGTGGATGGATTTATTTCTCTGCTATTGGTCTGATTGATGAGTCAGGGTGTGAAATAAATATTTTAACTTTCTGTTCTTTTTAATATAAGAGAAGTGGTTCAATTAGCCTCCCCTTGTGGATTGTTTAGAAAGTCTTGAAGTGCTTCGCAATTTTCTTTTCTTGCTAATGTCTGCCTATGATTGTCGCGCCAAACACAGATAGGATTACTGTAGGAGCCTATCATTGTTGTGCAATGGTTAGATGTTCTCGATCTATACACGCATTGTGAGTCAGAGAATACGAGTTCGTAACTGGGTTGGGAAATAGTCAATTGTCGACCATCTATTTTGTATGTTGTCTGAAACAGGGAGCCTCCTACTTGGAATATGTCTCTGAAGGTTCCGCCGCCCACGAAGTCTGCTCTGATTGGGATTGAACCGATGTTTTTCGCGATTGACTTGTCTGATGTTGCCAGGTAGATATCATTCTGCGCATTGATCCCCAGTTCGTCTGTGTCAGGCCCTACAAGGATTATGAGACTGTCATCGTTGATTGGAATATATGCGTAATTAACTTTGCAGTCTTTGTCTCCTGTCTCAAGGAGGTAGGATTTATGTTTTAATATTATAGTTATGTTGTTCTTTGGTTTCGTGTTTTCTTTGCAGATTGGTTGCTCATATGGTTTATCGGCTAGTGCGTTAGTTGCGGAAAGGAGTGTGAAAATAAGGATGGTTTTTGATGGAGTGTGCATGGCTTTGTTTGTGTTAGTGGTTATGGGGTGTTGATATATCTTTTATGATATTTTTAATTTTCAGGGCTTCTCTTTTGGATAATGGAGTGGAAGGGTCTATGTCTATATAGAAGCACGGATTCCTAGAGTTCTTTGGGCATGCTAGGAATTGGTCGGGAGTGGCGCTTCTCTGTCTGTCCCAAAATATTGAGTTGACGTAGGTCATGGTTCCCTGCCAGTTGCTTCCGTGTATTTCTTTTCCCAGTTTACTATTCGATAATATCGGCCGCCGGAGTCTCCTTTTTCTATTTCCAGCTTTGCGCTTGTGGATTCTTCTGTTGTGATTGGAATGGGGTTGTAGCAAGAGATATTTATTCTGGCTAGTATGTTTTTGTCGCCTGCTCCTATTGTTGTTGATATTTTGTTTGTTTGTTTGTTTGTTTGTTTGTTTGTTTGTATTCTGCTGCTTGGCGTTGATTCGATATTTTTAATGTTATTTAATGTTTTTCTCTGATTTTGTAGCCGCAAATAATATTCTTTTCATTTTCAGTGGTGGCCTGTGATTCTCCCCTAATAGGGTTTGACAATAAAAGTGCTGTTATTGTCGTAGCGATATATATTGCTCTCATGGTAGTTTCATGGGTTGGCTGTGTATTTTGTTACTTACCGCTTCCAGCGGTAGCCTGATTCGGTGCTGATTTCGGTGTTTGGGTCTAGCGTGAAAAAATATTTCTCCCCATTCTTGCGTTTAGTGTAGTTGAAATCATAAGCATAATACTTCGGTTTTTATGTCTCCGAGAGTTGTATCGGAAATGCATAGAGGAATTGGCGTGTGTTGTTCGTGTCATGGCTGAGTTGGCAGGTTTTTGATTTAAAGGGGTGGTTTAAAGAGGTTGATTTGTTTTGTAATCTCAAGTGGCTCGGGTATTCATGGTTGGATTGGGAGTGTAAGTCCTTATTTAGGTTGAGTGGGTTTCATGGTGAGGTTATTTCAGGTTGTTTTCAAGGTTATTTATTTCCTGGATGTCCTCTTCATAGAAATCGCTGCATTTTATCAATGCTTTGATTGTCTTCTTTTTTGTATTCAATAACGTTAGACAGACCAAGGTCTGTCCGTTTTCTTCATTTGCGCCTTTATATTCGATTGTTCTCATGTCAATTAGTTTCCAGTCTGGGTGCGCGATTTTTTTTCTCGCTGTTGATGAGGAGGGCGATGAGTTATTAGGTGTTGGTAGATTAAATAGCTCTGTATAGATTTTTGAGGATGATATTCTTCTTGTAATGAAATGCGGTTTGTCACCAACAATTAAAGTTGTTGGGATGTTGTCTAAATTTGTTGCGTATGCGGATTTTTCGACGTTTCGTTGTGCCGTAATTATAGTCATTTCCTCTGTTTTTTTGCACTCCGTTCTGTAGTTTGATGGAAACACTCCTCTCGCATCGCAGTACTGGCTGTCTTGGTCTGCTAGGGCTGGGTTGGATTGAGCTGCGTTCGCCAGAAGTATGAATATAATTCTATTCAGTTTTGTCATTTAGTGTTCTCCAGATTATGGCAAATGCTTGAGTTCTTAAGCTGTTCCCGTGAGGTGTGCCATTTGGATGGCCTAAATTGACAATTGATCCTACTTTTCTGGAAACGTCGGGTGTCGCTCCGATGTCTGCACTTCTGTTGATTTTTTCTCTCCCCCAATAGAATCCGGATGCATCGCATGCATTGTAATCATTAGTGGCAAGAAGGTTTGGGTTCGGGTCTGAGGTGAAGTCTTTACTTCGATATATTGGTATCCTCGATAGTTTCTTCGCCCTGTGATTTGGAGGAAACCCCTTCCGTGGAACCTAGCGCCGTCGCCTACTCGTCCTCCATGCGTTGAGTTTGCAACTCCGTTGTCCATTCCAGCTGCTTTTTGAGATATCTGTCCGGGGCGTGAGTTTATATAGTTTGGTTTGTTTATTGTTGGCTGTGGGTTTGGGCCGGGGTTGGCGAGCTCAATCGGTCTTCTCCCTGATGGGAGATTTCTTTGCAAGGTTAATGCTCGGTCATAATCTTCTCCTGCTTCAGTAGGTGTGATTACCTCGTACATAGTTCTAAAGTAACGTTCATTGCCGATTTCTTCCCGGTATTGCCACCATCCAGTTTCTACTCCTACTTGAGATAGGAAGTGGGAGATTCGGGTTTTTGATGTGTTTATTAGATACTTTGAGAGCATTAGGTTCATTTGAGGTCTTAACTCTTCTGCGCGTTGAATGCCAATGGTTGGTGCTGGCTGAAGAGATATCTTTAATTCATCTTTGGAAAACCATCCACACTTTCGCCATACTAGAACTATTTCTTTCGGTGGAAAGTGCCAATGTTTGTTTTTTATCTCCCCTAAGCCAACCTCCTCCCAAAACGCCAACGCGTGATGGTGTCGCTCAAGTTTCTTGAAATCATCCTCAGACATTGGCCCGTTATCCGCGACCCGCTTCAACCACCCATAGCGAAGCTCAAAATCATTCTTCGACCATTCAGTGGGGAACTTGCAGATCAGGCGTTTGAGCTTGCCCTGGTTCTCAGGCTCTTTCAGTCGGGTCGTGTTCAGCTCCCTCTCGGCCACGTACTGCTCGGACAGCCGCCGCCGGTCGCCCTCATACATGCTCTCGTACTCCGCCGAGGTGGCAATCGTGGCGGCATCGGGTTGGCGCGGTGGCGGGTCGCTCACGTAGCTCGGCGGTTCGAGCAGGCCGCGGATGTAGTCGGATTGGCAATGGCTGTCGGAGTCTTGGTCATCGTCGATCAGGCGCCAGCCCATCCAGTGAGGGAAGTCGGCGTCGCTGAACCGGGTGACGCCGGGGGCGTTGAGGTTGAACCAGGCGCTGGTGGCGGGCGGGTTGGTGCGCTCCGGCAGGCTGATCTTCCGCCAGTGCGCGGCATTGGCCGGTTGCAGGGTGTCCGGCCCCAGTACGCGGCCGAAGCGGAGCAGTTCATAGCCGGCGCTGGGGCAGCCGGGGTAGCGGCGGGTGGCGGTAGTGTAGAGGTTGTATTCGAAGTCGGTGTCTTCCTGCTGGGTGCCGATGAGTTCGCCGCTGGCGAAGTAGGTGGTCAGGGTGCATTGCCCTCGGTCGTAGGCCATGCGTACGAACAGGCCTTCCTTGAGTTTTGCGCCGACCAGGGCGTTGTAGCCTTCGCTGCCGATGAAGCCGTCCACGCTGTTCCAGGCGCCGGTCGGCTGCGGGCAGCGGTAGGTCACTTCGGCCTGGTTGCTGGTTTGCGTGGGAGCAGTTGGCGCTGTGGCGTAACCCAGCGCGGTGGCGGGAATGTAGAAGTACATGTCACCCCAGCAACTGTCGGTGCGGCCATCGTGAGTCTGGTAGTCGAGGTCGCGTTGCTGGCGGCCGGTGAGGTGGGCGATCTGGCTGTCGTCGGCGATGATCTCGAAGTGGATCTTGCCGGTACTGCCGTAGATCTGCCCGGCTTCGCCCATGCTGTCCTTGCGGTAGATGCGCTGCTGGAGCTGCGGATGGGGAATGTTGATTTTCGACAGGTGCATGTAGATCGAATAGAACACCACTTGGCCGCGTTCGCCTTCGCCGATCTCGGTTTCGTGACGCAGGACGATGCAGCCGTTGTCGGTCCAACCGTCGCCGTAGTTAAGAGCATGCGTGGGGTCGTCGGTTTTTTCTGTCGGCGGGCGGAAGTAAGCCAGGGTCCCATCTGCGATAGCTCTGACGGGCAACACGCGGCCATTTTCCTGGGGGGCGCGCAAGTGCACGCCGCCATGCCAGTTGAGATCGAAGCTCAGCGGGTAGGCACCATCGCCGACCGCGCCGCCAGGCATGGCGCGTTCGACGAAGGCTTCGTCGGTTTCTCCCGCTATCGGGGCGGGAAGGAAGGGAGGGCTGATGATCATCGAAAGGGTCCTTGCACTTCGCTTACAGGGAGAGGCGGTAGTCGCTTTGCGACTTGGCTTCGTCGTTCAGGTCGCGGGGTAGCCAGGGGACGTCCGGATGCAGCTTGGCCGGCCCGCGCATGTCGAAGTGCGCCGACTTGATCAGGTGGTCACCCTGGGTGCCGGACTCTATGCCGCAGTTGTCCATCGTTATGTAGGTGCCGCCGGCGTTGAGGATGATCCTCTTCTTGGCGGTGAAATGGATTTCGTCTTCCGTGCTGACGATGTCCATCCCCATGCGGGAGAGGATTTCCATCCGGTCGTTCTGCGCCTGGATGCTCACCGGGCCCTGGTTGGCGAAGAGCTTCATGCCCAGCTTGCGCGCAAAGACGCTGATGTTCTGGCCGACGGCGGCGGTGAAGCGCTTGACCACACTGACGTCCATGTTGCCGCCAGCGGTGGCGAGCAGGTTCTGCGCGGCGGCGATCTGCAGGTGCTGGCCGCTGGTGAGGGCGATGCCGTCCGGGGCGCTGGCGAGGATGCCGGGTTGCTGCAGCAGGTCGAGGGCGCCCTTGAGTTGTTCGGGGGCATACAGGTCCGGCGCTTCGACGATGGCCAGGGCGGCATCGCGGGCCATGTTGCGCAGTTGTTCGAAGGACTCCTGCAATTCCCGCAGGGCAGCCTGCATGTCCAGGGTCTGGCCCTGGGCGCCGGGCTGGGCGTCGGCGCTGATGAACAGGCCCTTGCCGGCACGCACGGCGCCGTGGCCGTCGGTGCGCAGCTCAAAGCCTTCGCCGCGTTTCTGTTTCTGCGCGTCCACCAGGTGCCCGAGGTTGAGCTGGCTCTTGCCGCTGTGCTCGGTGCTGAGCTTGATATGCTCCTTGCCCCGCGAGTCCTCCATGCGCAATTTGTTGTTGGCCGGCGTGCGCAGGACGTTGCGTTTGTAGTTCTGCAGGGTGACGAGGTCGGGATGCCGCGAGTCGTGCATGGCGTGGGCGATGTAGGGCCGGTCGGGGTCGCCGTTTTCGAATTCGACGCGGATTTCTGTGCCTTGGATCAGCGGAAAATGCAGGCCATAGGTATCCCCGGCATAGGGGCGCGCCAGGCGCAACCACAGGGATTCACGCCCGGCCGGCCAATGGTCGCGGTCGAACAGAAAATGGCATTTGTAGCGGCCTTCCTTGTCGATGTGGCCGTAGAGATCGTTCGGCTCGGGGCTGGTGACACGCGCCGGGAGGCTGCCGGCGATGACGGGTTTGGCCGGTACGTCGGGGCGGAAGCAGACCTGCTCGTGATAAGGGATGGCCTCGAACTGCACCTCGAAACTGCGATCGCGGGCGGCACTGCAGTTCAGGCGGACGACCACCGCGCCCTGCAAGTAGGCCGCGTCGACGTCATCGAGTTTCAGCACCTGGCCGGGGAGCAGGACGGGGCTGCTGGTGCTGCCGGTCAGCCGCGTGCGCGCGTTGAGGTAGCGCTCGTGGGCGAGGCGCGCGTAGAAGTAACCGCTCTCGCTCTCCAGGTCTTCGTCCTGGGCGTAGGCGTCGCCGAGGGTCTGGTGCGGCTCGCCGTAGTGGTAGGCCTCGCCATAGGTGGTTTGCGGCGACTTGAGCAGGTCGACCTGTGCATCCAGCGACGCGCCGGCATCGCGGTAGTGATAGGCCCGGTTGCTGACTTGCTGCGGTACCCGTTCGTAGCGGCTCTGTAGGCCCCAGACGGCATCCTGCCCGCTGGACTCCAGCGATGACAGCGGACGCAACGGCAGGGACGGCGCGGGCAGGTAATGGCGTTGGTCGTCATGGAACTCCACCGTCTCGATGCGCAGCTCCGGGTTCATCGAGAAGCGATACCAGATGCCTACTTCGGCAGTGAGGCGCTGGATGAAGGCGAGATCGTCCTCGCCGTACTGCATCACCTGTTCGCGCTGCGGGTACTCGCGGGTCAGCTGGAAGAGGAAATCCTGCCCGGCGAAGTCATTGCGCCGCAGCACCTGCTCGACGATCTCCGGCACGCTCTGGTTCTGGTAGATGCGGTACTGGCGGGCGAGCCCCAGCAGCTTCAGGCGCGGCACGAAGGTCACTTCGTAGCGCGACTCATCCCGCGAGACGGCCAGCAGGGCGAAGCGAGTGATGGTGCCGTACAGGGTGCGCAGCGGCGGGGCAATCGGTGGCGTGTAGCCGGGGATGCCGAGTTGCTCGGGCGGGGCGCGCAGGCTGAAGCTGGCGTCCTTGAGCAGGAAGGTATCGGCAGGCAGATCGAGGTGAGTGCTGGTGAATTCGATGCGGTAGGCGAAGGGCTGGCTGAGGGCTTCTTCACCCTCGAAGGCGAGCACGTCGAGCGGGGCTTCAACGCCCCGGATTTTCAGGGTATGGCGGCTGTGATCGAAGAACCGGTGAGCGGCGTTGATGAGCATGGCGGGCGTCCGTTCCAGGGGAACGACGATCCCACCAGTTGGGCAGCAGCCTTGTCATTCAGACCTGTCCGGAAACTCCGTCCGACCCTTCGTTAGGTACGACGGACTCAACCTCAGTCCAACTCCTCAGCAAGTCGTCACCCGATACGCCACCGCCTTGCTGTCCGGGTGCGTGGCCGTTGGAGTGTTCGCTGGTCAGGCCCTTGAGGCGCAGTTCGTAGAGTTCCACCTGGCGCGAGACGTCGAAGGGGAACAGCGCGCGGCTGACGAAGGCGGCGACCGAGACCTTCAGGCCCTGGGCGATCTTGCATAGCACCTTGATCGACGGGACGCTGCGCCCGGATTCGATCTGCGCGAGCATGGTACAGCTCATGCCGCAGAGCCGGGCGAGGCCGTCGAGGGAGAGGTCGCGCTTGGCGCGCAATCGGGTCATTACTCATTCATGAAGCCGCGACGGGAAATCCGCCTGCACGGCCACCGACACGGCGTCCGGCCGCCAGAATTCCTGGTCGAACTCCACCAGCAGGCCGTCCTCGGCGTAGTTCAAGCGCTCCAGCACCAGGTTGCTGGCGCCCGAGGCCAGTTGCAGCAGCTCGGCCTGGTCGTCGTTGACGGTGCCCAGGCGCAGGTTCAGCGTGCAGCGCGTCTGCACCTTGCCGAAGCGCTCGCGCAACACGGTGGTCAGCGAGCGGTCCAGGCGCGCGTCGAGCAGGTCAGGGCACCAGCTGGCGAGCAGGGTATTGATCTCCACCAGCACCGGGCGGCCGTCGATCAGCCGGCGGCGGTGCAGGCGGAACACCGGTTCGTCCGGCGAGGGCAGGCCCATGCGCGCGGCCAGCCAGGCGCCGGCACGGCGGCGTTCGGCGCTCAGGCATTCGGTGAGCGGCTCGCGGCCCTGCCGGCGCACGTAGTCCATGAAACTGACCAGGCGCGTCGGGTCGTAGTCGATGCGCGGCGGGCTGAGGTACCAGCCGCGACGGTTCTCGCGATAGATCAGGCCTTCGGTTTCCAGTTGCTGCAGGGCCTGGCGCAGGGTCACGCGGGTGCAGTCGAATCGCTCGGCGAGGTCGCGCTCGGGGGGCAGTTTCTGCCCGGCGAGGAAGCGCCCCTGGGCGATGTCCGCGGCCAGCTGGTCGCGGATACGCGCGTAGTGTGGCGGGATGGCCTGGTAAAGCATGGCAATCCTCAGGAATGGCCGGCGGCGAGGGCTGGCGGTTGCTCGTGCAGCTCGCGCTGCCAGGCCAGCAGGCCGTAGATCGCCAGCACCACGAAGCCGGCGTAGAGCCCGGCGGTGAGGTACAGCGCCTTGTAGAGGAAGACCCCGGTGTAAACGACGTCGAGGATGATCCACAGCCACCAGCTGGCGACGTACTTGCGCGCCGCCCAGAAGCTCGCCACCAGGCTGAAGGCGGTCAGCGCCGCGTCCAGCCAGGGCAGGGCGGCGTCGGTGTGGGTATGCATTGCCCAGCCCAGCGCGAAGGCGCCGACAGCGCCGGCCAGGCAGCTGGTGACGGCGGTGGTGAGGGGCAGGCGTTCGATGCGCACCTTGCCGTGGTCGCTGCCGCCCTGGCTCCACTGCCACCAGCCGTAGAACTGCAGCACCACGAAGACCAGCTGCAGGAGCATGTCGGAGTAAAGCTTCACGCTGAAGAAGATCCACGCGTAGAGCAGCACGGCCACCACGTTCACCGGCCAGCACCAGCGGATGCGCCGGGCGGTGAGCCAGACGCCGAGCACGTTGACGATCACCGCGATGATTTCCAGAGCAGACATCTTGCGCTTACCTCAGAAGTTGACGCTCGCCGTCAGGCGAGCCGTGCGCGGCGCACCCTGGAACAGGTAGCCGTCGCCGAAATATTCACCGACATCGCGCCAGTAGCGCTTGTCGAACAGGTTGTCGACGCTCAGCCGCAGCACTGTCGGGTAGTCGCCGATGCGCGTGCTGAAGCGCGCCCCGGCGTCATAGACGGTGTAGCCGCCGACTTCGACGGCACCATCGCGGTCGGCGTACTTGGCGCCGCTGTAGCGCGCCGCGCCGAGCAGGGAAAGTCCCGGCACGCCGGCCAGTGCATAGTCCGCTTGAAGACTGGCGCGCAGGCGCGGGACGTTGATCGCCTGGTGGCCTTCGTAGTCGTCGGTACCGCTGTTCACCACGCGCGAGCGGATCGCCGCGACGCTGCCGCTCAGTTGCAGGGCGGAGGTTACCCGGCCACTGGCGGACAACTCCAGCCCGCTGTTCTTCTGCTGGCCCTGCTGCACGTAGGTGAAGGTGCCGTCGCCGTTGGGCCGGGCGAACTGGTAGGCCTGGTGGATCTGGAACAGCGCGGCGCTCCAGTCGAAGCCGACCAACTCCTGCTTGATGCCGAACTCGACCTGGCGCGAGGAGGTGGGCGCCAGGGTATCGCCGGCATTGCTGGCAAACCACGGCGCTTCGCCGCCCAGGGACAGGCCCTTGCTGTAGCTGCCGTAGATCGAGATATCCGCGCGTGGCTTGAAGATCACCGCGCCATTGGGCAGGAACTCCGAGCGGCGGGTATGCCGGGTGGTGTCGCCTTCGCTGTCGAAGGTGCGTTCGTCGAGGCGGACCTGGCGACCACCCAGCACGACCTGCCACTGGTCATTCAGTGAGACACGGTCGCTGGCGAACAGGCCGTACTGGCGGCTGTCGAGGTGGCGGTAGCTGTGGCCGGGCTCGCCGTCGAAAGGCTCCACCGCGCCGATGCCGGTGTAGATGTTGCCAGTGCCGACCCATTCGTTGAGTTCCGGGCGGCTGTCCAGCACGCGGCGGAAGGCCGAGGTGCCGACCGTCAGCTCGTGGCGCAGCCAGCCGGTGGCGAACTGGCCGTGCAGGGCGGCTTCCAGTTCGTCGTTGCGGCGGGTGTCGTCCGGGCTGCGGAAGTCGTAGAGGTCGTAGTCGCCTTCCGGGCTGAAGTAGTTGGGTACTGCCGAGTCGGCGCAACTGGCGGCGCCGTAGCAGCCCCAGGGGAAGGCGCTGTAGTCGTCGATCACCACCTTGCTGCGCGAGGCGCTGAGGGTGCCGGTCCAGGCGTCGTCGAAGCGGTATTCGAAGCGCGTGTTGAGGTTCAGCGACTCGATGCGCACCGGGTCGGCCCAGCTCTGGTAGCCGAGGCGGTCGTGCGGGTCGATGCCGTGGGGCAGCTGCGTGCCGCCGAGCAACTGGTAGCCGGGCGCCGAGGGCTGGCGGCGGTTCTGGTATTCGGCGTCGAACTGCCAGAGGGCGTTGGCCGAGAGGTTCCAGTCCAGCGCCAGGGAGGCGAAGTCGCGCTGGCCGTCGGTGTGGTCGATGTACGAACGCAGGTCGTCGTGGGCGAGGTTCACGCGCACGCCGACGGTCTGCTCGCTGCCCAGCCAGGCGCCGACGTCGGTAGCGATATAGCGGCCGCCTTCATCGTCGGTACCGAGGGTCACCGAGCGCACGTCCTGGGGACGCTTGGTGACGTAGTTGATCACCCCGCCGGGTTCGGAGACGCCGCTCTGCAGGCCCGACAGCCCCTTGAGCACCTCGACCTGCTCCTTGTTCTCCAGCGCCACGTTCTGCTCGCCGGTAATGGTGCGGCCGTTGATCTTGTAGCTGCTGGCGGCGTTGAGCGAGTAGCCGCGGATCTCGAAGTTCTCGTAGTAGCCCACCGGTGCGTAGGCCTCGCCGGTGGAGGCGTCGTTCTTCAGCACGTCGCTGAGCAGGCGCGCCTGCTGGTCCTTGAGCAGGGCCTGGTTGAACACCGAGATGGACGCCGGCGTGTCCAGCAGCGGGGCTTCGCCGAAGCCGCCGACCGAGGCGCGATTGCTGGCGTAGCTCTCGGTGTCGTGGCCGACTACCGTGATGGTATCCAGGGTCGTAACGTCTTCGGCGTGGCCGGGACCGCTGGCCAGCAGCACGGCCAGGGTCAGCAGGCTGAGGGGAAATCTCGTGCGCGCGGGGCGCGACAGGTACTGCATGAAACGCTCCTGAATAGTGCCGGGGCGTGCGCCGGGAATGCACGGGGCCTAGCCCCTCCCGCGCGAAACGGTTGGCCTTGGATGTGAAACGGGATGGCCCGTGGAAGGGCTGTCAGGCCGGAGCTGCTCCGGTGGTCAATGGCAGCGAGGGCTCTGCGGCCCACTCCTGCAGCGAGCCGTCGTAGATCGCGACCCGCGTTTCCCCGGCCAGTGTCAGCGCCAGGGCGAGGGCGGCGGCGGAGATGCCGCCACCGCAGTACAGCAACAATGGCGGCTCGGCCTGGCACAGCCCGGCAAGGGCTTCCCCCAGCGCCGCGCCGCGCCGGTAGCAGCCGTCGTCGTCGAACAGGCTGCGCGCCGGCAGGTTGCGGCTGCCGGGGATGTGCCCTCGGCGGGCATAACGGCTGACCGCGCTGCCGTCGAACAGGGCGGCGGACAGGGCGCAGACCAGCGTGCCGTCAGCTTTGCCGGCCACGACTTGCTCGACGTCGCGGCGGTCGATCCAGAAGCCCTCCCGGTAGTTTGCCGGGGTCGACAAGGTGCCGCTTTCCGCCTCGGTGGATTCGCCTTGCTGCAGCGCAAAGCCGGCGGCGATCCATGCCCGCAGGCCACCATCCAGCACGGCCGCGTCGATGCCCAGGCTGCGCAACATCCACCACAGGCGCGCCGCCCAGAAGCCGTCGCTGCGGTCGTAGATCACGATCAGCGAATCGTCGTGAAGGCCCAGTTTGCGCAGGGCGTCCTGCGCCCGTTGCGGATCAGGCAGGGCGAAACTGAAGGACGCTTGCGGGTCGGCCAGGTCGCTGAGCAGATCGGCATGCCGCGCGCCGCGAATGTGCCCGGCGAGCCAGCCGGCGTGGCCGCTCTCGACACGGTAATCGCCGTCGAACTCCGGTGCCGCAAGTTCGACGCTGGCGTCCAGCAGGCACAGGCGCGGATCGTCCAGCGTGGCGGCGAGTTCCTTGGCGCTGATCAGAATGTCGCTCATTTCAATCCACCTTCGCGGCCAGTTGGCGGATATGGTCCAGCAGGCGCTGGCCTTCGCGGTCGAGGAACCAGCGCGTGTGGCCGATCAGGTAGTTGTCGTAGGCCAGCGAGGCGCTTTCGGCCGAGCCGAGGATGCCGTGGAAGTAGATGACCTCGGACAGCGCGAAATCCGCATGCACCAGCGGCAGCAGCGCCGCCAGGGCGAGCAGGTCGTCGCGGCTCAGCGGGCGCACGCTGGCATAGCCTTGCAGCAGGGCGTCCAGTGCATCCAGGTCGGCGACGGCGGCGCGGCCCTGGTCCAATTCCAGCCAGGGCACCAGGTTGCGTTCGATGGCGGTGGCCAGGTCGAACAGCGCGAAGCTGCGATCGCTCAGGCCGAAGTCCAGCACCGAGGCCACTTGCGCCTGCGGGCCGTCCTCGCTCCACAGCAGGTTCGAGGCGTGCCAGTCGTTGTGGGTCCACAGCGATGGCTGGCGCTGCAGGTAGGGCAGCAGTTCGCGTTGCAGCGGCAGGTGCAGCTCGCTGAGGGTTTCCTTCCATGGGCGTGCCTGCAGGTACTCGGCAAGGGCGGGCGCCTGCTTGAAAGTCGCCTCGATGGCGGCCAGCGGGTCCGGCGCGCCGAACAGTTTGAGGTTGCTCAGCAGCACGCCGGCAGTGCGCGAGGGGGCGTCGAAACCTTCGGCGGCGCGGTGCAGTTTCGCCAGCGCGGCGCCGGCAGCGAAGGCGTGGGCGTTGTGCTGGAACGGCGTCCAGGACAGCGCGTCGCGGTACAGGTCCAGGCCTTGGGCTTTCTCGTGGACTTCATAGGTCCAGCCGTCGCGTTCGATAGCGCTGCGCCCCTGGCGATCACGCAGTACCTGCGCCACTGGCGCACCGCGCCGGGCCAGGTGATCGAGGAAGGCATGCTCCTCCGCCAGCCATGCCGCCGTGCGCACGCGGGGCGAGTGGCGTTTGACGAACAGCGTGCCGCTGGCGGACTCCACCAGCGCGGCGGCGGAGAAGGGCCGGGGGCTGTGCCAGGTCAGGCGTGCCTCGTCGCCGGCGGCCGGAAAGTCGGCGAGCAGCGCGCGGACTTCCGCGGCGGTCAGCACCGGCCAGTCGGGCTCCACCGGGTCCAGGCCCATGCCGTGGCTCAGGCGTTTGGTCATGCTGGGTTCTCCACTTGCCAGGCATTGCTGGTCGCGCCGCGCCAGACCTCCGGGTCGCGCAGCACGCCGTATTCGTGCAGCCACTGGGCGTAGGGCTGCAGCAGTTCCTCGCGCTGCTCGCCCCAGCGGCCCTGGTGCAACCAGCTGGGCGCGATGCGCCGCAGGGATTCTGCCAGCATCGGCTGGGGAAAGTAGGGAATTGTGCGTTCGTAGACCGGCAGCGCGGCTTCCGGATCGGCCGCTGCCGCGAGGAATCCGCGCGCCGTGACCGCGAGGAAACGCCGTGCGATCTCGGCGTTGGCGTCGAGCCAGTCCTCCCGCGCGCCGAGCAGATAGCTGTGGTAGGGCGGGGCGCCGATTTCGTCCACCGGCAGCACCACGCGGCGCTCCTCGGCGATGGGGCTGGGCAGCAGGGCCTCCCAGGCCCAGTAGCCGCCGAAGCTGGCGTCGGCGAGACCGGCGGCCAGGTCCTCGGGGCGCAGCTCGCGGAAGCCTGCGTCGACCAACTCCACCGCATCCGGGTCGCCGCCATCGCGGGACACCAGGTGCCGCACCATGGCCAGGCCGCGCGGCGTGGGGTTCAGCGCCAGGCGTTTGCCCTGCAGGTCACGGGGGCGGCGGATGCCGCTGTCCGTCAGGGTCTGGATCGACTCCAGGCCGCGATGGTTGATCGCCGCCACGCCCAGCAGCGGCTGGCCCAGCTCGCGGCGCACCAGCAGGCGGTTGCTGGGGAATACGCCGAAAGTGGCGGCACCGCGCGCCAGGTGTTCCAGGGTGTCGCCGTGGTAGGGGTCGTGTACCACCAGTTCCACGTCCAGCCCTGCCTCGCGGTACCAGCCGCGTTCACGGGCGAGATAGAAACCGGCCGAATTGGGCCAGGGATGGAAGTATTCGAGCATGACCCGCAAGGCAAACATGGAAGCTTTCTCCGATACGGCCAACGGCCGGCTACTGCGATGGGCGTATTGAAGAGGAGGCTATTTGGTATATACCAATATGAATTTTACTGGTTTTTATAATTTAAAAGAATAACAGGGGCTGGTCGTTGCCAGCAAATAGAACCGCGACAGAAGTTCGGCAACTCGCTCTGGCGCGGGCGTCGCGGGTCATGACCTCATGTGATCGTGACCAGGACGTCGCCCGCCTGGCCGCCCGGGTGCAGCCCCGGCTGGAGGCCCGGACTGCCCCGGCTTCCTGATTCGCGGCCATGGCCTCTACACCTGGGAGCGCGCATGAGCGATGCGTTGCGCCAGGTAGAGGCGTTCGAGTTTCTCTTCGAGTGCGAACCGAGAAGGTGCGGAGCCTGCGCGGCTAGGAGGCCTCGACTTCGGCGCAGTGGAAGGCGACCACCCGGTTGCGTCCGCCGTTCTTGGCCTGGTACAGCGCACTGTCGGCGGATTGCAGCAGCTCGGCCCAACTGGACGGCTTGCAGCGTGAGGTGCTGGCTACGCCGATGCTCAGGGTGAGCATGCCCAGCGGGCCGTGCTCGTGGGGTACCGCGAGCGCCTGCAGGCTGGCGCGTATCTGCTCGGCCAGCTCCAGGGCTTCCGCTTCGCCGCTGTCGCCCAGCAGCACGACGAATTCCTCGCCGCCAAAGCGCGCCGCGCAATCGGCTGGCCGCCGCGACCATTGGGCGATCACGCCGGCAACCGTCCTCAGCGCAACGTCGCCGGCCGGGTGGCCATAGTGGTCGTTGTAGGCCTTGAACTTGTCGATATCCATCAGCATGACCGACAGCGACGCGCCGCTGCGCTGGTAGCGCGACCATTCATGGTCGGCGCGCAGGTCGAAGGCGCGGCGGTTGTTCAGGCCGGTCAGCGGGTCGGTGCTGGCGGCCAGGCGCAGCTCGGCTTCCTGGCGATCGCGCTCGCGTATCTGGCGCAGGGCGATCATTGCCAGACCCATCACCGTGCCGACCAGGGACATACCCAGCAGGCCGATCAGGCCGGCGCGCCAATACCAGTCTTCGTAGATCTCGTCGGAGGGCAGGGCGACGCTGAATACCAGCGGGTAGCCCTCGACCGGGCGGAAGTCGTGCCAGCGCTCCAGGCCGTCGCTGTTGGTGTCGAAGAAGTTCTCCGCGTCGTTGCTGCGGTAGTGCTCGAAGGATTCGTTCAGCGTCTCCACCGGCACCGAGTCGGGCCAGTGCGCCAACAGTGTGCCGTCGCGCATGTGCAGGCTGACGGTGCCTCTATCGCCCAGGTTGAGGCCGCTGAACAACTCGTTGAAGTAGGCCAGTTCCAGGTTCGCGCCGACTATCCCGGAGAAGCTGCCGTCCTCGCGCTCCAGCCGGCGGCTGATGGCGATACTGTTGCGGGCGTCGCTGGAGTAAGGGATGTAGGGGTGGCTGAGATAGGGCGCATCCGTCCGCGAAATGCGCAGCGCCTGGAAGTACTCGCGACCGGAGAGGTCCATGCGCGTGGGGATTTCCTTGCCGAAGCTGTAGGTGGCGATGCCGTCGGCGTTGGTCAGGAATACCGAGCCCATCCCGCGGGTGGGGGCGGTGTAGGCCCGAAGCAGCAGGTTGCGGGTTTCCGTGGACAGGCCACGTATCTCCGGCTGGGTGTGAGCGCGGGCTATGGCCTGCAACGTCATGTCGTAGAGGTCGAGGTTGCGCTGGATGTCGCGCTGCACCAGCAGGGCGATGTTGTGGCCGTTGGCGCTGGCGACTTCCAGGGCGTCGTGGCGCATTTCCAGAATGGCAGAGAATGACAGCGCGCCGATGGCGGCGGTCAGACCCAGGCTGGCAAGAAGGACGGTGCTCGAATGGCGGATCGGCATGCCGGTATCCATACAAGGCCACAATGGGGGCGGCGGCATATCAGTACGCGCCTCAAGGCATATAGCAGCTAATGGACGGGTTGTCCGGTATTCCACGGCCTGCTCCCAGGGACTGGTCGGGGGGCGTCACGTGTCGATGAGCGGCCCTGCTACAGACCGGTGGTTTGAAGCACGGGGCTCGTTATCGCCTTGCGCTCTGCGCGGCGCCTCGGTCAGCATGCCGGCCGCCACTTTGCTGAAAAGAACCGCCGACCATGCGCCGCCTGCCTTCGCTCACCGCCTTGCGCACCTTCGAATCCGCCGCCCGCCATGCGCACTTTGGCCGCGCTGCTGCCGAGCTGTGCGTGACCGACAGTGCGGTCAGCCACCAGATACGCCAGTTGGAAGAACAACTGGGGGCAACGCTGTTCGAGCGCCAGGGCCGCCAGGTGCAGCCTACTGCCCAGGCGCGGAAACTGCTGCGCAGCCTGCAACAGGCGTTCGAGCTGATCGGTTCGGCGTGCGACGAGTTGCGCGACCCCGGTTCCCAGGCGCAACTGCATATCGCGGTGACGGTGGAGCTGGCGCAGAAGTGGATGGTGGGCCGGCTGGCCGACTTCGCCGAGCGTCATCCGGAGATCGTCCTGCACCTGCATGAACAGCCGCTGGAGGCAGCGGGGCCGGCGGCGGATATCGATCTGGCGATCACCTACGGCACCGGGCCGGCGGACGCCAGCACCTATTTCGTGCGGCCGTTGCCGACCCTGCAGTTCTTCCCGGTGTGCAGCCCCGGCCTGTTCAACCAGTCGCCGCTCAAGCACCCGCGCGACCTGGCGCGCCATTGCCTGCTGCACGACGACCAGGACGGCAAGTCCTGGACCGCCTGGCTGACCACCCACGCCGGCGACATCCGCCCCAGCCGCCATGTCTATCTCGGCCACGCCGGACTGACCATGGAGGCAGCCGTGCGCGGGCAGGGCGTAGCCATTGGCGACAACCTGACGAGCGCCGAAGACCTGGCCAGCGGGCGGCTGGTACGGCCCTTCGCGGCGCAGATCACTTCCCTGGGGCAGTACGCGCTGGTGTGCGAACGGTTGCGCCTGGAAAAACCGGCGGTCAGCGGTTTCATCGAATGGTTCACCGACCAGTTGAGCGAGACCTGACCTTGGCCTATGTCACTGTTGGATTCATCGATTTCCTGGTGGAGTGTTGAATCCAATTCAGGTATTCCGCGAATTTCATCAATGGTCCCCGGCGCTCCGGGCGGGCAATCTTGGGCCATACCCTGACGCATTCCGGAGTACCGCCGATGTCCCGCACCCACAGCACAATGCCCAAGGCCGACGGCTTCCGCCTGCCCGGCGAGTTCGAACCCAAGGCCCGCTGCTGGCTCGGCTGGCCCGAGCGGCCGGATGTCTGGCGCAATGGCGGCAAGCCGGCACAGAAGGTCTGGGTCGAGGTGGTGAGCGCCATCGCCAGCAGCGAGCCGGTGACCGTCTGCGCCTCTGCCGCGCAATATGCCAACGCCCGCCGCATGCTTCCCGAGCACGTGCGGGTGGTGGAGATGACCTGCAACGACACCTGGTTCCGCGACAGCGGCCCGGCTTTCCTGGTCAATGACGCCACCGGCGAGAGGCGTGGCGTGGACTTCCAGTTCAACGCCTACGGCGGGCTCGATGGCGGCCTCTACTATCCCTGGGACAAGGACGACCAGATCGCGCAGAAAATCCTCGAAATCGAGGGTCTTGACCGCTACCGCGCTTCGATCATTGCCGAGATGGGCAGCATTCGCAGCGACGGCCAAGGCACGTTGCTGACCACCGAGCAATGCCTGCTCAACCGCAACCGCAACGCCCATCTGGGCAAGGAAGAGGTTACCCGCCGGCTCTGTGACTACCTGGGCGCCGAGCAGGTGATCTGGCTGCCGCGCGGCTGCAGGTTCGACGAAACCGATGGCCACGTCGACGACCTCGCCTGCTTCGTGCGGCCGGGCGTGGTGGTGATGCAGTGGACGGACGACCGCAGCGACCCGCAGTGGGAAATCTACCAGGAGGCCTACGACGTGCTGCGCAGTGCGCGCGACGCCCGTGGCAACTCTTTGCAGGTGCACAAGCTGCCGCAGCCGCAGGTGCTGGAATGGACGGCTGCCGAGGCCGAGGGCCTGGATCAGGTCGATGGCAGTTTCGACCGCCAGGAAGGCACGAAAATATGCGCCTCCTATATCAACTTCTACACCGGCAACTCGGCCATCGTCATGCCGTTCTTCAACGATCCCAACGACCGCATCGCCCAGGGCGTGCTGGCTGAGCTGTTCCCGGACAAGCGCGTGATCGGCATCGACAACTCACGGGAAATCCTCCTGGGCGGCGGCAACATCGGTTGCATCACCATGCCGCAGTACGCGGCGCCGTCGCGCCGCGGCTGAGGTTCCCGCACGGCCCGCCCCGTGCAAGCCGCGTTGTTCGCATCAGCGCGAATCAGCCCAGCCGCAGCGGGTCGCCACCGGTAACCGTGCGGTCCATCAGGCGGATGCTGTCGCGGCCGCCGCGCTTGGACTCATAGAGCGCGGCATCGCCTTGCTCGATCAGCGCGGCAAGGCTGGTCGGCGGCTGGTCGAACAGGTTGGCGCCGATGCTCAGGGTCACCGCCTGAGGCGTGGCGAAGTTCTGCGTGGCGGTGTTCTGGAACTGCTCGCGCAGCTTGCCGGCCAGCTCCATCACCTGTTCGCCGCCGACATTGCTCAGCAGGATGACGAACTCGTCACCGCCCAGGCGCGCCGCCACGGCCCGCTCGGGCAGTGCGGCGCGGATCATCTCGCTGAGCGCCACCAGCAGGCGGTCGCCGGCGCTATGCCCGTGCAGGTCGTTGACCTGCTTGAAATTGTCGATGTCGATCAGCAGCAGCGCACCGGGGCGCTCCGGGGAGATGTCCTCGAACACGCGGGGCGCGCGGACTTCCAGCGCACGGCGGTTGTACAGGGTGGTCAGCGGGTCACGGGCGGCCAGTCGGGCGATGCGTTTCTCTCGGCGATAGCGCTCGGTGCCGGTCATCGACAGGGCGATCAGCATGATCGCCATCGCACCCTCGACCAGAGAAATCTGGATGATCTCGCCACGGAAGGCGGCGAGGTCGATCAGCGTGCCGGGGATGATCACCGTCGCACCCTTGGCCAGGTAGAAGGCGCCGTGCACCAGCATCACGTAGCGCAATTGCACCGCGCCCACGCTCAGGGACTTGCCGTGGGAGCGCAGCAGGTAACTGGCGCGCAGGGAGAGCAGGGCGACCAGCCAGGAGTTGGCCAGCAGCATGAGCTTGGACCACAGCGGGCCACCGTCGGGCAGCGCCAGCAGGGCTATCCAGGTGAGTGGGACGAGCAGCCAGCCGCGTGACAACCGCGCCTCGGTGAACTTCGCCACGCCGCTGAGGAAGAACCAGTGGGCCAGCACCAGCAGGCCGTTGGCGAACCAGACGCCGACCAGCAGGTAGCCGCTCATGCGCAACAGGGCGAGGGTAGAGCCGAGGGTGATGGTGGCGAAGCCCGCGCTCCAGTAGAGCAGCGAGCGTTCGCGCACGCTGCGCCATTCGATGGCCAGATACAGCGCTGCGGCCGCCGCAAGGGCGACCGAGATAGTCAACATGGTGGGTGGATCGAGCGCCATTTTCGAAAACCGTACTGCACGAGCGGCAAAACCGCGATTGTAAGCGCCCTTGCTGGCCTTTCGGTACGCCGGCAGGCCTCATTCGGTCGGGTTTGCACCACTCCCGTCGCCTCCACGATGCTTTTGCCGGGCGTCTCTGCAGCTCAGCTCGGATGGCCAGGGCAGCCAGTGGCCATCAGGCTGTCCGGGTTCACGAGTGTTCGCTCTGGGGCCGGGAGGCCGGAACCATGGAAAAGCCACCGCGCCGGCGCTGGAGCCCGCTCTGGTTGCTGATCGTTGTCGCCAGCTACCTGCCGCTGGGCAGCGGCGGCGTGATGCTGGCGGTGTCGGCCTGCACTCTGCTGATGTCGATTCCCACCCGCTTCATCTCCACCATCCGCCGCGACGATTCTTGAATCCGTGCCGGCTGTCGGTTGCCACCGCATGAGTGCCGCGCTGTGCCTGACTGGAGGGAAGTCTTGATCCTGCGCAGGGCGTGGGATCGGGGACAGCGGTAAGGTTGCCGCGCGACTCGCAGCGTCAGACTGCCAGCGCCTCAGGAGCCCGTGTCATGCCCGAATCGATGAGTTTCAACCGCGCGCTGGTGGAGAAGTACGACCGTCCCGGCCCGCGCTATACCTCCTATCCCACCGCACCGCAGTTCCATGGCGCGTTCGCTGCCGACGACTACCGAGCGGCTGCCCGGCGCAGCAACCATCCTGCCGACGGGAGCCCGGCCAAGCCGCTCTCGGTGTACATCCATATCCCGTTCTGCAGGAGCCTCTGCTACTACTGCGCCTGCAACAAGATCATCACCCAGAAGACCCACCGCGCCGTGGAATACCTGGACTACCTCAAGCGCGAGATTGCCATGCAGGCCGAGCTGTTCGACGGCACCCGCAAGCTTACCCAGCTGCACCTGGGCGGCGGCACGCCGACCTACCTGACCAGCGAGCAGTTGGGTGAGGTGATGGACAGCCTGCGCCAGCACTTCAACCTCGACGAAAGCGACGCCCACGAGTTCTCCATCGAAGTCGACCCGCGCACCATCAGCCGCGAGCGCATCGCCGAGCTGCGCGCCCAGGGCTTCAACCGCCTGAGCTTCGGCGTGCAGGATTTCGACGAGCAGGTGCAGCAGGCGGTCAACCGTGTGCAGAGCGAACAACAGGTCTTCGACCTGGTGCAGGCTGCCCGCGAGGCGAAGTTCAAGTCGGTGTCGGTGGACCTGATCTACGGCCTGCCGCTGCAGACCGTGGCGAGCTTCGACACGACGCTGGCCAAGATCATCGCCCTGCGCCCCGACCGCATCGCCGCCTACAGCTATGCGCACCTGCCCGAGCGGGTGCGCGCGCAGCGGCTGATCCGCCGCGAGGATATGCCACCGCCGGGGCGCAAGCTGGAACTGCTGGAGCTGACCATCCAGCGATTGACCGAGGCGGGCTATGTCTACATCGGCATGGACCACTTCGCGCTGCCCGACGACGAGCTCGCGGTGGCTCGCAGCAACGGTACCCTGCAGCGCAACTTCCAGGGTTATTCGACCCATGCCGATTGCGACCTGATCGCCCTGGGCGTGTCGTCCATCAGCAAGGTCGGCGATACCTACGGGCAGAACGTGAAGGAGCTGTCGCAGTACTACGCGCGGCTCGACGAAGGCCTGCTGCCGGTGCACAAGGGCTACGGCCTGACCGACGACGACCGCCTGCGCCGCGACGTGATCAGCACGCTGATGTGCCATGGCCGCGTGGACTACGCCCCGCTGGAAGAGCGCCACGGCATCCGTTTCGGCGACTACTTCGAGGGCTCGCTGCGGCAACTGAGCGAGCAGGTCGGCGATGGCCTGGTGGAGCTGCACGACGACGCGCTGGTGCTGCTGCCGCAGGGCCAGCTGATGATGCGCAGCGTGGCGATGGCCTTCGATGCTTACCTCGGTGGCGCGCAGCAGGAGCGCTTCTCGCGCACCATCTGATGCGGTTCGCGCAGTCGGAACAGCCCGTCGTGAGAGCGGGCTGTCTTACTCCTGACGGGCCCTGATCCCGGCGATCCTCTCGCGCATTTCGTCGCTGGCGCCAGGGCCTGCGATCACCTCGCAGTCTTCCCAGGGCACGACTTTGCCCGACTCGACATCGACCATCATCGGTTGAACGGTCCTGCCCGTGGCTTTCTCGACTACCCGGACACTGTCTTCACGCTGGGCGAAGTGCTCGTTGCCCCACGCGATGAAGGCAAAAATCACCCCGATCAGGTCGCGTCCTCGTCCAGTCGGGACGTATTCGTGGCGCAAGGGCCGGACGCTGTAGGCGCGTTTCTCCAGCAGCCCGGCTTCCACCAGGGCGTTGAGCCGGCGGGTCAGCATGTTCGGGGCGATTTCCAGGCTTCTGGAGAACTCATCGAATCGACGCAGGCCCTGCAGGGCGTCGCGCATGATCAGCAGGCTCCACCATTCGCCGACGTGTTCAAGGCTCAGCGCCACGGGGCATTCCGAATTCAACAGTGTCTTGCGCTGCATCGAGGTCGCTCGCTCCTGTCTGGAAAAAAGTGAAGACAGATTGTTACTTTCATTATGATAGTAACGTCTTTCATCCAGATCGTACCAAACCGCGAGAGGAATGAGGTCTTCATGAAAAAGCGCATCGTCGTTACGGGAATGGGGGCGGTCACGCCGCTGGGTTGTGGCGTGGGTCTGGTCTGGGAGCGGCTGCTGGCGGGCCGGTCCGGCATTCGGGAACTGCCGGTGGAGCTGGTTGGCGACCTGCCGGTGCGCATCGGCGGCCAGGTGCCCGGCCGGGGCGAGGACCCGCAAGGTGGTTTCGATCCTGATCGGGTGCTGCCCGCTAAGGAGCAGCGCAAGGTCGATCGTTTCATCCTGTTTGCCCTGGCAGCGGCCGAGGAAGCGCTGGCGCAGGCCGGCTGGCATCCCGAGCAGCCCCACCAGCAGGAACGCACCGCCACCATCATCGCCTCGGGCATCGGCGGCTTCCCGGCCATCGCTGAGGCCGTGCGCACCACGGACAGCAAGGGCCCGCGCCGACTGTCGCCCTTCACCATTCCCTCCTTCCTGTGCAACCTGGCGGCCGGCCAGGTCTCCATTCGCCATCGCCTGAAAGGGCCGCTCGGCGCGCCGGTGACCGCCTGTGCGGCGGGCGTCCAGGCGATCGGCGATGCGGCGCGGATGATCCTGGCAGGCGAGGTGGACGTGGCGCTCTGTGGTGGAGCGGAGGCTGCCATCCACCGTGTCAGCCTCGCCGGATTCGCCGCCGCCAGGACCTTGGCCAGCGAATTCAACGACCGCCCCGCATCCGCCTCGCGGCCCTTCGATGAGGCGCGCGAAGGTTTCGTCATGAGCGAGGGCGCCGGGCTGCTGGTCATCGAAGAACTCGAACACGCCCTGGCGCGAGGGGCGACGCCGCTGGCGGAACTGGTGGGCTACGGCACCAGCGCCGACGCCCACCACATCACCTCGGGCCCGGAAGACGGCGAAGGCGCCCAGCGCGCGATGAGGCAGGCCTTGCTGCAGGCCGGGGTCTCGCCGGAGCAGGTGGGGCACCTGAACGCCCATGCCACGTCAACCGCGGTGGGCGACAAGGCGGAGCTGGCGGCCATCAGGGCGGTCTTCGACGGCGTGGCATCGCCTGTCATCAGCGCCACCAAATCCTCCACGGGCCATCTGCTGGGGGCTGCCGGAGGGATCGAGGCGATCTTCACCGTCCTCGCGCTGCGGGACCAGGTGGCGCCGGCGACGCTCAACCTGATCCACGCGGACCCCTTGGCCGCAGGGCTCAACATTGCGGCAGGAGAGCCCCGCGCGCTGGATACGGACTTTGCCCTGTCCAATGGTTTCGGCTTTGGCGGAGTCAACGCCAGCGTGCTGTTCCGTCGTTGGTCTGCATAGCGGCAGTCACCTTGCCGCTCGGCCCGGTGCAACCCGGGCCATCAGCGGGCGGCGGGGCTTCAACGGGGGCGTCTTGCACGCCCTCCCGCGCCCTTGCTCTCGCGCATCATCCGCCGCAGCACGTAGGCGACGCCCGCGCCGAGAATCCCGCCCACCAAGGTGGCGAGTACCTGCGCCAGCAGCCCCATGGCGCTGTCCAGGCTCGTCTGACGGAAGAAGGTGCCCAGCTCCGGCCAGAGCGCGAGCCAGAGGCCGACGAAAACCAGCACCAGGTCATACCAGAGAGCGCTGACGCCTGCGGGGCGGTAGCCGCGCACGAAGAGGATGAAGGCGCTGAAGGCCAGTGCCAGAAGCAGGGTGGCCAAGGATTGGCTGAGCGCATCGGGCCCGGACATGACGTTACTCCTCGCCGCTGCGCAGGCGCAGGCATTGACCGCTGTGCAGGCTCAGCTGCATTTCGTCGAGCAGCGCCTCGGCATAGGAGAGCGCCAGCGTGGTGTCCTGCTCCGAGGCGGAGCCGGCCCGGCTGAAATCATCGATGCGCAGCCCCTCGGGCATTGGCGGCGCTTCCACCAGTGTCCAGTCGAGCCCGCTCACTTCCAGGCTGCGGGCAAGACCTGCGGCGAGCTGTTCTTCATCGGCGTCGGCCGGTTCCACCAGCCATCGCCAATGGCCGATCAGCAGCAGGCGCGGCACTTCCGAGCGCAGCGCGCCATCGATCAGCGCACCGCAGATCGGCGGCAGTTTTTCCGGTGGCTGATCGGCGAGGAAGGCGAAGATCACGTCGAGCCCGGCCACCGCCTCGCTGACCGAGATCGAGGATTCCAGCGTGCCCAACTTGCAGCGCAAGCCAGGGCGCGCCTGAAAGCGGTTGAGGTCGTCCAGCAGCGCGGTAACTTCCTGCTGGCGGCGCAGGGCGCCAGCGATCAGCGCCTGGCCAAAGCTGTCGAAAGGGTGGAACAGGCCCAGCTTCAGGGTCGGTGTTTCCAGGTTGTGCATGGTCACTCCTGCAACGGCGGTGGTGCGGCGGATGCGCCATGTGCATATCGAAGGAGCGAGGTGGGCCGGGGTTCCGTCAAATTGCCTGAGCGGCGCTAGGCCCCGGCGCTGGCTCTTGCAACCTGATAGCTGCTGGGCGCCACGCCCAGGCTGCGGCGGAACATGCTGGAGAAGGCGCTCGGGCTGTCGTAGCCCAGCTCCAGCGCCACGCGGGTGACCGCACTTCCCGCCGCGAGACGGGTGACGGCAGCCAGCAGGCAGGCTTGTTGGCGCCAACCACCAAAGGAAAGACCGGTCTGCTGGCGGAACAGGCGGCTGAAGGTTCGCGTACTGCAATGCAGTTCGGCAGCCCAAAGGTCCGCCGTGACGCCGATATCCGGGGTGCGCAGGAAGTCCCGGCAAAGCTGCGCCAGTCCTGGATGCGCAGGCAGCGGAGCGAACAGCGGCAGGCTCGGTGCCTGGCGCAGCTCGTGGAGCAGGAGGCGGATCAGGTCGCCGTCACGGCCCTGTTCGTCATGCAGCGCCGGCACTTCCACGCTTGCCAGCAGCAGCTGGTGCAGCAGCGGCGAAACGGTCAGCGCCTGACATTGTGTTGTCTCGCGTACCGGCACTCGCGGGTCGATGTACAGGCTGCGCGTGCTGACCCCGCGCATCAGCACCCGATGCAGCTTGCCCGCAGGAATCCATACGCCGCTGTAGGGCGGGATCACCCAGGCGCCGTCCTCGGTCTCCACCTCCATCAACCCGCTCATGCCGTAGAGGAACTGCGCACGGCGATGGGAGTGGGGCCGCAGCAGCGTGCCGAGTGGGTAGTCGGTGCCAATGGCGAGCACGGCGCGGTCGACATCGTCGACACTGGCAAGGGGGACATTGAGCATGAGGGCGAGTCTGGCTGGGTTGCGATGATTATTCGTTAATCAGCGTGAAATGGCCAATCCCCCTGCGGCTGACAGGTGCGGCGCGCTTGTCATCGGAGAATTTGCCCTAGGATCAGGCCGATATGACTTGCCAGGCGCCGGGGCGGCCCGCGGGTGATCCTCCAGGCCGACGACCACGCGCAGACCCAGGCGCGCCTGGAAACCGCCGGCGCCACCATCAGCCGCGCGACCTTTGCCTTCCCCGTGGCCGCCGCTTCCACTTCGTCGACCCGGACGGCTACCAGCTGGCGGTGTGGTCGGCGGACTGAGACCGCACCTTGAACTGCCCGCCGCCACGTCCGTTTGTCCGCTACCTCCGACAGGGGCTCTCGCTGCAGGAACTGTCGCTCGCTCCCCTGGGTCAGGAAATCAGTGGGGGCCGGACTTCGCGCCCACCACTGCCAATCCAGAGCAGAACAGGCCCATCCGCGGGCCGGGGGGAGAATCAGATGCAGCAGTCAGTCGAGCCGCCGTTCATGGCGCCCAGTGAATACCTGACGTCCACGGGCATTGCCGTGCTGATGTCGCCGCGCTACATCGCTCCCGGCAAGGTGGGAGAAGTGCTGCTGTCACTGGCCAAGGTGCCGGCCGGCGTCTCGCCGCTGGACGTGGTGATCGGCCCGTGGGAGTCCCATGAGGAAGCCTTCCAGGCGTCTCATGACGCAGCGGAGCGTTGGGTCGAGCGTCTCGACGAAGGGGACTGATTCCTCCTGGCACCTCTCGCGGGCACGACGCTCCTATACGGCGCGTCTGAACCAGCGAATGAGTGCCGCGCCTAACTCCACGGTGCGCGAGCGCGACGGGCAACCGGGCGTGGAGAGCAGCTGCGGCAGCAGGAAGCCTACTTCCGCCTCGTTCGGCCCGCAGAGCCCGGGTGCCGCTTCGACGACTTCCTCGTCCCAACGCGGGAAGCGTTCGCTCCCGCTCTCGAATGCTGTCAGTGCGTTCATGATCGATACGCCTCCCTAGAGGTCCAGCATCAGCGGTTGCACGCCGCTGTCGTCCTGCGCCGGGATGGCGCAGCAGATCAATGCGCTGCCCGCTTCGGGCAGTTCCGCCGGCGGGTTGGGGTAGTGCACCTGGCCGCTGACGATCTTCGTGCGGCAGGTGCCGCAGGAGCCACCGCGGCAACTGAAGTCGGGCGCAAGGCCCCGGGCCTCGGCCAGTTCCAGCAGGGTGCCGCTCTCGGGCTTCCAGCGCGCCTCCTTGGCGGAGCCTGCGAAGTACACCGGCACCGGCTCGGTGGCGGCGGGCGGCTGCACCCGCGTCGGCGCCTGTCCGTCACCCCGGCGCTTGAGCGTCGAGGGACCGAAGGTCTCGGCGTGGATGCGGGCATCGACGATGTTCAACCCGCGCAGGCCGTCGTAGATCGCCTGGGTGAATTCGCCGGGGCCGCACACATAGAAGTCGTAATCGTCCAGCGGCAGCCGCGCCTTGATGACCTCGATATCCAGGCGTCCGACCTGTTCGAAGTCGCGGCCCAGCTCGGCTTCCGGCTCGGGACGGCTGAGCGCGCGATGGACCTGCAGTTGCGGCGCGCGCTGGCGCAGTTCGGCGATCTCCCGCTGGAATGGCAACTGACCCAGCGTCCGCGCGGACTGGAACAGGTCAACGCGCCTCACAGGGCCCGCCACCAGTTCGCGCAGCATCGACAGCAGCGGGGTGATGCCCACGCCTGCGCCGATCAGCACTACCGGGCGCTCGCTGTCGCGCTTCAGGGTGAAGCTGCCCATGGGCGCACGGACCTGCAGGTGATCGCCGACAGCAATCTGCTCATGCAGGTGCCGGGATGCCGGGCCCTGTGCCTTCACGCTGATGCGCAGCTCGCCGTCCGACGGCGCGCTGGAAAGGCTGTAGGTGCGGATCAGCGCCTGGTCGCCGGTGGCCAGGCGCACGGGCAGGTGCTGGCCCGGCGCGAAGTTCACCACAGTGCCGGCTGGCGGTTGCAGGTAGAAGGAGCGGATGTCTTCGCTTTCCGGCTCTACGCGCAGCACCTGCCAGCGCTGCCATTGCTGGCGCTGCTCGCGTTCCTGCAATTTGGCGTCGGCCTCGGCCCAGGTGCCAGTCATCAGGCTGGTGGGCGAGTATTCGCGGAAGCTCCAGCGCAGCGCCAGGGCGCCAGGGCGCAGAACAGCGTGTTGCACGTCCAGCGTCCACAGGCGTTCGGCGCCTTCGAAGGCGGTCAGCAGCGGGCTGTCGAAGAGGATTTCGCTGCGGCCATGGACCTGCAGCACGTCGCCGCTCACGAAATCGACGAAGAGCAGGCCGGCCTGCGGGTTGGCCTGCAGGTTGCCCAGGGTGTTGAAGTGCAGGTTGCCGGCGTAGTCGGGGATGGTCAGGCGGTTGCCGGTGACCCGGACGAAGCCGGGCCGGCCGCCGCGATGGGAGACGTCCACCGACCGCTCGCCATCCTCGTGCTGCACGTAGCTGGCGACGAAGAAAGTGTCGGCGTTGCGGATGATTGCGGCCAGTTCCTCGTTCAGCGCGCTGAAGTCCTCACGCGGGGCGCGCTGGCTGTAGCGCTGCTCGTCGCGGCTCCAATCGCGTTTCTGGATGTACTGCGGACAGTTGCCGAAGGAGTGCTCGACGGCCACCGTCAGCAGGCCGCCGTCCACTTCGCTGAGGACGCCATTCATGCGGTTGCGCCGGCGGGTGTGCAGTTCGATGCCCAGCAGGCCGATGGGGTGGCCGGCTTGCAGACCACTGGCGGCGGGGTCCTGGCTGTCAGGCACGCTGTCGATCAGCAGGCTTTTCGGGTCGGGCGAGGTGACGAAGCCCTCCGCGCCTTCGAGCAGGGTCGCCCAGGGGCGGCCCTGGTCATCCACGGCACCGGCGATGATGAACGGCAACTGGTGGTAGAACTCACGGTGCTGGTCGGGCATGTAGTCGCGGATGACTTTCTGGCCGTGGACCTCCATGCGCTCCGAGACGCCAACGCGCTCCTGGATCGCCTTCTCGCCGGCGTGCCAGGGAGAGGTACGGTGTTTGGGTAACTGGAACATGGCGGCACCTCGCGACTAAGGGGCTGCCGGGTCACCCCGGCAGCGAAGGTTGCATCAGGCTTGCAGGCCGATGGCCGTGCGCTGCATCGGCACGAAATGCGGCAGCGCCTCCACGCGGGCCAGCCAGGCGCGCAGGTTCGGGTACTCCTGCAGGGACACGTTGCCTTCCGGCGCATGGGAAATGTAGGAGTAGTTGGACACGTCGGCGATGGTCGCCTCGCTGCCGGCGAGGAAGGGCGTCCTGGCCAGCTCGCGCTCCATCACCTGGAACAGGGTGTGGGCGCGGGTGATGACTTCCTCTGGGTTGAAGGCGGCGCCGAATACAGTGATCAGCCGCGCGGCGGCGGGGCCGAAGGCAACCTGCCCGGCGGCCACCGACAGCCAGCGTTGCACGCGGGCGGCGCCGACCGGATCTTCCGGCAGCCAGCGGCCGTTTCCGTATTTCTTCGCCAGGTAGACCAGGATGGCATTGGAGTCGGCGACGATGACGCCTTCGTCGTCGATCACCGGCACCTGGCCGAAGGGGTTGAGGGCGAGGAAGTCCGGGTGCTTGTGCGCACCCTTGGCGAGGTCCACCGAGATCAGTTCGGTGGGCAATTGCAGCAGCGAGAGCATCAGCTCGATGCGATGGGCGTGGCCGGACAGCGGGTGGCGGTAGAGCTTGATGGTGTGGGACATGAGTGTGGCTCCTTGGCTTGAGTGGGTATGCAACGCGAGTCTGGCCGTGGCGGGTTGCTCGAGCTGATGGGTGAATGCTGCGCCGGATGCGGGTTGCGCAGAATCGCCAGGGCGGGCAATCCAGCGTTTCAGAATGCGGAACAATCGGCTGCGAATCGGGCCGCAAATGCCTGCGGACAGCGGTGCCGTCTGCCGGCGCCGTGCGTGACTGGGGCTTAGCCGCGCAACGCCGGATGCGCGCGCAGACGCGGCACCACGAAATCGACGAAGGTGCGCACCCGCGCTGCCGCGCGGCGACCTTCGCGATAGATCAGCTGTACCGGCAGCGCTGGCGCCGCGTAGTCCTGCAGTACCAGTTGCAGGCGCCCGCCGCTCAGTTCGACGTGGGCTTCGTGGCTCATGCAGCGGGTCAAGCCGAGCCCCAGGCTGGCGGCGCGGATTGCTGCGTGGGTCGTGCTGCATGTCAGGCGCGGGGCCAGGCGCACCGAGCGTGCTGCGCCCTGATGGCGGAAGCGCCATTCGCTGACCACGCCCTGGCTGCCTGCGACGATGATGCGGTGCGCCTTGAGGTCTTCCGGCGCCTGCGGCATGCCATGGCGCGCGAGGTAGTCGGGCGATGCGCAGATCACCGGCCGTACCGTGCCCACCGGCAGGGCAAAGCCGGAGGAGTCGGGCAGGGCGCCTATCACCAGGGCCACGTCGATGCCGTCCTCCAGCAGACGCGGCAGGTCTTCGCGGTGTTGGCTGACCAGGCGAATCTCGGGGAAAGCGGCCAGGTAGTCCAGCGCGATGGGCGCGAAGATCCGATCTGCCATCAGCAACGGCAGGGAAAGGCTGAGTGGCCCGGCCGGATGCGCCTGCAGGCCGCCAAGCGAATGCTCCGCCTCAGCGATGCCTTCGAGAATCCGCTGGCAACTGGCGGCAAATGCCTCGCCGCTTGCGTTCAACTCGACTCCGCGTGGGCCGCGCAGCAGCAGTTCGCATTGCAGGCGGGACTCCAGCGCGGCCACCAGGCGCATCACCGTCGCGGTGGATAGCCCCAGTTGCCGCGCCCCCCCAGCGAGGCTGCCGGAGCGTGCGACGGCATCGAATGCCTGAATTTCGCGGAAGCGGTTCACGGCTTCGCGGGCTGCAGGGCCGGGTCGGCGCGCAGGCGTTCCGCGCAATGCGTGACGAAGCTGCGCACCTTGGCCGGCAGCCGCGTGGCGTCCTGGTAGAGCAGGTGGATCGGCAGCGGCGCCGTGGAAAATGCGTCGAGGACGATTTCCAGCTCGCCGCGCGCCACGGCCTCGGCGGCCTGGTACGAGAGCACGCGGGTAAAGCCCCAGCCCAGGCGCGCCGCATGGATCGCCGCATTGTTCGAGCTGACCGCGAAGCGTGACGGTGGGCGCAGGGTCAACGGCCCTTCCGGGGTGACGAACTGCCAGTCGGTCAGCAGCACGCTGGTGGTGGCCATCACCACCGGCGCGTCTAGAAGTTCCTCGGGATGTCGAGGGCGCCCGTGACGGTCGAGGAAGTCGGGCGACGCGCAGACCACCGGGCGGATCTCGCCGACCTTCAGCGCGGTCAGGCTGCCCTCGGGCAACCGGCCGATGCGCACGGCGACGTCGATGCCCTCGTCGAGCATGTTCACCACACGGTCCACCAGCAGCGCGTTGACGGTCACCTCGGCATGGGCGTCCAGGTAGCTGGCGATCAGCGGGATCAGGTACAGCTCGCCGAACAGCACCGGGGCGGTCACCGTCAGGTTGCCGCGCGGTCGCAGGGCGCTACCGGAGGCCAGTTCCTCGGCTTCCTCCAGCTCCTGCAGGATGCGCCGGCAGTCTTCGACATAGCGCTGGCCAGCCTCGGTCAGCCGCACGCTGCGCGTGCTGCGGGCCAGCAGCAGGGTGCCCAGGCGTTGCTCCAGCGCGGCGATGGCGCGGGTCACGCTGGGCGGCGACAGGCCCAGCTGTTTGGCGCCTGCGGCGAAATTACCGGCCTCGGCCACCGCCAGCAGCACTGTCATTTCCTGAAACCTGTCCATGGATCACCGTTGTCGCCTTGAGCGGGTCGCCAGACTGTAGAGGGAAGCGGCGTCGGATTGAAGTGCCGAGGCTTGCGGGCGACATCGGCGTGCTTGCCAGCGCCCTGTGGCTTGACCATGCACGGCGCTCTGCTGCACAAGCCTGCGAGGTGCCCGGCAGGGCGCCGCAACTGCCACGAGCCTTTTCCATGACCAGCAAGACCACGGCCAACGCGCTGGCCGCCGCCAACAGTTCGCGTCTCGGCATCGCCCTCTGCCTGTTGTCGATGTTCATCTTCGCCTGCCAGGACGGCATCACCAAGGTGCTGGTGCGCCACCTGCCGGTGGGCGAACTGGTGATGGTGCGCTACTGGGTGTTCGTGTTGTTCGCGCTGCTCGTTTGCCACTCGCAGGGCGGGCTGCGGCGAGCCAGGCATAGCGCCAGCCCCGCCTTGCAGATCGTCCGCGCACTGCTCGGCGTGGGCGAGATCGCACTGTTCGGCATTGCCCTGCGCCACCTGGGCCTGGCCGAGACGCACGCGCTCTACGCGGTGTTCCCGTTGATGACACTGGGACTGGCGCGGCTGATCCTTGGCGAACGAATGGTGGGGCGGCAATGGTTGGCGGCGCTGGTGGGCCTGGGCGGTACCCTGCTGATCCTGCGTCCGGGCAGGGGTGTGTTCGAGCCCGCCGCGCTGATCCCGTTGGCGGCGGCGCTGACGTTCGCCTTCTTCAACATCCTCACCCGGCGCATCGGCCAGACCGATTCCTTCGCCACTACCACGCTGTACATGGCGGTGGTGGGCGCCGTGGCGGTCACCAGCGTGGGGATTCCCGCCTGGGTCACACCGACGCCCCGTGAGGCAGTACTGATGTCGATCGTCGCCGTCTCGGGTGTGGTCGCCCAACTGCTGCTGATCCAGGCGCTGAAGTACGCCCAGGCTTCGACGCTGCAGCCGTTCAACTATTCGCTGCTGGCGTTCGCCACGCTGATCGGCCTCTTCGTCTTCGGCGAGGCGCCGACCCTGTGGACGATCACAGGAGCGCTGCTGATCCTGCTGGCGGGGCTCTACTCGATCAGGCCGACAGGCCGGCGTGCCTGAAGGGGCCGTGGCCCGGTTTCAGTGGAGAGTCGGTCGGCGCTCCCTGACCAGCTCTGCAGCCTGCCAGGTCATCTGGTCGAGCAGGCGGTCGCGCTTCTTCTCGGCCTCGCGCATCGCCTTGCTGCCGTTCTGCTGCACCAGGTAGGTGTGGATCTGCCGCACTTCCTTGGACTGGTAGATCGGCGCCAGGTCCTGCACCGCCACCATGCCGTCCGAGCGCTGGTCACGGGTGTTCATCAGGACGTGCGGGCCCTGCGCCGCCAACACCCTGAAGCCCTGTGCCTCGAAGACCGGCACCTTGCCAGCCGCGCAAGCCAGCTCGGCGTGGGGGCGGTGGTCGAGCATGCGCTGCAGCAGGGCCCGGCCGATCCCGTGCCGGCGATGGCTGGCCCGGACCGCGAGGTAGGCGAGGGTGCATGCCTGGACATCGTCCGGGCTTGGCAGGTAGAGGGCAAAGCCCAGCACCTGCGACGGGTCTTCATCGTCCAGGGCGAGGATCAGGCGCGCCGTGCTGTCCCGGGTGCTGTCCATGGCCTGCAGATACAGGTGTACCTCATAGCCGATCACATACTGGTACAACTGGAACAGCGGATTGCTCGGCGTCAGCGGCACTGGGCTGATGTCGCTGAAATAGTCCACGACCATCTGCAGCACCTGGCTCTTCAGGGATTCGGGGGGAGAGGTGTCGAGGCTGGCGAGGGTGAACATCTGCAACTGGCTCCGGGATGGCCCCATTCGGTCGGGGTGGCGATGGCGGCATTGTAACCTTCCTTGTGCGGCTGGCTCGTTGTCACGCTGGCTGGCGATCTGCTTTGATATCCGGATACTCACTTCGCAGGCGGCGCATGGACGATATGCTCAACGAATTCCCCGAACCCCAGGCGGTCGACAGCCCCATCACCCGCAGCGCAATCTTCCTGGTCGCGACCCTGACGCCGGGCAAGGACTGGAGCCCGCTGCGCGCGCTCTGCGAGGACGTCTCCGCCCTGGTGCGCTCGGTCGGCAAGCGCGTGCCGACGGGTAACCTTTCCTGTGTGGTGGGCTTCGGTTCAGCGGCCTGGGATGCGTTGTTCGGCGCACCGCGGCCGGCTTCCCTGCATGCCTTCCGCGAGATCGGCAGCGGCGAGCGCGTCGCGGTATCCACGCCGGGCGACCTGCTGCTGCATATCCGCGCGGAGCAGATGGACCTCTGCTTCGAGCTGGCAACGCAGCTGGTCGCGCGCCTGGGCGATGCGGTCACGGTGGTCGATGAGGTGCAGGGTTTCCGTTACTTCGACATGCGCAGCATCATCGGCTTCGTCGACGGCACCGAGAACCCGGAAGGCCGCGAGATTCCGCACTTCACCCTGATCGGCGAAGAGGACTCGGCGTTTGCCGGCGGCAGTTATGTGCTGGTGCAGAAGTACCTGCACGATATGACCGGCTGGAACCAGCTCTCCACCGAAGCCCAGGAGCGCATCATCGGGCGCACCAAACTGGCCGACATCGAACTGGCTGACGAGGTGAAGCCCAGTTGTTCGCACAGCTCGCTGACCACCCTTGAGCGGGACGGCCAGGAGGTGAAGATCCTGCGCGACAACATGCCGTTCGGCCGACCCGGCGCCGGAGAGTTCGGCACCTATTTCATCGGCTATGCGCGCTCGCCAGCGCCGGTCGAGGAAATGCTGGAGAACATGTTCATCGGTCGCCCGGCCGGCAACTACGACCGCCTGCTGGACTACAGCAAGGCGGTGACCGGCAGCCTGTTCTTCGTACCCTCGGCGGAACTGCTGGAGGCGCTGGCCGACAGGCAGCCCTGAGGGCTCAGCCGGCAACCCTGGCCGGGAAACACTCCACCAGCCAGTCGATGAACACCCGCAGACGATGCGTGACGTAGCGGTTGTGCGGGTAGACGACATGGAAGGGGTAGGGCGACGGGCGCCAGTCCGCCAGAATCTCCACCAGCGTACCGTCGCGCAGGGCGGCGCCGGCGGCGTAGGAGAAGGTCTGGATGATGCCCAGGCCTGCAACGCAGGCGGCCAGGTGTGCGTTGCTCTCGTTGACGCCGATGCGGTGCTCGAGTTTCAGCTCGCTGCGTTCGCCGTCGCGCTCGAAGCGCAAGGGCACTGCCCGGCCGTTCTGCGGCGACAGGTAGCTGACCAGCCGGTGGCCATTGCGCAGCTCTTCGGGGTAGGCGGGGACGCCGTTGTGACGCAGGTACTCGGGCGAGGCACAGGTGACCATGGTCGCCTGGCCGATGCCGCGCGCCACCAGCGATGAGGCGTCCAGCGCGCCGCCACGGATCACGCAATCGACGTTGTCGCCGATCAGGTCCACCGAGCGGTCGGAGACCCCCAGGTCGATGCGGATGTCCGGATAACGCGCGAGAAAATCCGCCAGCAGCGGCACCAGCACGTCCCGCGCGGTGGAGCCGCCCACATCGATGCGCAGGTGCCCGCGTGGCTTGCTGCGGGCGATGTTGAAGGTCGAATCGATGTCCTCCAGGTCACGCAGCACGCGGGTGGCCTTGGCGTAATAGTCCTGGCCCTCGGGCGTCACCGTGACGCGCCGCGTGGTGCGCTGCAACAGGCGCACGCCCAGGTGCGCCTCCAGCTCCTGGACCAGCTTGCTGAGGGTGGCGTTGGGCATGTCCAGCGAGTCGGCGGCGCGGGTGAAGTTGCCGGCTTCCACCACGCGGGCGAATGCGCGAATGGCCTGGAGCTGATCCATGGGAACTCCTCTGAGGGATCGCCTGATTATCCATGGCTATGAATAGTTATTCCATTGTATGCGCTTTTTCCATTAATCGCAGAGCCCTAGAGTAGCGCCATGCCTCACCGCAAAGCCGCGCCACACGCCGGCCAGGAGGCAGAACCCTCAACTCGGAAAGCTTTGGAGCTCATCATGAACAAATCCCTCACTGGTAAAGTTGCACTGGTCACCGGCGGCAGCAGCGGCATCGGCCTTGGCGCTGCACAGGAACTCGCCGCGCAAGGCGCCCGGGTGTTCATCACCGGCCGCCGCCCGGCTGAACTGGATGCCGCCGTGGAAGCCATCGGCCCGGCCGCCACTGCGATCCGCGCGGACGCCTCGGTGCTCGCCGACCTCGATGCGGTGTATGCGCAGATCGCCAGGACCGCCGGCCGCCTGGACATCCTCTTCGCCAACGCCGGCGGTGGCGACATGCTGCCGCTGGGCGCCATCACCGAGGAGCATTTCGATCGCATCTTCGGCACCAACGTGCGCGGCGTGCTGTTCACCGTGCAGAAGGCGCTGCCGCTGCTGACCGATGGCGCGTCGGTGATCCTCACCTCGTCCACCACCTCGATCCAGGGCACCGCCAACTTCAGCGTCTATAGCGCGAGCAAGGCCGCCGTGCGTAACTTCGCCCGCTCCTGGGCGCTGGACCTGAAGGACCGCGGCATCCGCGTCAACGTGGTCAGCCCTGGCCCGGTGCGCACTCCCGGTCTCGGCGACCTGGTGCCGGAAGAGGCGCGCCAGGGGCTGTTCGATGCGCTGGCCAGCCAGGTGCCGCTGGGTCGACTGGGTGAGCCTCGGGAGATCGGCAAGGCAGTGGCTTTCCTGGCCTCCGAATCGGCCAGCTTCATCAACGGCATCGAACTGTTCGTCGACGGCGGCATGGCACAGGTCTGACCGCACAGCGGGCCGGGCAGGGCGCAAGCCCTGCATCGGTCGGCGTGGCTCTGGCCTGAACGCTGGTTTGCCCAGTACAGTCATGCCGGACAACCGTCAGGACAGGAGCCGCCCATCATGAATTCCCCGTCTGCCGACCTGCGCAACTGGTTCGACCAGGGTGGGCAAGCCTATGCGCGCTTCCGTCCCGAGTATCCGGCGGAGCTGGCCGCCTACCTGGCTTCAATGGCACCCGACCGGGCGCTCGCGGTCGATGTCGGTTGCGGCAGCGGCCAGCTGACACGGCAACTGGCCGAGCACTTCACTGCCGTGGTCGGCTTCGACCCCAGCGCCGACCAGATCGCGCACGCGGCACCGCAAGAGAACGTCAACTATGCCTGCGCCCCGGCCGAAGAACTCCCGCTGCCCGGCCGCAGCGCCAGCCTGATCACCGCCGCGCAGGCTGCGCACTGGTTCGATCTGCCAAGGTTCTACGACGAGGTGCGGCGAATCGCCGGGCCCAACGCGATCCTGGCGCTGATCAGCTACGGCGTGCTGCATCTGGATGGCGCGCTGGGCGAGCGTTTCGAACAATTCTACTGGCAGGAAATCGGCCCCTACTGGCCTGCTGAACGCAAGCTGGTGGACAGCGGCTACGCCACCCTCGACTTCCCCTTCGCCGAGTTTGCGGGGCCACCGATCGCCATTCGCCTGGAGTGGAGCCTCGAGGAGTTCCTCGGCTACGTCTCCACCTGGTCGGCGCTGCGTAGCGCGCGCGAGGCTGGGCAGGAGCACCTGCTGCAGACCTTTGCTACCGACATGGCCGAACGCTGGGGCGACCCGGCTGTTCGGCACCGCGTCTGTTGGCCGATCACTATGCGGATCGGCTGCGTGTGATCGCCCGACTCTCTCCCGGCGTCGGGCGGCGTATCAGTTCTGCTCGATCAGACGGGGCGTCTGCGAGCCTTCCAGGGACAGGTGGATCACGCCGGCGCGGCTGGGGAAGTTCGGCCCGTCGTCCTCGCTGTTCTCCATCACCGGGATGTCGATCAGGGTGCGCTTGCCCGTCGGATCGGCCACCAACCGGGCGTCCAGCTTTTCGATGGAGCGCCAGCCACCGCCGCCGATCTGCATCGCGTCGAGCAGGCTGTAATGCTCCTGGCCTTCCTCGTTGGGTGTCGAGGAAAACACCGCGAGGTACTGGTTGTAGTTGTTGCCCATGTCGAAGCCTTCGACCGTGAAAACCGCCAGGATGAACTCGTTGTCACCTGCCTTCAGGGTCTGCACATGGGTGGCTTCGGGGTAGCCGGTGGCGAAGCTGTCCTTGTACAGCTCCACCAGGCGGCTGACCTGTTCTTCGAGGGGCTTGGGGACTGCCGGTTGGTCGGCGGCGTGGGAAAGGGTGCAGGCCAGCAGCAGGCCGGCGGGTAGCAGACGCAGTTTCATGGTCATCCTTGGAAAAGAGGTATTCGGTCAGCATCGGCGATGCTGACCTTCTGGCGATCACTGACCGGCGTTGGGCATCGCCCCGTTCTGCAGGACCCAGTCGCCGACCGCCGAACAGGAGTAGGTGTTGGAGTAGTTGTAGTAGCGCTGCAGCGGCGCGCCGTTCTCATAGGTGGCGCACTGATAGACCGACGTGGCTTCTGCAGGATCAGGAAGTGGATCTGGGTGATCCGGCCCGGCGCCACGTAGGCCGCCTTCACTTCATAGCCGCTGCGCAGCAGCTCCGTCACCTTTACCTCTTCGGCAAAGGCCTGCGGGCCGATGGCCAGCAGGCCAAGCAGCGCAAGGGTGGCTTTCGCCAGGTAGCTCATGCTTTGCATAATTTTGTCTCGTCCTTGAGGGAGGGAGAAGTCTGGGCTCAGGCTTGCGGCCGCAGCGGGATACCGCCGCAATTGCCGCGGGTCAGCAGGTAATCCACCTGCCGGGCGCGGTTGATGGCGACGCGGATTTCGCAGCTTGCCGAGTGGACTACGTCGCCCCAGTACTCGGTGTGCACCAGCTGGCCGTTCTGCGGGCCGGTGTAGGTGCCCAGCGCTTCCCGCGAGGTGTACGAGGTGTCGCGGCGATAGATCAGCACGACCCAGTCGTTCTCAGGCGCCAGGGCGATATCGCTGGGCGCGCCGAAGTGGTCGATGGCATCGCCGGCCGGGCGACCCTTCCAGTAGCTGCGGGCCTGCGCCTCGGGCAGGGTGGGAATGGCGGAGCAGCCGCCGAGCAGGATGGCGATCATCCCCAGTGCGAGTAGTCCTTTCATTGCACGCCCTCCTTGGCCGGTGCGTTCTTCACGGGCATCTGCTCGAAGCCCTTGTCGACCATCTGCAGGATCAGATCCTTGGCGTGCTCGCGGTTGCGCAGCTGGAACAGGCCGGGCGCGGCCGAGACCAACTGCGCAGTGGGCATCTTGCCCAGCGGGTACATCTTCTGCTCGACGTGGGCGTCAGGCTTGCAGAGGAAGTCACGGCTCTGGGCGATCCAGGCTTCGGGCTTCTTCTGCCACTCCTTGGAGACTTTCTTCTGACGGATGTCGTTGTAGAACTTGTCGTAGTTCTGCGCGCCGTTGAGGCGCACGCGGTTCTTCGCGCAATCGACCTCGACGTCATAGGCGGTGAAGGTCGGCTTGGCGCCTTCCTCGTAGAACTGATAGACGCCCAGCGAGCGCACGCCGTTCTTGCGGTCGTAGATATTGGCGGGGTCGCCATCGACGACGAAGATTTCGTTCTTGTAGAGGCTGCCCTGCTGGTGAATCAGCCAGAAATCGCCAGAGGGACCTTCCGCTTGCGCGGCGAGCGGGCTGCAAAGCAGCAAGGCAGGCAGCCAGGGCCTGTGGGGCTTGAACATAACGGGACATTCCTTTGCCGTTGTGATCGCCAGGTCACAGCGCACCCCGGCGAGGAAGGGAGGAATCTAGTGGCGCGAAATTTGATGGTCAACCTGAGGGTAGGATTTCTGTGACGGACGGCAGCGAACTTTTCCGGAGCTGGAAATCTTCCAGCTGCTGATCCGCCGAGATTTCAGTTGCCGTCCCGCTTGCAGGAGAACATGTCCGGGGGGGCGCAGGTTCCGTGGTGCTGGCCGCAGAGCGCTTGCACCGTTTCGGGCAGCAAAGCCTGGGCAAAGGCGTTGGCGATGCCGAGGCTGGTCTGGACGGCCAAGGCCCTGATACGCGGCTTTCGAGGCGCCTGTGTATTCCAGTGTATCTGGCGGCCGTGCAGACATTCGCCGAGACGGCGGTGGCCGTTCTTCGACACTTTGCAGATACCCCAAGGGCTCTTAATGAGCACCAACAGCTCCCCGGCACGACACGCACCCCAAGGCTCTGCAGTGCGATGTGTCTCGCTCCGATGCGCTGTTTCCCCTAGCCCCCCTTGAGGATCGATGCCATGAAAAACCTGAAAACCTTCGTAACCGCCGTTGTCTTCTCGCTGGCTGGCGTTGCAGTGCACGCCAATGCTGCTGCCGAGGCAGGGTGCTCCGGCGCCGTCTGCTTCCAACTGACGCCGCTGGCCGACAAGAACACCGTACCGCAACTGGCGGAAGACGGTTTCAGCAGAACGCCCCTGGGGATGCGCGTGGATTCGGCAGCGCCGGAGCAGGAAACCCTTGCCGAAGACGGCTTCAGCAGGACGCCGTTGGGTATGCGGGCAAACCTGCAAGCGCCGGCGCAACAGACCATTGCCGCCGATGGTTTCGGCAGAACGCCGCTGGGCAAGCGAGCAGCTTCGTCGCAGGGCTCGGGAATCGCCTGATCACTGCCAACGGTGAGCGATGATGGTCGCCTGGGTAGTGCAGCCGCCGTCGGCAAAGCGGGAGAAACTCTTCAGCTCAGCGACCGGCAAGAAGGCGCGGATGCCTTCTATATCGGGGTTTTCATGGCGGCGAATCGTGCGTCGGTCTGCCGCCAGTCTGGCCGCTGGGCTGGCACAACCCAAGCCCCGGATGCGCTACAGTGCCGCCTTTGTCTTCAACAGCCGCAGACAAGGAATTGCGATGCTGACCCAGGCCTTCGCCTACAAATGCTGGTCGGACCGCCGAACGCTGGACGCCGTCGCCCAGATTGACTCCGGGCGCTTCCCGGAGGAGTACGCCTTCGCACTCCAGCAGCTCAACCACATGGCGATAGTCGAGGACCTGTTCCGGGCGCGCCTGAGCGGCGCGGCAGACCCGCACCCGGCCCGAGGCAGTTCCCGGCCTCGATGAGCTGCGCGAGCGCCTGCTGGTTTCCGGTCAGTGGTACGTCGAGCAACTCGCCGCGCTGACGGCGGAGCGTGCGCGGGAGGTCATCCGCTTCCGCTTCACCGATGGCCGCAGCGGCAGCCTGACGCGCGAGGAGATGTTCTTCCACATCCTCAACCACGCGACATACCACCGCGGCTCCATCGCCCGCGCGCTGGACCAGGCTGGCGTGGCGCACCCGGCCGACACCTACACGGTGTTCGTGCACGCCACCCAGCCGGAGCGCCGCGAGGGTTGAGGGCTCTGCGTCCCCGCGGCAGGAAGGGTCAGGCCTTTTTCCTGGTGGACGGCAGCAGGATGGTCAGGCAGCCCAGCAGCGGCAGGTAGGAGCACAGCTTGTAGACGTACTCGATGCCATGGATGTCGGCCAGGTGGCCGAGGAAGGCCGCGCCGATGCCGCCGAAGCCGAACATCAGACCGAAGAACACCCCGGCGATCATGCCGACGTTACCCGGCACCAGTTCCTGGGCGTATACCACGATGGCGGAGAAGGCCGAGGCCAGGATGAAACCGATCACCAGGCTCAGGATGCTGGTCCAGAACAGGTCGACGTAGGGCAGCGCCAGGGTGAAGGGCGTGACGCCAAGGATGGAGAACCAGATCACCGCCTTGCGGCCGATGCGGTCGCCCACCGGGCCGCCGAAGAAGGTGCCGGCCGCCACCGCGCCGAGGAAGCCGAACAGGTAGAGCTGCGAGCTGGCCACCGAGAGGTCGAACTTCTCGATCAGGTAGAAGGTGTAGTAGCTGGTGAAGCTGGCCATGTAGAAGTACTTGGAGAACACCAGCAGGGCCAGTACCACCAGCGAGGCGGTGACGCGGCCCTTGGACAATCCGTGGGTGGCCACGCCGCCGGCTTTCAGCTTGAACAGATTGAGGTGGTGGCTGTACCAGCGGCTCAGCCCCCACAGCACGCCGACCAGGAACACCGCGAACAGGCCGAAGTACGCCACGTTGCCCTGGCCATACGGAATGATGATGGCTGCCGCCAGTAGTGGGCCGAAGGCGCTGCCGGCGTTGCCGCCGACCTGGAAGGTGGACTGCGCCAGGCCGTAGCGCCCGCCGGAGGCCAGCCGCGCGATGCGCGAGGTTTCCGGGTGGAAGGTCGAGGAGCCGATGCCCACCAGCGCCGAGGCCAGGAGGATGGCGTGGAAGCTGCCGACGAAGGCCAGCATGAGGATGCCGATCAGCGTGCAGACGCTGCCCAGTGGCGCGAGCCAGGGCTTGGGATGGCGGTCGGTGTGGTAGCCGACCCAGGGCTGCAGCAGCGAGGCGGTCAGCTGGAAGGTCAGGGTGATCAGGCCGACCTGGGTGAAGCTCAGGCCGTAGTTGGTCTTGAGCACCGGGTAGATCGACGGCAGCACGGCCTGGATCAGGTCGTTGGTCAGGTGGGCGAGGGCGCACGCGCCGATCACGCGCATGACCAGCGGGCTGGCCTGGGCGGCCACCGACGGCGTGGCCAGGGGGGAAGCGGTGGTAGACATGGGACTCCGGGGCAGCAAGGTAGGGCGCGCGGGCAGGGCGCGCCGGGCTCTTCATGTTGGGGATGCCTATGCTAGGCGTGGCAGCGGCGGCTGTCTCACGCGATCCGGACGACGAATATCGCGAAACGGCCAAATCGGCCGTGTGTCGGCTCGGCGGAGTGCGTGCCGGCCTGGCAAGTCGAACGCAGCAGAGGCCGGAAAGTCCGGAGATCAGCCCGCCACGCTTTCCCCAGCCCTCTCTCTTCGGAGCGGGGCGCGCAGCCAGGGGCAGGGAGAGGGAATCCCCGCGCCCTATACATCAGGAGGCATGAACATGGACAACAAGGACAAGGTCACTGGAGGCTGCCTGTGCGGCGACCTGCGTATCGAGATCAGCGGCCAGCCCAACCGGGTCGGCATCTGTCATTGCCTGGATTGCCGCAAGCACCACGGCGCGCTGTTCCACTCTTCGGCGATCTTCCCCGAGGACGCCGTGCGGATCGACGGTGAGTCCCGGGAGTTCAAGGGCCGCTGCTTCTGCCCGCGTTGCGGTTCGTCGGTGTTCGGCCGTAGCGGCGACGAAATCGAGGTGAGCCTCGGCGCGCTGGATGCAGTGGACCAGTTCCAGCCCACCTACGAGCTGTGGATCTGCCGGCGCGAAGCCTGGCTACCGGCTTTCCCGATGCGTCATCGCTATGAACACGACCGCGAATCCAGCAGCCCGCACGACGATTGACCGCCGTAGGGCAAATGACGCCCGAGGCGTTATCCGCAATGGTGGCCGGTAACCCGTTCCGGGTCATCCGCCCTGAGCGGCTGGTCTTGATGGACAGAAAGCGCAGGCCATGGACAGATCGCGCGCCCATTTACCTGGGGCGCGTGACTGTCACATTCGGGTCCTGTGCGCCACCGATAGTAGCCCCGCCAACAAGCTCAAAGAGGCTACATCGTGTTTCATCGCGCTCTGCTTTCCGCATCCACCCTCGGCCTGTCCCTGCTCAGCCTGTCCATCGCCTGCGCCAACGCGGCCGAGACCTACAGCCTGGACACGCCGCACCTGGCCGGCATCGACAACTTCCGCGACATTGCCGGCACCACCACCGCGTACACGACCCGCAACGACGGCGTGATGCGTTCCGGAGTGTTCTACCGATCCAACGCGCTGACCCCCAGAGGCACGGACCTGGCGGTGCTTGACACCCTCGGCATCGGCAACGTGTTCGACCTGCGCACCCCGAGCGAAATCGCCGCCACGCCGGACACCCTGCCGGCCGGCGCGGCCTACCAGAACATCGACATCATCGGCAGCACCACCTCCGGTGCCGACATCACCAACATTTCGTTCACCAGCGCCGCGCAAGCCGTGGCCATGATGGAGCAGACCAACCGCGCCTTCGTCAACGACGCCGGTATGCGCGGCCAGTTCACCGCGCTGTTCAACGAACTGGCTGCCGCCGACGGCGCCGCGCTGTTCCACTGCACCGCTGGCAAGGATCGCACCGGCTGGACCGCCGCCGTGCTGTTGAGCATCGCCGGCGTGGACAGCGCCACCATCATGGAAAACTACCTGGCCACCAACGACTACACGGCGGCGCGGGTCAAGGCGACGCTGGCGATGCTGCCGGCGAGCATGGCGGCCATCTACGAGCCGCTGCTGGGTGTACAGGCCAGCTTCCTGCAGGCCGGCCTGGACGAAGTGACCGCCGAATACGGCACGATGGACAATTACCTCAAGGACGGGCTCGGCCTGTCCCAGGAAACCATCTACGTGCTGCGCGGCAAGATGGTCTACTACAGCGCCCTGCCAGGCGTCGAAGGCCTCTCCGGCAACGCCGCCGCCGGTGCCCGACTGCTGACCCAGCTGCAGAACAGCAGCCTGTCCGGCAACTACACCGCCTACAACTACTACCTGCAATCGGCCATCGACGCTGGCACCCTCGGTGGCGTCGAGTCCACCGTCGGCGGCCAGGTGCATGCCGACGCGGCCAGCTACCTGCTGCGCCAGGACGCTCTGATTGACAAGGCCGCCGCGCCCTATGCCAGCGGCGTCGACCTGAAGGCCGGGCAGACCCGCCTGTGGAGCACCGCGCTGGCCGGCTACCAGGGCAACTCCGCCACCTCCAATGCCCAAAGCAGCAACGAGCACACCCAGGGCATGCTGATCGGCGTGACCCAGCGCTTCTCCGACCAGCTCAGCGGCAATGCCGGTTTCGGCTACAGCAAGGGCAGCGTCGGCGGCGCCGGGGGTGACGTGGATACCGACCTGACCTTCGTCCGGGGCGGTGCGCGCTTCGCCCTCGACAGCCTGGAGCAAGGGCTGTTCGTCGACGCCGACCTCAGCTATGGCTGGCTCGACTACGACAGCAAGCGCGACATCGGAGGCGGCCTGGGCAAGGCCAAGGGCGACACCAGCGGCAATCTCAGTGGCGGCAGCATTGCGCTGGGCTATCGCACGGCGGTGTCCACCGTGACCCTGGAACCGAGCATCGGCCTGCGCTACAGCCACCTGGACCTGGACGGCTTCCAGGAGAAGGGCAGCGAGCTGGCGCTGGACGTCGACGACATCAGCGAGAACCGCCGCAGCGCCTACGCGAACCTCAAGGCCTCGTTCGCCGCAGCAGAGCTGGGCGGCGGCTGGCAGATGGTGCCGGCGCTGGAAGTCGGTTACGACCATGCACTGGGCGACTACAAGGTCGATAGCGAAGGCCAGTTGCTGGGCCTGGACGTCTCCCAGCGTGCCGCCTTCGATAACCGCGACCAGTTCAGCGGCGTCTTCAGCCTGACCGCCAGCCAGGGCGACTTCAGCGTCGGTGCCGAGGTTGGCGCGCTGGGTGGCAGCGGCAGCCATGGTGCCAGCGGTAGCCTGAAGGCCAGCTACCAGTTCTGATCGGCGTCACCATGGGCAGACGGCCCGCCGCGTTCCGCGCGCCGGGCCGTTTGCTTTCACAGCGCAGGCCGTGGTGGTGCGGAAACAGCGGGTTGCGTAGGGGCGGACTCTATCGGCGAGGTGTCACCGGCAAGTTCGGAGCTGCCGGAAATCGATCGCGGACGGAGTCCGCTCCTACGGTGCTGGATGCTTGGGAGCTGTCTTGTTGGAGCGAGCTTGCTCGCCAAGCGGGCCGAGTACGCAGGGTGCCGGCAGGCTCTTGCGCAGGTCCGCAGGACTCATGCCGTAGGCCCTCTGGAAGTACTGGCAGAAGCGCCCGACGTTGCTGAAGCCCAGGGCCAGGGAAATCTCGCTGACCGACTGCGCGCTGTCCTGCTGCAGAGCGTCATAGGCGCGCTGCAGGCGCACTTCGCGCTGATAGGCGACGATGGAGCTGCCGACGAAACGACGAAAGCCGTCCTGCAACGCGCGCAGGCTGACATGGCTCAGCTCGGCCAGGTCGCTGCCGCTGACCATCGCCTCGGGATGCTCCTGGATGTATTCCATGGCCAGCTTCACGTGGCGGGGTGCGATCTGCGGAGCTGGCCGCCGCAATGCAGCGCTGTAGTTGTGCGGCCAGATGTCCAGTACCGCGTCGACCAGCATTTCCTGCAGGCGCGCTGGCATCAGCGCGCTGGAATGGATCAGCCGGTCGAACTCGTTGCCGGTCGCCATGGCGACAATCGCCTTGATGCCCTGGTAGGCCTCGTTGCCCAGGTCCACCCGTGGCTGGAAACGCACCTTGTGGGTGATCGGCCGGCCCAGCAGCATGGCCAGGCGGCGGGCGAACAGCGAGCGGCGCACCGACAGGCCGTGGTGTGCATGGCCGTCGATGAAGCCCACCGAGCGCACCTGGGTCTTCTCCATGGCCAGGCCGACGTTGGGCAGGCCGACACTGTCGCTGCACTGATTGAAGACGACGCGCCCGGCGCTGGGGAAGATGAAGGTGATCTCGTCTTCCAGGTCCGGCATTTCGGCCAGCAGGTCGCCGCGAAAGCTCAGGCGGCGAAAGCTTACGCCTTCGTAGCGGCCGTAGACCCCGCCAATGGCAATGGGCTTTCCGGGGCGCGGCATCCCCGTGTAGAGGTTGCCGAACATGCGCGTGTACAGCTCGCCGAAATCGTCGGCGCTCATGTTCTCCGAGCGGATCAGGAACTGCTTGCGGGCGGGGGTGGTGTCTGCCGTCATGGTCCGTCTTCTGGCTGCGCCGGTCGGCGAAGATGGACGAGCACCTTAGCCGGCAAGGGTTACAACTGCGTGTCGGGGTAGCTCGTCCATGCGTTACCGCTCCACGCCCAGGCGCTGGTGCCACTGGGCGATGGACTCCGACGGGTAGTCGTCGAATTGCAGGTCATGCGGGCCGGCCTGCACCTCGACCCAGCTGGCCTTCGAGCGGAGCAGCAGGTGTGTGTGCTCGGGGGGAACCGGCAAGGGCGTGTCGATGGCCGAGGCGAATGGGTGGATCAGCTCCGGCCAGCGTGAATCGTAGAGCCACAGCCCGCTGCCGCACTGGCTGCAGAAATGCCGTTCGGCGCCACTGGTACGGGTGCGCTGGCCTGCCTCGCGGATCTTCGCGTGGTAGATGCTGATGTGCTTCCGCCCACGTACCTTGAGGCTGGCGGCGTCGCCGCCAAGGTTGATCGAATAACCACCGCCGCCCTGGGTCTTGCGGCAGATCGAGCAGTAGCAGCGCTGGTAGGGGTAGGGATGAGCGCTGTGCAGGCTGAAGTGCACGGCGCCGCAGTGGCAGGAACCTTCGAGCAGCATGGCTTCTCTCCATCAGGCTTACCTGGGCAAGGACCCGCGGGCGCGCTGGGGATTCCATCGGATCGCACCGGCGGGACTGGCGGTGCCCCGTACAGTAGACTAGCCGTCCGCCCAGCGCCGGACTCTGCCCATGCTCAGGAATTTCACCGACCTCGATCTGCGCCTGCTGCGCATCTTCGCTTCCGTGGTGAAATGCGGCGGCTTCACCGCCGCGCAGGCCGAGCTGAACATGAGCCAGTCGAACATCAGCATGCACATCGGCAGCCTGGAGAAACGCCTGGGCTATCGCCTGTGCGAGCGGGGCAAGGGCGGCTTCCGCCTGACCGCAAAGGGCCAGCGGATTCTCGAAGCCTCGCAGGCGATGTTCGACGCCATCGGCCTGTTCCGCGACCAGGCTCAGGCACTCTCCGGCCAATTGGTCGGCGAGCTGTACCTGGGCCTGGCGGACAACGTCACGACCCTGCCGCAGGCGCGCTTCGACGAGACCCTGGCGGCCTTCCACGCCCGTGAGCAGGACGTGCAACTGAACCTCTATGTGAACTCGCCCACCGAACTTGAGCTGGCGGTCATCGACGGCCAGCTGGACCTGGCGATCTCCTACTTCAGCCGCACCCGGCCTACGCTGGATTACCTGCCGCTGTACGCCGAGGAGATCGGCGTGTTCTGCGGCGAGCGCCACCCGCTGTTCACGGCGCGCAAGCCGACGCTCAGGCAGATCGCCGAGTACAACTGGGTACGCCATGGCTTCCTGCCGGCGGACCAGGAGCTGCCGTTCCGCCCCGAGCGCAGCAGCGCCACCGCCCATCACATGGAGGCGGTGGCGCATTCGGTGCTGGCCGGTACGCACCTGGGCTACCTGCCGACCCACTACGCGAACATCTGGGTCGAGCGCGGGCGGATGAAGCCACTGCTACCGGAAAAGCTCTGCTACGAGGTGACCCACAGCATGATCACCTACGCCGGGCGGCCCCGCAGCGAGGCCGCCCGCGCCTTCATCGAAGACCTGCTGAGCGTGCACGGTCTCGGCTAGCCCTCAGGCGAGCACGCCGTTGACGGCGTTGAGGTAGATGCGCGAGTAATCCTCGGCCTGCAGCGGCAGGGCGTTGGTCTCGGAGGAGGAGATGTCTGCCACCGCCTGTTCACCGACCCATTGCGCATCCTCGCCAGTGAGGCCCAGCTCCTTGAGCGTGTGGGGAATGCCCACCGCCGAACGCAGCTCCAGCACCCAGCCGAGCAGGCCCTCGAAGCTGGCTTCCGGTAGTTCCAGGTAACGCGCCAGACGCGTGGCGTCCGCTTCGATGGCCGGACGATTGGCTACCAGCAGATAGGGCAGCAGTACCGCATTGAGCAAGCCGTGGTGCTTGTGGTGCTTCGCGCCCAGCGGGTGCGCCAGCGCATGCACGCCGCCCAAGCCTTTCTGGAAGGCCACGGCGGCGCTGGCCGAGGCCACCAGCATGCCTTCGCGGGCGGCCAGGTCGGTGCCGTTGTGCACGGCGCGTTGCAGGTGCTCCTTCACCAGGCGCACGCCTTCGAGGGCGACGCCGGCGGACATGGGGTGGTAGAGCGGCGAGAACAGCGATTCCAGGTGGTGGGTCAGCGCGTCCATGCCGGTGGCGGCGGTGAGCGACTTCGGCAGGCCGACGGTCAGCGCCGGGTCGAGGATCACCGAGCGGGCCAGCAGCTCGCGATGGCCGACGACGATCTTGATGCCGCGCGCCGTGTCGGTCAGCACCGCCTCGCGGCCCAGCTCGGAGCCGGTGCCAGCGGTGGTGGGAATGGCGATCAGCGGCGGCAGGTCGAGGGCCGGGTGATCGCCCAGGGTCGGGTAGCGTTCGATCAGCTGCGACCATTCGAAGTGGTGCAGGCCCTCGGTGTCTCGGCTGAGCAGGGCGATGCCCTTGGCGGCGTCCAGTGCGCTGCCGCCGCCCAGGGCGATCAGCGAGTCATGACCGCCCTCGGCCAGGGACAGGGCGCCGCGGGTGACTTCTTCCAGCGCGGGGTTGCTGGAGAAAGCGTGGAACAGCGCGTAGTCGATACCGGCGGCTTCCAGGCGGCGTCGCACTTCATGCAGCGGCGCCAGTTCGAGCATGCCGGGGTCGGTGACCAGCAGCGGCTTGCGCATCCCGGCAAGGCGGCAGCGTTCGGCCAGTTGGTCGAGCGCTCCGACACCGCAGAGGATTTCCGTGGGGTAGTTCCAGTAGTTCAGGGTGGACATGACAAGCTCCGGATTTCAGGCATGACCTGTCCGTGCCGGCTTTGCGGGGCCAGCAGGGCAGGGCGTGGGAACAGAGGCGCCGGCCAATGCCGGCGCCGATGAGTCAGCCGGCGCGGCCGGCGAAGCTCAGGCTGGTGGCGAGGCGGCGGTGCGGTTTGGCGATGAACAGGTAGGCCAGGCCGAACAGGGCGAGGGCGGAGAACACCACGATCACCGCCCAGACCTGGAACCAGGGCGCGCCGGGCGGGGCGAGCATTTCCCGCGGCCAGGCCACGTTGATTGCCTCGAACACTAGCCAGACCACGGCGACGACGTTGACCAGCAGGCCCTTGCGGCCAAGCTTCAGCGCGCCCTTGTCAGGGTCCCAGCGCCCAGTCAGGCGGGCGTAGAGCGCGCTGGCGGCGACGATCAGGAAAACGAAGAAGAAGCCGCCGCTGCCGAAGGCGATCAGCGTGCCGACCGCAGTGGCGTTCAGCCCCAGCGCGAGGCCCAGGCTGGCCAGCAGGGTGCTGCAGACCATCGCCGCCATCGGCACCTTGCGCTTGTCCACGCGGCGCAGCAGGGCAGAGCCGGGGAGGATTTCATCGCGGGCCATGCCGAAGATCGCGCGGCCGATGTAGGTCTGCACCGAGACGACGCAGGCGACGAAGGCCACCAGCACGATGGCCACGAAGGGTTGCTCGGCCCAGGCGCCGAAGGCATCCACCACCGCGGGTGTCACCGGGTCGATGATCTGCCCGCTGACGACGGCGGCCGGGTCCTTGTACGACAGGGTGACGGCGAAGGCGGTGAGCATCACGGTCAGCCCGACCACCAGCATCGAGCGCAGGATGGCGCGCGGCGTGGAGACGCGGGCGTCGGTGGTTTCCTCGGAAATCTGCGAGCAGGCGTCGAAGCCGAGGAAGGCCCAGCCACCCACCGCCAGCGCGGTAAGGAAGCCGCTCCAGTAGGACCCGCCGGATGCCTCCAGTGCGCCAAGGCTGCTGAACAGGATCTCGACGGAGTGGTTGCGGAAGAACAGCAGCAACAGCACGCCGATGCCGATGGAGGCGATGGCCTCGGCGAAGATGCCGGCGTTGACGAAGTACTTCAGCGGGTTGATGCCCAGCAGGTTCACCCCCAGCCCCAGGGCCAGCAGCGCTGCGCCGCAGAGCACCTGGGCGTTGGCCGATGGCGGCTCGCCGGTCACCAGCAGGCCGAGCCAGAAGCCGCCCAGGTAGGCAACGGTGGTCAGCGAGGCGAGGGCGGAGGCCAGGTAGAGGAAGCCGGTGAACCAGGCCGCGCGGTCGCCGATCAGCCGCCGCACCCACTGGTAGCAGCCACCGGCCAGGGGAACCTGCGAGGACAGCTCGGCATACACCAGCGCCACGGTCAGCTGCAGTAGCAGGCACAGCGGCACGACCCACACCCAGGACGGCCCGACGCTCATGGCGCCCAGGGACATCACCGAGTAGATGCCCACGACCGGGGAAATGGTGGCAAAGCCGACGGAGAACGAGGACCACAGGTTCAGCCCGCGGTCCAGCTCCTGGCGGTAGCCGTGGCTGGCGAGCAGGCTTTCATCGCCATTGACGGCGGTGGAGCTGCGAAGGTCAGACATGCCGGCCTCCGATGTTCAGGGATAAGGGGGATTCACGGCCAGGCATGAGCGGGCGAAGGCGCATGGGAGATCCTCGGGGCAGTTGGAGTTGTTATCGAGAACCCGCGTCTCTTTAGGACGGCTGAGTAGCTGGCGCTGTCAGTACAGCACGTGGCCAGATTAGGGGGCTGCAGCATCAGGAAAAATTCATATTTGATTGGGCTGACATCAGCTCGGGCTGATGTTTATCGGGCGGCTGCCGGATGGATGTCAGGGCGGGCGGTGGATTGCCCATGGCGCCAGCGCCAATAAATACTGGCAGAATGCTCTACGGATATTTCCTACCGCCCATGGCTCACATAGACTCGCGCTTCGTGATTCGGGAGAGCGAAGGATGCGCAGGCAAGTGCAGTGGGGATTCTGGAGTTTGCTGGCCTTGGCTGGCAGTGCGCAGGCGGCCGAACCCGTGCCCGATCCGTTGTTGCCGGTCGCCACCGGCGAGGCTGGCAGCAGCCGGGACATCCGGGGTGTGCTGCATGCCCGCGATCAGGCGATGCTCTCCAGCGAGCTGGCGGGGCGGATTCTCGAGATGCCGTTTGCCGAGGGGCAGCCTTTCAAGAAGGGCGATGTCCTGGTGCGCTTCGACTGCTCCGCCTATCAGGCCCAGCTCAACGCTGCCCAGGCGGGTGTGCGCGCCGCGTCTGAGGAACTTTCCCATAACCGTCAGTTGGCTGCGCTCAATTCCGTGGGGCGCTACGAAGTGGCCCTGGCCGAGGCCAGGCAGGCCGAAGCGCAGGCCCAGGCCCAGGTTTATCAGGTGCAGGTTCGCCGCTGCGGTGTGCAGGCGCCCTACGACGGCCAGGTGGTGCAGCGCAAGGCGCAACCCTTCGAAAGCGTGGCCAGCGGCGCTCCCCTGCTGGAGATCGTCGACAACCGCAGCCTGGAAATCCGCCTGCTGGTGCCCTCGCGCTGGCTTTCCAGGCTCAAGCCGGGGGAGCACTTCAGCTTTACCCCGGACGAAACCGGCCAGCCGCTGCAGGTCGAGGTCAAGCGCCTGGGAGCGCGTATCGACGAGGCCAGCCAGACCCTGCTGCTGATCGCCAGCGTACCGCCCACCGCGGGCCTGGTCGCCGGGATGAGCGGCACCGCGCAGTTCGCGGAGCGCCCATGAACGCATCGGTCGGCGGCGCCGAGCGGGTCTTCGCGCTGTTCCTCGGGCTGGAGCGCCAGGCGCGCCAGGCTGCCAGTACCGAGCAACTGGCCTTCGCCATGGTTAACGACGGCCAGGCCTTGTTCGGCTTCCATCACGCCGCCCTGCTGATCGCCGGCAAGGCGCGTGCGCTCACCGGAGTCAGCGTGGTCGAGCCGAACGCGCCGTTCGTGGCGTTCGTCGAGCGCGCCTGCGGACAACTGCAGGCCAGCGGTTCGCATACTGCGCCGGGCATGGTCGAGCCCGAGGTGCTGGATGCCGCATGCCGGAGCGACTGGCAGGCATTGTCAGTTGCCCAGGCCTATTGGCTGCCCTTGAAGACTCGCGCCGGTGAAGTCTTCGGTGGACTCTGGATCGCCCGCGAGCAGCGCTTCAGCGAAGCGGAACAGGCCCTGCTGAGCCAGCTTGGCGATACCTATGCCCATGCCTGGCTTGCCCTGCAGCCGGGCAAGCCCTGGCGCCTGCGCTGGCCGAGGAAGAAGCTGCTGGTGCTTGCCGGTGCGCTTTGCCTGCTGCTGCTGTTGCCGGTGCGCCAGTCCGTGCTGGCTCCGGCGGAAGTCGTACCGCAGGGTGGCCGGGTCGTCGCCGCTCCGCTGGATGGCGTCATCGCCGAGTTTCTGGTCAAGCCCAACCAGCCGGTGCTCGCCGGCGACCTGCTGGTGCGCTTCGAAGCCACCACCCTCAAGGCCCAGGTCGACGTCGCCGAGCGTGCCCTGGGAGTCGCCGAAGCCGAATTGAAGTCGAGCACGCAACGGGCCTTCACCGACGCGGAATCGAGCGCGCGCATCGACCTGCTGGCCGCCCGTGTCGAACAGAAGAACGCGGAGCTGGAATACGCCCGGCAACTGCTCGCGCGCAGCGAGGTGCGCGCCGAGCGAGCCGGCATCGCGGTGTTCGCCGATGCCGAGCGCTGGACGGGCCGGCCGGTGCAGACCGGCGAGCGATTGATGCAGATTGCCGACCCGGCGCAGGCCGAGCTGCGCGTCGAGCTGCCAGTCGGCGACGCGATTGCCTTGCAGCCCGGCGCCGAGGTGGCGCTGTTCCTCGACAGCGATCCGCTGAACCGTTACGACGCCCGTCTCGAACGCTCCGCCTACGAGGCCCAGGCCACCGCGGCCGGACAACTGGGCTACCGCCTGGACGCCAGCTTCATCGATGCCGTGCCGCGTATCGGTCTGCGCGGTACCGCCAAGCTGTCGGGTGACCGTGCGCCCCTGGCCTATTACCTGATGCGGCGGCCGCTGGCGGCAATGCGCCAGAGGCTCGGTTTCTGATGCTGCCCGCGCTGCGCCCCGACCTGAGCCTGTCGGTGGCCGCGCCGAACTTCGACGGCTCGCCGCAGTGGACCCTTGCCGACCCCCTGCGCGGGCGCTACTTCAAGCTCGGCGCCAGTGCCGTGCGGCTGTTGCAGCACTGGGCGCTGGGCGATCCCCAGCGCGTGCTGGCGGCAGCCAACGGCGAACCCGGCGGGCCACTGGGCGACAACGAGCTGGAAGAGTTGCTGCGTTTCCTGCGCGGGCACGACCTGATCGCCGCCGTCGATGCCGAACAGCGCGCCAGCTATGCCAGCAAGGCGGCTTCGATGCGCCAGAGCCTGTGGCAGCGCGTCCTGCACCAATACCTGTTCTTCCGCGTGCCGCTCTGGCGCCCGGATGTTTTCCTCAACCGCGCCTGGCCGGTCCTGGCGCGCAACGGCGGCTGGCTGTTGCGCTGGGGCCTGCCAACCGTGCTGTGCCTGGGATTGTTCCTGGTGGCGCGCGACTGGGATCGCTTCGTCTCGACCTTCCCACACCTGTTCAGTTTCGGCGGGGCACTGGCTTTCGGCGTGGCCCTGACCTTCGCCAAGCTCTGCCACGAGTTCGGCCATGCCCTCATGGCCAAGCGCGCCGGCTGCCGGGTGCAGAGCATGGGGCTGGCCTTCATGGTGCTGCTGCCGATGTTCTACACCGACGTCAGTGACGCCTGGCGCGTCAATGACCGGCGCTCGCGGCTGCTGATCGGTGCCGCAGGCGTGCTCGCCGAGCTGGTGCTGGCAGTGCTGGCGTTGCTCGCCTGGTCGCTGTTGCCGGACGGGCCGGCGCGTACGTCGGCCTTCATGCTCGCCAGTGCGACGTGGATGACCACCCTGGCAATCAACCTGAACCCCTTCATGCGCTTCGACGGCTACTTCCTGCTCAGTGACCTGTGGGGCGTGGAGAATCTCCAGGCGCGCGCCTTCGCCCTGTGCCGCTGGCGTCTTCGCGAGGCCCTGTTCGGCTATGGCGAGCCCAGGCCGGAACCCTGGTCGCCAACCATGTCGCGGCGCTTGCTGATGTGGGGCTACGGCTCCTGGCTGTGGCGGGCCGTGCTGTTCTTCGGCATTGCCCTGGCGGTGTACCACCTGTTCTTCAAGGTGCTGGGCATCTTCCTGATGCTCGTGGAGCTGGTGTGGTTCATCGGCCTGCCGATCTGGAAGGAGTTGCGCGAATGGTGGAAACGCCGCGACCAGGCCGAAACCGGCAAGGTCCTGCGTACCGCCGGCGGCCTGTCAGTGGTACTGGCGCTGCTGGCGCTGCCGTGGAACGGTTCGGTGGAGGTCCCGGCGCTGCTCGAGTCTTCGCGTACCAGCGCCTTGCACGCGCCGGTGGCGGCGCGCCTCAAACAGCTGCACGTCAGGGACGGACAAACGGTGGCGCAGGGCGAGCTGTTGCTGGAGCTGGAGTCCCCGGACCTGGATTCGCGACAGGCCATTGCCCGCCGCAAGATCGAGATACTCCAGTTGCTGCTGCGCCGCCAGGCGGGGCGCAGCGAAACCGTGGCGGATGCCGGCATTCTCGAACAGCAGCTGGCTGAGGCGGTGGCCGAATACCGTGGCTTCGCCGCCCAGCGCGAGCGACTGCAGTTGCGAGCGCCCCAGGCCGGGGTCGTGCGCGACCTGTTGGCCGATCTGAGCATGGGGCGCTGGCTCAAGCCCGCCGACCCGCTGGTGCGTATTGTCGAGCCCGGCCTGCGCCTGCGTGGCTACCTCGCCGAGGACGATCTGTGGCGGGTGGAGGCGGGGGCCGAAGGCCGTTTCATCGCCGACGATCCGACCCGTTCGGCGTTGCCGGTGCGCCTGGATGACATCGATGCCAATGGCGTGGCCTTCGTCGAACTGGAAGCGCTCAGTTCCGACCACCAGGGCCCGATCGCCGTTCGCCGGGATGGCCAGCAGCGTGCCGAACCGGTGCGGGCGCAGTATGGCGTACGCCTGAGTCCGCTCGAAGCTGCGGCCGAGCTCGCCCAGCCGATACGAGGCGTGGTGGTGCTGGACGGTCGCGGGCAATCGGTGCTGGGCTATGCCTGGCGCCGGCTGGCGGCGCTGGGTGTGCGCGAGAGTGGATTCTAGTCGACACCCTCGATAGTCCTCGGGAACAAGGAGCCGAACCTGTTCGCTGGCCGGTCGCCCGCTCCATCCTCCCTGGGTATCGCGCCACCTGCCAAGCTCAGGCGCCGAGCAATCCCTGCTCGCCATAGAGCCTGGGACGGCGGTCCTGATGGAGATGGTTATGGCGGCTGATGCGCTTGTTCCGCGCCCGGGCCAGGTCCAGCGTGGCGAGCAGTATCTGCTCGCCGCCCTCGGCCGGGCCGGCCAGCGGGAAGCCGTCGGCATCGACTATCACCGAGCCTTGTACCCAGTCCACGCCACGCTCATGGCCATGGCGGTCGCACGCGGCGATGAACAGGCGGTTCACCGATGCGTTGGCCTGCACCCGCACGACTTCCGCCGCCCGCTCCTGGTCGGGGCGAGGCCCCCACGGCCAGTTCACCGGGGCGCACAGCAGCTCTGCGCCGGCCAGGGCGGGCAGGCGTACCCACTCGGGAAATTCCAGGTCGTAGCAGATCATCACCGCGATCATCCCGAAGGTGGTCTCCACTACCGGCGGTGCTTCGCTGCCGGGGGTGAAGATGGCGTTCTCGCCATCCCACAGGTGCGCCTTGCGATAGACCGTACGCAAGCCGCGGGCATCCACCAGTGCAGCGCTGTTGGCGACCCGTTCGTCTTTCAGTCGCTCGCAGAAGCCCCCCACGATGACGATGCCCAGTTCGCTGGCCAGCCTTTGCCAGAGCTGCAGCGTCGGGCCGTCCTGCGCTTCGGAGAAGGCGAGCGCTTCGGCGCGGTCTTCGAAGACGTAGCCGCTCTGCGCGAGCTCCGGCAGGACGATGACCTGCGCGCCGCGCAGCGCGGCGGTGCGGATCGCCCGTTCAGCGACGCGCCGGTTATGGGTCGGGTCCCCGACGATGGGCGCCAGTTGGCAGCAGGCCACGGTGACCGGTTTCGATGCAATCATGGCTGGGGTTCCTGCAGGGGGCGTGGTTGAGGGCCGGCGCAAGGGCGGGCCGCGGAAAGAATGTCGGCTTCGCTGATTGCGTCGATGACGCGGCGTTCGGCTTGCAGATCCAGCGAGCGGCTGAGCATGAAATAGGTCAGGCCCGATACCAGCAGGCCGACCAGCCAGGCGATATCCACGCCATCGAGCATCCGCGCGATCGGGCCGACGAAGACCTCCTTGCCGGCCGAGGCGTCGTAGATGTAGAAGAATGGGATCATGCAGGCGAAGCCGACGACATACGCCAGGATGCCGCGCATCTGCCAGGCGCCGTAGAGGCCGTCGGGCGTGAAGAAATGCGGGATGGCGTAACGGCCCTTGCGCACGGCGAAGTAGTCCACCAGGTTCACCGCGGTCCAGGGCACCAGGAAGTAGAGCATCAGCACCAGGAAGGTATTGAGGATGGAAATGCCGTTGCCGCGGATCGAGAGCACGCAGGCCAGCAGCACTGCAGTGATGGCCAGGATCGACAGGACGCGGGCGCGGGGGGTGGGAGAAATCCGCCGCACGGAATCCACCCCGGTCAGCAGCGTCAGCATGGCGCTATAGGTGTTCAGGGCGATCACCGGCAGGAAGCCCGCCACCGACACCAGCACCAGTACATGGCCGAGGCCCGGCAGCAGCGACGACCCGACCCGGTCCAGCGCCACCAGGGCGTCGGAGGCCTGCAGCAACTGCGCAAGCCAGGCGCCAAGGCCGATCATCCACGCACCCGACAGCGATGCGCCGAGAAATACCGCGGCGATCAGCCTGGCGCGGCTCGTGTTCTTCGGTAGATACCGCGAGTAGTCCGATACATAGGGCGCATAGGAAATGTTGTAGCTGGCGGCAATCGCGAACTGCGTGGCGAAGGCTACCCAGTGGAAGCCCGGCGGGTTCGCCGGCGCCGCCGGCACCTCTGCCTGGCCGGCCCCGAATATCAGCGCCACGGTCACCAGGGAGTAGAGCGGCAGGGTCAGCATCAACGCCCATTTGAAGGCCTTGTGCATCAGGTCATGACCGTAGATCGACAGCAACGCGCCCACGGCGATCACCGCGCAGGCGACCGGCAACGGTTCGAGGCCGAAGACGTTGTGCAGTCCATCCATGATCAGCGAGACGTTGACCACGTTGAAGCCGACGAAGACGAAGAGGGTGGCCAGCAAGGCGAGCACGACGCCGCGATAACCGAACTGGGCCCGCGACTGGATCATCTGCGGCAGGCCCATTTCCGGCCCCTGGGAGCCGTGGAAGGCCATGAACAGTGTGCCGAACATGATCCCCAGCGCGCCGGCGAGGGTCGTCCACAAGGCGGAGAGGCCCAGGCTGGGGCCGACGAAGCCGATGGAAATGGTGAAGAAGTGGAAATTGCCCAGGAACCAGAAGGGACCCTGGCTGGAGAGCCGCGCATGGCGCTCGGATTCGGGAATGTAATCGATGGAGTGGCCTTCGATGGCCAGCCCGATGCCGGCTTCGGCAGTGTGGGCGGTATGGCTGGACCCGGACATGGGAACGCTCCTGCTCAAGGCGATATTGTTTTTGTGAAGGATCGACACCGCCACTTACACAGGGTATCCATCTATGCTGCGCTGCGGGTGGCTGCCTTGTCGAAGCGGGCCCGCGCTTCCCCCGATGATTCCCTGCAACCCTTGATGGCAAAGGTTGCTCGCGCTCCTCGGGGGTGCATGTTGGTGTCGTCCTGGGCAGAATCTAGGCCTGCTCGAAGCGCCGTAAAATACGACGCTTGCACTGTTTACATAGATCGAAGCCTATTTAATGCGCTCGGGGGCAAGATGCTCGGAAACGTTTCGGAACTGGATATCCGCCTGATCCGCGTCTTTCTCGCGGTGGTCGAGGCGGGCGGCATCTCCGCGGCGCAGGGCACGCTCAATACCACCCAGCCGACCATCAGCGCCCAGTTGGCGTCGCTGGAAACCCGCCTGGGTTTCCGTCTTTGCCAGCGCGGCCGCGGTGGGTTCGCCCTGACGCCCAAGGGCAGCCAGTTCCTCGATGCTGCCCGGCGTCTGCTGGCAGCGGCGGAGGGTTTCCGGCTCGAAGTGCAGCAGATCAACCGCACCCTCAGCGGCACGCTGAACATCGGCCTGCTCGGGCAACTGGACCCCCAGGCGAACAAGCAGATCGCGCTCGCCGTCGCGCGGCTGCGGGCTTGTCACCAGGGCCTGTGCTTCCAGTTCACCGAACTGTCCTCGAGCTTTCTCGAAGAGAAGCTCATCAATGGTCATCTCGACCTGGCGATCGGCTATTTCTGGCGGCGGCTGGACACCCTGGATTACCTCCCGCTGTTTCGTGAAACGCAGATTGCCTATTGCGGCGCTACCCACCCGCTCTACGGGCAGGCCGGCGGGCTGGAGTACGCCGACGTGGCCGACCACGAGTGGGTCTGGCCCAGTCATCCCCTTCCGGAAATGCCGGCTCCCACCGCACTGGAACGGCTGACGGCGCTGACCGACAGCATGGATGGCGCTGCGCTGCTGATCCTGTCGGGACAACACCTGGGCTTCCTGCCCGAACACTATGCAGCCCGGCATGTCGAGCAACAGCAACTGCGCGCCCTGAGTCCGGGTCTGCTGCGCTATGAGGTGGACTTCCAGGCTGCCACGCGCCGCTCATCCCGTCCGGGTGAACTGGTTGGCGCGTTCCTCGAGGAACTGGTCGAAGTGTTCGACGTGCAGGCAACGGCACGGTAAGGCCCCCTGCCGTCCATTGACCGGGTGGCGAATCTCGGAGGGTTGGCTCTTGTTCCAGGGCCGCCTCGCAAGCAGATCGCGACAGACCAGCGTATCCGGTGATGCTTGCGCTTCAGTCCAGGCTTGCCGGCACTTCGATCTCCACCACGGCGCGATGGTCTTCGTTGCGAAAGCCCACTTCGCCGCCGAAGCTCTCGCAGAGCGCCTTGACGATGGGCAGCCCCAGTCCCCAGCCCTTGGTGTCGCTGCGCGTGGAGATGAAGTAGGGCGTGGCGAGGTTGTTCAGCACTTCCACCGGGAAGCTGCCGGCGTTGCTGACGCTCAGGCGCACCCTCTGCTCTGCCCGTGACAAGGCGATGCGTATCGGTTGCTCTGCCACTCCATGCTTGGCCGCATTGCCCACCAGGTTCTCCAGGATGCGCAGGAATGCCGTGGTATCCCAGATCACCTCACCGAGCGCACCCTCCAGTTCCAGCGACAGCGGATTGGAGACCTGCAGGCCGAGGGTGCCGATAGAGTCCTGTATCCAGGCCGCCAGGTCGATTCGCTCGCCGCTCAGCTTGATGCCCCCGCCGATGCTGACGTGGGAGATATCCAGCAGGTTGGCGACCATGCTGTCCACGCGGCGCAGGTTGTCCTCGACGATCTTCAGCAGTTCGTCGGTCCGCCGGGTCGGGCGGCGCAGCATGAGCCCGGTGGCCATGGTGGCGGCAGCGAGCGGGGAGCGCAGATCATGGCTGAAGGAGCGCATGAAGCGCTCGAGCATGATCTTTTCCTTGCTGATCTGCTCGGTGCGCGCCTCGGCCCAGTCGCGCTGGCGCTCCACCCGTTGCAACCGCGTGTTGCTCTTCATCAGGCTGCCGATGGTGGCGATCAGCTCGTCGGGGTTGATCGGATGGGTCAGGTAGGCGCGGGCGCCGACGTTCAGGCCGGTGGCCTTGTCCTTGCCGCTGACGAAGGTCGCCGAGATGTTGATGATCGCCGGCAGGCGTTTCGGCCCGAGGCGGCGCTCGGCCTTCTGGATCAGCTCGAAGCCGGTCATGTCCGGCAGGTTGATGTCCAGGATGACCACGTCCACGCCCTGCAGGATCAGCTCCAGTCCCTCCGCGCCGGTGGCCGCTTCCAGCACCTGGTACTGGGAGCCGTCGGCGACTATCTTGCGCAGGATGTAGCGGTTGGCCTCCAGGTCGTCGATGACCAGGACCCTCTTAGCACCCATGCTGTTGCTCCTCCATCAGCCGCGACACCTCGCGCAGGACCTGCTCGCCATAGTCCGCAGCGGACTTCTGCACGATGGCCCGCGAATGGCGCGCCAGGTGCTGGCGAGTCGAGTCGTCCAGTGGCTTGGCGGTGTTGATCACGACACGCGAGTGCATGCCCCAGTCCATGTTCTCCAGCAGGTCCTCGCCGGCGATGTCCGGCAGGTCGAGGTCGAGGAAGATCAGGTCCGGACGCACCTCGTAGAGCATCTCGATGCTCGCCGCGCCGTTGCTGGCCTCATGGATCGAGGCCTGGCAAGGGCGCAGCAGTGTCGCCAGCAGGTAGCGATCCGCGTCGCTGTCGTCCACCACCAGGATATTCATCCCACTGAGATCGACTGCCGGTACCTCGATGGTTGCCTCGTCATGCTCGCGTCTGATGCGCAGCAGGAAGCGGCTGCCGAGCCCCGGGCTGCTGTCCAGGGTGATGCCGCCATGCAGCAGGCTGGCCAGGCGTTGCGCCAGCGGCAGGCCCAGTCCGGTGCCCTGCACCTTGCCCAGCTCGGGGTTGCGGATGCGCGAGAATTCCTCGAAGACCCGCGCCAGGTTTTCCTCGGCGACACCGATGCCGGTGTCCTCGACCAGGAACTCCACCGTGTCGTGGTCGGGCAGGTAGGCGCGCACGCTGATGCGGCCTTCCGGGGTGTACTTGAAGGCGTTGTCGATGAGGTTGCGCAGGGCCTGGAACAACAGGTGCCGGTCGGTATGCAGCAGGACATCGCTCGCCGGGACTGCCACTTCCCATTGCAACCCGGGATAGCGCAGCGCGATGGCGCTGGCGCACTGGCGCAGCTGCTCGGTGAACTCGGCCAGGGTGAAGCGCGTGGGCGCGATCTCGATGCGACCGGACTCGGCCTTGGACAGGTCCAGCAGTTCGTTGACCAGGCCGGACAACTCGGAGGCGGCTTCGCTGATGAAGGCCACCTGGCGCTGCTGCTCGGGGTTGAGCGGCCCGTCGTGGCCGTTGAGCAGCAGTTGGCTGATGTTCTCGACGATATTGATCGGCGTGCGTATCTCGTGGGTCATGTTGGCGAAGAAGCGGCTTTTCGAGGCGCTCGCCTCGCGGACTTCCTCGTTGGCCTTCTCCAGCTCCGAATACAGCGCGACGACCCCCTTGTTGGTGTTCTGCAGCTCCAGGTTGATCGCTTCGAGCTCGAGCTGCTTGTTCTGCAACTCGGCGGTGGTCAGCAGCAGTTCGCTGCCGCTCAGTTGCAGTTCGACGAAGGGATCGGCTGCGCCGTTGTGCTGAAGTTGCAGGCGGATGGCCTGGACCTGGCCGGCACCGGGGGCGGCGCGGGAACCTGAAATGTACTTGCAGGCACGTATCCGTGTGCCCTCCGGTGAGGTGCGGATGTCGAGCTCGTCCATCAGCCGCTGCGCGCCCCGCAGGCCCAGGCCCATGCCGGTGCGGGAGACGTAGCTGCCCTCGAGGATGCGCTCGACATCCTCGATCCCGGGCCCCTCGTCCCAAGCTTCCACGCATAAGCGCTCCAGCACGCCGCCGGGGCTGCTGGCAATGTCGAAATGAAACAGGCCGCCGCCGGCGTACTGGTAGGTGTTGCGCGCCAGCTCGGAAACCGCCGTGGCGAAGCGGATCTGCTCAAGGTTCGGCAATTCCAGCCAAGCTGCGATCTGCCGCGCGCTCTGGCGGCAGGTGACCACATCGATCTCCTCGCGGATGCGAACGGTGGCGATGCGAAGCGTGTCAGACATGTTTGAGAACCACCAGGGTTGCGTCGTCGTTGTGCCGTCGAAAGTCACGGTGCAGCACGCCGGCAATGACTGCCGGGTGACGCGTGGCCAGGCCCGGATAGGCGCCCAGGTCGAAACGGCTGCCGATGCCATCGGAGGCCATCAGCAGGACGGTGGACGGCGACCAGGGATAGCTGAAGCTCTTGATCCGGCCGATCCGGTAGCCCACCGTGCCGTTGCCCGAGACCATGCTGCGGCTGCGCCCGTCGTCGAGCACGCCGAGGATGTTGCCCATGGCGCAGAAGCGCACCTCACATTGCTGCGGCAATACTTCGGCCAGCGCCACGGCGCCGCCACGGGTCGAAGCCAGCGCATGGTGCATACGTTCGAGCAACGTTTCCTGTGGCAGGTTCAGATCATGTTGCAGGAAGATTTCCCGCGCCCGCGAGCTGGCCAGGCTGGCGGCGTGGCCATGGCCCAGGCCGTCGCAGACCATCAGCCGGTGGCCCTTGCAGGCCCAGGAGTCGCCGCAGCTTTCCTCCCCAGGGTAGGGCGTGCTGAGGCCGGCGACCGTCAGCGGGGCGCTGGGGGCCTGCAGGTCGAAACCGGCGAAGACCACGGTGCCCTGGCCGGGCTGCGAGTAGAGGTCGAAGGTGTCGGCCAGGCGTTTGATGGCGCCAAGGCCCGCACCCATGGTGCCGGCCGTGGAAAAGCTGTCGCTCAGGCAACGCGCCACGTCCTGCATGCCCGGTCCGCGATCCACCGCGAGCAGTTGCAGGCAGCGCTCGTTCTGGAAGTACAGCATTTCGCCGCCATGGGCGTGCAGCACCAGGTTGCGCGCCATTTCCTGGATCACCAGGGTCAGGCGGTCCAGCAGCGGTTGCCCGGCGCCGGCGTCGCGCGCCAGGTTGACCGCCGCGCGGCGCGCGGCGTCGATGTGGGCGGTATGGGAAACCGCCAGGTTGAACTGCAGGGCTGCGTCGTTCATTTCCATTTCCAAAGCTCGATGGTGGTCCCTGTCCCTGGCGCGCTTTGGATGGTGAACTGATCCACCAGCCGGCGCGACCCGCTCAACCCCAGCCCCAGGCCGTTGCCGGTGGTGTAGCCATCCACCAGCGCCTGCTCGAGGTTGGCGATGCCCGGGCCCTGGTCGCTGATTACCAGATGCACGGCCGCGCGGCCTTCGCGATGGGTGATTTCCAGCAGGCACTCGCCGCCGCCGCCGTAGAGCAGGGCGTTACGCGCGATTTCACTGGCCGCGGTGACGATCTTGGTCTGCGACACCAGGCCCAGGCGTACTTCCTCGGCGGCTTTGCGGACCTTCTGGCGGATCACGACAATGTCAGTTTCCTGCTTCAGTGGGAGCGTTTGTGTCGTCGTCACTCTCCGGCCCCCTGTCGTCCGCCTCGTCATCCAGGCTGTTTTCCAGCCAGCGCATGCCTTTTTCGATGTTGAGCGCCGTGGCGATGCCTTCCAGCGAGAGGCCGAGTTCGACCAGGGTGATGGCCACCGCCGGCTGCATGCCGACCACTATCACCTTGGCATCGAGAATGCGCGACACGTTGGCGATGTGGGAAAGCATCCGGCCGATGAAGGAGTCGACGATTTCCAGCGCCGAGATGTCGATCAGCACGCCGCGCGCCTTGTGGCGGACGATCTGCTCGGTGAGGTCCTCCTGCAGGTCCATGGCCAGCTGGTCGTGCATGTCCACCTGGATGCTGAGCAGCAGGTACCTGCCCATCTTGAGAATCGGGATGCGATCTACCATGGCGATATCCTCAGCGAGCCCTGTCCGCGTGGGTGATGCGTACGCCCAGCTGCTTGAGGGCGAGCTTGAAGGCGTCGGCCAGCGAGGCCTTGGTCACCACTTCGCCCAGTTCCACGCCCAGGTGCACGATGGTGGCGGCGATCTGCGGGCGGATGCCGCTGATGATGCACTTGGCACCCATCAGCTTGGCCGCGGTGATGGTCTTGAGCAGGTGCTGCGCGACCATGGTGTCTACCGTCGGCACGCCGGTGATGTCGATGATCGCCAGGTCCGATTCGGTCTCGACGATCTTCTGCAGCAGCGATTCCATGACGATCTGCGTGCGGTTGCTGTCCAGCGCGCCGATCAGCGGCACCGCCAGCACGCCGTCCCAGAGCTCCACCACCGGCGTCGACAGCTCCAGCAGGCTTTCCTGCTGTTCGCGGATTACCGCCTCACGGCCGCTCATGAAGTATTCCAGGCTGAACAGGCCGAGCTGGTCGATCAGCTTGCTGATCTGCCAGACCGACTCGAGGGTGGCATCGGGCTGCTTCTGCAGCAGCGAGAACAGCGGCTCCTTGAGGGAAAAGATGAAGGTGGCGGTTTCCGATGGGCTGAAGCCCTGCCGCGCCTGGGCCAGGGAGAGGCGCTCGAGCTGCGACTTGAGCGGCTTCCAGATCGCCGACTCGAAGTTCGGTACGCCCTGGGCCAGGGCCATGGTGAAGGCCTTGAGCAGGTCCTGGGAGTTCTGCTGGACCGCGCGCTCGTCGATCAGGTCCAGCCGCAGCCCTACGGCTCGCTGTGCCTCCATCCAGTCGGCGAGGAGCTGTTGTTCGTTCTGTTTGAAGAGTTCTGCAAGCGAAGTGTCGAGCATGGTCGGCTTCCCGGTTGTGTGAATGGGCGAAACGGCATGGCGGAACCGACTCGGGAAAAAACCGTGAAGTTCAGATTATTTGCACGAAAGTTCTGAAATCATTTGCTCCGACGCGCCGATGGGACCTCCCAGACGCCACCATCACCGACCACGAAAACCCGTTCGTTTTCGTCGATTTTCCAGGTCATGGCCCCGGTGAAATTGCCGAAGGCGGGCAGCAGGCTCAGCCCTTCGCCGATCACGAAGCATGGCAGGCGCACCTGCTGTCGGCCGCGGCCGCGCAGCACGAAAGCCGGATGCAGGTGACCGGCCAGTACGTGATGGCTCGCATGGGGAGCAGGTTCGTGTTGCAGCGCGAAGGGGCCGAGCAGCAGCGGCTCGCCGACCACCTCGATATTCCATCGGGCGGGCGGATCGCCGGCGCGCTTGTCATGGTTGCCGCGTACCAGCGTGATGGGTAGCGCCGCATGGCGGTCGCGCCACAGCTCCAGCGCTTCCAGGGTGCGGGCGGTGCGTGCCTCGCGGCTATGCAGGAAGTCGCCGAGGAAGATCAGCCGCCGGCACGGTAACCGCGCCAACAGGGCGTCGAGCCGCTTCAGATTGCCGGCGGTGGTGCCGCCGGGCACCGGCTGCCCCAGCGCGCGATAGCTCGCCGCCTTGCCGAAGTGGATGTCGGCGACCATCAGTACCTGCCCGGTGGGCCACCACAGCGCTCTCTCCGCCAGCAGCCAGAGTTCGCTGCCGGCCACCTGCACGGCCTGATGGGACGGATGCGGGTGGCTCATCGGTCAGGGCGCTGCTTCGGTGGGCGCGGACGGCCGTCCTTGGTTCGCCGGGGCCGCCGCACGCGCGGCATGCGCGGGTCGCTTTCGACGCTGACCGGCACGGCCGTGTCGCTCGCAAAGGCGCCCGGGCCGGCGGCCTGCTCCAGATCGGCGACCATGCGCCGGATGCGGTCGGCGAGCTTCTCCGAGGTCAGGCTTTCGCGGAAGCGTTCCACCAGCAGCGGAAAGGCGAAAGGCGTGGCGCGCGGGATCGGCCGCAGGTCCAGCTGCAGCGCACGCATGCGCTGCAGGGTCTGTTGCAGGCGCTGCACTTCCAGCTCCTGGCGCAGCACCTCCTGCCGGGCCTGCATCAGCAGCAGGTTGTCCGGGTCGTACTGCCTGAACACGTCGAAGAACAGCCCGCTGGACGCCTGCAACTGGCGCGCGCTCTTCGGCGCACCGGGGTAGCCGGTGAAGACCAGGCCGGCAATCCGCGCAATCTCGCGAAAGCGCCGCCGCGCCAGCTCACCCGCATTCAGGCTGGCGAGCACTTCGGGGAGCAGGTCGTCGCTGTCGAACAGCGCCGGTGTCAGCGCCGCGGCGAAGTCCAAGGGGCTGGCGCTGAGCAGCTCCAGGCCGTAGTCGTTGACCGCCAGGGAGAAGCTCAGCGGCGCATGCCGCGCCAGGCGCCACGCCAGCAGGCTGGCGAGGCCCAGGTGCACCGAGCGTCCGGCGAAGGGGTAGAGGAACAGGTGCCAGCCTTCGCGGGACTTCAGCGTCTCGGCCAGCAGGGTGGCCCTGCCGGGCAGCGCCGACCAGGCTTTCTGGATATCCAGCAGCGGCCGCAGCAGGCGCATTTCCGCGCCGATGAATTGCTCCTGGTCCGCCGCATCGAGTTTGTCCAGCATGGCGTCGGCCAGCTCGCTGGAGAGTGGCATGCGCCCTCCGTTCCAGCGCGGGATGGCAGCCTTGCGGACGGTGGCGCGGCGCACGTAGACGGTCATGTTGTCCACTTCCACCAGCTCCAGGGTGCGTCCGGCGAAGAGGAAACTGTCGCCGGGGCGCAGGCGGGCGATGAAGCCTTCCTCGATGCTGCCCAGGGAGCCGGCATTGCTCCTGCCCCAGAACTTCACCGTCAGGCTGGCATCGCTGACGATGGTGCCGATGCTCATGCGGTGGCGCCGCGCCAGGCGCGCGTCGGGTACCTGCCAGAGGCCGTTCGCGTCCGGTTCGGCACGGCGATAGTCGGGGTAGGCGGTGAGCGAATGGCCGCCGTGGCGGATGAATGCCAGCGCCCACTGCCATTCGCTGTCGCCAAGTTCACGGTAGGACCAGGCACTGCGGACCTCCGCGAGCATGTCCTGAGCGAGGAAGCCGCCGCCCAGCGCCATGCTCACCAGGTGCTGCACCAGGACATCGAGCGGCTTCTCCGGCGCCTGGCGCGCCTCGACCTTGCCTTCGGCCACTGCCGTACGCGCGGCGGCCGCTTCGAGCAATTCCAGGCTGTGGGTCGGCACCAGGGTGGCGCGGGAAGGGCGCCCCGGCGCATGGCCGGATCGCCCCGCGCGCTGCATCAGCCGCGCCACGCCCTTGGCCGAGCCGATCTGCAGCACGCGCTCCACCGGCAGGAAGTCCACCCCGAGGTCCAGGCTCGACGTGCAGACCACCGCCTTGAGCTGCCCCTGCTTGAGCGCCACTTCCACCCAGTCGCGCACTTCCCTGGCCAGCGAGCCGTGATGCAGGGCGAGCAGGCCGGCCCAGTCCGGGCGCGCTTCGAGCAGGGCCTGGTACCAGGTTTCCGCCTGCGAACGGGTGTTGGTGAACACCAGCGTGGTGCTGCTGGCCTCCAGTTCCTCGACCACCTGCGGCAGCATGCGCAGCCCGAGGTGCCCGGCCCAGGGGAAGCGCTCGAGGCCCGGCGGCAGCAGGGTATCGATGCGCAGGTCCTTGGCGGTCTTGCCCTGCACCAGGCGCCCGGCGGGCATCAGCACCTCGCGCGCATGGTCCAGGTTGCCCAGCGTGGCGGACAACCCCCACACCAGCAGGTCTGGCTGCCAGCGGCGCAGGCGGGCGAGGGCGAGCTGCAACTGCACGCCACGTTTGTTGCCCAGCAGTTCGTGCCATTCGTCCACCACCAGCATGCGCAGGCGGGCGAAGGCCTCGCGGGCATCGGCGCGGGTCAGCAGCAGGGTCAGGCTTTCCGGTGTGGTGATCAGCGCGCTGGGCAGGCGCCGGTCCTGGCGGGCACGTTCGGCGCTGTCGGTGTCGCCGGTGCGCATGCCCACGCTCCAGCCGATCTGCAGGTCATCCAGCGGCGCCTGCAGGGCGCGTGCGGTATCGGCGGCCAGCGCGCGCATCGGGGTGATCCACAACAGCGTCAGCGGCGCCATGGCCGGTTGGCGGCGGCGCGGCGGGGCATCTGCCGCAGGCGCTTGCCGGACGAAACGGTCGAGCGCGGCGAACCACACCGCGTAGGTCTTGCCGGCGCCGGTGGAGGCGTGCAGCAGTCCCGACTCGTCGTTCGCGACGGCCCGCCAGACCTCACGCTGGAAGGCGAAGGGCTTCCAGCCCTGGCCGGCGAACCATTGTTTCGAGGGACGCTCCGCCTGTCGCGGCATCAGAGCAACCCCTGCAGGGTGGCCAGGGTGTCGGCTTGCTCCACGGACTTGTCGGTACGCCAGCGCAGCATGCGCGGAAAACGCACCGCAACGCCGCTCTTGTGCCGTTTGGACAGCGAGATGCCCTCGAAGCCCAGTTCGAAGACCAGGGTGGGGGTGACGCTGCGCACCGGGCCGAATTTCTCCACGGTGGTCTTGCGGATGATCGCGTCGACCTTGCGCATCTCCTCGTCGGTCAGCCCCGAGTAGGCCTTGGCGAAGGGCACCAGCACGCGCTCGCCGGGCGCCGAGTCGTCCCACACGGCGAAGGTGTAGTCGCTGTACAGGCTCGCGCGGCGGCCGTGGCCGCGTTGCGCGTAAATCAGCACGGCGTCGACACTGAAGGGATCGATCTTCCACTTCCACCACAGGCCGAGGTCGCGGGTGCGGCCCACTCCGTACAGCGAGTCGCGGCGCTTGAGCATCATCCCTTCGACGCCAAGCCGGCGCGATGCTTCGCGTTGGCGGGCGAGGTCCGGCCAGTCGGCGCCGCTCAGCTGCGGCGAGAGCCGCAGGTGGCTGTCGGCGATCCGGGCGACCAGCAGTTCCAGGCGTGCACGGCGCTCATCCTGGTGGCGATTGCGCCAGTCCTCGCCGCGCCACTCCAGCAGGTCGTACGCCAGCAGCGCAGCCGGCACGTCCTCCAGCAGCTTCCGGCTCAGGGTCTTGCGGCCGATGCGCTGTTGCAGCAGGGCGAAGGGTTGGATGCCGAACTGCGCGTCGCTGCCGACGGGCGGCTCCTTCCACACCACCAATTCGCCGTCGAGCACCGTACCGTCGGGCAACGCGTCGGCCAGCGCGCGCAGTTCCGGGAAGCGTTCGGTGATCAGCTCCTCGCCGCGCGACCAGAGCCAAGCCCGGCCGTCGCGTTTCACCAACTGCGCTCGGATGCCATCCCATTTCCATTCCACCAGCCAGTCCTGCGCGGGGCCCAGCAGGCTCTCGAAACGTTCGACCGGTTCCTGCAACGGATGGGCGAGGAAGAAGGGGTAGGGCTGGCCACCGCGCTGGGCGTGTTCGTCGCCGGTCTCGGCAGCGATCAGCGCGAGGTAACGCTGCGCCGTCGGCCGGTGCGACAGGTCGGTGTAGCCGACCATGCGCTGCGCCACGCGCTTGGCGTCGACGCCGGCCAGGGCGGCGAGGGCGCGGGTGACCAGCAGCTTGGAAACGCCGACGCGGAAGGCGCCGGTGAGCAGCTTGATGCTGACCATCAGGCTTTGCCGGTCCAGACGTGTCCACAGTGCCTGCAGGCGTTCACCCAGTTCCTCGGGGGGCAGGCCGCGCAGCGGCAGCAGTTGCTCCAGCCACCACTCCAGGCCTTCTGCGCAAGCCTGTGCGGATTCGGGCAGCAGCAGCGAGATGGTTTCGGCCAGATCGCCCACGGCCTGGTAGCTTTCCTCGAACAGCCAGTCCGGCAGCCCCGACAGCCGTGTTGCCAGTTCGCGCAGCAGGCGCGTCGGCACCACCTGCCGCGGTCGCCCGCCGGCGAGGAAGTACACCGCCCAGGCCGCGTCCTGCGGCGGGGCGGCGGCGAAGTAATCCTGCAGCGCGGCGAGCTTGGCATTGCTCGAGGTGGTGGCGTCGAGGCGGGCATAGAGTTCGGCAAAGGCTTTCATGACGCGCTCTGCTCCAGGGTGTCGTCTTCTTCGCCGTATTCGGTCCGGAAGGCGCGGGCGTCCAGGCCTTTTTCGCCGAGGTAGCGCACCAGCACGTTGACCTGCCCATGGGTGACCATCACCCGCTCGGCGCCGCTCTGCTCGATGGCCCACAGCAGACCGGGCCAGTCGGCGTGGTCGGAGAGCACGAAGCCGCGGTCGACGCCGCGCCGCCGCCGCGCCCCGCGCAGCAGCATCCACCCGCTGGCGAAGGCGTCGCTGTAGTCGCCGAAGCGGCGCATCCAGGTGCTGCCGCCGGCCGAGGGCGGCGCGAGGATCAGCGCCTGGCGCAGTCGCGGATCGTTCCTTGCAATCTCGGTGGCGAGCGCGGTAGGTGGAATACGCACGCCCGCGGCGCGATAGACCTGGTTGAGCGGCTCGACGGCGCCATGCACGAGAATCGGCCCGATGCTGTCGTCGATGCCGTGGAGGATGCGCTGGGCCTTGCCGAAAGCATAGGCGAACAGCACGCTGGCGCGGCCGGCGGCGGCGTTGGCGCGCCACCAGGCATCGACCTCGGCGAACAGCTGTGCCTGGGGCTGCCAGCGGTAGATCGGCAGGCCGAAGGTCGACTCGCTGATGAAGGTATGGCAGCGCACCGGTTCGAATGCCGCGCAGGTACCATCGGGCTCCACCTTGTAGTCGCCGGAAGCCACCCAGACCTCGCCGCCGTATTCCAGGCGCACCTGCGCGGAGCCGAGTACGTGCCCGGCCGGGTGGAAACTGAGCGTCACGCCGTGGTGATCCAGGCGCTCTCCATAGGGCAGGGTCTGCAGGTCGATGTGCTGGCCCAGGCGCGAGCGCAGGATGCCCTCGCCGGGCGCCGCCGCCAGGTAATGGCGATTGCCCCAGCGTGCGTGATCGCCGTGGGCGTGGGTGATGACCGCGCGCTCGACCGGGCGCCAGGGGTCGATGTAGAAGTCACCAGGCGGACAGTAGAGACCTTCAGGGCGAGCGATGACCAGATCCATGCGGCGCACCTTTCGCGGTGGGGGTGGGTTAAAGCTCAGAGCGCCGCTGCGATGTCGAGGTTCCTTGTTTGATTGCCCGCCACCGCCTCAGCGCACCCGCTCGCGGCTCTGCACGGCCAGCTCCAGGGCCTTCTGCATGTCCAGCCTGGCGGAGCGGCCAACATCCTTGTCGTCCAGCCGATAGTTGCGTTCCGACGGCAGGATGGGGGCGGTGAGGTCTTCGGCATCCATCGGTTCGAAGTCGTAGTTGTCGCCGATGCTCATGGCGCTGCGGCGCAGCAGCATGCGCAGTTGCTCGGGCTGCAACTGCGGGTTGATCGACAGCATCGCGGCCAGCAGGCCGGCCACCATGGGAGTAGCGTAGGAGGTGCCGCAATGCACGTCGCCTTCCTGGCCCGGCGCGCGGGTGGAAGCGTGGGCGCAGGCCGACGCGGTGATGTCCACTCGCATGTCGATGTTCGAGGAGCTGCGCTTGACGGCGAACGCCGAGTCGTCGACGGCCAGGCCAGCGCGTTCGCTGCGCTGGTGCCCGCCGACCACGATCAGTTGCTCGGTGATGAAGGAGGAGGGCAGCCGATACTCGTCCGTGCCGGAGAAGGACGAGCCGTTTCCCGCCGAGTTCACCACCACCACATCCGGGTGCTCCTTGCGCAGCCAGAGGAAGAACTCCTCCAGCAGTTCCTCGTAGCCGCCCATGGCTATCCCCGAGCGCAGCAGCGAATCGACCTCGTCGCCCTCGACGTTGCGGGCGCCGACGCGGTGGATGCCCCAGCTCCAGTTCAGGATGCGCACGCCATCCTCCACCAGGTTCACCGAGGCGGCGATGTTGGCGGTGATGCCGGCATCGGAGTTGCGCTCCACCATGATCTCGAAACCGCCGCCGGCCTTTTCCAGGCCGCGCAGGAAACCGGTGTTGCCGCCGTCGTCCCAGCCTGCGGCGAGGATGCCGGCCACCGTGGTGCCGTGGTTGTCCGGCTTGTCCGCATCGCGGGCGTAGACACAGAGACGCGGCGTCGCGCACGGGCCCAGGTAGCCGGCGAAGTCGGCGCTGTCGAAATCCACGTCGCGCTCGATCAGGCCGATGCGGACAGGCTGCGGACGGATCGGCGCCTGCTTCGCGGGGATGCGCCGCTGGTAGTAGTTCACCGCGTCGAGGAAGCGGTTGGCCGCCCACTCATCCGAATTCGGGGCGGGCTTGCCGGGCGACTCGCGAGGTGCCGCCTGCTCGCTGTTTTCCGCGGCCGATTCCTCGATCACCACCGCGTCCACGCTGGTTTCGCTGCCCAGGCGCAGAACCAGGGCGTCGCGCTGCACCAGGTCCCTGGCCGGCAAGCGCAGCTGGTAGAGGTTCAGCGGGGCGATGCTGCCGACCACTTCGGCCCCGTACTTGCGCGCCAGCCGCTGCGACTCCTTGCGGCCATCATGGTTCTCCTCGATCAGCAGGCTGACCAGGTCCACGTAGGTCGTCAGGCCATCCATGTTCGTAGCGACCGCGTCAGGGCCGGCCGCCACCACGTGGCTGTTGCGCAGGGTCAGCCAGGCTGCGTTGCTGGTTCGCGAGCCGTCCTGTAGCCAGAGCGGACCGCTGCGCCGGCTCGCGCTGTCAACGCGAATGCGCAGGTTGCCGCCATCGCGCTGGATGGCTTCGTCGGGCAGCGCCTGGCCGTCGAGCATCACCTGGGGCGAACCGGTAGCCAGCCCGCGCACTTTCAGGCACCAGTCCTGGCGCTGGTCGTCCAGCAGGTTGCCGCAGCGCTTGAGCGCCTGCAGGCGCAGCGGCTCGCTTGCGCCGGCCAGGGGGGCGACAGACAGGGCAGACAGGAGAACGGCAACGGCGAGCAATGCGGGGCGTGGCGGCATGGCCTGAGGTCCTTGGCGGGGTTTCCCGGTTTCGGACTGGCATCGGTGCGCTTTCGTTCAGCTGGAAATGATCTGCCGCGGGCCGCTGCGCTTGCCATCCGGCTGTCCGCCTAGCGGCTGTGGTCGAGCCGGGGCGATCTCTCGCGTCTTGCCGGCGAACGTTCTGCCGCCGCCGGAAACGGCGCAGGCAGCCGATATTTCCCCGCGCCCTGCACTTGCAGGTAGTGCTGGGCGGCGGCTGCCCAGGCCTGGGCTTCTTCCTGTGTTGTGCATGACCAGAAAAACGTCCCCAGGAAGACCTTCCACGTGGGCGGATCTCCAGCCACACACTCGATTCGAATGTTCATGGCGATCCGTTGGGCGCTGGATGACGCCGCCGACAGGGGCCGTCGAGGCGGCGAAGAGTCGTTCAAACGCAGCAAGAAATTAGCGCGCTCAGCCAGGACAGCAACCCCTGCGTCCGCTGCCCCGACAAGCGGCCTTGCCCTGGCTGGCGCGCCGTTTCGCTGCGCGGCGCGGCGATCCGGGTGGGCCGGCGGGGAGAATTTCTGAACCTCGTGCGCTCAGCCCTCTCCACCGTGCAGACGTCGCCAGGCGACCTGTGGGCGCACTGGGCGATGAACCGCAGACCGCGCCTCCCGGCAAGCGAGGCGATACATGAGGAGACCGACGATGCCGGAATTCTACCCATTCAGAGACCGAACCGTGGTGATCACCGGGGCCTCCAGCGGCATTGGCCGGGCGGCCGCTCACGCATTCGCCCGCCATGGGGCGCGGGTGGTGCTGGCCGCGCGGGACGAGGCTGCCTGCCAGGAGGTCGCCAGCCAATGCCGTGAGGCCGGCGGGCAGGCCTGGGTGGTGCCGACGGACGTCACCCAGGGCGAGTCGGTCATGCAGCTGGCGGAGCAGGCGGTGCAACTGACCGGCGGGATCGACGTGTGGATCAACAATGCCGGCGTCGGCAGCGTCGGGACATTCGAGGAGACGCCGCTGGGAAGTGCATGAGCGGGTGATCCAGACCGACCTGCTGGGCTACGTGCGCGGAGCCCGCGCCGTGATGCCGCATTTCAAGCAGCGCGGCAGCGGCGTGTTGATCAATACGCTGTCGGTGGGTAGCTGGGTAGCTCAGCCCTATGCAGCCGCGTACTCGGCGGCGAAATTCGGCCTCGTCGGTTTCACCGAGGCGCTGCGCGGGGAACTGGTGCAGTGGCCGCGCATCCATGTCTGCGATGTCTATCCGGCGGTCATCGATACCCCCGGATTTCGCGATGGCGCCAACTTCACCGGGCATGAACTGGCGCCGCCGCCGCCGCGCTACGACCCCGAGCAGGTAGCGGCTGCCATGGTCGACCTGGCGCTCAATCCGCAACCCAGCAGAACGGTGGGCGGCGCGGCGCACCTGCTGCGCCTGGCGAGGTTGTTCACGCCGGGCTTTTCGCGGCTCATGGGCTGGGGCACGGCACGCGCCATCGAGCGTATGCCGCGAAGCGCCAACTCCACGGGCAACCTGTTCGCCCCTCCGGGCGGACCGCGCCAGGTACACGGCGGATGGAAGCGGCAGCAGGGCCACTCTCCGAGTCCCTTGTTGTTGGGCGTCGCAGTCGCGGCGGCGGTCGGTATCGTCTGGGCGCTGGGCCGGGACGAAGATCGACGCTAGCGAGCAATGGGTTGAGGTGGGGAGAGCTGTAATTCTGTACGAACTTAAAGGGGTGTACAGATTGTCCGTGGAGCGGTTTTTCCGGTCAAAGCTGCAGCGCACCCCGTAACAAGAGGCGCAGGGGCTGCGCGCTGCTTGCCGGGCTGCTGCCCAGCGCAACCAGGGGAACGCCGGGTACGCTGGAGGCGATGTGCTCGGCCGCCTCGCCGACCAGTGCCAGGGGGCATTCGATCGCCATCTGCAAGCGCTCCAGCCGCTTGAGCAGGTCGCTGGACAAAGCCACGGGGTTGAGCAGCACCAGCACTGCCGGCCGTGTGGCGTCGCAGATCAGCGCCAATTCTTCCAGCGGAGCTCCCGGCCCGATGGCCTGGACGCGCACGTCCTCGCCGCCCAGCAGCAGGCCGGCAGCGAGCAGTTCGAATTCCTGAGTGCTGCCGGTGGCATCCGCGAGCACCACACTGACGCATTCCGCGCGGCTCATCTGCAGGCGCAGGAGCACCCGGGCGCGCAGGAAGGCGTCGAGAAACACCCATTGGCTGCGAGCGCCGTAGGCATTGAGTGTCAGCAGGGAGCGCCACAGCGGCAGCAGGATGTCCTCCAGCAGCGTGGCGTTCGGAAAGATGCTGTAGGCCTGGCCGTAGAGCCTGTCGAGCTCGGCCTGGTCGAAGGCCGCCGCGGCGCGGGCAAAGGCTTCGCGCCAATGCTCGCGCTCATCGTCGGGCTTGGCCGGTTCCTGGCGCTGGCGCTGGGCGAGCAGCTCGCCGATCTTGCCCACCGCCATGCCTCGGCTGGACCACAGCAGGATGTCCTGGATGGTCTGCAGGTCCCGGGGCGTGTACAGGCGGTGCCCGCCGTCGGTACGCAGCGGGCTGACCAGGCCGTAGCGGCGTTCCCACGCACGCAGGGTCACCGGATTGACGCCGGTGAGGCGCACGACCTCGCGCATGGGCAGGAGGTCGCTGGGGTCGATATCCGAGAGATCGTTCATGGCGCAGCCTGGCGGCAAAGAAGCATGGATTGTAAACCAGCAGCAGGGCTCGTGGCCGAGCTAGGCAGCACCCGGCAGCCCGACTACCCTAGGCGGATCGCAGCAAACCGGATGGAAAACCATGATCAACGCCAAGCTCCTGCAATTGATGGTCGAAGCCTCCAACGACGGCATCGTGGTGGCCGAGCAGGAGGGAGAGGACAGTATCCTGATCTACGCCAACGCTGCATTCGAGCGCCTGACCGGGTACGCAGTGGACGACATTCTCTACCAGGATTGCCGCTTCCTCCAGGGCGCCGAGCGGGCGCAGGCCGGGCTTGCGGCGGTGCGCGAAGCGATCCGTACAGGGCAACCCTGTCGCCAGGTGCTGCGCAACTTCCGCAAGGACGGCACGCCGTTCTGGAACGAGCTGTCGATCACCCCGGTGCGTAACGAAGCGGACCAGCTCACCTATTTCATCGGCATCCAGCGAGACGTCAGCCGGGAAGTCGAGGCGCAGGAGCGCGTCCGAGAATTGCAGGACGAAGTGCAAGCGCTCAAGGAGCAGCTCGCCGCGCTGAATCCTGCGGAATGATCCGTCGTTAAAAATTCTACAAGATGACTTGATTTGTACAATTAATGCCGTAGGCTTCGCTTATACCTGTACAGAAAATAAAAAATGTACAGGATTTGCCGGAGCCCACCATGCCCTCGTTTCTGCAGTCCTTTGCCGAGCGTTTCGCCGCCCTCGACGCCGCCAGCCTCCATCGCCTGGACGAGTTGTACAGCCGGGGCGTGAGCTTTCAGGACCCGTTGCATCGGGTGGAAGGGCTCGGCGAATTGCGCCGTTACTTCGCGTCGCTTTACGCCAACGTGCAGGAGCTGCGCTACGACTTCCACGGATTCGACGAGGTCGCCCCGGACCACGGCTACCTGCGCTGGACCCTGCATTACCGCCACCCACGCCTGGGCGGCGGCAGGCTGATCGCCCTGGAAGGCTGCAGTCATTTGCGCTGGGGCGAACGAGTTGAGTTTCATCGGGACTATTTCGATGCCGGCGCGCTGCTTTATGAGCACCTGCCGGTCATGGGCGGCGTCATCGGCTGGCTCAAGCGGAGGCTGGCATGAGCCGCATCTGGCTGACCGGCGCCAGCAGCGGCATTGGCGCGGCGCTGGCCGAGCGACTGCTCGCCGCCGGCCATAGCCTGGCGGTGACGGCCCGCCAGACGGCAGCGCTGCAGTCTCTGGCGGAGCGTTACGGTGAACGCGTGCTGCTGGTCCCCGGCGATGTCTCTGACGCCGGTCAGGTCGACCAGATCGCGCGATGCATCCGGCAGGCCTGGGGTGCGCTGGATCGTGTGGTGCTCTGCGCCGGAACCTGCGAGTACCTGGAGCCCGGCCAGTTCGATGCGGCCCTGGTGCAGCGAGTGATGAAGACCAACCTGTTCGGCGCTGCGCTGTGCATCCAGGCCTGCGTGCCGCTGCTTCGCCAGGGACTGCGCCCGCACCTGGTGGTCATTGGCAGCGCAGTGACCTGGCTGGCACTGCCCCGTGCCGGCGCCTATGGCGCATCCAAGGCGGCGCTGCGCTATCTGCTGGAATCCCTGCGCATCGATCTGGCGGCCGAGGCCATCGACACGACCCTGGTGAGCCCGGGTTTCGTCGACACTCCGCTGACCCGGCGCAACGATTTTCCCATGCCGATGCTGTGGCCGGTGGAGCGCGCCGCCGATCATATCGTCCAGAGCCTGGAGGCTCGCCCGCTGGAACTGGCCTTCCCGCGCCGCTTCGTCCTGATGCTGCGGTTGCTGGGACTGTTGCCCGCGCGTTGGCGCCTCGGCCTCGGACGCCGCCTCGCGCGTCGTCCGGCGGAGGCCTGAGCCATGCGCATCGCGATCATCGGCAGCGGTATTTCCGGCCTTACCTGTGCGCACCTGCTGGCCCGCCGGCACGAGCTGACCGTCTTCGAAGCGACGGACTGGATCGGCGGCCACACCCACACGGTCGACGTCGACTGGCAAGGCCAGCATTACGCCGTGGATACCGGTTTCATCGTCTTCAACGACTGGACCTACCCCCGCTTCATCCAGTTGCTGGAGCGGCTGGGCGTCGCTTCCCGGCCGACCCTGATGAGCTTCTCGGTGCATGATCCGGCCAGTGGCCTGGAGTACAACGGCCACGACCTCAATACCCTGTTCGCCCAGCGGCGCAACCTGCTTTCGCCCGGTTTCTGGGGCATGCTGCAGGACATCCTGCGCTTCAACCGCGAAGCGCTCGATGACCACGCCGAGCAGCGCATTCCGTTGTCGCTGACGCTGGGCGACTATCTGCGTGCCGGTGGCTACGGCGATCGCTTCATCGAGCATTACATCGTGCCCATGGGCTCTGCCATCTGGTCGATGTCGCGGGCGCGCATGCTGGATTTCCCGTTGCAGTTCTTCATCCGGTTCTTCGCCAACCATGGCCTGCTGTCGGTGAACAGAAGGCCGCAATGGCGGGTAGTGGAGGGTGGCTCGCGCAGTTACGTGGCGCCCCTGACGGCGGGCTATCGCGAGCGGATCCGGCTGAACTGCCCGGTGCAGTGCGTCCGACGCGATGTGCAGGGCGTCGAGGTGATCAGCGCGGCCGGAAGCGAGCGCTTCGACAAGGTGGTATTCGCCTGCCACAGCGACCAGGCGCTGGCCCTGCTGCAGGCTCCCTCCGCGGAGGAGCAGGCGGTGCTTGGCGCGCTGCGCTATGCCGGCAACGAGGTCATCCTGCATACCGACACCCGCCTGTTGCCGCGGCGTCGGCTCGCCTGGGCGAGCTGGAACTACCGCCTCGGCGGCCCGGAGCAGGCACCTGCCGCGCTCACCTATGACATGAACCTGCTCCAGGGGATCGAGGCGCCGGTGACCTTCTGCGTCAGCCTCAACCAGACCGAGCAGATCGATCCGGCCAAGGTGCTGGCGCGCTTCGAATACGCCCATCCGCAATTCAGCCTGGCCGGGATCGCCGCACAGGCCCGGCGAGGCCTGTTGCAAGGGCAGCAGCATAGCTACTTCTGCGGCGCTTATTGGGGCAACGGCTTCCACGAAGACGGCGTGGTCAGTGCGCTGGAAGTCGCCGGTCACTTCGGGGAACGCCTGTGAAGAGCAGCCTGTGCCGCGGCTGGGTGATGCACCGGCGCCTGCTGCCCCGCGTGCACGCCTTCCGCTATCCGGTGGGCATGGTCCTGCTGGACCTGGCCGAACAGCGCTCCCTGATGCGGCTCTCGCCACTGCTGCGGCCTGGGCGCTTCGCCCCGTTGAGCTGGCGGCAGAGCGACTACCTCCCCGCCTGGACGGGGCAGGGGATGCCGCTGGACGAAGCGGTGCGCGGCCTGCTGCGCGAAGCCTTGGGCGAGGCGCCCACAGGCCCGATTCTCCTGCTGACCCAGTTGCGCAGCTGGGGCCTGTGGTTCAACCCGGTCAGCTTCTACTTCTGCCACGACCGTGACGGCCGGCTGGCGGCGATTCTGTGCGAAGTGCGCAATACGCCCTGGCGCGAGCGCTTCCACTACGTGCTGCCGGTTACTCCCGGCGCGCCGCAGGAGTTCGCCGTGGCCAAGGCCTTCCATGTCTCGCCGTTCTTGCCCAGGGAGATGGAATACCGCATGCGCTTTCTCATCGAGCCCACCCGCGTGCATGTGCACATGGAGAACTGGCGTGATGGCGAACTGGTGTTCCTGGCCAACCTCGATCTGCGCCGCGAGGACCTGGACGCCGGATCGCTGCGCCGGCACCTGCTGGCGTTTCCCTGGATGAGCCTGCGCACCGTTGCGGCCATCTACTGGCAGGCGCTGCGCCTGCTGTTCAAGCGCGTCCCCCTGCACGACCACCAGGCCAGCGAGCATCACCTGGGGGTCGGCCATTGCGCCGTCGAGGAGCCCGATCATGTCCGAACCCACCCTGAGCGCCGATAAGGCCGGCGCCGCCGCGCCGCTGACCGGCAACCTGTTCCGTCACGCGGTCACTGCGCGCTTGCGTCAGCTGCGCCATGGCTGGCTGCAGGTTCGCCGCGGCGAAAGCCTGCTGGATTTCGGCGATCCGCTCAGCTCCCTGCGTGCGGTGATCGACATCCACGACGACGCAGTCTGGGGCATGGTGGCCTGCAATGGCTCGATAGGCGCGGGGGAGGCGTACATACAGGGCTACTGGAGCAGCCCGGAGCTGGCGGCCGTCACCCGCCTGTTCGTTGCCAATCTGGAAGTGCTCGATGCCATGGAGGGCGGCCTGGCACTGCTCGCCAGGCCGGCGCTACGCCTGTTGCACTGGCTCAATCGCAATAGCCGCAGCGGCTCGCAGCGCAACATCCGCGCCCATTACGATCTGGGCAACGACCTGTTCGAACGCCTGCTCGACCCGACGATGATGTATTCCTCGGCCCTGTTCGAACACCCCGCGCAGAGCCTGGAGCAGGCGCAGATGAACAAGCTGGAGACCATCTGCCGCAAGCTGGACCTGCAGCCGCAGGACCACTTGCTGGAGATCGGCACCGGCTGGGGCAGTTTCGCGCTCTATGCCGCCACCCGTTACGGTTGCCGCGTGACCACCACCACCCTGTCGAAGGAGCAGTACGCCTGCACCCAGCACCGCATCCGCGAGTTCGGCCTGCAGGACCGCGTGACCCTGCTGCTGGAGGATTACCGGGAATTGCGCGGTCGCTACGACAAGCTGGTATCCGTCGAAATGATCGAGGCGGTCGGCCATCGCTACCTGCCAGACTACTTCCGCCGCTGCGCCGCCCTTCTCAAGGAAGACGGATTGATGCTGCTGCAGGCCATCACCATCCGGGACCAGCGCTACGAGCAGGCGCGGCGCTCGGTGGACTTCATCCAGCGCTATATCTTCCCTGGCGGCGCGCTGCCCTCGATCACCACGCTTCTGCAGACTGCCACGGCGCACACCGCGCTCAACCTCGTGCATCTTGAGGATTTCGCCGGGGACTACGCCCGCACCCTGCGGCATTGGCGAGACAACCTGCGGCACTCGCGCGCCGAGTTGCTGGAGTTGGGCTACGACGAAAGCTTCCAGCGCCTGTGGGAGTTCTACCTGTGCTATTGCCAGGGTGGCTTCGAGGAGCGCGCCATCGGCGTGGCGCACCTGCTGTGGGCCGGGCCGGCGGCGCGCAGGGCGAGCCTGGTGGAGCCGCTGGAAGCCTGATGGACCGGCGCCTGCCGCTGCTGGTCAACGCGATCTGGCTGCAACTGGGCTGGTGGGGCTGTGTGCTCGGGGCGCATCGCCCGGTCCTGCTCGGCGCAGTGGCTGTCGGGTTGATGGTGCACCTGGGAGTGTGTCGGCAAAGGAAGGAGGAGGGCCTCGCCATCCTCCGGGTCGGCCTGGCCGGTTGCCTGCTGGATGCTGCCCTGGGCTGGCTCGGCCTGTTCGAATTTCACGGAGCGCTTCTACCCGGCTGGCTCGCCTTGCTGTGGCTGGTCTTTGCCAGCGGGCTCCGGCACAGCCTTGCCTGGGCCGAGCGGCCGGCCTGGCGCGGAGTATTCATGGGGGCCGTAGCCGGCCCGCTGGCCTATTGCGCCGGTGCGCCGCTGGCGGGAGTGGGGCTGCCGTTGGGCGTGGGCGCCTCGGCGCTGCTATTGGCCGTGATATGGGCGGTATGGCTACCGCTGATGCTGCGTCTGGCGCTTGGCCGGTGAGCGCCGACAGCGCTCCGAGCAGTAGCGCACCTCTTCCCAGCAGCGCGCCCAGCGTCGCCGCCAGGCGAAGGGGCGGCCGCAGGCCACGCAGATTTTCTCCGGCAACTGGGCCTTTTTCATAACGCTTGCCCGGCATCCAGGCGCGCCAGCAATGCTTCGCCGCGCTGCCAGAGGGCGAGACTGCGCGCCTCGTCCATGCGCTGCAGATTGCGATAGGCCAGGGCGAGCCTTGGATTGGCGCCAAGCCGCTCGCGGTGCCGCATGAGGAAATGCCAGTACAGCGCGTTGAAGGGGCAGGCATCGTCCCCGGTCGCCTTGTCCACCCGGTAGCGGCAGGAGCCGCAGTGGTCGGACATCCGCTGGATATAGCGTCCGCTCGCGCAATAGGGCTTGGAGCCCAGGTAGCCGCCGTCGGCATGCATCACCATCCCCAGCGTATTGGGCAGTTCGACCCAGTCGAAGGCATCCAGGTAGACGGCCAGGTACCAGTCGCAAATGGCCGCAGGGGCGATACCCGCCAGCAGGGCGAAGTTGCCCGTGACCATCAGCCGCTGGATGTGGTGCGCATAACCCAGTTCCAGCGTCTGGCCGATGGCCTGGGCCATGCAGCGCATGTCGGTCCTGCCTGTCCAGTAGAACTCCGGCAGCGGCCGGCGGTTACCCAGCACGTTGAGCTGCGCATAGTCGGGCATGCGCAGCCAGTAGATGCCACGCACGTATTCCCGCCAGCCGATCAACTGGCGGATGAAGCCTTCGGCGGCATTCAGCGGGGCGCGCCCCTGGCGATAGGCCTGCTCCACATCGCCGGCGAGCTGGCGCACGTCGAGCAGGCCGATGTTCAGCGCGGCGCTGATGCGGGCGTGGAAGAGAAAGGGCTCGCCCTCGGCCATGGCGTCCTGGTAATCGCCGAATGCGGGCAGGGAGAACTCCAGGAAGTGCTGCCAGAGTTCCTGTGCCTGGGCGTGGGTCACCGGGTAGTCGAAGCCCTCCAGATGCCCGTAATGACTGCTGAAACGCGCGCCGACCAGTTGCATGACGTCGCCGGTGATCCGGTCTTTGGCGAAGCGCGCCGCAAAGGGGCCGCGCAATCCGCGGGGCAGGGGCTTGCGATTATCCCCATCGAGGTTCCAGGCGCCGCCGACGGGTTGGCCATCGGGTTCCATGAGCAACCCGGTACGCCGGCGCATATCGCGATAGAAGTGCTCCATGCGCAATTGCCGACGCGACCCTGCCCAGCGCGCGAACGCGTCGCGGCTGCAGAGGAAGCGGCGGTCCTCGTGCCAGATCAACGGCACCCAGCCGTTTCGCAGGGCCTGCTCCAGGCGCCACTCGCCGCATTCGGTGAAGTGCACCTGCGGCTCGCCCAGGGCGGCATGCCAGCGTTCGACTTCGCCGCGGATGCTGCCACTGTTGTCGGGATCGTCCAGCGTTACGTAGATCACCTGCCAGCCCCGTTCCCGCAGCGCCTGGGCGAAGTGGCGCATGGCGCTGAAGATCAGCACGATCTTCTGCGGGTGATGCGGCACGTAGCGGGCTTCCTGATCCACCTCGGCCATCAGGATCGCGTCCTGTGCCGGGTCCAGCGCGTCGAACAGCGACAGGTCGAAGCTCAGCTGGTCCCCCAGCAGCAGGCCCAGCCGACGGGGCTTGCGCGTCATTCGCGGGGCTCCAGCGAAAGCGCTACGCGCAGCGGCTGGACCGCAGTTGGATGCGCAGAGCAGATCTCGTCATGGGCGCAATGCTGCACCAGTTCGCAGGGGAGCGACGCCCAATCGCGCAGCGCCTCGCGTACCTGGGTGGTGGAGCGCAGGTGCAGCACCTGGCCGTCGTCGTCGCGAACCGGGCGCAAGCCCTCGGCCAGGCGCGCCTGCAGGACATAGAAACCGCCTTCCAGCGAGATTGCCTCGAAACCCAGGACGCGCCCGGCCGCTGCGGCCTGCGCCAGTTCCTGCATGGTCATCGTTGACTCCTGTCCGGCGCGGCCGGAGAAAGTAGCGGGCGGCTGCCTCAGCCCCTGTCGGGATCGGCGCCGGCCCCGCGGCGGAAGAACAGGGTCACCTGGCCCAGCTCGACGCCGAACTTGCGCATGCTCGAGCGGTTGATCAGGGTGTCCTCGTCCATCAGGTACATCCAGTCGTCGAAGCTCACTTTCCAGGTGCTGTCATCGACGACCAGGTTCAGCTCGTAGCGCCAGCGCAGCGCATTGCCGGCGATCTCGCCCACGGCTTCGCCGACGACATCGGCGGCGCGCCCACGCCAGCGGCCGGCGCCGTCCGGCGTCAGGGTCCAGATGCGCTGCTGGCGAGTGCCGTCGCTGTAGCGAAAGCGCTCGTCGAGGATCAGCCGTTCGCCTTCGCGGCGGCTGCTGATGTCCACCACGAAGCGCTTGACCACCTCCCCGGACGGCTTCTGGAAGATGCCCCAGGCTGTTACCGGCCCGGCGAAGAACGCCGGCAGGTCGAGGGTGGGGCGCTCGTTGGCGTAATGCTCGACGCCGACGTTGCCGCAGCTGCCCAGCAGCAGACAAAGGGCGAGTTGAAACAGGCGCAGGGTCAGCTTCATGGTGGGTCTCCGTTCAAGCCCAGCAGGTCGCGGCGCAGCTCGGGATTGCGCGTGCGCGGGTCCAGCCAGATGGAAAAGAACGCCCGGGCGAAGCGGATGTCGCCCACCGAATGGCGCAGCTTGCCATCGACGTAGAAGCGGCAGCCTTCGCCGGGCAGGAAGACGCCGGTGATCCGTTGCCCGGCCTGCACGTCGACGAAGGCCTGGCGCATCTCGACGGCCCAGCTCGCCAACTGCGTTTCGTCGTCAGTGCCCAGGCGGCGCATTTCCTCGAGGCTGGCCTGCACCAGGGTGTCCCGCGATAGTTCGCGACGGTAAACCAGCTCAAGCGCGAAGGTATGGGACCAGCCCGGCGAGGTTTCCGCGCTCCACAGATGCGCCTCGTACACCACGAAGCCGAACCAGCTGAACTGGCCCTGGCCAATCTGCATGGCCCCGGGAACCTCGCTGCGCCAGTCCGCGCAGGCCGTCGGCGTCCACAGGCCGTAGAGCAGGGCGATACTCAGGGAGAGCAGGGCGATACTCAGGGAGAGCAGGGTGGTGGTCGCGCGCATGAAAGCCAGCTCCAGGTTCCTGCACTAATGGTTGTACAAAATAATATAGTTGTACAGATATTGGATGAATGGCAATGACAGCTTCTCAGTGAATTCGCGGTGCGGAAGGGGGGTGTCTCAGGCGGATAGCCAGCGATGACGCTTGAAACGAGGCAGGCGGGGAAATCGAGGGTGCGTACAAGTGCTTCGTTAATTGTGTGCATATTTGTGTGTTTGTATAGATAATTCCCCCCCCTGAGCATTCCGCCGATGACGGAGTGATGTCTTTCGCCTGCCGATGACGAAACCATGCCTGACGCCCCTTCCTTGACTCGAAACCAACGCCTGCTGCGCAGCGCCGCCATCGGCTGCGTCTTGTGCGGCGCCATCGGCCTGTTTGCCTGGAGCGCGGGCTGGCTGGGCGCTCATCCGCTCACCAGCGCACAGTTGATCGACCGCATGGAGGCCAATGCCGGGGTCCATCCGGGGTATCGCCGCGCCCATCCACGCGGCATCTGCTTCAGCGGTTACCTGGAGGTGAACGGCACGCTGGCTCCACTCTCCCGCGCGGCATTGCTGGGAGCGGGCCGGGTGCCGGTGCTGGGGCGTTTGTCAGTCGGTGCGGGCAATCCTCACGCCGGGGATACCAGCGTGCCGGTGCGCAGCATGGCGCTGCTGCTGCGTCAGCCCGACGGGCAGCAATGGCGCATGGCGATGAACAACCCGCCCGTGCTCGCGGTGCGCACGCCGGAGGATTTCTACGAGCAGATGGGGGCGATGCGGCCAGACCCTGCGACCGGCAAAAGCGATCCGCAGCGCGTCAAGGCATTCTTCGACGCGCATCCCGAAAGCGCAGGGTTCCGGGCCTGGGCGGCGTCCTACCGGCCCAGCGACAGCTTCGCCAGTACCGCCTACAACAGTATCAATGCCTTCGTTCTGGTCGATGGCAAAGGACAGCGCCAGGCGGTTCGCTGGTCGATGGTGCCGCAATTGGCGGCCACGCCCCTGGCCGCCGCCGGCGTGGCCGACGATGCGCTGCAGCAGGACCTGCTGCAGCGCCTGCAAGCGGCGCCGCTGCGCTGGACCTGGCGTTTCGTCCTGGCGGGTGCCGGCGATCCGGCGGACGATCCGACCCAGGCCTGGCCTGCCGAGCGCAGGCAGGTGGACGCCGGCACCCTGGTGGTGGAGCAGGCACGCGCGCAGCTGGGCGGCGATTGCTACGGCTTCAACTTCGATCCGCTGGTCCTGCCTGACGGCGTCGAACCCAGCGGGGATGCCATCCTGCGCGCCCGCTCCTCGGCCTATGCGCAGTCCTACCGGCGGCGGACCCTCGAAGGGCAGCCGTCCAGCCAGCACCTGGGAGCACGACCGTGAGCGCGCCTGTCGATTCCTTCCATCCGTTGCTTCGCCTGCTGCATGGCCTGATGGCTGTCCTGGTGATCGCCATGCTCTTCATCGGCGTCGCCATGGTCGCCAGCGTCGACGGCAGCCAGCCGCAACTGGTCGCCTGGCACAAGCAGCTGGGGCTGGCGTTGCTGGTTCTTCTGTTGGTCCGCCTGCTCGTCCGTGCTCTGACGGCGCGCCCGGCGCTGCCGGCCTCGGTAACGCCCTGGCAACGGCGCATGGCGGGGGCTGTACATTTCGCGCTGTATGGCCTGCTGCTGGGACAGATCCTGCTCGGGTGGGCCATGCAGGGCGCCGCGGACTATCCGCTGCGTCTTGCGTCGTGGCGCATTCCGGCACTGGTCGACGCCGATCCGGACCTCTACGGCATCCTGCGCTGCGCCCATGGCTGGATGGCCTATGGTCTCTTCGCCCTGATCCTGGTGCACGCTGCGGCGGCGCTGGTCCATGGCCTGCTTCGCCGTGACGGTGTCTGGTCGAGCATGTGGCGCTTTCGCCAAGGCGAGGAAGAGCCTGGGAATCCGGGGCGCTGAGCGGCAACGCGGGCGGCGCTCACCCAGCGCAGGACGTTGTCTGCGCCGCGCCGGGCGTCAGTTTCCGGCTTGCCGCGCGATCCATTCTGCCAAGGCTTCGCTGATCGGCCGGGCGTTCGCTTCCAGCACCATCAGGTGACGCCGGACGGCTTGCGCGGTTTCCGGTGATCCGCTTGCCTCCGCCCAGGCGGCGAGCTCCCGAATGGCGGCGCTGGTGGCATTGATGTTCTGGTTGATGCGGCAGACCAGCGAGGGGAGGGGATGGGTATTCATCATGACCTCCGGCAACGGGGACGTCAGTGCACTCAAAAGCAAGAAAGGCCGTATCGATCGATACGGCCTCTGGCCGTACGGCTGCTGCTCTCCAAGCCACACGGCAGAAAAAATTTAGCAAAAACAATTCTGGAATCAAGCCCTGCCAGGCGCTTTGCCCCGGCGTGCCTGGCGTCCGGGCTCTGTCCCATCGGGCGCGCGCCTTCGCCGGGCTTCAACCGGCCTGGAGCCGGTTGCGGCCCATTCTCTTGGCGGCATAGAGCGCGGCATCGGCGCTGTCGAGCAAGGACTGCCAACCGTCCAGTTCCGCACCCGAGGCACTGGCGATGCCGATGCTCAGGGTCACCCTTGCGAACGGGCTGGAGCGGTGGGGAATGGCTTTCTCCTCCAGTTGGTCGAGCATCATCTGCGCAACCACTGCCGCCCCGGCTTGATCGGTGAGCGGCAGCACCACGGCCATCTCCTCACCGCCATACCGCGCTACCAGGTCGGTTGGGCGGCGTACGCAGGCTGCGAGAAGCTTGCCGACCTCCTGCAGGCAGGCATCGCCCGCGGGGTGGCCGTAGGTGTCGTTGAACAGCTTGAAGTGATCGATATCGACCATCAGCAGCGCGAGCGGGGTTTTTTCGCGCTGCGCCCTGCGCACCTCAACATCCAGCGTTTCGTTGAAGCAGCGACGGTTGGCCAGCCCCGTCAGCGGATCGTTCAAGGCCAGGTGCGCGAGCTTCTGGTTGCTGTCGAGCAACTGCTGCTGGGCGATGCGCAACTCGCTTTCCACGGCCACGCGACGGCGGATGTCGCGGATCAGCATCCAGCCGACGAAGCTGGTGAGCATCAGCAGGCCGGACACCACCAGCAGCGACAGCAGCGCTTCGAAACGCCAGGCGGCCAGCGCCTCGTTCCGGCCCAACGCGACCGTCGTCACCAGCGGCAGCTTGTCGCTCTTGCGGAAGGCATAGAGACGCTCCACGCCATCCAGGCTGGAGGTGAACGAGGCGGTGCCGACCGAGCGATCCACCAGGTACTTGGCGTAGATCGGCGACTTCGAGAAATTGCGCCCCATGTCCTGCTCGCGGAAGGGGTAGCGCACCAGCAGCGAGCCGTCGGTGTAGGACAGGCCGATGGCGCCTTCGCGGCCGATGTCGAGCTGGCCGAAGAGGCGCAGGAAGTTCTCGATGCCCAGGGTCACCGCGACGACACCGGCGAACTCGCCGTTCGGATCATCGAAGCGGCGGCTGACGGTGATCACCCATTCCTGGGTCGAGCGGCTGCGAATCGGCAGGCCAATGAACGGCTCGCGGGAGGGATCGTTGCGGTGGTGGATGAAAAAAGCCCGGTCACTGCTGTTCGCGCCGGCGGGAATCGGCCGGTTCGACGCCATCAGCCAGCGGCCGTCGCGGTCGTACACCGTCACGCCGCTCAACTGAGGCATCAGCGACTGCTGGCGGCCGACGAGCTGTCGCAGTCTTTGGATCTGCACCGGCCCGCTGCCCTCGGTTTCCAGTCGCTCGACCAGGCCGAGCAGGATCAGCGAGCTTTGCCGGACTATGCCTTCGGAATAGGTCGACAGCGCCTGGGTCAGGTTGAGGCTATGGACATTGATGTCGTCCAGCACCTGCTTGCGGGAGGCCATCACTTTCCAGAGCGTCAGCGAGGCCAGCGAGCTGCCGATGATCAGCAGCAACAGAAACACGAGGTGGATGTCACGCTTCACGACGGTGACCGGGGCGGTCCCGCTTTTCCCTGGGGCAGACAATCGCAAGATATTTCCTTATCAGCAGCGTTCCGGTGATGTGCCTGTCTCGGCCAGTTTCCAGGGAGCCATGCGCTTCATGCCATTCAACCAACGTCCTGGCCTTGAGCGCCATCAAGCGAACCCCCTGGGCCTGCGCAGAGGAGCGGCAATTATCTCGCAAAAGCGGCGGAAGCATCGCACCGGACAGCGGCGTTACAGGTTAGCGAAGCGTGCACTGGACGAGGGGATCGGCTCATCTGAGGGAAGCACGGCGCGGCCTGTGGCGGCTGTCCTGCATTCGTGGCGGGAGCCACGGGGCCCGATCACAGTGTCTTCTGCATCGATTGATCAGCGACATGCATCAATGCATGCAAACATAGCACTTATCGTTTCAAAGTGTGTCCAGCAGAATCGGGCTGTCGCAAGCGCCAACAAGCCCAAATAAGATCGCTGGAGAAATGACCTATGCATGCCTTCCCACAATCGGGCTCGCCGTCCGCACGCTCAAAGGCGGGCGCCGTGTTTCGAGTGACCTCGGGTAACTTCCTCGAGCAGTTCGATTTCTTTCTCTTCGGCTTCTACGCCACACAGATAGCTGCCGTTTTCTTCCCGTCCTCCAGCGAGTTCGCCTCGCTCATGATGACCTTTGCGGTGTTTGGCGCGGGGTTCCTGATGCGTCCGCTCGGCGCGGTGATCCTCGGCGCGTACATCGACGATGCGGGGCGCAAGAAAGGCCTGATCGTCACGCTGTCGATCATGGCCAGCGGCACGCTGTTGATCGTCCTGGTGCCGGGTTACACCACCATCGGTCTCTGGGCGCCGTTGCTGGTGCTGGTCGGGCGGCTGCTGCAGGGCTTTTCCGCTGGCGCCGAGCTTGGCGGCGTCTCGGTCTACCTGGCGGAAATGGCGACGCCGGGGCGCAAGGGCTTCTACACCAGTTGGCAGTCGGCGAGCCAGCAGGCGGCCATCGTGGTGGCCGCGGCACTGGGCTACGCGTTGAACCAGTTCATGGCGCCGGCGGTGGTGGCCGACTGGGGGTGGCGGATTCCCTTTGCGGTGGGTTGTGTGATCGTCCCCTTCATCTTCGTGCTCCGCCGCAGCCTCGAGGAAACCGAGGAGTTCACCCGGCGCGCCCAGCGTCCGACGATGAAACAGGTGTTCGCCACGCTGGGGCGGAACTGGAACGTCGTCGTGGCTGGCATGCTGATGGTGGCCATGACCACCACCGCGTTCTACCTGATCACCGTGTACGCACCGACCTTCGGCAAGAGCGTCCTCAACCTCAGCGCCACGGATGCCTTGCTCGTCACTCTGCTCGTCGGCGTCTCGAACTTCGTCTGGCTGCCCATCGGCGGTCATCTGAGCGATCGTTTCGGGCGCAAGCCCATGCTCATCGCCATGACGCTCCTGGCTGTCTTCACGGCTTATCCGGCACTGTCCTTCCTGGCAGCTTCACCCAGCTTCGGACACATGCTGCAGGTCCTGCTCTGGCTGTCCTTCCTCTATGGCCTCTACAACGGGGCGATGATCCCGGCCCTCACCGAGATCATGCCGGTCGAGGTTCGGGTCGCGGGTTTCTCGTTGGCCTACAGCCTGGCGACGGCGGTGTTCGGCGGCTTCACGCCGGCGATCTGTACCTGGCTCATCCACCTGAGCGGCGACAAGGGCGCACCGGGATACTGGATGACCTTCGCCGCGCTTTGTGCGCTCTGCTCGACCCTGCTGCTGTATCGCGACAGCTCCGCGCGCGTTGCGCAGCCAGCCTGACTGAGAGACCCCCTGATGAAGAGATTGGCGAAACACCTTGCCGCGCTCGCCATCGGCCTCTGCGCGCTCAATGGCGCCGCATCGGCCGAGGAGCTGGATGTCATGACCTCCGGCGGATTCACCGCGGCATTCAAACAGTTGAGCGCGAACTTCGCCGAGCGCAGCGGCGACACGATCCATACGGTGCTTGGCCCGTCCATGGGGCAGGCCCGCGAGGCCATACCCAAGCGGCTCGAGCGGGGCGAGAACGCCGATGTGGTGATCATGGTGGGCTATGCGCTGGATGAGCTGATCCACCAGGGCAGGGTCGACCCGGCTTCCAAGGTCGAACTGGCGGATTCGCGCATCGGCATGGTGGTGAGGCAGGGGGCTGCCAAGCCGGACATCGGCTCCGAAGACGCGTTCAGAAAGACCCTGCTCGATGCCAGGTCGCTTGCCTACTCCGACAGCGCCAGCGGGGTGTACATCCAGAACGAGCTGTTCCGCAAGCTGGGTGTGCAGCAGTCGGTAGCCTCGAAGGCCCGGATGATCGAGCGGATACCGGTGGCTTCGGTGGTGGCCTCGGGGCAATACGAGATCGGCTTCCAGCAGGTGGCCGAACTGCTGCCCGTCCCCGGGGTGACGTTCGTCGGCAGGATTCCGGAAAGCCTGCAGTCCATCACCCGTTACTCCGCCGGTATTGTGCGCAACGCCAGGCATCCGGAGCAGGCCAGGGCGCTGCTGGCCTACCTGTCCTCGCCGGCTGCGCAGCCGGTGATCCAGTCGAGCGGGCTGGACTCAATCCCCCGCTGACTGCACCGGCATGTCCCTGACCAGCCGCTCCAGCTCCAGTGCCGCGGGCGTCAGCGCGCGTCCGCGGCACTTGATCAGGCCGACGTTGCGCACCACCTGCGGCTCCTCCAGCGGCACGGCGGTGAGCAGCGGGTGATGCGTCCGCGGCATGGCGATCGACGGCACCGCCGCAACGCCCAGTCCGGCCTCGACCAGGCCGATGGCCGTGGTCACATGCCGCGTTTCGCAGATGCTTTGCCGGGTTGGGTGCAGGCGCTTCAGGGCCTGGCTCAGGATCAGGCGATTACCCGACGTCTTGTCCAGCGAGATGTAGTCGTGCTCGTACATCTGGTTCCAGGTCACCGAAGGCCGGTCGGCCAGGGGGTGGTCGCGCCGGCAGGCCATCACATAGCGCTCCTCGAGCAGCAGCTCGAAGGTCAGCCCCGGGTCCAGGTGAGCGCTGAAACTGACGCCGAAGTCGGCTTCGCCGCTGGCCACCGCCGCGTTGACGTCATTGGCGCTGGAGTCCAGCACCATGATCTTGATGCGCGGGTAGAGGCGATGGAATTCGCTCACCACCTGGGGCATGAAGTAATAGGCCGCCGAGGGCACGCAGGCGATGGTGACGCGCTCGGTCCTGCTCGAGGCGACCTCGGCGATGCTCATCAAGGCACTGTCCAGGTGATCGAGCACCCGCTCGACTTCCGGCAGGAAGGCGCGACCGACCGGGGTGAGGCTCACCTTGCGGGTCGTGCGCTCGAACAGCCGCACGTTCAACGCCGATTCGAGTTTCTCGATGCGCCGGCTGAGCGCGGGCTGGGTAATCTTCACAGCCTCGGCCGCCTTGCGGAAGCTGCCTTTCTCGACGACGGCACGGAAGGCTTGAAGGTCGTCCAGGTCGAAATTGATGCTCATCGAAATGCCGCGCTATTGATAAATGTCCGGCATCAATAGCATGTCGGGACGAACCAGGGAATGCCGTCACCCAACCCACCGTCCCATACGGCGATACCCGCACTGCGAAACCGGTGTAACGGCGCGCCGGCGACCTCCCAGCGGCCGGCGCGGCCACATCAGGCGCCGAGTACGCGGCAGGCCTGTTCGGGAATGGTCACCGATACGGCCTGGCCCACGCGCAGGCCCATGTCATGGCAGGGCATGCTGAGGGCGGTCAGCGAGATGCCGGAACACTGGACGGTGGTCTCGATGGTCGCGCCTATGTCGCGGATGAAGGTCACGGTTCCATCCAGGCGATTGGCCGCGGCTACCGGCTCCGTCGACAGTTGCAGGTCCTCCGGGCGCACCAGCATGCGCACGCTGGACCCAGGCTGGATGCTGGGGCAGTGCGCCGCGTTCAGTGCCCCGCCGCCAGGCAGCCCGACCACTCCGTTGCCCAGCGCGGTCGCGGTGAAGATATTGCCCGAGCCGATGAAGTCGGCGACAAAGGCGTTGGCCGGATTGCGGTAGATCTCGATCGGCGTGCCGACCTGCTGGATGCGGTGTTCGCCCAGCACCACCACGACGTCGGCCATGGTCATGGCCTCGCGCTGGTCGTGGGTGACCATGATGGTGGTGATGTTCAGGCGCTGCTGCAGCTGGCGAATCTCCACCTGCATCGACTCGCGCAGCTTGGCATCGAGGGCCGACAGCGGCTCGTCGAGCAGCAGCAGCTTGGGATGCGAGGCGATGGCGCGGGCGATCGCCACGCGCTGGCGCTGGCCGCCGGACAGCTTGGCCACAGGCCGGTCGACCATCTGCTGCAGCTGGATCAGCTGCAGCAGCTCGGCGACGCGCGCCTGCTGCTCGGCCTTGCCGACTCCGCGCAGCTTCAGCGGATAGGCGATGTTCTCGCCGACGGTCATGTGCGGGAACAGCGCCAGCGACTGGAACACCATGCCGAAGTTGCGCTGGTGCGCCGGGATCCGGCTGATGTCCTCGCCGTCCAGGAGTATCTCGCCGCCGCTGAGGCTTTCCAGGCCGGCGATCATGCGCAGCAGCGTGGTCTTGCCGCAGCCGGAGGGGCCAAGGAAGCAGACCAGCTTGCCCTGCGGCAGGTGCAGGTTCACGTCCTTCACGGCGCAGGCGGTGCCGTAGTGCTTCTCGACGTTTTGCAGTTTCAATCCATTCATTTCTTCACCTCGAATCAGAACGACACGCCACTTTCGCCAACCAGCTTCTCCAGCGCCCAGATGAGGACGAAGTCGATCAGCACGATCAGCACGGCGAACGAGAACACGGTGGGGTCGAGCGAGGACACGGTGCGGCTGTACATCCAGATCGGCACGGTCATCACGTCGATGTTGTAGAGGAAGTAGGTCACGGTGAATTCGTTGAACGAGACGATGAAGGCCAGCAGCATCCCGGCGAGGATGCCCGAGCGCATCAGCGGCACGACCACATCGACGATGGCGCGCAGCGGCGCGGCGCCAAGCATCTGCGCGGCTTCCTCGACCTCGCTGCCGATGGCGACCATGGCCGCCGTGCAGTTCTTCACCACGAAGGGCAGGGCGAGGATCACGTGGGCGATGACCAGGCGCGAGGTGTCCAGGTGCAGCGGCAGGCTGTCGAACACCAGCAGCAGGGCCAGGCCCAGTACCACCATGGGAAACACCAGCGGCAACGACATCAGTTGCAGGGCGACGGCCTTGCCGCGGAACTCGCAACGGGTCAGCGCGTAGGCCGCAGGCACCGCGACCAGGGTGGCGAGAACCATCGTCAGGCAGGACACCAGCAGGCTGGTGCTCAGCGCCTTGCCGAGGCTGAGCACGTCGCTGGCATCGGGCGAGACGAAGGTGTGCCAGGCCGCCTGGTACCACTGCAGGCTGTAGCTGCTGGGCGGGAAGTCGAGGTTCGCCGCGCCACTGAAGGACATCACGATCATTGTCAGGATCGGCAGCACGGCGAGCAGCAGGATGATGCCCGAAAGCACCAGGGCGAAGCGGCCGGTATCGCCCGGCAGGGTGGGCTGGCGGCGGGACAGGTTGCTCATTGCGAAGCCTCCAGGATGCGCCGGCGACGACCGGTGACGACTTCCGACAGGGTCATGATGGCGAGGGTGGTGACGATCAGCACCACGCCGGCGGCGGAGGCGGCCGGCCAGTTCATCAGCGGAGCGATCTGGTCATGGACCATCACCGCGAGCATCGGCACGCGCCGCCCGCCCAGCAGCAGTGGGACCACGAAGCTGCTGGCGTTGTAGGCGAACACCAGGGTGGCGCCGGTGAGAATGCCGGGCAGGCTCATGGGCAACACCACCTGGCGGAACACCTGGAAGCGGCTGGCCCCAAGGGTCGCTGCCGCTTCCTCGTAGCTGCGCGAGATGCCGCGCATGGCGCTGGCGATGGGCAGTACGGCGAGCGGGAACGCGGTCTGTACCAGCCCCATCAGTACGCCGTTCTGGTTGTACAGCAGCATCACCGGGCGCTTGATCAGGCCCAGGGCAAGCAGGGCCTTGTTGAGCATGCCCGCCGGGCCGAGGATCACCAGCCAGCCGTAGCTCTGCAGCAGCAGGTTGACCAGCAGCGGCAGCAGCACGGCGGCGAGGAATATCCGCCGCAGCAGGGGCGATTGCAGGCGCGACATGCTGTAGCCGACCGGGGTGGCCAGCAGCACGGCGATCAACGCGCTGACGAAGGCCAGGCGCAGCGTCAGCAGCAGCGATTTGAGGTAGTAGGGCTGCAGCAGCTGGGCGTAGCTGGCCAGGCTGAAGCCGCTCCACTCGGCGCCGTTCTCGCCGACGCTCATGCGCACCACCAGCAGGCTGGCGGCGATGAGCACGATAAGGAAACACAGGGACGGGGTGAGGAACAGCCAGGCTCGCGCCGTGGGTGAAAACGCCCGGGCCGGGCGCAGGGGCGCCACGCCGACCGGGCGGGTCGGATTGCTCGATTGCATATCGCGTCTCTCGTCAGAACGGAGGATGTCCGCATCGCGCGCAGGTGGTTCCGGCCACTTGCGCACGAAGGTTCATGGCCGCCGTGGCGACCATGGCTGCATCAGGAAGAGAAGATTTCCGTGTAGCGGCGGATCCACTGGTCGTGGACGGTGGAGAGGAAGGCGTTGTCGTGCATGATCGCCTTCTCTGCGATCTGCTCCGGGGTGAGGATGTACGGGCTCTTGCGCGCTTCGGCGGAGATGATCGCCTTGGCGTTGACCGGGCCGTTGAAGATGTCCTCGGCCATCTTGCCCTGCACGTGGGGGTCGAGGGAGTGGTCGATGAAGGCGTGGGCCAGGTCGATGTCGCCCGGACGGCTCCTGGGCAGCACCGAGAGCATCAGGTCGGTGTAGAAACCTTCCTTCATGCCGAAGGTGGCGCCCAGGCCGTAGTTGGGATCGCGGATCTGCTTGGGGAAGAACGCCGGCGCGTAGAGGCCGCCGATATCCAGCGAGCCGGTGCGGAACAGCTCGGCGATCTGGTTGGGGTTCTCGCCCAGGGTCATGACACGGTCCTTGAGCTCTTCGAGCTTCTTGAAGCCGGGCTCGATGTTGTGCTCGTCGCCGCCGGCCAGCTTGGCGGCGATGATGATCAGGTCCATGGCCTCGGTCCAGTTCGGCGGCGGCAGGAACAGGCGCCCGGCGTAATTCTCATCCCACAGGGCCGCGTAGCTGTCGGGCACGTCCTTCACCGTGCGCGTGCTGTAAACCAGGCTGTTGCACCACAGCAGGTAGCCGATGCCGTGGCCGTCGGCGCCGGTCTGGTACTGCGCCGGTACGTCCTTGAGGTTGGGGAGGCGGTTGAGGTCGGGTTTCTCCAGCAGCCCGGCGCTGGCCAGGCCCTCGGCGCCGACGCCGGCCAGGGTGATGACGTCGTACTGCGGGCGGTCGCCGCCGGCCTTGAGCTTGGCGACCATCTCCGAGGTGCTGCCGGTACGGTCGGCGATCACCTTGGCGCCGGTCTTGGCCTCGAAGGTCGCGGCGATATTGCGCAGCGCCGCAAGGCCGGTGTCGTCGGACCAGGTGAGCAGGCGCAGGGTCTTGCCCTGGAAGCGGTTGTCGCTGGCGCTGGCCCGGATGAAGGGCATGGACAGGGCAGCCGCGGCCACCGAGGCAGCGCCTACCGTTTTGATGAATTGCCTTCTGCTGAAATCACGCTCGCCCATCGGGGACTCCTTTGCTCTTATCGCTTTTGTTTAGGAAGGTCACGGGTGTGCTGCGGGAGGTCAGGGCTGTCGACCCCCGCGGGCCGGATACGCCTGGCGGTCCCGGAATCCGGGGGGCGCAGGCTGTTCGGCGGGGTCATCCTGCGACCTCGGCGTAGTGCCAACAATCGAAAAAATGTCATCGAAGCCATGTCTTGCATGCATGGCTGGCGTGCGCCCATGCGCGGGCTGCAGACCTTCCCTGAAAGGCCCGCCACAGAGCGGTTCAACGAAAAAAAAGACGCGCCGTGGAATCGGCGCGTGGCGGGAAAGTTTCCCGGAAGGACCCCTGCCGCCCGGGTGCGGCAGGGAGAGTGAGGTGTCAGCCCTGGCTGCTCATCCAGGAGGCCTGGTCGATCTCGATCAGGGTGGGCAGTGAGCAGGCGCTGGCTTCCCGCAACGCGGCTCGCAGCGCCGCTTCGTCGCTGGCGCGATGGGCTTTGCAGCCCAGCGCCCGGGCCGCGCCGACGAAGTCGGGGGTGTAGATGTCGACGCCGACCGGCTCGATGTCGCGGTTGACCATGTAGCGCTTGATTTCCTCGTAGCCGTGGTTGTTCCACAGCAGGACGATCAGCGGGACGTGCGCTTCCACCGCGCTGGCCAGTTCCGGCAGGGTGAATTGCAGCCCGCCGTCGCCGATCAGGCACAGCACCGGGCGTCGCGTGGCGTCTCCCAGCCAGGCGCCGATGGCGGCCGGCAGGGCATAGCCGAGGGTGCCGTAGCCGGTGGAGGAGTTGAACCAGCGGCGTGGCTTCTCAAGGTCCAGGGTCAGGTTGCCGGTGTACACCGGTTGGGTCGAGTCGCCGACCAGTACCGCGTCGGGCAGCTCCTCCAGCGCAACGCGCAGGAAGCGGGTCTGGGCACGCAGGTTGTCGTCCAGCGAGGCCAGCACCGCTTCGCGCAGGCGGCCGGCACGGCGGCAGCCCCAATGCTCCGTATCGACCGCCGGATTCCGGTCCTCCAGGGCGCCCAGCAGAGCATCCAGGGCCAGCCCGGCGTCGGCCACCAGCGCGGCTCGCGGCGGATAGTTGCGCACGGTCTGGTCGGGATCGATATCGATGCGCAGCAGCGCGCCAGGGATCTTGAACCCGCCGGCGAAGGTCACGTCGTAGTCGGTTTCGCCGAGCTCGGTGCCGACCGCGAGCACCACGTCGGCCTCATTGACCAGTTCGCGGGTGGCGTCGGTGGACTGCGTCGAGCCGATCAGCAGGGGATGCTGCGAGGGCAGCAGGCCCTTGGCATTGATCGTCAGCGCCACCGGCGCCTGCAGGCGCTCGGCCAGTCGCTGCAGAGCCGGTCCGGCGTCGACGGCACCGCCGCCGGCGAGGATCAACGGGCGTCGTGCGCTTGCGAGCAGGCCAGCCATTTCGGTCACCGCCTCCGGCGCTGCGCCGGCGCGGGATACCCGGATCGGTTGGCTCGACAGCAGCGCGTCGGCGTCTTCCACCAGCACGTCGAGGGGAATCTCGATATGCACCGGACGCGGCCGGCCAGCCTGGAACAGGGCAAAGGCGCGGGCCAGCACGGCCGGCAGTTCGGCGGCCGACATCAGGGTGTGGGAGAAGGCGCTGCAACCGGCGACCAGGCTGCTCTGCGAGGGCAGCTCGTGCAGCTTGCCTCGACCGCCGCCTAGCTGGCTGCGCGCTTGTACGCTGGAGATCACCAGCATGGGAATCGAGTCCGCGTAGGCCTGGGCCATGGCCGTGGCGATGTTGGTCATGCCCGGGCCGGTGATGATGAAGCACACGCCGGGCTTGCCGCTGGTGCGCGCATAGCCGTCGGCCATGAAGCCGGCGCCTTGTTCGTGGCGCGGCGTGACGTGGCGGATCTTCGAGCGGGCGAGCCCGCGATAGAGCTCCACGGTATGCACGCCGGGGATGCCGAACACCTGCTCGACGCCGTAGCCTTCGAGCAATTTCACCAGTACTTCGCCGCATGTGGCCATGGACTTCATCCTTATTGTGGGTCGTCGGTCCGGCGCGTCATCGCGGTGTCTCCACCTGGAAAACCGGGCGGCAGGCAGAGGCGGGAGCGCGCGGGGAGACGGCATTGGACCTGTCGGGCGAGGGCGCTGACAAACCAAAATTTGTCATACTAGGCATGTCTTCACCTCATGCCTGAGCCCCGATGAAGCGCTTGCCCCCTCTGCCTGCCCTGCACACCTTCCTGGTCACCGCGCAATGCTGCAACTTCACCCGCGCGGCCGGCCTCCTGCATATCACCCAGGGCGCGGTGAGCCGGCAGATCGCCGGTCTGGAAAGCCATCTGGGCTATACGCTGTTCCAGCGGCAGGCACGCGGCCTGACCCTCACGCCCCAGGGGCGCGAGCTGCTGCCGCGCATCCAGCAGGTGTTCGCGTTGATCGAAGAGGCGATGGAGGAGGTCGGTGGCAAGCGCGAGGCACTGCAACTCAAGGCGCCAACCTGCATCATGCGCTGGCTGTTGCCACGGCTGCTGCAATGGCAGGCCGAGCGTCCGGACGTGCCGGTGGAGCTGACCACCACCGTACAGCACTCGGTGGATTTTCGTAGCGAGGAGTTCGACGCCGCGGTGGTCTACAGCGTGCAGAAGAAGGACGGCCCGGCTTGCCATCGGCTGTTCGACGAGCAACTGACGCCGGTTTGCGCCCCGCAACTGCTGCACGGCCCGCTGCCCCTGGGCGCCCTGGAGGACCTGGAGCGGCACATGCTGCTGCACCCGACCCGCGACCAGCGCGACTGGGAGGCCTGGCTGTCCGCGGCCGGCACCCGGGTCAGCAACATGGGCAAGGGCCAGCACTTCGACACCCTCGACCTCGCCGTTTCGGTGGCCACCCAGGGCGCCGGCGTGGCCATGGGCGACTGGGCGCTGATCGGTGATGACCTTCGCGCTGGGCGACTGGTGGCGCCTTTCGAACTGAAGGTGCGCACGGGGGCGGCGTATTACCTGGTGTATCCCGAACGCCGCGAGACGTCGCCGCAATTGCGCGAGCTGATCGACTGGCTGCTGCTGCAAGCGGCGGAGCCACAGCACTCGCCCACTGCCTGATGCCGCCCGGCGTCAGGCATTTTCCCTCCGGGTGTCGGACCACCCCCAGACGGCTCGCCAGGGCGGCGCGCCACGATCGGACGACCTGTCCGGTGCTGTGTTCTGCCGAGCGAATTCCCGCTTCATTCAAGGAAAATTACTTTTGAAAAATCTGAAGTAATTATTTGCACAGGGCTATTTTCTCCAGCCCATCAAGCTGCGACAACTGCATTCACACCAGGCCGCTGAGGTCTGGTCTACGCGGACCGGAGCGTCTGAAAAGCTCCGGCCGTGCTGTTGTTCCTTACTGCCAAAGCCCGGCGACCACACGCCAGGCATACAACAACAATCGGCGAGTACAGGCCCGCGAAGCAGCGGTCTGTCAGAGGAATATCACCATGTCCATGCTTGCGCAGTTTTTCCGCTCCACCTCCTTCCCAGCATCCGCCGACGCGTTTCGACGCCTGACGCTTTCAGCCGCCGCGCCCGTGCGCTGAACCTCCTGCCGAATTCTTCGCCGTGCCCGACGGCGCGGTTAACCCTGCCCGGAGTTCGTTCATGCGACTCGAAATCTTCCGCACCCTGTGGGGCTACACCCGTGGCTGGCCGCAGGCCATCGCCGAACTGCGCGAGGCCGGCTTCGACGGCCTGGAAGCGCGGCTGCCCCTGGAGCCTGCCATCCGCGCCGAATATGCACGATTGCTGGCAGCAGAAGGGGTGCCCTATATCGCGACCCTGTTCACCGCCCACGACGTGCTGCCCGACCAGGCGGCCAGCCCGCAGAATCACCTGGACGACCTGCAGCGCAAGCTGGGTTACGCCGCCGAACTGTCGCCGCGCCTGGTCAACACCCTGGCCGGCAACGATCGCTGGCCGCTTGCCGCGCAGGTCGACTTCTTCGGCCGCGCCCTGGAGCTGGCCGCCGCGCAGGAACTGACCTGCCTCTTCGAGATTCACCGCGCACGCTCGCTGTACAGCCCCTGGGTGACCCTCGAACTGATCCGCCAGGTGCCCGAGCTGCGCTTCACCACCGATATCAGCCATTGGGTGGTGGTCTGCGAGCGCCTGCTCGACGACCCCGCCGATGATCTCGCGCCTTTCGTCGAGCGCGTGCAGCACATCCAGGCCCGCGTCGGCTACGACCAGGGGCCGCAAGTGCCGCACCCCGGCGCGCCGGAATACGCCAAGGCGCTGGCCTTCCACCAGCGGCACTGGGAGGCCGTGTGGCGTGCCCAGCGGGCTCGCGGCCAAGAGACAACGACTCTGACCCCGGAATTCGGCCCGGACGGCTATTTGCACCACCTGCCTTTCACCAATGCCCCGGTCGCCGATCTGTGGGCCCTGAACCGCTGGATGGCCGACGAAGAGCGACACCACTTCCAGCGTTTCCTCCAATCCTGAATCCGAACCGATGGAGCCATCGAACATGCAGGAGCAAGCGAGCAGAGCCTTCACCTCCATTCCCGTCATCGACATCGGCGGGCTGTTCAGCCCGCGCCTGGAGGAACGCCAGGCGGTGGCGGACGAACTGGGCAAGGCGGCCCGAGAAGTGGGCTTCCTCTACATCCGCAACCATGGTCTTGATCCGAAGCTGATCGAGGGCCTGCAGGCGGCTGCACGGGACTACTTCGCCCAGCCGCTGGAAGCCAAGATGCGCCACTACATCGGCGTCTCGGAAAGCCACAAGGGCTTCGTCCCGGAAGGCGAGGAGGTCTACGCCAAGGGCAAGCCGGACCACAAGGAAGCCTTCGACGTCGGCTTCGAAGTGGCCGCCGACGACCCGCTGGTGCTGGCCGGCACGCCGCTGCTCGGGCCGAACCGCTGGCCGGACTTGCCCGGCTTCCAGCAGCAGGTGAGCGCCTACTACCAGGCGGTGTTCGCCCTCGGCCGCAAGCTGTTCGACGGCTTCGCCCTGGCGCTGGGCCTGGAGGAGGGCTATTTCGACCCGCTGGTGAGCCGGCCGCCGTCGAAACTGCGCCTGATCCATTACCCCTTCGACGGCGAGGCGCAGGACGCACCGGGCATCGGGGCGCATACCGACTACGAGTGCTTCACCATCCTGCATGCCACCCAGCCGGGCCTGGAAGTGATGAACGAGGACGGCGAATGGATCGACGCGCCGCCGGTGCCGGGTGCCTTCGTGGTGAACATCGGCGACATGCTGGAGGTGATGACCAACGGCGCCTTCGTCGCGACCGCCCACCGGGTCCGCACGGTGCGCGAGGAGCGCTACTCGTTCCCGCTGTTCTACGCCTGCGACTACCACACGCAGATCCGTCCGCTGCCCCAGTTCGACAACGGCGCCCAGGAGTACGAAACCATCGCCATCGGCGAGCACATGTGGAGCCAGGCGCTGCAGACCTACAGCTACCTGCGCCGCAAGGTCGCCGACGGTGAGCTGGCACTGCCGGAGCGGGCGCGCAAGCCGTCCAGCTTCGGCCACCTGAAAAAACAGACGCAGCCTTCCTGAGCCGCGCGCAACCCTAGACTGGAGCAATCACCATGCTGAAAACCCCCCGCACTCTCCTGGCCGCCGCCATTGTCGGCGCCGCCCTGTTGGGTACCCTGCAGACCGCCAGCGCCGCCCTGACCGCCACGCCGGGGCAATTCAAGGTCGGCATGGAAATCACCTATCCGCCCTTCGAGTCCTACGACGGCGACAAGGTGGTGGGGTCCGACCCCGAGCTGGCCGAGCTGCTGGCCAAGCATATGGACCTCAAGGCGAGCTTCGTGAACACCAAGTTCTCCGGGCTGATCCTGGGTCTGAACGCCGGCCACTTCGACGCCGTGATCTCCGGCATGTACGTCACACCCGAGCGTACCGCGCAGGCCCTGGCAATCCCCTACGCGCAGACCGGCGCAGCCATCATGGTCCCGGCCGACAGCACCGATCGCCCGGCGAAGCCCGAAGACCTCTGCGGCAAGAAGATCGGCCTGGAAAAGGGCACCACCTGGGTGCCGAAGTTCGAGGAGCTGTCCAAGACCTACTGCGTACCCAACGGCAAGGGCGCCATCAGCGTGAGCGAATACCCGTCCGCGCCGGAAGTGACCCAGGCGTTGCTGTCGAAGAACGTCCAGGCCCAGGTGGAGATTTCCGGCGCCGCGCACATGATCGCCGAGCGCTCCAAGGGCCGCGTGGTGGTCAGCTCCAGCGAGCTGATCTACAAGCAGACCCTGGGCATGTACGTGAAGAAGGGCAACCAGGAGCTGTACGACGCACTCAAGAGCGCCTTCCAGAAGACCAAGGACAGCGGCGAATTCGCTGCCCTGCTGAAGAAGTACGCTCTGGAAGAAGCTCCGGCGACCGAGTGATTTCGCTTTAACGCAACATGAAAGACGGGGCTGGCCTCGCGCCAGCCTCGTTCGCCGAGGTCTCCATGCAATTCGACTGGTCCTACTTCTTCTCCCTGTTCTCCTTGCCGGATTTCTGGAAAGCGTGCGTCACGGTGATCGAGCTGAGCACTCTGACTTGGCTGATCGGCATGGTCCTGGGTTTCTTCCTCGCCTGCGCCAAGCTCTCCGGATCGCGCTGGCTGCGTGCGCCGACAGCGCTGTACATCTGGTTCTTCCGCAGCGTGCCGTTGCTGGTGCTGGTGGTGTTCGTCTACAACCTGCCGCAGCTCTTCCCGGCCAGCGGCGTGCTGCTGTCCAACCCGTTCATCTCCGGCCTGCTGGCCCTGGTGCTGACCGAAGCGGCGTACATGGCCGAGATCCATCGCGGCGGCCTGATCTCCGTGGCCAAGGGCCAGAAGGAAGCTGGTCGCGCCCTGGCCATGGGCGGCATCGGCATCCAGCGCCTGATCGTCATTCCGCAGGCGTTCCGCATCTCGCTGCCGACGCTGATCAACGAGTACGTCACCGTGGTCAAGCTGACCTCGCTGGTCTCGGTCATTTCCCTCACCGAGCTGCTGCAGGTCGGCGAGCGCCTCTATGCGCAGAACTTCCTGGTCATGGAAACCCTCTCGGCGGTGGCCATCTACTACGTGCTGATCGTCACCCTGTTCGGCTGGGGCCTGCAGTACCTGGAGCACCGCCTGGACCTCAGCGCCCGCAAGCCGGACACCCTGGCCGCCGAAGCCCTGGACAGCCTGCGCAAGAACCTGCCGGCAACCCCCGTGGCCAGTCGTGAGGTCGCCCCGGCCGGTGCGCCGCCCGCGCTGAAGCTCAAGGGTATCCGCAAGAGCTACGGCACCCATGAAGTCCTCAAGGGCGTCGACCTGAGCGTGGGCAACGGCGAGGTGGTTTCGATCATCGGTCCGTCCGGCTCCGGCAAGACCTCGCTGATTCGCACCGTCAACGGCCTGGAGAGCATCGACGGCGGCGCTACCGAGCTGTTCGGCAAGCCCTACATCGAAGCCGGCAAGCCGGACCCTGCGCGCCTGCGCGAGGGCGTGCAGCACATCGGCATGGTGTTCCAGAACTTCAACCTGTTCCCGCACCGCACCATCCTCGACAACGTCACCCTGGCGCCGCGCTTCCACGGCCTGGCCGGGCGCGACATCTGCGAGCAGAAGGCCCTGGCGCTACTGGACAAGGTCGGCCTGCTGGCCCATGCGAACAAGTACCCGCACCAGCTCTCCGGCGGCCAGCAGCAGCGCGTGGCCATTGCCCGCGCGCTGGCCATGGCGCCGGCGATCATGCTGTTCGACGAACCGACCTCGGCGCTGGACCCGGAGCTGGTGGGCGATGTGCTCAACGTGATCCGCGACCTGGCGAAGGAAGGCATGACCATGGTGATCGTCACCCACGAGATGGACTTCGCCCTGTCGATTTCCGACCGGGTGATCTTCATGGAGCACGGCCAGGTGCAGGTCGACGCCGCGCCGGCGAGCATCCGCAACGGCGACTGCGGCGAGCGGGTGATGCGCTTCATCGGCCTGGAACGACAGGCCGAGCAGGACCTGGCGCAGCAGCGGGCGTTCCTCGCCGGCTGATCTGCGGTGGCCTGGCGGCGGGGCGCGCCGCCAGGCAAGTTCCGGAACGCCGCAGCTTCTCAGCGAGCTGGCCGTGCATATCCCTGCGTCATCCGGTCGATCACCATCGCCAGGGCGGCGGCAGGGGCGTAGATCAGCGTGGTGTCCGCTGCGGTGTCTGTGGAGCGAGGCGGAGAAATCCTGCAGAACCTTTAGGCATGACCTTTTGGCCTGGCGGTCATCATGCCCTGCGCCTGCCGTTGGCGCTGCTGTCAGCCGCGCAGCAAATGCACTGCCAGACCCGCGAGCGCGCAGCCAAGCAACACCTGGATTACGCCGCGCTTGAAGCGGAACAGCGCAACTGCCGCGGCGATGGCGATCAGTGCCGAGGGCCAGTCGAACGTGCCTGCGAAGCCTTGCGGCCAGAGCACGTGATAGCCGAAGAACAGCGCGAGATTGAGGATCACGCCGACCACGGCGGCGGTGACGCCGGTCAGCGGTGCGGTGAATTTCAGCTCGTTATGCGTCGACTCCACCAGCGGGCCGCCGGCGAGGATGAACAGGAACGACGGCAGGAAGGTGAACCAGCTGACCAGGCTGGCGGCGACGGCGCCGGCAAGGAAGGCGTGATCGGCGCCGAACATCGGATGAACATAACCGCCAACGAAACCGACGAAGGCCACCACCATGATCAGCGGGCCGGGTGTGGTTTCACCCAGGGCCAGGCCGTCGATCATCTGTGTCGGCGACAGCCAGCCATAATGGCCGACCGCGCCCTGGTAGACGTAGGGCAGCACCGCATAGGCCCCGCCGAAGGTCAGCAGCGCGGCCTTGGTGAAGAACCAGCCCATCTGGGTCAGCGTGCCGTTCCAACCGAAAGAAGCGGTGAGCAGGGCCATGGGCAGAACCCACAGGGCGGCGCCGATCACCGCCAGCCGCAGCAGGTGTTGCCAGCGGAAGCGCACGTGCGCGGGCGTAGGCGTATCGTCGTCTATCACCGCCGGGCCATAACTGGTCCTGGCGGCGTTGTGTCCGCCGCCGATGACGAAGTGGCCCGGCAGCCAGCGACCGCCCAGGTAACCCAGCACGGCTGCCATCAGCACGATCAGCGGGAAGGGCACGTTGAGCGCGAAGATGGCCACGAAGGACGCCCCGGCCATGGCCCATAGCCAACCATTCTTCAGGGCCCGCGAGCCGATGCGATGGGCCGCGTGGAGCACGATGGCCGTCACCGCCGGCTTGATGCCGTAGAAGATGCCGGCAACCACCGGCACTTCGCCGAAGGCGATATAGACCCACGACAAGGTGATCAGGATGAACAGCGAGGGCAGCACGAACAGCGCCCCGGCGATGACTCCGCCCCAGGTCCGGTGCATCAGCCAGCCGATGTAGGTGGCCAGTTGCTGGGCTTCGGGGCCGGGCAGCAACATGCAGTAGTTGAGCGCGTGAAGAAAGCGTCGCTCGCTGATCCAGCGGCGGCGCTCCACCAGCTCCTGGTGCATGATCGCGATCTGACCCGCGGGCCCGCCGAAGCTGATGAAGCCCAGTTTCAGCCAGAACAGGAAGGCCTCGAACAGGCCGACGGGCTCGGGGGCTTGCGCCGCTTCCTCGCCGCCCTGCAGGGTCGATTCAGTCATGCATTTTCTCGTCGTTCGCGAAGGCGGCCGCTCGTCGCCTGAGGCTTCGGCGGGTTGGACGACGCCGAAGTCGAGGTGGCGCAGTCGCTGGGGTATCCAGGCACTCTACAATTTTTGTCGTGCCGTGCAAATTGAAGGCGCTGCTGTCCTGCGTCCGCCAGGAAGCGGCGAGGGCGGAGCGGCGGTCCATCCGCATGTGCACGGAGCGAGCGGGATCGAAAGGCTCAGGCCTGGTCCGAACAGATGCCCAGAATTGCCCTTGCCGCCGCCTCGGTGCCGCGCGAGGCCTGCATCTGTTCGCGCACGGCGCTCAGGCGTTGCGCCATGGCCTTGTCAGCGAGCAGTTCGGCCAGGGCGGCGGGCAGGACTGCCAGCGGGTCCTCGAAGCGCGGCAGGTAGCGCGCTACGCCCACTTCCTCGGCGCGCCGGGCGTTGTCGTGGCCATCCCAGCAGTAGGGGATGATCACCGACGGCAGGCCGAAGTACAGCGCCTCGCAGAAGCTGTTGTTGCCGCCGTGGTGGATGAACAGCTGGCACTCGCGCAGCACCGCCGGCTGCGGGTACCAGCTGTCGAGGTAGACGTTGTCCGGTACCGTGTCGTAGTGCTCGCGGTAGGCGCCGACGTTGATCAGGAAGCGGTAGGGCAGCTGCGCCACGGCGTCGATCAGCCGGCGCATCATCGCCACGTCGGCGGCGCCGAGGCTGCCGAAGCTCACGTAGATCAGCGGTGCGTCGTCATGCCGGGGGAACTGAGGCGGGACGTACGGCGCCTCGCTGCGCACGCAACCGTCCAGGTACAGGTAGCGCTCGGCGGGCAGCGGTTTTTCGCGCGCGTAGCGCACCGGCGTCGGCGACAGCAGCAGGTTGAGCCAGGGCGAATCCTCGAGGAACTGGCCGGCGGGCAAGGCGGGGTGGCCGCACTCGGCGAGGAAGCGGGCGAAGCGCTCGTGTGCGGGCTTGGTCGCCTGCAGATAGTGCTCGCGGTAGATCGCGCAGGCCTGCCCATCACTGCTGCTCGCGCCGGACAGGTAGGGCGGCACGGCGGCGTCGGGCAGCTCGGTTTCCGCGCACGAGACCATGCGCACCCAGGGGCAGCCGGCGGCGGCGATGGCCGGGAAGCTGACCACGTTGTCCAGCACGATGGCGTCGGGCTTGAGCCGGGCGAGCAACTGCTGCAGCGGTTTTTCCGACTCGATGGCGGTATCGATGATGGCTTCCCAGGCCGGTACCACGTAGCTGTCGATCTGCGCCAGGGGCGGCTGGTCGAAGTAAGGCACGTTGCGCTCGATGAAGCGCTCCCAGTAGTGCTGGTGGTCGGCGGCGGACAGCGGCGAGTCCAGTTGCAACGGGTACTCGGCGAAACCGTACTCGGCGAAGATGCCCTGGAAATGCGCATGGCAGATGAACACCGGGCGCGCGCCAAGTTCGCGCAGGGCCTGGGCGATGCCGATGCAGTTCAGCGCGGCGCCGAAGCTGGCCTCGGGGAAGAAGGCGATGGTTCTTGTTCTTTGTGTCATGGGCACATCCGGGTGTTGCTCACGGGCACTGCGTGAAACTGATACTGCATTTTTTCGTTAAAAAAAACACCGTGAGTGAAAAATACTTAGCGGCGCGCTCCGGCGAGTGACTGCGGAATCCCGCGGTTGGCGGTCTGCGGACGCTGCGCGAAGGACAGCCGCAGGTGCAGGCGCATCAGGTCGGCGGCGATATCCAGCTGGCCGCGCTCGATCTGCTCGATGATCCGCAGGTGTTCGCGCAGGGCTTCCTGCAGGCGGTGCACGCTGACCATCGGCAGCAGGTTGGGCAGGCGGCGCAGGCGCTGGTGCTGCAACAGGGCATCGCCGACGAAGCGGTTGCCGCAGCCCTGGGCGATCAGCTCGTGGAAGCCGATGTCCAGCTCGCGGAACTGCGCCACGTCGAAGCGCTCGATGGGCGCGCCGAGCAGGTCCTGCATGGCGCCGCGCAGCAGCGCGAGGCGTGCAAGGTCGGGGTCGAAGCCGGGCGCCAGCAGCGCCTCGGGCTCCAGGATCAGGCGGTAGCGCAGGCTGTCTTCCAGCGCCGCGAGGTTGTTCAGCAGCGGACGAAATGACCAGCTCTGCCCGGCGCCGCGCTCCAGCACCTGGTCTTCGCTGAGCTGCGCCAGCACCTTCTGCGCGGCGGCGCGGCCGATGTCGTAGCGGCGCATCAGCTCGCTGGCGCTGAGGCTGTTGCCCAGCCGCCCGGCCATGCGGTCGCGCAGTACCGAGGCGGCCAGCGCTTCCTCCTCGGCCTGGGGCAGGGCGGGGCCGAGCACCTGGGCGGAAGGGTCGGCCGCCAAGCGATAGCCCTTGCCCGGCTCATGGGCCACCAGTTGCTGTTCCAGCAGCAGGTCCAGCCCTGCGCGGATCAGCGTGCGCGACACACCGAAGGTGCGCGCCAGTTGCTGCTCGGACAGCCCGTCGCCATCTCCCAGCCCGCTGTCCTGGGCGTGCTCGATGATCCGCCGGGCCAGTTCCAGGTGGTTGGTGCGCGGTTTTTTCTCGGTGTCCTTGCTCAAGCGGCTTCTCTCCAGCAGGCCCGTCATAGAGGGCGACCCCTTATGCCATAGCGAGGATGGTCCAACAAGAATGTGAGAAATGGTTGTAGGAAATTGTTGACTTCGCCAGTCATTCGGTTTTTATTTTGAAAAAAAGACATGTAGTACGCTTTTCGTTCCGCTGCCGTCGACACACAAAAACAACCATCGTCAGGTGCGCAAGATGAAGCTGAAGACCATGCTCTACGCAGGGGCGACCCTCGCGCTCACGCTGTCCGCCACTACGGCCAGCGCCAAGGATCTGGTGATCTCCATCTGGGACGGCTACATGGCCCCGGACAACCTGGAGAAGTTCCAGAAGGCCACTGGCCTTGAAGCCGACAAATCCCTGCACGCCACCAACGAAGAGATCATGGGCAAGCTCATGGCCTCCGGCGGCGAAGGCTATGACGTGGTGTTCGTTTCCTCGCCCTTCGCCGAGATCCTGCACAAGCAGGGCCTGCTCGCCGAGATCGATCCGGCCAAGGTGCCGAACCTGAAGAATCTCTACCCCGAAGCGCAGAAGCTGGAGTACGACGTCGGCAACCATTTCTCCGTGCCTTACACCTGGGGCACCACCGGCATCTGCTACCGCTCGGACAAGGTCAGCCCGGCGCCGACGAGCTGGAGCGACCTGCTCAAGCCTTCCGATGCCTTGAAAGGCAAGACCACCATGCTCGCCACCGACCGCTGGCTGCTGGGCGCGGGCTTCCTGGCCAACGGCTGGTCGGTGAACGATGGCAACCCGGACCAGATCAACGCGGTGCGCGACCAGCTGATCGCCACCAAGAAGCGTCTGCTGTCCTTCGACGACACCACCTTCTATTCCAAGCTGGCCTCGGGCGAGGCGCTGATGGCCCACGCCTGGGACGGCTGGTGCAACTACGGCACCCAGGCCAACGAGTCGATCAAGTTCGTGGTGCCCAAGGAGGGCTCCGACCTCTGGGTAGACACCATGGTCGTGCTGAAAAGCTCGAAGAACCCCGACGCCGCCTACCGCTTCATCAACTACATGCTGGAGCCGGCCAACCACGCCTGGGTCGCGGAGAACATCCTCTACAAGGTGCCCAACCAGGCGGCGATGGCGACGCTCAAGCCGGACCTGCTGGCCAAGTACCCGAACCTCACCACCACGCCGGCCGAGCTGGTCAAGCAGCAGCAGTTGCGTGACGTCGGTGGTTCCACGCAGAAGGCCTATACCCGCGCCGTGACCGAGATCATGGCGGCCCAGTAAGGCTGCGGAGGGGCGTCGCGCCGGCGCCCCGCAACGCTCTCCGGAATAACCCTGAAGCACCCCGCCTGGCGCGGGGTTGGGGGAACTACGCATGACCGCTTTATCCGCCGACCGCAAATTGTCGGCCTGGCTGCTCGCGCCCGGCCTGGGCTGGCTGGCCCTGTTCCTGTTGCTGCCGTGCCTGCTGGTGCTGGTCTACAGCTTCCTCGAGCGCGGCGCCTATGGCGGCATCGACTACGTGTTCACCTGGGAGAACTATCGCCGCGCGGTGGACCCGCTGTACCTCGACATCCTCCTGCGTTCGGCAAAGATCGCCGGCCTGGCCATGTTGTTCGCGGTGCTCATCGGCTATCCGGCGGCCTACGCGATCACCCGCTGCACGCCGCGTCGGCAGGCGGTGTACCTGTTCCTGGTGATGCTGCCGTTCTGGAGCAACTACCTGATCCGCACCTACGCCTGGATCGTGCTGCTCAACCGCGAGGGCCTGCTCAACCGCCTGTTCAGCCTGCTGGGCTACAGCGGCGAACCGATCAACCTGCTCTACACCGATGCCACCGTGGTGCTGGGGCTGGTCTACAACTACATCCCCTTCGTCATCCTCGCCATCTACAGCTCGCTGTCGCGCATCGACAACGAACTCTGGGAAGCCTCGCGCGACCTCGGCGCCTCCGGCTGGACCACCTTCCGCCGGGTGATACTGCCGCTATCGGTGCCGGGCGTGGCAGCCGGCGCGGTGTTCGTCTTCGTGCTTTCCATCGGCAACTTCATCACCGCCGACCTGCTCGGCGGCAAGCAGGTGCAGATGGTCGGCAACCTGATCTACGCGCAGTTCCTCACCGCGCGGGACTGGCCGTTCGGCGCGGCGCTGAGCTTCTTCCTGATCGGCATCATGATGCTGCTGCTGTTCATCCAGGCCATGGTCTCGCGCCGGGCCCAGGGCGCGGAGGGCGAACGCCATGCGTAACCCGTCCGGACTCGCCCTCGGCACGCACCTGTGGCTGGTGTACGCCTTCCTCTATGTGCCGATCCTGGTACTGATCCTGCTGTCGTTCAACGCCAGCGGCCTGCCCACTGCGTGGGGCGGCGCCTCGCTGAAATGGTACGCCAAGCTGCTGGCCAATGCCTCGATCCAGCACGCGGCGCTGAACACCCTGATCGTCGCACTGACCTCCACCTTCATCGCCTGCGTGCTCGGCACCTTGCTAGCGCTGGGCGTGGAAATGCGCGCACGCAACAGCGGCAAGAAAGGCAGCAACATTGCCGACACCCTGCTGATGGCGCCGATGATCATTCCCGACATCGTCCTGGCCATCGCGCTGCTGAGCTTCTTCAACCTGCTGAAGATGAGCCTGGGACTGCACTCGATCATCCTCAGCCACGTGGTGTTCAACATCGCCTTCGTCTGCGCGGTGGTACGCACGCGGCTCAAGCACTTCGACTACTCGATCCTCGAAGCCAGCATCGACCTGGGTGCCGGCTGGTTCACCACCGCGCGCCGCGTACTGCTGCCGGCGATCTTCCCCGGCGTGCTGGCCGGCGGGCTGCTGGCGTTCACCCTGTCGGTGGACGAATTCATCATCGCCTTCTTCAACGCAGGCTCCGGCAGCGCCTCCACCACCTTGCCGATGCAGATCTATTCGATGATCCGCTTCGGCGTGACCCCGGAAATCAACGCCCTCGCGACCCTGGTGATGCTGGTCAGCTTCACCGCGCTGTTCGCCTCCCAACGTCTGAACAAGGTGCCCAAAGCCCATGACTAAGTCATCCGACCTGCTGGTGCTGGAGCAGGTGAGCAAATCCTACGGCGAGGGCCTGACGGCGGTGGACCAGGTGTCGCTGAGCATCCGCCAGAACGAGTTCTTCGCGCTGCTCGGCCCCTCCGGCTGCGGCAAGACCACCCTGATGCGGATGATCGCCGGCTTCGAGACGCCCAGCGCCGGCGCGATCTACCTGGATGGCCAGGACATCTCGCCGCTGCCACCGAACAAGCGCCCGCTGAACCTGATGTTCCAGTCCTACGCGCTGTTCCCCAACATGACTGTGCGCGGCAACATCGCCTACGGCCTGGAGATGGAGAAGTTGCCGGCCGGCGAAATCCGCCAGCGGGTCGACGCGGTGCTGGAGACCGCGCAGCTCGGTCAGCTCGCCAACCGCCGCCCGGACCAGCTCTCCGGCGGCCAGCGCCAGCGCGTCGCCCTGGCCCGAGCGCTGGTCAAGCGCCCGCGTGTGCTGCTGCTGGACGAACCCCTCGGTGCGCTGGACAAGAAGCTGCGCGAGAAGATGCAGCTGGAACTCAAGCGCCTGCAGCACGAGAGCGGTATCACTTTCATCATGGTCACCCACGACCAGGAAGAAGCCCTGGTCATGTCCGACCGCATGGCCGTGCTGCGCGACGGCAAGGTCTGCCAGTGCGGCAGCCCCAGCGAACTCTATGAGAACCCTGGCAGCCGCTTCGTCGCCGACTTCATCGGCGTCAGCAACCTGATCGAGGGCCGCCGCGTCGGCACCAACCGCCTGCAGGCCGGCGACCAGGTGCTGAACATCGAGACCACCGCCGAGGCGAGCCCGGAGAGCGTGACCCTCGCGCTGCGCCCGGAGCGCCTGCGCGTGCTCACTGACTCGACGCCGGCCACCGACAACCAGATCCAGGGCGAGGTGGCGGAGGTCGCCTACCACGGCCTGGACACCAACCTGCACGTGAACACGGCGTTGTCCAGCAAGCCGCTGATCGTCCGCGTGCCGTCCTCTGACTACGACTTCTTGCGCCTCGCCGCCGGCATGCCGGTGCGCCTGGGCTGGGATGCGCGGCACGGCCGCGTGCTGACTCACTGATTGCTTCAAGAACAAGATCGACAGGAGAGCACCATGAGTAGTGAACGCAAGGTCATCGCATTCTTCCCCGAGGCCGCCTACGGCCCGGCCCTCAATTCGGTCGGCATCGCCCAGGCCTGCGAGGCGCTGGGGCACAAGGCGGTGTTCCTCACCGATCCAGGCATGACCGGCGTGTACGCCGCCTATGGCTTCGAGGAACACTACGTGAACATGTCCGAGCCGATGCCGGCCGAGGAGATGGCGCGCTACTGGACCGACTTCATCAACGGCCACATCCCCAACTTCCGCAAGGCGCCCATCGACCAGCTCGACAACTACGTGAAGGAGTGCTGGGAGGCCATCGTCTCCACCGCCAAGTGGGCGCAGAAGGAGCTGCCGGCGATCCTCGACCGCATCAAGCCGGACCTGATCTGCGTGGACAACGTGATCCTCTTCCCGGCCATCAAGCACTACGGCAAGCCCTGGGTGCGGATCATCTCCTGCTCGGAGAACGAGGTGCACGACCCGGACATCCCGCCGTACCTGTCGGGCATGAGCGTGGACGACAAGGACGGCCACGCGCGCTTCCAGAAGCGCTTCGAGGAAGTGATCGCGCCGATCCATGCCGACTTCAACGACTTCCTCGCGCAATGCGGCGAGCGGCCGTATCCGCTGGGTACCTTCTTCGAAGAGTCGCCCTACATGAACCTGCTGCTGTACCCGGACCCGGTGAAGTTCCAGCGCCGCCACCCGCTGCCGGCGCGGCAGTTCCACTACCTGCAGGGCTGCGTGCGTACCGACAAGCCCTACGAGATCCCGCAGTTCAAGGCGCACAACGACAAGCCGCTGCTGTACGTCAGCTTCGGCAGCCTCGGCTCGGGCGACGTCGAGCTGCTCAAGCGCCTGGTCACCACCATCGGCAAGCTGCCGTACCGCGCGCTGTTCAATGTCGGCGAGCACGTGGAGAAGTACACCGACCTGCCGGACAACGTGATCGTCTCCAACTGGTACCCGCAGCCCTCGGTGATCGCCCAGGTCGACGGGGTGATCCACCATGGCGGCAACAACAGCTTCACCGAGTGCCTGTTCTTCGGTAAGCCGGCCATCGTCATGCCCTACGTCTGGGACGGCCACGACAACGCCATGCGCGCCCAGGAAAGCGGCCACGGCCTGCGCATGGACCGCTACGACTGGAGCGAGGAAGACCTGGCGCGCAACATCGCCCAGCTGCTGGGCGATGAGCTGATGCAGGAGCGCCTGGCGCGCACCAGCGACTACATGCGCTCGCGCAAGGGGCCGGAAGACGCCGCGCGTATCCTCGACCAACTGATGGGCGGCAAGGCGGTGAACCATGCCTGAGTTCAAGGCCGCCTCTTTTAATGGAGAAAGCACTGCGCCGCACATCCGCGGCGCCCGCGACTACGACGACCTGGTGGATTGGGGCGTGCAATCCGATGCGCTGGAGGGTGTGTCGCACTCCAGCGGCCGCCTGTTGTTCAAGGGCCCGAACAACAGCCCCGAAACCGGCCTGTGGGTCTGCACCCCCGGCCGCTGGCGGCTGTCGATCCCGCGTGACGAGCTCTGCCACTTCGTTGCCGGGCGCGCCACCTATCGCTCCGACGAGGGCGAGGTGATCGAGGTCGAGCCCGACACCCTGGTGCTGTTCCCGGCCGGCTGGACCGGCGAGTGCACCGTGCACACCACCATTCGCAACCTCTACATGCTGGCGTGATTTCGTAGGGCGGATAACGCCGCAGGCGTTATCCGCCATCGACCTTGCGCCGAACCCATCGGCGGATAACCGCAAGCGGTCATTCGCCCTATGCCTTACCCGGTCGCCCGTACGGGTTGCCATCGAAGGAGATGTCCATGAAGACCCCCGTTATCTACCGCCCGCTGCAGGTCACCGAACTCAAGGACTGGGGCGTGATCCCGACCATGCTCGAGGGTGAGTCCCACGTCAGCGGCGTGGTCCTGCACAAGGGGCCCGAAGGCCAGTCCGAATGCGGCATCTGGCACTGCACGCCGGGCAAGTGGTTCTGCCACGTGACCAGCGACGAGTTCTGCCATTTCCTCGAAGGCCGCTGCACCTACGTGCACGAGTCCGGCGAGGTGATCGAGATCGAGCCGGACACCGCGGCCTTCTTCCCCAAGGATTGGAAGGGCGTGTGCACCGTGCACGAGACCATCAAGAAGGTCTACATGATCCGGTGATGCCATGAACCTGCCCTGCGAAACCACCCGCGCCGCCGCCCGCGAGACCTTCCTTGCCGGCAGCGGCATGGCCGGCGCGGCGCTCACCGCGCTGCCGGCCGATGCCTCGATGCGGCGCTACTTCCGCCTGGACGGTAAAGCGCTGCTGCTGATGGACTCGCCACCCGGTGCCGAGCCGTTGGCGCCGTACCTGCGGGTGGCGCAGTTGCTGCGCGATTGTGGGCTGTCGGCCCCGGGCGTGCTGGCCGCCGACCGCGAGCTGGGCCTGGCGTTGATCGAGGACTTCGGCGACGCCACCTACACCCGGTTGCTCGCCGCCGGCCACAGCGAGACGGAGCTATACCGACTCGCCGTGGACGCCCTGGTACGCCTGCACCGTGCCGGCCCGCAAGCAGCAGAAGGCGTGCCGGCCTACGACGGGCAGAAGCTGGCGGACGAGGCGGCGTTGTTCATCGACTGGTACGCGCCATTGCTGGTGGGCGAAAAGGCTGCCGCGCAGATTCGCGAGCGCTACCTGGCGGAGTTCGCCGCGCTCTGGCGCGACGTCTCGATGCGCCGTGAAGTGCTGGTGCTGCGCGACTACCACGTCGACAACCTGATGCTGCTGGAGGGCAGGGCGGGCGTGGCGGCGTGCGGCCTGCTGGACTTCCAGGACGCACTGTTCGGCGCGCCGGCCTATGACCTCATGTCCCTGCTCGAAGACGCGCGCCGCGACATCCCCGAAACCCTGCGCGTGACCCTGCTCACCCATTACCTCAGCCAGCGCCCGGAAGTGGACGGCCGGCGCTTCATGGCCGACTTCCAGGTGCTTGCCGCACAGCGCCACGCCAAGGTGCTGGGCATCTTCGTGCGCCTGGCCAGGCGCGATGGCAAGCACGGTTACCTCAAGCACCTGCCGCGCGTGCTGCGGCTGTTCCAGCGCGCGCTTGACAACGAGCACCTGCGCCCGCTGGCAGCGCTGCTCGACGCTCATCTACCGAACTGGCGCCAGGGGCTGGAGGGCGACGTGATCGCCCAGCGCCTGGCCTCTTCTGAATCCCTGCGGAGCCTTCCATGACCGACTTTCACAGCGACGTGCCCCTGCGCTTCATCGGCCCCCACTATCAGGGCGTGGCGACGCAGCGCCTGCGCGACATCATCAATCCCGCCGATCTCACCCAGGTAGGCCGCATCGCCCTGTGCGACGCCGAGGATGTGGACGCCGCCATCGACGCGGCCAACGCCGCCCAGCGCGAATGGAAGCGCGTGGATGCGAAATCCCGCGCGGCGATCCTGCACCAACTGGCCAACGCCCTCGAGACCGACCAGGCCACCCAGCGCGAAGTGGCGCGGCTGATGACCCTGGAAATGGGCAAGCCATTCCCCGAAGCCATGGGCGAGCTGGCCAACTGTGCGCCGATCTTCCGCTACTACGCCGAGATGGCCCGCGACGAGGCCGGCAAGGTGGCTGGCACCACGCAGCTCGGCTCCTTCCAGCACGTGCGCTACGAGCCTTACGGCGTCAGCGTGCACATCATGCCGTTCAACTTCCCCATCCTGCTGATGTGCTGGACCCTGGCTGCCTCGCTGGCGGCGGGTAACGCCTGTATCGTCAAGCCGGCGGAAAGCACCACGCTGTGCACGCTGAAATTCATGCAGCACTTCAAGGGGCTGCCGGCGGGGATGGTCAGCTGTGTGCCGGGCGATGCCAGCACCGCGCAGCGCCTGGTGCAGTCCGAGCGCACCCATGCCGTGGCCTTCACCGGCAGCGTCGCCGCCGGCAAGGCGGTAGCTGTTGCGTGTGCCGAGCGGATGAAACCGGCGGTGATCGAGGCCGGCGGCAGCGACCCGATGATCATTTCCCGCCATGCGCCGCTGGATGTCGCAGCTGCCGGCGCAGTGACGGCTGCCTTCCACCTGACCGGGCAGATCTGCACTTCGGCTGAGCGCTTCTTCGTGGTCGATGAGATCCACGACGAGTTCGTCGCACGCTTTGCCGAACGTACCCGCGCACTGCGCATCGGCCATGGCCTGGAGCGTTCGGAGATCGGCCCGCTGGTCAGCGAGGCGGCGCGCGCCAAGGTCATCCGTCTGGTGGACGACGCAGTCGCCAAGGGGGCGACGCTGGTCTGTGGCGGGAAGGTTCCGGCGCACCTGCCGGTTGGCTGGTACTACGAACCGACAATCCTCACCGACGTCACCCCGGCCATGGCGATCTTTCACGAGGAATGCTTCGGCCCGGTGGCGGCGATCTGCAAGGTAAAGGACTTCGACGAGGGCGTGCGCCTGGCCAATGACTCGCCGTTCGGCCTGGGCGCCTCGCTGTTCTCCACGGACCTCGCCGAAGCGATGGAGGCGGCGGACCGCCTGGAGGCGGGCATGGTCTGGGTGAACAACCCGCTGATCGACAACGATGCGCTGCCGTTTGGCGGCTGGAAGATGTCCGGCATGGGCCGCGAACTGGGCCGCCAGGGTCTGGACGCGTTCCGCCGCTCGAAGATGGTGATCATCGATCACCAGCCGCAGATCCACTCCTGGTGGTACCCGTACAGCGACGAGGTGTTCTACCAGGGCTGAGCGGCTCTCAGACCGGGGTGCGGCCGAGCCTTTGCAGCAGCCGCGCCTTCACCTCGGGCCACTCGCTGTCGATGATGCTGAAGCGCACCGAATTGCGCTTGCGGCCATCGGGCATGATGCGTTCATGCCGGACTATGCCTTCCTGCACTGCGCCCAGGCGCAGGATGGCGGCGCGGGATTTCTCGTTCAGCTCGTCGGTGGTGAACTGCACGCGCACGCAGCCCATTTCCTCGAAGGCGTGGGTGAGCAGCAGGAGCTTGGCCTCGGTGTTGATCGGCGTGCGCTGCGCCGACAGGGCAAGCCAGGTGCGGTCGACCTTCCAGAAGCGGGTGCTGCCGACGATCTTGCCTGTGCGCCGGTCGAGGATGGCGAAGGGCAGGACAGTGCCGTCCTCCTGGCCCTTTTCGGCCTTGGCGATGTAGCTGTCTACGGTATCCGGGCCGGGCACCACGGTGACCTTCAGGTTCCACAGCTCGCCGTCGGCGGCGGCATCGAGGAGGGCCTGAGCGTGTTCGGCGCGCAGGGGCAGGAGTTCGACGTGCTGGCCGGTCAGGTGCGGGCAGGTAAGCGCGGGCATGCGGGTGGGCTCTGGGTGGAGTGCCATCGCAGCCTAGCGGATGCCGGCGCATTTCTGTAGGGGTGGGCCACGCCCGCGATCGCGCGCATGGCGCGCTCCTCCAAATGGGCGCTGCGCAACGGTGTGTGCCGGTGAGTATGGATTCCACCGCGTTGGATTTCGCGGACAGAGCCCGCTCCTACGAAAGCTCGTACCTGCGTAGGAGCGGACTTCGTCCGCGATCGGGTCGGACTTGCGCCAGGGTTACCTGTTCTCACGCGTGCCTGATCTGCAGATCCTTGATCACGCACACCGAGGCATCGGTGGCGAGCGTCGTCGCACTGAAGTCGATCTGGTTGTAGACCCCGCCATGGAAGTCGAAGATCCGTGCCGCCCAACTGGCATCCAGGGTCATGGGCGCCACGTTGGAGGTGCGACCGTTGCAGCTGGCCTGGACCGTCAGCGTCAGGTTGGACGTGGCGCGGATCAGGAAGTCGAAATCCGCCCCCAGGGGCACGCTGTCCAGCACCGTGCTATTCACCGGCGTTTCCTGGTTGAAGGTCTGGCGAAAGCCCATGGTCAGCTTGCCTTTCTGCCAGAACACCTTGAGCAATGGGCTGTCATCGTCCTTCACATGCATCTGCGCGATCACCACCTTCTGCGCCGAGTTGACCTGGGTGACGGCCATCAGTTGGTGGTTGACGTGTTCGGTCGCGCTGCTCAGCGCCCAGTAGATCGGCTCCTTCCACTCGCAGCGGGTGCGGTGCACGCTCTTGCTGGCTGCGCCCAGGGTCGGCGCGGTGAGGCGCAGGCTGCCGTCGGGCAATCGCTTCACCAGCTCGGGGTATTGCTCCAGCGCTTGCGGGCCGGGCAGCTCGATGGCGAGGGTGTCGGTGGGCGTCTTGCCAACGGGCAGGGCGATGTTCAGGTTGTCGATGTTCACGGTCATACCAGGCACTCCTACTGCGGTTGGGTGCTGGGTTTGACTCGGTGGTGTTTCAAGCTGGCCGAAATTTCTGCTGAGCGGTCGCCCCGTCAGTGCCGGAGCAGAACCCTTGCCGTAGGACCGAGGCGGCGCCCGGTCCTTGCTCGCGAACCGCCTGGCAGCATGGTGGACGGGAAAAGCTGTTCGCGAGCAGGCTCGCTCCTGGAAGGGGCTTGGGGGCTTGGACACCAGCGCTTGGCGCCTGATCAAAGGCAGACGCGCGCTACCGGGCCATCCACCGACAGCCGAGTTCCGTACGGCTCCGACAGTGCGGCAAAGCGCTGCAGGATGGCTTGTGCCTGTTCGCCTTCGGCCAGGCGCGGGCGGCCTCGGCGGTGTACCGCTTCGCCCAGGCCCAGGCTCACCGGGTGCAGCTCGATGCCGACGAGGCGGCGCCCGTCGAACTGGCAGACCGGCACCAGGCTTTCCCAGAAGCGTGCATCGGAAGGGAAGCTGCGGGTGTCGTTCTGGGTGCGCTGCAGGAACACCTTCGACGGCGTCTGGTTGCGGTCCACGCGGAACTGCTCGTAGCTGTCCGCCGGCAGGCGCTCCACCAGCTCGTTCTGGCCGATGAAGTTGCCCAGGCTGTAGAAGATCGGTTTGCCGTTGTAGATCTCCATGCCGCGCAGCAGATGCGGGCCGTGGCCGACGACGATGTCGACGCCGGCATCGATCATGCGCCGCGCCACCGGCTGGATGAATTCGGCGGCCACTTCCAGGTTCCATTCCCCGGTCGCATCGTGGCCCAGTTCATGGGCATGGATACTCAGCACCACCAGGTCGGACAGCGTCCGCGCTTCCTCGACCCAGCGCAGGATGTCGTCCATGTCCTTCTTGCGCGGCAGGGTGCGCAGGCGTGAGCTCTCGCCCTGGCGGAACAGCAGCGGGGTGAAGGGGCCGAACACCGCCAGCGACGGGTCGGGGATCGGGTGGGCGAAGCCCAGGTCCACTGCGCCCTGGTAGAGGCGGTCCAGGCCGAGGCTGGCGATGATGCCGCGCATGGCCTCCATCTGTGCGCCGTCAAGCTGGTGCACGGTGTCGTAGCGCAGGGGGTTGAGCCCCGGACGGCCGGGCATTTCGCGGGTCTGCTCGCTGGCTTCCTGACCCTTGCCGAAGGTGGAGGTACAGGCCAGCAGCGAGACGGTGCCGGCGGGCTTGGTGCAGTACACCGGGCGGCGGGCTTCTTCCAGGTTGCGGCCGGTGCCGGCGAACAGCAGTTCGCGTTTTTCCAACTGGGCGTGGGCGGCGTGCAGGCCGGCGATGCCGTAGTCCAGGCTGTGATTGTTGGCCGTGGAGAACAGGTCGAAGCCGCCTTCCACCAGCTCATCGAGAATCCAGGATGGCGCGCCGAAGTGCGAGCCGCCGCTTTCCAGCACGGCGTCGCCCTGGAAGTCGTTGGGCAGTACTTCCAGGTTGGTGAAGCTGACGTCGGCGCCGCGCAGCAGGTCGAACAGCGGGCGCAGGGTTTCGTCTTCGCGGCTGTTCAGGCGGCGCTGCAGGATGCTGTCGCCGGTCAACGCAATCTTCATGGTCCACCTCATCGTTGGGGAGTCACTGATGGCGGCGGACTTTAGGGCAATGCGCGGCGGCGGTCGGCTGAATCCTGGGTATTGCAATAGCCGTCGGTTATCACCCACGGGGAGTACCTCGCCGGCGCTTCCATTCTGGCTATGGGCATCACTTTTTTTCAGAAGTCAGCGTTGTGACCGGGCTCTTACCATGCGACCGCCTCCCGGCCCTCGAGCCGCGGAGCAGGGGTGGCACGGCTTGCCGTGACCAGCACGATCCAGGCGGAGAGCAGCATGAGAAAAACAATAACCGGCGCCGCAGGCTTCAGGCCGCACGCGCTGGCGCTGGCTACCAGCATGGCCCTTGGCGGGGCATCTTCGGCTTTGGCCGCAAGCTTCAACGTGGGGGAAATCGAGGGTCGCTTCGACTCGACCCTGTCCATTGGCGCCAGCTGGGCGATGGACAGCCCGGACAAGAAGTTCATCGGTACCCGCAACGGCGGTACGGCGTCCAGCCAGACCTCCGATGACGGCCGCCTGAACTTCAAGAAGGGCGAGACCTTCTCCAAGATCTTCAAGGGCCTGCACGACCTGGAGTTGAAATACGGCGACAGCGGCCTGTTCCTGCGTGGCAAGTACTGGTACGACTTCGAACTGAAGGACGAGCACCGCCCCCTCTACGACATCGACGACAGCGGCCGCGATACCGCCGCCCAGTCCTCGGGTGCCGAGCTGCTCGATGCCTTCCTCTACCACAACTACAACATCCGCGACCTGCCGGGCACCGTGCGCCTGGGGCGCCAGGTGGTGAGCTGGGGCGAGAGCACCTTCATCCAGAACGGCATCAACTCGATCAACCCGGCGGACGTCGCCGCGCTGCGCCGCCCCGGTTCCGAGGTGAAGGAAGCGCTGATCCCGGTGAGCATGCTGTATTTCAACCAGGGGCTCACCGACACCCTGTCCATGGAGGCCTTTTACCAGCTGGAGTGGGAGAAGACCGTGCCGGACAACTGCGGCACCTTCTTCGGCAGCGACGTGGCGGCCAAGGGCTGCGACATCAACATGGCGGTGAACGGCAGCGATTTTGATCGCGACATCGACGGCACTGGCATCAAGGGTGGTTACGGCTACGTGCCGCGCGGCAAGGACCACGACGCCCGCGACGGCGGCCAGTTCGGCGTGGCGCTTCGTTGGATGGTTAACGACACCGAGTTCTCCGCCTATGCGATGAACTACCACAGCCGCACGCCGACCAGTAACTGGGTGGTGGGCAAGGGCGCGCTGGCCGACCCGGTGGGCGGGCTGATCGGGCAGGGTGGCGTGAGCACCGCGCGCTGGTACCTGGACTACCCCGAGGACATCCGCCTCTACGGCCTGGGCTTCAACACCACCTGGGGCAGCACCGCGGTGCAGGGCGAGATCAGCTACCGGCCGAACATGCCCCTGGGCATCAACTCCAGCGACGTTTCCGGCGCCGCTACGCTCGGCTCCGCAGCGACCAGCCCGCTGGTCAACGGCGGCCTGCCGATCTTCTCCAGCGGCTGGGCGGATTCGAGCTACGGCTCGCTCATCCAGGGCTACAAGCGAATGCCCTATACCCAGGCGCAGATGACCTTCACCAACACCTTCGACCAGATCCCGCTGATTGCCGCCGAACGCCTGACCCTGGTCGGCGAGATCGGCTTCGGCCATATCGGCGACCTGGGTTCCACCGATGGCTCGGACCTGCGCTTCGGCCGCAGCAGCGTGTACGGCAACGGCGAGCTGGCCAGCGCTGGCAGCTCGGCGCTGCTGGGGCTGTCGGGCAACGCAATCTGCCAGAAGGTGGTCAACACCGCCAACCCTGGCCAGTGCGACGACAAGGGCTTCTACACCCAGAACTCCTGGGGTTACCGGGTGCGCGCGGGGCTGGAATACAACGACCTGATCGGTGGCGTCTCGCTGCGTCCGAACCTGGCCTTCTCCCATGACGTGGAAGGCTACGGCCCGACCTTCAACGAGGGCGACAAGTCGGTCAGCGTCGGCGTCGATGCCGAGTACCTGAGCCGCTACACCGCCAGTATCAGTTACACCGACTACTTCGGCGGCGATTACAACGTCAACACCGACCGCGACTTCCTCGCCGTCAGCCTGGGCGTCAGCTTCTGATGCCTATCCGTCCCAGAGGTACAAGCATGAACAACAAGCAATGGTTGCAGGCGGGCTGCCTGACGCTGAGCCTGCTCGCCGGGCAGGTCATGGCCGCGGTCGGTGCCGACCAGGCCGCGCGCCTGGGCAATGAACTCACGCCCATCGGCGCGGAAAAGGCAGGCAACGCCGACGGCAGCATCCCGGCCTGGAGCGGCGGGCTGCCGTTGAACGCCGGCAAGGCCGATGCCGGCGGCTTCCTCGCCGACCCCTATGCTGCGGACAAGCCGCTGTTCACCATCACCGCGCAGAACGCCAGCCAGTATCAGGACAAGCTGACGCCGGGGCAACTGGCGATGTTCCAGCGTTTCCCCGAGACGTACCGCATCCCGGTCTACCCGAGCCACCGCAGCGCCAGCTACCCGCGGGCGGTGATCGACGCGGCGAAGAAGAACGCCACCGCCACCTCGCTGGCCGAGGGCGGCAACGGGCTGAACAACTTCAGCATGACCGTGCCGTTCCCGATCCCGCAGAACGGCCTGGAAGTCATCTGGAACCATGTCACCCGCTACCGTGGCAACGCGATGCTGCGCACCACCGCGCAAATGAACCCCCAAGCCAACGGCGCCTACACCATCAGCTACATGAAGGAGCAGTTCGCCTTCCCGTTCGGGCTCAAGGATTACGACCCGGCGAAAATGGACAACATCCTCTACTACTTCCGCCAGGAGATTCTTTCGCCGCCGCGCCGGGCGGGCAGCGTGATGCTGGTGCTGGAGACCATCGACCAGGTCAAGGAACCGCGCATGGCATGGATGTACAACGCCGGCCAGCGCCGCGTGCGCCGCGCCCCGCAGGTGGGCTACGACAGCCCCGGCGCGGAAGGCATGCGTACCTACGACGACTTCGACATGTTCAACGGCGCACCGGATCGCTACGACTGGAAACTGGTGGGCAAGAAGGAGCTGTACATTCCCTACAACAGCTTCGCCCTCGACTCGCCGACGCTGAAGTACGACGACATCGTCAAACCCGGCCACCTGAACCCGGACCACACCCGCTACGAACTGCACCGCGTTTGGCACGTGGTAGCGACCCTGAAGCCGGGCCAGCGCCACATCTACAGCAAGCGTGACCTGTACATCGACGAGGACAGCTGGCAGATCGCCGAGGCTGACGCCTACGACGGCCGCGGCAGCCTCTGGCGGGTTTCCGAAGGCCATGCGCGGCCGTTCTATGACCAGCAGTTCACCTGGCTGACGGCGGAGACGCACTATGACGTGCTGTCCGGCCGCTACACGGTGTCCGGCCTGCGCAACGAGGAGAAGAGCAGCTACGACTTCGCCGTGCAGTCGAGCAGCAACGACTTCACTCCCAACGCGTTGCGCGCCACGGGTATCCGCTGAGGGCGGGCTTTACTGGCGCTCACCGGCGCTCCTTGTGTTCATTCGGCGGCCTTCGGGCCGCTTTTTTTATTCGATCCTGAATGGCGGATAACGCTGGCGCGTTATGCGCCCTGCGAACTGCCAGGAAACCTCGACTGTAGGATGGGTGGAGCGCAGCGATACCGATGCTGTCGTCGCTCGGGATCGATGGGTATCGCTGCACTCCACGCCATCCTACGAAAAGCATGCTGCGCGACCCGCCGGTCTGTCTCCGTTTACCAACCGTTACTCACGCCGGCCCCGATTTTGCTTTATGGTCCGAGCTGTTACCGATCCACGAGCCGACGACCACTCCATGAAGTTGCATCAACTGCGCGCCATCGTCGCGATCTGCGAGAGCGGAAGCATCCAGGAAGCTTCACGCCTGCTGCACATCTCCCAGCCCGCCCTGTCCAAGAGCATCAAGGAGCTGGAGGCCGAGTTGGGCGTGCCGCTGCTGGTGCGCTCCAACCGCGGCATCACCGCGACCGAATACGGCGAGCGCCTGGTGCGCCGTGCCCGCCTGGTGGTGGAAGAAGTGCGTCGCGCGCGGGACGAGATCGAGACACTGAAGGGCGCCATGGACGGTCGGGTGGCCATCGGCGTGTCACCGGTAACGCCCAGCCAGCAATTCGCCGCCAGCCTGCTGCGTTACCGCAAGCGCTACCCCAAGGTGCAGTTGCAGATCAGTGAGCTGCGCCCGGCCAAGTTGCTCGAAGGTCTGCGCGAAGGCCAGCTGGACCTCGTGCTGACCTCGCAGCCGGCCTCGCGCAATGTCGACGGCTTTCACTGGCAGGAGCTCTACGCCCAGCCCACCACACTGGCAGTGCGCAAGGGCCACCCGCTGCGCCACGCGCGCTCGTTGCACGAGTTGCTCGATGAGGAATGGCTGGTGCCCGATTCGCTGGATGTCTCCCTCGCCGGGCAGATGTTCGAGCAGTACCAGGTACGCCACCCCGAGCGCGTCATCGAGTGCGCCTCGGTGGTGCTCTACGCGGAACTGGCAGCCAACACCGATGCGGTGAGCTTCTGGTCGCGGCGAGTGTTCGACCTGCCCATCGTCTCGGGCACCCTCGATGCGCTGGATATCGCCGAGACGGTACCCGGCACCGATATCTCCCTGGTCTGCCGCCCGCCGGAGCTGATGACGCGTGAGGCGCAGACCCTGGTGGATGAGCTGGTCTACGCCTTCAAGGGGCCGCACCTGCGCAAGGCCGACTGATCCGGGGAGCGGTCCCACCTTGCGAGCAGGCGTCGATAACCAGCCTTGATAAGCATGCGCGAAGGTCATTATTCAGCGTATCGCGCGTGGGGCATCCTGCCGGCCACAACAGAACAATGAGCAGGATGCGGCATGAGTCAGCAGCCCCTTTCGCAGCACCCGACAGTCGAAAGACTGTTCGCTTCCCAGGAAGCTTTCGCCCGGATTCGCCGGGACCTTCACCAGCATCCCGAGCTGGGCTTCGAGGAAGCGCGCACCGCCTCCATCGTCGCCGGCTACCTGCGCGAGTGGGGGTATGAAGTCCATGAAGGTGTGGGCGGCACCGGCGTGGTCGGCGTCCTGCGCCAGGGCAACAGCGCGCGCAGCATCGGCATCCGCGCCGACATGGATGCACTGCCCATCGACGAAGCCAGCGGCGTGCCCTACGCCAGCCAGTACGCCGGCCGCATGCACGCCTGCGGGCACGATGGTCACACCGCCATCCTGCTCTGCGCCGCCCGCGACCTGGCTGAGCAGCGCAACTTCGACGGCACGCTCAACCTGATCTTCCAGCCTGCCGAGGAAACCCTGGGCGGCGCCGTGGCGATGATGGACGACGGCTTGTTCGAGCGCTTCCCCTGCGATGCGGTGTACGCGCTGCACAACGCGCCGGGCCTGCCGGTGGGCTGCTTCCTGACTCGCGAAGGCGCGCTGACCGCATCGTCGGACCGCGTATCGATCCGCCTGACCGGTGTCGGCGGCCATGGTGCCATGCCACACCTGACCCGTGACCCGATAGTTGCTGCCGCCGAACTGGTGCTGGCGCTGCAGAGCATCGTCGCGCGCAACGTGCCGTCTACCGAAGTGGGGGTGGTGACCGTGGGCATGCTCAAGGCGGGGGAGGCGGCCAACGTCATTCCCGACCATGCTGACCTGCGTCTGAGCGTGCGTGCTACCAAGCCTGAGGTGCGTGAGTTGCTCAAGCGGCGTATCGGCGAAATCACTCGTGGCGTCGCCGCTGCGCACGGCATGGAGCTGCAGTACGAATACGAGGAACTGGTGCCGGTGCTGGTCAATACGCCGGAAGAAACCCGCCTCGCGCGCCAGGTGCTGGCCGAGCTGGTCGGCCAGCAGCGGCTGCTCTCCGAGATCCCCTCGGGCTTCCTTGGCAGCGAGGATTTCGCCTGGATGCTGGAGCGCCGCCCCGGCTGCTACATCGCCCTGGGCAACGGCAACAGCGGCCCCAGCGGCTGCATGGTCCACAACCCCGGCTACGACTTCAACGACGGCGCCATCCCCTTCGGCGCCGCGCTCTGGGTGCGACTGGTGGAGACTTCGCTGTCGACAGGGGGGCAGGCATGAAACAGCGCACCGTAGTCCTCATTCTGCTGATGCTGGTGATGGTCATCAGCGTACTGGACAAGACCATCTTCGCCTTCGCTGGCGCGCAGATCATTGACGAGCTGAAGCTCTCGCCGACCGAGTTCGGCTTCATCGGCAGCGCGTTCTTCTTCCTCTACTCGATCTCCGGCGTGCTGGTGGGCTTCCTCGCCAACCGCTTCCCGACTCGCTGGATTCTCGCCGGCATGTCAGTGGTGTGGATGGCCTCGCAACTGCTGGTAGCGCTGTCCAGCGGCTTCGCCGCACTGGTCGCCGGGCGCCTGTTGCTGGGAGCCGGCACCGGACCGGGCACGGCGGTGACGCAACACGCCTGCTTCAAGTGGTTCGGCCCGAAGGAGCGGGTGCTGCCCTCGGCGCTGATCCAGGTATCGATCATGCTCGGCGCGGTGCTCGGCGCGCTGAGCCTGCCGCTGGCGATCCAGCACGTCGGCTGGCGCACGGCGTATTTCCTGCTGGCGGTACTCGGACTGGCCTGGCTCGTCGTCTGGCTGATCCTTGGCCGCGAAGGGCAGCAGACCGAGGAGGAGGGGCCGGGTTCGTCGCTGCGCCTGCCATACAGCCGGCTGCTGCTCAACCGCAGCTTCCTCTGGATCACCCTGATGGGCTTTCTCAGCTACCTGACCACCGCGCTGGTGTACAGCTGGGTGCCGGTCTACCTGCAGAAAGGCCAGGGCATGACGCCCATGCAGTCGGGCTACACCGTGATGGTGGTGACGGTCGGTGTGATCCTCGCCAACCTCCTGCTCTCCACGCTGTCGCAACGGGCAATGAAACGTGGCGCCTCGGTGCAGCGCGCCATGGTGCTGCCGCCGATGGCCTGCGCGGCGGTCGCTGGCGTTGCCTTCTGCGCGCTGACCCTGCTGCACGGCGAGCGCCTGGCGATCCTGGTGCTCTACGCCCTGGGTGCGATCCTGGTGAACGTCCTGCCGACCTTCTGCAACACCCTGGTCGCCTACATCGCCCCGAGCGCCCAGCGCGGCTCGATGCTGGCGATCCATATCGGCGGCATGACCAGCGCCGGCATGCTTGCGCCCTGGATCGTCGGCCAACTGGTCGAGTTGCGCGGCGGCGACATCGCCCACGGCTTCGAGACCGCACTCGGCCTGTTCGGCGTGCTCACCGTGGTCTGCGCCATCCTCGGCTGCCGGATCATTGCCCCCGAGCGAACCCGCCAGGCCTTGCAGGGCGAGCACAGCGAAGCCCCGCTGCCCGGCGCTGTCGGCCATGCCTGATATCCCCCGAAGGGCCCGCACAGCGGGCCCCGCAAAAACCTGATCATCCGGAGTGGTGATGACCCCGTCTGCCTGCTTTTCCCAGAGCTACGCCGAAGCGCGTGGCAAGTTTCTCGCTGCCTGCCTGTCCGCCGGCCTGGTCGTCGAATCCCACCGTCATCCGTTGACCGGCCGGGATGGCGAACCGCTCGCCCTGGACGTGGCGCGCAGTGGACCGCGCGATGCGCAGAACCTGCTGATCATCAGCAGCGGCTGCCACGGCGTGGAAGGCTTCTGCGGTTCGGCGGTGCAGGTCGCGCTGCTCAGTGATCCCGATTGGCTGGAGCAATGTGCCCAGGCGGATTGCGCGGTGCTCTACCTGCATGCGGCAAATCCCTACGGTTTTTCCTGGTGGCGGCGCTGGACCCATGAGAACGTCGACCTCAACCGCAACTTCATCGATTTCTCCCAGCCGCGCCAGCGCAACCAGGCCTACGAGGCGCTCGACCCGATCCTTGTTCCGCGCCGCTGGCCTTCCCTTGCCAGCCACTTGCGCCTGCTGCGCTACGCCATGCGCCACGGCCGCAAACAGTTGCAGGCGGCGATCGCCAGCGGTCAGGACAGTCATCCCAAGGGCCTGTTCTATATCGGTGATCAACCGACCTGGAGCAACCGGGCGGTGCGCCAGGTGTTGCGCCAGCATGGCAGGAACTGTTCGCGGATCGGCTGGATCGACCTGCATACCGGCCTTGGCCCCAAGGGCCACGGAGAACGCATCTACGTGGGCGCGAACGATGCACAATCGCTGGCGCGCACCCGCCGCTGGTGGGGCGACGAGGTCACGTCGTCGTACAAGGGCGAGTCGGTGTCGGTCCCGCTCAAGGGGCTGATGGTCCTTGCCGCCGCCAGCGAATGCCCGCAGGCGGAGTTGACCGCCATTACCCTGGAGTACGGCACGCTGTCCGGGCTGCGGGTACTCAAGGCGCTACGCGCGGACCAGTGGCTGGCAAACAACCCAGGGGTATCGAAGCAGAAAGTCCTGCGTATCCGCCGCCAGTTGCGCGATGCCTTTTACGTGGATGAGGACGGCTGGAAACGTCGGGTGCTGGAGCAGGCCGGCGAAGCGGCGCGACAAGCCCTCGCCGGGTTGGGCGAGGCTCAGGCGGCGCCGGCTCGCGCATCCAGGTAGCACATCGTGTGGCGCGGCTGCCCGTTGAGCCGGATCAGCGGCCGGGCAGCATCGGCGTCAGGTGCAGGATGTTCAGCAGGTGCGGAACGCGCAGCGGGTAGCAGGCCTGCAGGCGCACGCGCGCCTCGGAGAGGGTCATCTGGCGGGAAAACGAGCGCAGCACGGTCTTGCCCAGGCAGTGACCGTCCTGAAAATGCACGAGGAATTCATTCATGGCGAAGCGACAACGAGGAAACACGCACGAGGTGGCGCACAGGGCGCGAATAATAGCGACTTCGATGCGTTCATCGTTGCCATAAGTCATCCTTTGCAGGAACTGTCCGACGGAACGCTCGTTCCGCCACCGGCCGTACCGACGACCGGCGGCGTCGGAAAAAGCCTATAGCCCAGAAGCATGCTCGTAAGAGTAGTCCAGGCGCAGCACGTTGTAGTCCAGCCGCATGCCGAAGGCGTGCATGAAGAAGGCTTCCAGCTGCAGCTCCAGCGAGCGCGAAGTCAGCGTCGCCAGACGCGCGCCCTGGCGGCGCGTGCGGCGGTTCACTGCGGTGAATTCTTCGTGGACTATGCCCTGGGAGGACGGGTCGGCAATCAGCCGATAGCAACTGTCCGGCAGGTCATCGCGCTGGGTGGCGCTAAGGCTGAGTTCGGGGTGGCCGTCAGCGTTGGTGATCAGCTCCACGCTGCAGCGCAGGCCTCGGTCGCGGGCGAAGCGCGAGGCCTCTTCGAAGGCCGGCAGGGCCTTCTGCAGGACCTGGATCTCGAAGGCGAGGAGGAATTGCTCGTCGAATTCGACGTCCTGGGTATTCCGGGGTGCCTGGTTCAACATCGCCGGCATCTCCTGTGTCGATGAAACGAGAAAACTTTCGAAAGCGACCGTCGGGATCGCCAAAGCTTCGTCATCGCGACATTGCGGAGACAACGCACACAGTCAACCGGCAATGCCATTTGCCTGAACGAAAGGCCATCACACTGAAGCGCCGTTAGCCTGTCAATGATCATTCCGGCATAACGTGCCTCGGTTTAAATAGCCAGGCAACCGATTTCTGGCAGCAGGCTTGGCAGGACGCGAGCGGCAAGCCTGGGGCGGGGTGTAATGAACTCTTTACGCTGATGGCGTCGGCCTATGGGTTTCAGATGAGTGGAGCCGGGGTAAGCACGGTTCGATCAGACCCTCACAAGGTGAGGTCTGATCGAACCAGCGAACGACCTTATTCGGCCATCACAGTAAATTCGATGCGGCGATTCTTCGCGCGACCTTCCTCGGTGGCGTTGTCCGCCCTTCACGCTTCGCCGGACGAGCGTCCTGCAACAGGACGCTGAGGGAGGGCGGCAGAGACACCGGTGTCCTGTTGTCGGTGGTCAGCAGGCCAACCCGTTTGGGCAGTGCTTCGGCACCGGCCATGTTGAAGGCTCCCACTGGTACGCCCAGGCTTTGGGCGATGCGGTTGCACTCCTCAGGTCCCATGCCGAGGTTGAACTGGTCGGGTTCCAGGACATTGTCGGCCGGCTGTCCGGTACGAGGTGCCGGAAGTCCGGCGATTGTCGAGATCAGATCGACACGAGGCAGTCGGTGAATTCCTAAACGAAGGCCGTTACTGGCTGTTCATGCCGTTGTGGGGTCGCCGGCTCAGCAGGCCGGCGGGAGAGTCGCCGAATCGGGCTGGAACCCGGAATCAGAAGGCTTCGTCGGTCATGGCAAGCGCTGCGTCGCCGCCATCCAGGATGCTCTGTACCAGACCCGGCGCTTCCGTCAGAACATGTCCTGCATAGAACTGGGCAGTGTGCAGCTTGGCGCGATAGAAGCCGAGGTCGACGCCGGCCTGGTCCAGAGAGCGCCGAGCGACATGCGCCGAACGCGCCAATTGCCAACCGCCAGCCACGATGCCGAAGAGCTTCAACAAAGGTGCCGAGCCCAAGGCGACGAGGGTGGGCTGCTGATCGAAGTGGCGAAGGACAAAGCCAACGGCATCTTCCAGGGCATTGATGCCGATGAACAGGCGATGGCGGATCGCCGCAAGCAGAGGATCGTCGTCCGCTAGTGCCAGTTGCGTTTCGCGCATCTGAGCGATCAGTGCCTGGGCGGCAATCCCTTTGTCGCGGGCAATCTTGCGGCCGACCAGGTCCAGCGCCTGGATGCCCGTCGTGCCCTCGTAGATCGGGGTGATCCGCGCATCGCGCAGATGCTGGGCGGCGCCGGTTTCCTCGATGAAGCCCATGCCGCCGTGGACCTGCACGCCCATCGAGGCGATATCCACGGCGTTTTCGGTGCACCAGCCCTTGATCACCGGGATCATCAGGTCGACAAAGGCCTGCCGTTCGCGGCGTATTGATTCGTCGGGATGGCCATGGGCCTGATCGGTTGCCAGCGCCACTTCGCAGGCCAGAGCGCGCATGGCTTCCACCCGCGAGCGCATGGACATGAGCAGACGGCGCACGTCGGGGTGACGGATGATCGCCACCTTTTCCCGAGTCGGCCCGCCCATCTCGGTGCCCTGGATGCGCTGCCGGGCATAGGCTACGGCCCGCTGGTAGGCGCGCTCGGCCAGGCCGATGCCTTCGATGCCGACGGAAAAGCGCGCTGCATTCATCATGATGAACATGTACTCCAGGCCGCGATTCTCCTCGCCCACCAGCCAGCCAGTGGCACCACCCTGGTCGCCGAAGGCCAGCACGGCGGTGGGGCTGCCGTGGATGCCAAGCTTGTGTTCGATGGACACGCAGCGTACGTCGTTGCGCTCGCCCAGCCCGCCCTCGGCGTCGAGCAGTACCTTCGGCACCACGAACAGCGAGATGCCCTTTACCCCTTCCGGCGCGCCCGGTATGCGGGCCAGCACCAGGTGGACGATGTTGTCGGTGAGGTCGTGCTCGCCGTAAGTGATGAAGATCTTCTGTCCGAAGACCCGGTAGGTACCGTCCGGCTGTGGCTCGGCACGCGCGCGCACAGCGGCAAGGTCCGAGCCAGCCTGGGGTTCGGTCAGGTTCATGGTGCCGGTCCACTCGCCACTGACCAGCTTCGGCACCCAGATCCGCTTCAGCTCATCCGAACCGCGAAGCTCAATGGCCTCGATGGCGCCACGGGTCAGCATCGGGCACAGAGCGAAGGCGACGTTGGCGGCGTTCCACAGTTCTTCCACCAGTGCCGATACCAGTCGTGGCGCGCCCTGGCCTCCGAATTCCGGCGGGCAGGAGAGGGCGTTCCAGCCATTGGCGGCGAACTGTTCGTAAGCTTCGCGCCAGCCCTCGGCGGTCTGTACTTCGCCGGCGTGCCAACGAGCCCCCTGGCGGTCCCCGATGACGTTCAGGGGTGCCAAGGTGCCTTGGGCAAAACGTGCCGCCTCGTTGAGGATGGCCTCCACCAGGTCTTCGCTCATCTCGTCATGCCCCGGCAGTTGGGCAACCTGCTGACGCAGCCCCCTGTCGGCAAGGAGGAATTGCATGTCACGCAAGGGGGCGGAGTAGGAAGGCATGGTCGGTGTTCTCCGAAGGCTCGACGCTGTTCTGTCTGTTTGGACGGGTGATCCGCCACGCGAGTTCGACCCGGGTAACGGCAGAAAAGACAAGGCCGGCCCCAGGGCCGGCCTTGGGGCGGGATGCTTCAGCGAATGCCGGAGTTGCGCAGGGCCGCCGGGGTGAAGTCGTTGGTGGTGTACTTCATGTCGTACTGCGTGCCGCGCTTGGCCTCGTTGATGAGGTTCATCACCAGGTAGCGGCCGGCGATCAGGTCATACAGGGCCTGGGCGGAGTAAAGACCGATGCCGTGCTCGTAGTCGTTGGCCTGGTGACCTTCGGCGACTCGCCAGAGCTGGCCGCGGCTGTCGTAATGATCGACTTCGGCCAGCATCCAGGTGTCCTCGTCGAAGTACATGTGCCGCTTGGCATAGACGTGGCGGGCTCCCGGCTTGAGGGTGCCGACGACTTCCCAGACACGGTGCAGTTCGTAGCGCGTGTGCTCCGGATTGATATGGCCGGGGCGCACGATATCGGTGAGCTTGAGTTTGGGCGACATGAGCCGGTAGCTGTTGTAGGGGATATACAGCTCCCGCTTGCCCACGAGTTTCCAGTCATAGCGATCGGGCGAGCCGTTGTAGATGTCGGAATTGTCGGCGGTGCGCATGCCATCCGCGGCGCTGCCCGGTCCGTCGTAGGCCACTTCCGGTGCGCGGCGCACACGGCGCTGGCCGGCGTTGTAGGTCCAGGCCTGGCGCGGGTCCTTGAGCTGGTCGATGGTTTCGTAGGCGAGGTTCACCGTGCCGGTGAGGCGCGACGGCGCAATGATGTCCTGCTTGTAGTAATACAGGATGTTGGCAGTCTTGCCGGGATCGTTGTCGCTCATGAACTGGGGGAAGCCGACCGCTTCCTTGAAGCCGACGGCAGTGAAGTCGCCGTTGACCTGGGGAACGACCTGGGCGCTATAGCGCTCCAGGTTGGTGCCGCGATAGCGGGTTTCATGGTTCCACACGACTTCCACACCGCTCTTGGGGATAGGGAAGGGCGTGTAGTGGGTTTCGAAGTTGGACAGGCCGTTACCGTCGTTGATCAGCTGGACCTGGGTCGCCCCTTTCTTGATGGCGTCATAGATGCCTTGTGGCGCCGACGCGGTTCGATGAGACGGGTAGACAGGGATCTGGTAGCTGTCCGGGTAGCGCTTGAACAGCGCCAGTTGGCCGGGAGTCAGCTTGTCCTTGTACTGCTCGGCATTGCCTGATGACGAACAGCGGCTTTTCACTGGCGAACGGGTCACCCAGGAAGTTGTTCTGCACGGGTGCTGCGCCGGCTTTCAGGCCACCGGTCCAGGCAGGGATGCTGTTATCGGCATTGCCGCCTTTCTCTGCCCCCATGGGCGTAAGCTGAGTGCCCAGCTTGTCTGCCTCCTGCGGGGATATCGCGGCAATGGCCGTGCCGGCGATCAGCGAAAGCGCCAGGGCGCCTCCACGCAAAATGAGGTCGTTCTTCATGATGGTGCGTCTCCGCGGTTACGAATCAGAAGTTCACGCCGAGGCTCAGCGAAACGAAGTCGCGGTCGGTCATGGTGTTGTACTTGCCGTCGAAGTAGTTCGTGTAGCTGAGGGCGGCGGTGTAGGTATTCTGGTAGTCGGCGTTCAGGCCGAGGCTGACGGCCTTGGCGCCTTCCTCGAAGTTGGGACCCGTTCCTTCCACGTCGTGGGACCAGGCAAGGTTCGGCGCGAGGTTGATGCCGGCGAATACGTTCGGGTAGTCGAGCTGCCCGCGGACGCGATAGCCCCAGGAGTCGGCGGTGTAGAAGCCGTGGCTGTTGCACTGTTGCGCGGGGTTGGAAGCGTTGGCCAAGCCGACGTTGGTGCCACGGCAGGTCGCCTCGCCGGTCGCGCCGGGCAGGATGCCGGAGCCGAAGGCCGGGCTGCGGCCGAAGCGCAGGTCGGTGCCGTCGGTATCGCCCAGGCCGTTGATACGGTTGTAGCCGATCTCACCCACCAGTGTCAGGCGGTCTGCTCCCCAGACCTGGTTGAACAACTTCGTTACCGTGGTCTGCAATTGCAGTACCGGTTTACGGTCATAGCCATTGACCACGCCACCGGCCGGTACGTTGCTGGAAAATCCTGTGGTGTAGAGGGGGGAGAGTGAAGCTCTTCCCACCGGAGTCAGAGTGGCGCTGAGCAGGTCGGCGGTATTCAGCTGCAGAGGCATGTTCGGCCGGTAGCTGGCTTCACCGCCCCAGGAAACGCCCGCCAGGTTGGTGGCAAAGCTCAGACCATACAGACGGATGTCCTCGGGGTAATCGATGAAGTACTTGGCGCCGCGAATGGACGCCAATTGGTTGGCCGCTCCAGCGGCGGGGTTGCCCGTGCGTACGGTGCTGAGAAACGGGTTGCGGCTGTGGTACTTCATCGCATAGGCGCCGAACTCGGTTTCATTCAGTTCGGGCACGAACCAGCGCAGGGCCACGCCATACTGGCCGCTGTCGCGGGCGTCGTTGTCCTTGGCGCGGGGAATGTAGGCGTCGTCCAGACCGCCAGCCAATGCGGCGGCACCACCGATGTTTCGCGCATCGCCCGGCGCCAGGTCATAACCCGCGGCGACCAGGCGGTCGTTACAGCCCTTCGCTATGCCATCGTTACCGAAGAACGTGCCGCAGTTGTCGGTGACCGTCTTGTCCCATTTGACCTGGTAGAAGGCTTCTGCGGTGATGTTCTCGGTAAGGCCCTGGGAGAGGTAGAACAGCTGCACCGGCACCAGGCCTTCTTTGACTTCAGAGCCCGGACGGCGCAGGGCGGCGACGTCCAGCGGGTTGATCGAACTGATGCCGTTCTGGATGAAGGTGCTTTCCCCCCAGTTGACCACCTGCTTGCCGAAGCGGACGTTGCCCGGCAGGTCGCCGAGGTTGTAGTTGTGGTAGACGAAGGCGTCCATGAACATCGCGCCCGAGCTCTTGGCGGCCTGGTCGCGGCCGTGATCGTCGATGTCATAGAAGTGCTGGTGGCCGTCCTTGAGTTCGAAGTCGTACCAGTACTTGCCGCGCAGGAACGCGCCGCTGTCCTTGTACTTGAGCTCGAGGTCATGGATGCCCTTGACGACGGTGGAGATGTTGTCGCCGCTCTTGAAGTTCAGACGGCCGTCGTCGGTGGTGCGCGACGAGGATTTGCCGCCATGGACCCCCATGGAGTTGAAGTTCGAAATGAACTGCTTGTCCGGCGAGCTGGTGGCCCAGCTGGTTCCGAAGGTCAGCGAAGAGTCCAGCTTGCCCTCGATTTCCCCGATATTGAAGTCGACTGCGTTGGCCTGCGCACCGCAGGTCATGGCGACGGCGATGGCCAGCAAACGCGGCTGGAACGTGCCGTTCTTTGTTGTTCTTGTAGTCATGCGGTACTCCAGTGAAACGCTCGATGAGTCAGTGGAGTGGCCATGCTATGAAGTCGTACTTCAGCCCTGAATTGCCTGTTCAGGTAATTTCGCGCATTACCCGAGCCCTCGTTGGGAGATGTTTTGGGGCACCGGGCATCGGCGGGGAGAAGAAAGGTAACCCGAGCTGTAACCGTTCGGATCGAATACCTCGAATGGCTGATGGTGAAGTGCTTCACCGAGCGCAAGGATCTACTCACGCCCATCCCGGTATCCAGTCCATGACGTCCTCCCAGCTGTCGCCCATGGTGTCCTGTCCGGCCATTCATCTGCCGCGCGAGCGCCTGAGCAGCCAGATCGTCGCCGCGCCCCGTCTCTGTCTGCTGGCGGCACCCGCGGGCTTCGGCAAGACGGCGCTGCTGCGCGAAAGCCTGGCGCAGATGCCGGCGGAAACGGGGCATGCCTGGATTGCCCTGCATGGGCGTTGTCCGGATGTCGAGGCGTTTTCCGGCTTGCTGGCGGAACGCCTTGGCCTTGTGCCGGGGATGACGCCGGAAGCCTTGAGAATGCGGCTGTGCCAGTCGAACACTCCCCTCTGCCTGATCCTCGACGACTACCCGGCTGGCGCCGGCGAACTGGACGACTGGTTACTGCGACTGCTGCAGGATTGTGGCCCACGCATACGCCTGTGGATCAGTGCCCGGCAACGGCCGCGCTGGCAGCTGGCGCGGCTGGCGCTGGAGGGCGGTGTAGTGGAGCTGGACGCGGCGTGCCTGGCGTTCGTCCGGAATGAGTTCGACCGACTGGTGGCTCTGGCCGCTGCCGGACGGCACGACGACACTTTCGCCGAAGAGTTGTGGGAAGCGACGCAGGGTTGGCCCGCGATGGTTGGTCTTGGCTTGCGCAACCAGGGGGAACGCGGACGATCGCTGGCCCTGCTGCAGCGGGAGTACGCCCGCGAGACCGTGTTGGCGCGCCTGAGCGCGGCACAACGCACCATGCTGCACGGCGCCGCCCACCTGCCCAGGTTGTCGTCGGCGCTATGCACTGAACTCTGGCCCGAGCTGGAGGCCAGTCGGGATTTTGCCGGGCAGCTGCTGCCGCTGGGATTGTTGCAGCCGCTGGATGCCGAGGCACGCTGGTGGCAATTGCAGCCGCTGCTTGCCAAGGCGCTGGAGGACGAGCTGCCGCCGCGTGAGGCGACCCGGCTGCGCCTGCAGGGGTGCCGTCTGCTGCGCGAAGCGGGGTTCGTGGGGGAGGCGGTGGAGCTGGCGCTCAAGGAGGGGCAGGTGGAAACCGCCGCCTGCTACATGGAGCGGGTTCCCCTGGCCTGGTTGTATGCCGGCAGGAACCTGGACAGCTGGTTGCGCTGGCGCGAGCGGCTTTCCTGCGGGCTGCTGGAGAGCACGCCGTTCCTGATCTACCTCAATGCCCAGGCGTTACTGATCAGTTGGCGCCTGGAGGAAGCCGAGGCATGCATCGGCCGGCTGGCCTGGCAACTGCCCCAGCCCAGTGCCGGACGCCAGCGTCGCATGCTGGCCAACTGGCAGGCGCTTCAGGGCTCGCTGCTGGGGCTGCGAGGCGACTCCGAGCGGGCGAGGGAGCATTGCCTTTCAGCGCTGCGAGACCTGGATGCGCGGGACTGGCAATCCTTGCACCTGTGTTATTCGACCCTGGCGCGCATCGCCATGTCCGAAGGGCAGGTCGCCCAGTCCGCAGAGCTGCTCGATCAGGCGGTGCGGCTGGCGCGCCGTCAGGGCTGCCTGGCGAGTGAAGTGCTGATCGACGCCGACCACATCCGATTGCTGATCATGACCGGCGAATGGAGCCTGGCGGCGGATCTGCTGCGCCATGATTTCGAATTGCTGGAAGCCCAGGGCATGGAGCACCCGCTGCTGGCCGGGCGCCTGCACCTGCTCCAGGCGGAACTCGGCCTGTTGCGCGGTGACCTGGAGGATGCGGAAGCGAAGTTCCGTCGTGGCTATCAGTATGCGCGGGGATGCAGTGATCCCTTCCTCCTGCATGCCGGCATAGGCCTGTCCGAGACGGCATCCCGCGGCGACGAAGTCGAACGGGCGACCGCTCATCTGCGCGAGGTACGGCGCCATCTGCAATGCATGCGCGCTGAAGCGCTGTGCTACGAGCCGGTGCTCGCCTTGCAGGAGCTGCGCCTGGGCGTACGTCGGCAGCGTTGGGCGGAGATTCTGGAGCCTGCCCGCCGGCTCGTGGAACGCTTGTCCGAACCGGGAGTCCTGCCGCCCTTGAATACACCGTCCCTTCGCTACCGGGCCCAGCAGGTACTGGCACTGACGCTGGAGGGAACAGGGCGCAGGGAGGCGGCGCTGGCGGCCTCGCGCGCCTGGCGGGAGGCCTGCGAAAGAAGAGGACTGATCGGGCTGACTCGTTCCCGTGGGGATACCCTGGTCTTCTGCTCACAAGAGGGCGGTGAGGAGGGGGCGTGGCTACCGAGCGTCAGCGAAGATCTGTCGGATGTGACGCTGACACGCGTCTTGACCCGTCGGGAAATGGGGGTGCTGCAATTGATGGCCGAGGGACTGACCAACCAGGAGATCAGCGGCCGGTTGTTCATTTCGCTGAACACGGTCAAGGCCCACACCATTCACATCAACCATAAACTCGGCGTCAAGCGCCGCACCCAGGCGGTAAGGCGCGCACGGGAGCTCGGACTGCTGGCCTAGTCGATCAGTTGCCGGGCGCGGGCGATGGCGATGACTTCGGTGCGCCCTTCGGCGCCGAGCTTGCTGCTGATGTTCCGCAAATGGGTTTTCACCGTATGCAGGGACAGGCAGAGCCGGTCGGCGATGGACTGGTTGCGGTTGCCGCCGGCAAGCAGGCGCAGGACATCCAGCTCGCGTGGACTGAGCTGCTGTACCTCGGTGTCGCTGGCGCTGCCCGTGCCGCCGATCCTCTGTACCAGGTGGTGGACGAAGTCGGGGGAAATCTCCAGGCTGCTGCAGGAGGGACCGACCTTCACCAGCCATTCCCGCAATAACTGCCCAAGGCGTTCGCCTTCCTCGACGAATATCTGGATGAATCCCTCACGGCTGGCCCATTGCAGCGCTGGCACCAGTGCGTCGAAGGCCTCGTCCTGGTGGCCGCCGGCTTTTTCCGCCATGGACAGAAGCAACCGCAGCTTCAGCGCTCGGCGCCAATGCTCACACCGCTCGGCCTCAGCGAGTGCATCGCGCAGATCCCCGGACGCCTGAGCGTGCTCGCCACGGGCGATGCGCCAGCGCTGCCGGGCGATGAACAGGGTGTCGACGTCGTTCCCGTACAGCAGCAGGCCAGGGCGCTCCCAGCCGTTGTTGAACTCTGCCGAGCGCAGCGCCTGGGCCGCCTGATCCAGATGGCCTTCCAGGGTGGCGATGCGTGCGCGCTCCAGCCAGACCGCGCAGAGCAAGCGGCAGGGTCCTCCCTGACGTCCCAATTGCTCCAACGTTGCCAGCTGATTCATCCAGCCGGCCCTCTGGCCCTGCAGATAGGCAATGCGCGCGAGCAGTATATGGCTGCAGATCAGGACATCCGGGCCCGCGCTGAGGGTGGAGAAGGCGGGGGCGTTGAGCAGGATGTGTTGGGCCTGGTCGAGCTCGCCCGCTTCATAACGCACCTGTGCGCGCATGGCATCGATCGACATGCGTCCGGCCAGCCATTGCTCCTCGGAGTCACGCATGCGCTGGTGTGCGACGGCCTCCACGCGGGCGCGGGCCGCGGTCAGATTGCCTTGCACCAGCTCGATGACACTCTCGATGCCGTCGGTGACGGATTCCACCACGACCAGGGAGCTCTGCCCGGAGGGACGAGACAGACTGGCCAGCACCTCGCGCGCCTTCTCGGTATGACCGCTTGCAAACAGGCAGTAAGCCAGGCAGGTGCCGAGCAGGCCGCGTTGTTGTATTTCCGTTTCCGGCAGGCGTGCGAACAAGGACGCGCCGAGATCGCAGGTCGCCTCGATCTGGTCGCTGAAGGCCAACAGCACGCACTGGATGACTTTGCTCTCGGAAGTGCTCGGATTTCGCTCTACCACCTGCAGGGCCTGCTGGTAGCGACGTGCCAGAAGCAGGGTCCAGGCATGCACCAGCGCCAGCCGCGGATGTCGGTCGACCAGCGCGACCGGAAGCTGATCGAGGCAACGCAGGAGCGCGCGAAAACGCCCGCTGTTGAGCAGGGCATCCAGGTGCTGATCGAGTTGCTCGACGGCCGCGCTGGCATCGTCGATCTTCAGCAGGTGCTCGATGGCCTCCAGCGGGATGCCATGCTGCAGATGCCATTTGGCGGCGGTACGATGCAGGGTTCTGAGCTCCTGCTCGGGGCGGCGTGCAAGCACGTGGCGGAGAAAGCCGGCGAAGAGCCGATGGTAGCGGAACCATTGGCCGTGGTTGTCCAGCGGAATCAGGAACAATCCCAGGCGCTGGACCTGCTCCAGCCGCTCGGCGGCATCGCTGCCTTCGGTCAAGGCATTGCAGAGCGGGGCGCAGAAACGCTCCAGCACGCTGGTCTTGAGCAGGAAGTCGCGAAGAGGGTCGGGCAGGTGGGCCAGGATGTCCTCGGTGAGGTACTCCGCCGGCTCGTGCTGTGAGCCGCTGAAGGTGGCGACGAAGGCGCCCGGATCGCGACGGTCCTGCAGCGACAGGGCCGCCAGGTGCAGTGCGGCCACCCATCCTTCGCTGCGTGACTGCAGGGTTTCGACCGCACTTTCCGAGAGGGCGGGCCCCAGTCGTTCATGCAGGAAGCGGCGGGTTTCATCCAATTCGAAGCGCAAGGCGTCGGCGGTGAGCTCCAGCAGTTGGCCCTGGGCCCGCAACTGGCCAAGCTTCAGGTTGGGGGTGCTGCGGCTGGCGATGACCAACTGGCCACCGGGAGGAAAAGCTTCCCACAACTCACGGAGCAGCTCCAGGGACCCTGTCGATTGCAGCACCTCGAATTCGTCCAGGAACAGGGTGAACGGCTGGCGTGTGGTTTCCAGGGCCGACAGCAGATGACTCACTCCGGCGCTCGCGGAGGTCGGCGCCGCTGTCGTTGAGCCGGTCTCCCCGATGAGTGCCCCCAGGCTCAATGCCAGCGCCTGGGCGAGCCATTGCGGATCATTGTCGGCACTCTCGAGACAAAGCCAGGCGCATCCTTCGCGGGTCGCGTGCAACTGTGCCATCAGGGTGGACTTGCCGAACCCGGCGGGGGCACGGATCAGTACCAGGCGAGCTTCACGGTGTGCCTCGATCCTGGCGAGCAGGCCCGCTCTTGGCAGGAGCGACTTGCCTGGCCGTGGGGCCTGCGTCCTGCCTTGCAGCAGGTCCGCCGCCATGCCCGATTCGGCGGGGCTTTCGCTGGCCTTGCCGGGATCTTCCGGCGTGCGCGCCAGGCGCTCCAGGAGGGACTGCCGATCAGCCATGACGCATGGGCTCCTTCTCGTCGGTTACGGGATTGTCCTGCCCACATATTGCCATGCCGGTCGATTCCTGCCAGTGCGACCCGCCACTCAACCATTCGAGCGATTGCGCCCGTGTTCACGCCATTTAGTGTCTCTTGTCACAGCGCGCAACCGCCGCTGCTCGTTCGGCATCGCCGAGCGAACCTAGAACAAGAGGAAAAGGCATGGCGGGACCATTGGCGGGAATCAAGGTGGTGGAGATGAATGCGATCGGCCCCGCGCCGTTCGCGGTGATGCTGCTGGCCGACATGGGCGCCGAAGTCATCCGCGTGGACAGGCTGCAGTCGGGGTTTCTGAACGGCGATGGCAGTGTCATCGGCCGGGGACGTCGCAGCATTGGCATCGATCCGCGCAAGCCGGGGGCGGCCGAGGTGCTGCTGGCGCTGATCGATGGCGCCGACGTGCTGATCGAGGGGTTCCGCCCGGGCGTCATGGAGCGCCTGGGGCTGGGGCCCGAGGTCTGCCTGCAGCGCAATCCGAGGCTGGTGTACGGGCGCATGACCGGTTGGGGGCAGAGCGGCAGCCTGGCGCCGGTGGCCGGCCACGATCTGAATTACATCGCCCTGACCGGCGCCCTGCATGCCATGGGACACTCCGACCGGGAACCGACGCCGCCGCTGCATCTGGTGGGGGACATGGGCGGTGGCGCGCTGTTCCTGGTGACAGGAGTGCTGGCGGCGCTGTTCGAAGCGCAGCGCTCGGGAAAGGGGCAGGTGGTGGATGCGGCGATCACCGATGGCGTAGCCCTGATGTCGACGATGTACTACGAGTTCCGGCAGCGCGGCGAGTGGCGGGATCGGGGCGCCAACCTCTTCGATGGCGGGGCGCCTTTCTATGGCTGTTACACCTGCTCCGACGGCGGAATGATCTCGATCGGCTCCATCGAACCGCAGTTCTACCGCCAGTTGCTGGAACTCTGCGAGATCGACGACCCCGCCTTCGAGCGGCAATGGGATCGCGATCAGTGGCCGGCCCTGCGCAGCAAGCTGGAGGCGGTGTTCCGCACGCGTACCCGTGAGCAATGGTGCCACCTGCTGGAGGGCACTGACGTGTGCTTCGCGCCGGTGCTGGATTTCGACGAGGCGCCGAACCATCCGCATCTGCGCTCGCGCGGCACCTTCATTCACGATGCCGACGGCGTCTACCCGGCGCCTGCGCCCCGCTTCAGCCGAACGCCCGCTGCACCGGGATCGCGGGTGCAGAACGGTGCGCAAACCACGGAGATCCTCCATGAACTGGGCCTGGACGAGGCGTCGGTCGCGGCTTTGCGCGCCGCGGGCGCCATTGCTTGATCGATGAGGGGAGGGAGGGGTGACCCCACTCCTCCCGGGCGGGATACAGGTCGGCGCGGTTGCCTGACGATGCTGGAAGGGCGCGCCGGTCCGGACGCGCCGACCAACCAATGATCACTGGAGATCGCGATGTCGCAGAAAACCTATGTTGCCGGTGTGGGCATGATTCCGTTCGCCAAGCCCGGCGCCAGCGGCTCCTACATCGAGATGGGCGCCGAAGCCGTGCGTCTTGCGTTGAAGGATGCCGGTCTGAGCTTTGACCTGGTTCAACAGGCCTACGCCGGTTACGTCTATGGCGACTCCACCTGCGGCCAGTCGGCGCTTTACGAGGTCGGCATGACGGGTATCCCCGTCATCAACGTCAACAACAACTGCGCCAGCGGCTCGACCGCACTCTACCTGGCACGCCAGACCGTCGAAAGCGGCGCTGTGGATTGCGCCCTGGCCTTCGGCTTCGAGCAGATGCAGCCCGGCGCGCTGAAGAATTTCTGGACGGACCGTCCGACCACCATGGGCAAGGGCTTCGAATCGGCGGCGGAAGTCTTCCCCGAAGGCGTGGGCATGCCCGGAGCGCTGATGTTCTTCGGCGGCGCCGGCAAGGAGCACATGCAGAAATACGGCACGCGCATGGAAACCTTCGCGGCGATCCGCGCCAAGGCCAGCCGCCACGCGGCGAACAATCCGCTGTCGGTGTTCCGCAAGGTGGTCACCACCGAGGAAGTCATGGCTGATCAGGTGGTCTGGGAGGGCGTGATGACCCGCCTGATGGCGTGCCCGCCGACCTGTGGCGGCGCCGCGGCGATCATCGTTTCCGAGCGTTTCGCCAGGAAGCACGGCCTGCGTACTGACGTGAGCATCCTGGCGCAGGCCATGGCCACCGATAAGCCTGCTGCATTCGACCCTCCGTCGATGATCAGCATCGTCGGCGTCGGCATGACCCACGACGCCGCCCGGGAAGTCTACGAAAAGGCCGGCGTCGGTCCGGAGGACATCCGCGTCTGCGAACTGCACGACTGCTTCGCCCATAACGAGCTGCTGACCTACGAGGGCCTGGGCTTCTGCAAGGTCGGCGAGGGCGAGAAGTTCGTCATGGATGGCAACAACACCTATGGCGGGCAGGTCGTGGTCAACCCGTCCGGCGGTCTTCTGTCCAAGGGGCATCCGCTGGGTGCCACCGGCCTGGCCCAGTGCTACGAGCTGACCCATCAGCTGCGCGGGACCGCCGACAAGCGCCAGGTGGAGGGCCTGCAGCACGCGCTGCAGCACAACCTGGGCCTGGGCGGCGCCGGCGTCGTGACCCTCTACGGGCGCGGCTGAGGAAGCGGACATGGCAGACAAATCCCTGATCGGCCGTTCCACCGGGGTCACCACCACCGAGGTGGAGAAGGGCCGCCTGCGCTTTTTCGCCAAGGCGATCGGCGAGACCGATCCGGTGTATTTCGATGAAGAGGTGGCGCGCGCTGCCGGCTATCGAACATTGCCGGTGCCGCCAACCTTCCTCATGTGCCTGGAAAGTGAAGGCCGCAACCCACAGGCCATCGTCGAGGAGGTGATGGGCTTCGACCTTGGCCGCATCCTGCATGCGGAACAGGAGTTCATCTATTACCGCATGGCTTTCGCCGGCGACGTGCTGACCTTCGATACGCGCATCGCCGATGTGTACGAGAAGAAGGGCGGGGCACTGCAGTTCGTGGTCCAGGAAACCCGTGTCAGCAACCAGGATGGCGAGCATGTGGCCGACATCCGCTCCTCGCTCGTGCAGCGCTGAGGTCACTCCGATGAACATTCCTCTCTACAGCGACGTACAGGTTGGCGACGAGCTGCCGCTGCTGAAACTGCGCCCGATCAACCGCACCATGCTGGCGCTCTACGCCGGCGCCTCGGGCGACCATAACCAGATCCATATCGACATCGACTTCGCCCGCAAGGCGCGCCAGCCCGACGTGTTCGCCCACGGCATGCTGTCCGCCGCCTACCTGGGACGCCTGGTCACCCAGTGGGTGCCGCAGCCGCAGCTGCGCCGGCTGGCGGTGCGCTTCGTCGGCATCACCCAGCTGGGGCATATCCCGCATCTCACCGGGCGTATCGCCGAGAAGTTCGAGCAGGCCGGCGAGAAGCGCGTGCGCCTGGAAATCCAGTGCGCCAACCAGTACGGCGAACCCAAGATCGTCGGCGAAGCCGTCGTGGCGCTGGCCTGATCCCATCGAATCCAACAACAGGAACACAAGAACATGCAAAAGCTCGAAGGAAAAGTAGCCCTGGTGACCGGTTCCGGCCGTGGCATCGGCCGGAGCGTCGCACTGAAACTGGCCTCCGAAGGCGCCCGCGTAGTGATCAACGATCTGGACGCGGCGCCCGCCGAGGAAGTGGTGGCAGAAATCCGCGCGGCCGGCGGCGACGCCGTAGCCTGCATCGGCAGCGTCACCGCGGTGGATTTCGCCGACCGCTTCGTCAAGACCGCGGTCGACAACTACGGCGGCATCGACATCATCGTCAACAATGCGGGCTACACCTGGGACAACGTCATCCAGAAGATGACCGACGAGCAGTGGTACGCCATCATGGATTGCCACCTCACCGCACCGTTCCGCATCCTCCGCGCCGCCTATCCGGTGATCAGCGCAGCGGCCAAGCAGGAAGCGGCCGAGGGCCGTGTGGTCAACCGCAAGGTCGTGAACATCTCCTCGGTATCGGCCAGCGGCAACGCCGGGCAGGTCAACTACTCCACCGCCAAGGCCGGCGTGATGGGGCTGACCAAGGCGCTGGCGAAGGAGTGGGGTCGCCACAAGGTCAACGTCAACGCCGTGGCCTACGGCCATATCGAAACCCGCATGACCGTACCGGTCGAGGGTGAAGTGAAGACCGTCAAGATCGAAGGTCGAGACATTCGCGTCGGTATCAGCCCGCAACTGGTCGAGCAATCCAGGCACATGACCCCGCTGGGCCGCCCGGGCACTCCGGACGAAGCCGCCGGCGCGGTATACCTGTTCTGCATTCCCGAGTCCGACTACGTCACCGGCCAGGTCCTGGTCTGCGGCGGCGGTCTGGGCACTGTCGTTTGATCGGCGGAGACTCCTGACATGCGCGTGGAAAACTATCGTTCCCCCTGGATGGATCCCGACCTGGATGCCTTCCGTGACAGCATCCGTCGTTTCGTCCGCGAGCAACTGGTGCCCCATGACGATAAATGGCGTGCCCAGCACCACTCTGACCGTGCGGCCTGGCTGGCTTGCGGCGAGATGGGCATGATCCTGCCGGATATTCCTTCCGAGTATGGAGGTGTTGACGGTTCGCCCGCCCATTACACGGTGGCCATGGAGGAGCTGACCTATGCCGGCGTCATGAGCATTGCGCTGAGCATCAACCACATCGTCGGCCACTACATCCTCGCCAGCGGCACCGAGGAGCAGAAGCGCCAGTGGTTGCCCGGCATCGCCTCCGGGAAGGTCATCACCTCCATCGCCATGACCGAGCCGGGGACGGGGTCCGACCTGCAGGGCGTGAAGACCCGCGCGGTGAAAAAAGGCGATCGCTATGTAATCAACGGCTCCAAGACCTTCATCAGCAATGGCCAGAACAGCGATGTGGTCATCGTCGTTGCCAAGACCGATCTGGAGGCCAAGGGCTCCCGTGGCATTTCGCTGTTCATCGTGGACACCTCGACGCCCGGCTTCCATCGTGGCAAGTGCCTGGACAAGATCGGCCTGCCGGGCCAGGACACCTCGGAGATGTTCTTCCAGGACTGCGAGGTGCCGGCCCATTGCCTGCTCGGCGACGTGGAAGGCCAGGGCTTCGTCCAGTTGATGCAGCAATTGCCCTACGAGCGTGCGGAAATTGCGCTTCAGGCTGCCGCCGGCATGGAGCGCGCGTTGTCTCTGACCCTGGAGTACACCCGCGAGCGCAAGGCCTTCGGCAAGTCGATTCTGGACTTCCAGAACACCCGGTTCACCCTGGCCGAAGTGAAAACCACCGTTCTCGCTTCGCGCACCCTGGCCGACCTGATCGTCCAGCGCTGGGTTGATGGCACGCTGGATACCACGCTGGCGTCGATGGGCAAGTTCTGGCTGACTGATCGTCAGGGCGAAGTCATCGATACGTGCCTGCAGTTCTTCGGTGGCTTCGGCTACATGAACGAATATCCCATCGCCCGCATGTTCGCCGACGCCCGTGTGTCGCGAATCTATGGTGGGGCCAATGAGATCCAGCGCGAGCTGGTAGGCCGTTCGTTGTAATGGTGGCCGGCACCCGGTTGCCGGCCACAGCGAGCGACGCCAGGGGGCTTGCCGCCCCTGGCGTCATTGTCGATGCGAGGATGCCGATGCCGATTGAACTGGAACGCTATCCGCTGCATACCCGGCAAGTGGTGTGCGAGGGATTTCGCCGCAGCGATGGGTATTACGAGTTCGAAGGGCGCCTGCTGGACCGCAAGGCCCATGATCTGCATCTGCTGTTCAAGCAGGTGCCGGCCGGACAGCCGGTTCACCAGATGCAGGTCGTGCTGGTCGTTGATCAGGATTGGCGGGTGCGGGAGGCCCGGGCGAGCAGCGATGCTGCGCCGACACCCTATTGCAGAGAAATCGCGGCGGCCTATTCGAACCTCCAGGGCTTGACGATCGGCCGTGGTTTCAAGCGCGAGCTGCTTCGACTGCTGGGTGGTGAGCGGGGCTGTACGCATCTCACCGATCTTGTGGAAGCCCTGGCGACCACGGTATTCCAGACGCTCATGACCTTGCGTTACGACGGCCGGCAAGCGCTTGGTGCCGCCACCGACGACAATCCGCTCCGCCACGTGCTGGGCACCTGCCACGCCTATCGGTGGGACGGACCGGCTGCCCGGAAGTTATCCGGTCCATGAGGATTCATCAGTAAGCAACGAGCACCAGCGCAGTGCATCCAGGTGCCGAGTGTGTTCCCCGATAACAAGAACACTGGAGAACGACATGTACATCACCCAAGGTCTACACCGCCACATGCAGCAACGGCCCCATGCGACGGCGATTCGCTGCCAGGGGCGCGGCATGACCTTCTCACAACTGGGCGGACGCGTCGCACGTCTCGCCGGGGCGCTCAAAGCGCTCGGACTGCAAAGCGGCGACTGCGTGGCCATGCTGTCACGCAACTCTCCCCAGTACATCGAATACAGCCTGGGCGTGCCCTGGGCCGACGGCATCCTCAACCCGGTCAATACTCGCTGGAGCGTGGCGGAGGTGGTCTATTCGCTGGATGACTCCGGCACCTCGATCCTCATCGTCGACGACAGCTTCAAGGACATGGGCCTGGCGATCATGCGGCAGGCCAGGACGCTGCGCCACGTGATCCACGTTGGCGAGCAGGGGACTCCGGAAGGCATGCTCGACTACGAGGCGCTGCTGGCCGGGGCCGAGCCGGTGGCCGACGTGCGCCGGCATGGCGACGCGCTTCTTGGGATTTTCTATACCGGCGGCACCACCGGTTTCCCCAAGGGGGTGATGATCAGTCATAACAATCTGGCCTTTGCCGCCATGGCCTCCGCCAGCAAAGGCTTCTTCGGACGTGACGCCCGCTTCCTGCATGCCATGCCGATGTTCCACCTGGCGGATTTCTCGGCGATGTACTGCCTGATCATGTCCGGCGGCGTGCACGTGATACTCCCGGCGTTCAGCGGAGAGGCGGCGATCCGCACGGTGGCGGAGGAGCAGCTCACCGACCTGATGCTCGCGCCGACCATGATCCAGATGATGCTGCAGGCCCGCGAAACCCATCCAGAACTGGCGGAGCTGCAGCTGACCAGCATCCGCAACGTCATCTATGGCGCCTCGCCCATTTCCCCGGCACTGCTTGACCGCGCCTGCATCGTGTTTCCCAAGGCGCGGTTCTTCCAGGGCTACGGGATGACCGAGCTGACCACCGGCGGCACCATGCTCGACGCCGAATACCACTGCGCCGAGCACCAGGCCAGCGGCAAGATGTATTCGGCGGGACGGGCGATCAGCTGCGTGGAGCTGCGTATCGTCGACGAGAACGACCAGGAAGTGCCGCGCGGTAGCGTGGGCGAGATCGTGGTGCGTGGCCCGAATGTGATGGTTGGCTATCTCAACCAGCCGGAATTGACCGCTGAGGCGCTCCAGGGGGGCTGGATGCATACCGGCGATGGCGGTTACATGGACGAGGAAGGCTTCGTCTACATCGTTGACCGGCTGAAGGACATGATCGTCAGCGGTGGCGAAAACGTCTATTCCGCCGAGGTCGAGAGCGCCGTGGCCAGCCATCCCGCGGTGGCGCAGTGCGCGGCCATCGGGATTCCTTCGGAAAAATGGGGGGAGAGCGTGCATGTGGTGATCGTCCTCAAGCCCGGTGCAGCGCTGGTGGAGGAGGAGATCATTGCCCACTGCCGTGAGCGGATCGCCGGCTACAAGTGCCCGCGCAGCCTTGAAGTTCGCGACAGCCTTCCATTGTCCAGTGTCGGCAAGATCCTCAAGGGCGAACTTCGCAAGCCTTACTGGGAAAAACACGCGCGCAATATCGCCTGACGCCGCTCGAGCTCGACGCAATCACGTTGACCAGGACCGGCCTGGGGCGACCAGCCCACTCCCGAGGAAGCCCGGGCCATTGCCCGGGAAGCCTATGTCTATGGCTTCCCGCTGGTAGACAGCTACCGTATCCAGTACACCTTCTTGCAAGGTGGAAGGGGGCAGGTCGAGCTGCCCCCTTTTTTCATCTACTCATTCAGCGCAGTGGTCATGCCCTTGCCGGTGGCTCGAACCGCCAGCTCGCTGACTTCAAGGCTGAGGATGGCCAGGTCGTAGGTGCGACCGTCATGGTCCTTGACGTGATTGCGCAGCACCGATTCCGCCTGGAAGCCGAGCTCCTGGAAGGCGTTGATGGCGGCGCTCTGGTCCACCGTCATGTGCACGGTCAGCTTCTCCAGGCCGAGGCTGACGGCCAGGTTGACGCACTCCTTGATCAGCGCCCGTCCCAGGCCTACGCCACGCCAGGCCGGCGCCACCAGGACGCGCAGGTCGCCGACATGGGACGACCAGGACCATACGTCGACCGCCACGGCGGTGCAGCCCACCATCTGGTCGTCGGCATAGGCCACCAGGCTGGTGACCTCCTTGCCCAGGGCGCCCAGCCAGGCGGCGATGACCTTGGGGTGGCTGATATCGCGGCGAACGAACAGCAGGTCGCGCATCGGCAGCCCGGCGATGAACTCGGTGAGGGGTGGCCCGTCCTCCATGCGCATCAGGCGGAACTCCACCTGGGTGCCGTTGAGTGCGAGGTGACGAGGGTAGTTTCGTTGCGTGGGCTTCTTCATACGGAGCGTTTCCCCAACCAGTGATCCAGTGATGGCCACATGCGCTTGATGGCCGCGGGCCCGGCGACCAGGCTGACGTGCCCGCCGGGAATGATCAGTTCTTCCTTGTCGACGGAGCTCACCTTGTGCAGCAACGGTTGCGCGCTGGCCGGAGGCACCAGGGTGTCGTGCTCGGCGATGACGTGCAGCAGCGGCACCTTGATCGCATCGAGCCGGACGGCGCGTCCGCCGATGCGCAGGCTGTCCTTGAACAAGCCGTTCTGCCAGACCAGCTCCTTGACGATCTGCCGGTAGTAGTCGCCCGCCAGCGGCAGGGTATCGGCGCCCCAGCCGGTCATCATGCGGTAGCCCTTGACGTACTGGTCGTTCCACAGGTTGTCCCACAGGCGCAGCTGGCCGGCGATGCGGCCGGCCGGGCGGAGCAGGTCGAAGGCGTTCTGGATCATCTTCGAGGGAATGATCCCCAGGCGGTCCGCCAGTTCGTCGACGTCGAAGTAGTCCGGGTTCGCCACGGCGCGCGTCCAGTGCACCTGGCTCCAGTCCACCGGCGTGGTGAAGCACACCAGGTTCTTCAGCGGGCCTTGCGGGTGCAGCGCCGCATAGATGCAGGAGAGAATGCCGGCCATGCAGTAACCGACCAGGGTGACTTCCTCAACACCCGAGTCCTGCTGCACGCGGCGCAGGCAGTCGGGGAGGAAGTCGAGCACGTAGTTTTCGATCTTCAGGTGCTGTTCGGCCCGGGTCGGCGGGTTCCAGTCGATCACGTAGATGTCGTATCCGCGGTGCAGGAGGAACTCGATCAGGCTCTGCCCCTTGGCCAGGTCGAACAGGTAGGCGCGGTTGGTGGTGGCCATCACCAGCAGCAACGGGACGCGATACACCTCATCGGCCGTGGACTGGTAGTGGTACAGGCTCAGCGTGCCGCGGCGGTGCAGGAGGCGCTTGGGCGTTTCTCCCACCTTCGGGCCAGGGGAGCTGATGTAGTCCAGGGCGTTGAGCCTGCGCTTGAGCATGCGCCGGGCTTCGCTTTTCAGGCGTCCCGTGAAGGTCTTTTCGAATGGCATGGCTCAGGGTTTCCTCTTGGCTTTGGCCGCGGGCTCCTTGGCCCGCTGCCGCGCTTTGCTCAAGGCCTGTTCCGGTTGCAGGTCCAGGGGGCGGCGGCTGCGGGGCGGGCGGGGCACCATGGCGCTGGGCGCCACGTCGGGGAGCAACTGGTCGAGCTTGTCCTCGATGCGGCGTACCGCATCGGCCAGTTCCCGGACCTCGCCCCGGCTGGGCAGGTCCAGCTGTTCCAGCAGGCGGGCGATGGAGCGCTCCGCCAGGTAGCGGGCGCCGGTGGAGGCGCGCGTGCACGCGGTCATGGCCTGGGCGAATTCAGTGGAGTCCATCTTCCGGGCGGCAAAACCGTTGATGCCGTTTTCGAGCTTGTTCAGGGCCTCGCGGCACAGTTGCAGCGGGTCGGGAAAGCGTGAAGCGGTCATGCTGGACTCTCCTGCTTCAGGATGATGAGGGGTAGGTCTGAAGTGCTTTCAGCGAATCGGGGCCTTGGATGCATCGACGCAGAAGGCGGGCGGTAGTCGAATAGGGCTGCAGAGTCCAGCGGGTACCACGGGCCAGCCGGGGAGCGAAGCGGGTCAGGAGCGCGTCGCGCCAGCCGTCGGTCGCGCTCCACAGTGTCAGCGCGGTACTTCGAAGCTCACTGCCTGCTTCGCGGCCCTGCATGACATCGGCGATTTCCAGCGTGGTGTCGGCATGCCGCCCTTCGAAAGCCGCCCTCAGTGCCTCGCTGATGCGCTGCAACGCGTCGCTGCCGGCGCCATTGATGGCGTCGAAATTGAGGAAACCGTGAAACTGTCCCGGATAGTGCAGCAGTCGTACCGGCACACCGGCGTTGCGTAGGCGCGCCGCATAATCCAGGCCATCGATCGCGGATCGGATCGAGCCCTGCGCTGATGATCAGCGCGGGTGCGACGCCGCGCAGGTTGCGTTGACGGCGGGGCGATAGCCGAGGTGAGCTGAGGTCCAGATGTTCGGCGGAGCGCGCGATGGTGCGCTGGATGTAACCCAGCATGTGTTGGGTAACCATGTAGCCATCGGCGTTCTCCGTCAGGGACGGGAAGGCCTGCAGCAGTTCGGTGGCGGGGTAGGCGAGGACCTGCAACGCCAGCTTCAAACCCTGGCTCCGCGACTCCTGGGCGATGACCGCCGTGAGATTGCCGCCGGCCGAGTCGCCGCCGATGGCCAGACGCTCGGTATCGATCCCCAGTTCCTGTGCGTGATCGACGATCCAGCTCAGCGCCGCCAGACAATCGTCGCGGCTTGCATTGAGGTCATGTTCCGGAGCCAGCCGGTAGCTGATGGCGACGGTGATGCAGTTGGCCGCCTGGGCGATGTTGCGGCAGATCGACTCCGCCGTATCCAGGCATCCCACCATGAAGCCGCCGCCATGGATCCAGACGAACGCCGGACGAAGTGTGTCCTGACGCGAGGGCGTGTAGATACGCAGGCTCAGCTCGCCGTCCGGCCCCTGGATGTCGAACTGACGTACGCTGGCAAGGGGCGGCCGGGTGCCCAGCGCGAGCGCGGTGAGGCGCCACAGTTCGCGGATTTCGCCCAGGGAATAAGCTTCGATGGGTTTGAGCTGTGTCGCCAGGTTCAGCATCCGCAGGAAAGAACGTGCGTCGCGGTCGGGAACGGGGGCGCGCCAGTTGATGGGAAGGCCCTTGCCGGACGGGCGTGGCGCATGGGCAGAGTGAGTGGTCACGGCAGGACTCCTGATAGTCGCGAAAAGACGAACCATGCTATTGAGCCGGCCACTCCGGTGTCCCCCCTCCTCTAGGCCGGGACAGTGGGTGGAATTCTGCGGTTGCCACGTGTTGTCCAGGGGCATGGGGCGTCGGCGGACGGGGTTGCAGACCCCACCCCCCGGGAGTGGGGTGGGAGAGGGCGGAGGGTGCTTGAATGGCTGTCCGGGAGCCGCAGATGGATGCCGCGCCTGTGCGGTAATTCTGCTCTTGGATGTGCTCGCGATTTGGACCAATAGCCTGTGTGGACAGCTCCGGTGCCCTTCATCACTATACGGAAGCTGTTCCATCCATCCGTCTCGGCGGTCGAGCCGAAGAACAATACCCAGATGACGGCCATGCCCATGCTCAGTACCAAGTTTGCCCCGCCCCGGGTGAGCCCCGGCGCGGTGATCCGCGAGGATCTGCTCAGCCGACTGCAGTCTGCCGGCGAGAGCCGCCTGTTTCTGGTCATCGGCGGGGCGGGGTTCGGCAAGTCGACCCTGCTGGCGCAATGGCGGCAGGCGCTCGTCAAGGATGGGGCCACGGTAGCCTGGATGTCGGTGACCCCCGACGATGGTGAAGCGGAGACCTTCGTTGCCCACCTGGGTGGCGCCTTGCGCCATGCCGGGGTGAGCATGCTGGCGGAGTCCGGAAGTGGCATCGATGGCGATCCGCATTTCCTCGTGGCGCCGCTGATCAACGCCGTGATGGAGTGGGGCGACGAGGTCTATCTGTTGCTCGATGATTTCCACCAGGCGGAAACGGCCTCCGTATTGCCCGTCGTCCAGACGCTGATCGACCACGCGCCCGCCAACCTGCACCTGGTCGTGGCCTCGCGGCGTGACCCGCCCCTGTTGCTCGGCCGCTGGCGTGCCATGGGCGAGCTCTGTGAGATCGGCAGCGACGAACTGGGTTTCGACCTCCGCGAGGCTCATGCTTTCCTCAAGGCCTACCTGGACCCGGCGATAGCCATGGACACCGCGCATCGCCTGCACGGCCAGGCAGATGGCTGGCCCATCGGGCTGCAACTGCTCTCCTTGTCGATGAAAGCCAATCCCCGGCGCAGGGACCACGCCGTCGCACTGCATCCCGGAGCTCCCGGGCTGTCGGAATACCTCGCCGAAGACGTACTGGCGGGATTGCCTGCTGACTTGCTGGATTTCCTCCAGCAGATTTCCATCCTGCGCCGCTATAACCTCGATGTGGCCCGGCACCTCACCCGGTCGGACGAGGCCGAGCGATTCATCCGATACATCGAAGAGAGCAATCTCTTCGTGCAGGCGGTGGACGCACCCGGCGAGTCCCAGTGGTATCGCTTTCACCCGATGTTCCAGGAATTCCTGGCGCAGCGCCTGCGAACCTCTGGCGCTGACCTTGCCTGTCTGCACGAGCGCGCCTCGGCCTGGTTCGAGAAACGCGGACTGCTGGGCGACGCTGTGCAACATGCACTGGCCATGGATGACCTGGACTACCTGGTGGCGTTGCTGGAGCGCGTCCAGCCACCGCAGAAGAATGTCAGCCACCTGAGCCAGTTCGTTCGCTGGCTGCAGCGCGTCCCTCTGGAGCGGCTCTCTCAGCATCCCTCTTTACTGCTGCTCGGTGCCTGGGGAGCGGTGATGACGGTACGTACCGCGCAGGCCGAGGAATGGCTGGCGCGTTTCGAGCTGTTGCCCGATGCCGTGGCGCACCGGGACCAGGTGCTGCTCCTGTGGGCGGCCCTGGCCACCCAGCGGGACGATGCAGCCCTGTGCGCTCAGTGGCTGGCCCCGATTGCCGAAGCGCCGCTGAACAACCTCTTCCTCGAACAGGTGCGCACCAGTCTCTACGTGCCCGCCTTGAGCAGCCTGGGCCAGCATATGGCTGCCCGGCGTTACCTGAATTCCGCTGCTGCCCGTGCCTCTCGTGGCAGCACCCATGAGATGGCGCTCATCGGCGCGCTGTCCACTGCGCTCGTGGCGCTGTTCGAAGGGCAGTTGCTGGAGCTGGAACAGATCGCCTCCACCACGCTGGCCAAGGCCGAGCAGAGCCATGGCCGGCGCTCGGTCAGCGCCTGTCACTGCGCCGCTCTGCTGGCGTTTGCCTACTGTGAGTTCGGCCGCAACGAGGCAGCCCATGAGGCCTTGGCCAATCGCCTGGATATCCTGCATTTCTCGGTGCCGGAATTCATGATCGTTGCGGCCTTGGCCCATGCGCGCCTGCAACCGCGAGCGGCGGCGATGGACTACCTGCGCGAGCGGGAAGAGTATTTCCGCGAACGTGATCTGGACCGCTGCGCGGCCAATATGCTCGCCGAGCGTATCCGCCTGTTGCTGCTGGACGCCGATTGGCGGCGGGCGGAAGGCCCCCTGGTGGCCCTGGAGGACCTGCGTCAGGCCCATGTCACGACGCCGCAGCATGCTGAAGTGAGCGTACTGGCGGCCCTGGCCAAGGCCCGACTGGTGCTGGCACGGGGGCAGCCGGAACTGGCGATCCAGGTGCTCGACTCCATCCAGGGGCTGATCCGCGAATACGGCCGGGGTACCTGGACAACAAGCAGCGCCATCCTCCGTTGCCTGGCCCTGGATCACCTGGGGCGAGACGAGGAGGCGCAGGACTGTCTGCGCGAAGCTGTCCTGCAGGGCTACCGGATGGGCCTGTCGCGTACCTTTCTTGACGAAGGCGAACCCTTGCGCCGCCTGCTGGCGAAACTGGGCAGCCTTGGCAGGGAAGAGCTCGACCGTTACCGCATTGCCTTGCTATCGCATGTCGCCAACGCGCCGCTCGATCAGGATGCCGGTCCGGAACGGGGAGCGTTGGTCATCGATGCACCGACGCTGACGCCTCGCGAGGTGGAAATCCTCGCCTTGCTGGAGCAATCGATGTCCAACAAGCGCATCGCCCTGGCGCTGAACCTCAGCTTGCAGACGGTGAAATGGAACCTGCGCAACATCTTCGCCAAGCTGGGCATCTCCAGCCGATACGAAGCCATCCTGTTCGCCCGGAGGCATGGAGGGTATCGCTGAGCGTCGGTGCCTTCATCAGGACACCGGACACGGCTCTTCCGCAAAGGCGGCGCGTAGGTTGTGGCACTGGCTTTGCGCCTTCGATCGACTTCCCCCTCCAGAGGAGTGGGGGCCAGCTGCCGATAAATGCCTATCGTAGCCGCGCAGGGCAGGGCGTCTCATGCAGCGCGCCTGCCCAGACTCCGCTCGTTGGAATAGTTCGCCTTCACCCGTCACTGGAGATTCTTCGATGATTCGTCGTACCAGCCTCGCGTTCGTCATCGGTCTTTTCCCTGGCTTGTCGGCAATTGCCGACGTTGCGCCAAAAGATCCGTCCGCCGTCACGGTCGCCGCCCAGGCCAAGGTTCTTCAGTCATTGCCATTCAGTGATCGCAGCGATTTCGAGCGGGTGGAGAAGGGCCTGATCAAGCGCCCGGAGAACCTGGTGATCAAGAATGAGGACGGCAGTGTCGCCTGGCAGCTGGCCAATTACGACTTCCTCAAATCCGACCAGCAGTCGGACAGCATCAATCCCAGTCTGTTGCGACAGGCCCGGCTGAACATGAGCTACGGCCTGTTCAAGGTTGTCGATGGGGTCTACCAGGTGCGCGGCTATGACCTGGCCAACATCACCTTCATCGAAGGCAAGACCGGCTGGATCGTCATCGACACGCTGACCACGCCCGCGACATCCAAGGCTGCCTATGCCCTGGTGAGCCAGGAACTGGGGCAGAAGCCGATTCGCGCGATCATCTACAGCCATGCTCACGCCGACCATTTCGGCGGAGTCAAAGGGTTGGTGAGCCAGGAGCAGGTCGACAAGGGCGAGGTCCAGATCTATGCGCCCAAGGGCTTCATGGACGCGGCGATCAAGGAGAACGTGCTGGCAGGCAACGCCATGCTGCGCCGCGCCATCTTCCAATACGGCACACTGCTGCCCAGAGGCGAACGCGGGCTGGTTGACATGGCTATTGGCAAGGCCGCCGCGCGGGGACCGTTGACCCTGATTGCACCCACGCGCCTGATCGAGGGCGATCTGCAGGAGCTGGAAATCGACGGCGTGCCGGTTACTTTCCAGAATACGCCGGGCACCGAATCGCCGGCCGAGATGAACGTCTGGTTGCCACAGCAGAAAGCCCTGCTGATGGCCGAGAACGTCACCGCCACTCTGCACAACCTCTACACCCTGCGCGGTGCCGAAGTTCGCGATGCACTGGGCTGGAGCAAGTACATCAACGAAGCGCTGCATCGGTTCGGCGACCAGGCCGAGGTGCTGTTTGCCGTGCACAACTGGCCGCGCTGGGGGCATGAGGACATCGTCCGTACCCTGGAGAAGCAGCGCGATATGTACGGCTACCTCAACGACCAGACCCTGCACCTGGCCAACCAGGGTGTGACCATCAACCAGATTCACGAGCGTCTGAAAGTTCCGCCGGCGCTGGCCAACGAATGGTTCAACCGGGGCTACCACGGCAGCGTCAGCCACAACGTGCGGGCGGTGGTGAACAAATACCTGGGCTACTACGACGGCAACCCGGCCAACCTGGACCCGTTGGCGCCAGAGGACTCGGCGAAGAAGTACGTCGAGTACATGGGCGGCGCCGACCACATGCTGCAGCTGGCGAAGCAGTCCTATGACAAGGGCGAGTACCGCTGGGTGGTGGAGGTGGTCAACAAGCTGGTCTTTGCCGATCCATCCAACCAGGCTGCGCGCAACCTGCAGGCCGACGCCCTGGAGCAGCTCGGCTACCAGGCCGAGAACGCCGGCTGGCGCAACAGCTACCTGGAAGCGGCGCAAGAGCTGCGCAGAGGCGTCCCGCGCAAGGCGCCAGGGGCGAAGATTGCCAGTGCCGATGCTCTGGCGGCGATGGATACCGGCCTGCTGTTCGACTACCTCGGTGTGCGCATGAATGCCGACAAGGCTGAAGGCAAGGACCTGAGCATCAACCTGATACTGCCGGACAGGAACGAGAAGTACCTGCTTGAACTGAAGAACTCGCACCTGAACAACATCAAGGATGTGCAGAGCGATAAGGCGGGCCAGACGGTGACGATCGATCGTGCCGACCTGGATCGTCTGATCCTCAAACAGGTCACCGGGGCTGACCTCGCCGCCCAGGGCCGCCTTAAGGTGTCAGGCGATCCCGGCCTCCTCAAGCAGCTGTTCGAAATGGCGGATGAGTTCGACTTCTGGTTCGACATCGTGACGCCGGCGGGCCGCAACGGCTGATCCCCCGCGCCTGGCAAGGGGGGCGCCGACCTTCGGGCCGCCCCCTTGAGCGTAACCCACTCCCCTGGAGGGGGAGACCTGGACCCTGCAATCGTCGGACAGTCTGCCTGGTACCGGGCGGCTGGACCTTTCGCGTCGAGCCGCTCCTTCTATCCAGGCATTGCGCGAGGGCTTCCATGCTGACCATGACGTTCAATACCACCCGTTCGATTCTCATCGAACCGGGCGCTTCCCGGCGGCTTGCCGAACATGTCCGCGGGCTGGGAGGGCGCAAGGCCCTGCTGGTGACGGATGCCGGCGTGGTTGCGGCAGGCCTGCTGGATGCCACGCTCGCCGGCTTCCAGGGCAGCGGCGTCGAAATCGAGCTGTTCGCCGAGGTCGTGGCGGACCCGCCGGAAGCAGTGATCCTGGCCGCCGTGCGGACGGCGCGGGCATGTGCCGCCGACTGCGTGATCGGCTTCGGCGGCGGCAGTTCCCTGGACGCCGCCAAACTCGCCGCGCTGCTGGCCTGCAGCGGCGAGTCGCTGGCCGAGGTCTATGGCGCCAATCTCTGCAAGGGTCCGCGCCTGCCGCTGATTCTTGTGCCGACCACGGCTGGCACCGGCTCCGAAGTCACCGCCGTCTCGGTGGTGACGACCGACACCGGCAAGAACGTGGTGGTCTCTCCGTTGCTGCTGCCTGACCTGGCACTGCTCGACGCCGAACTCACGTTGAACCTGCCCGCTGCTGTAACCGCGGCCACCGGTATCGACGCCATGGTCCATGCGGTCGAGGCGTATACCACCCGTCACCTGAAGAATCCGATCTCCGACTGCCTGGCGCGAGAGGCGTTGCGCCTGCTTTCCAGCGACCTGCAGCGTGTCTGCGACAACGGTCATGACGTCGAGGCGCGCGGCCGCATGCTGCTCGGTGCCTGCCTTGCCGGCATGGCGTTCGCCAATGCCCCGGTGGCGGCAGTTCATGCGCTGGCCTATCCGCTGGGTGCACGCTTCCACATCCCGCATGGCCTGTCCAACGCATTGGTGCTGGGGCCGGTGCTGCGCTTCAACCTGTCCGTGGCCGCTCCGCTCTATGCCGAACTGGCGGACATCGTGCTGCCGGGGATTGTCGGCGATGCCCAGACCAAGGCCCGCGCCCTGGCCGATTACCTGGGTGCTCTGGCCGGCAAGTCGCGGTTGCCGACCCGCTTGAGCCAACTGGGCATCGCCGAGCGAGACATCGAATCCCTCGCACAGGACGGTTTCAAGCAGCAGCGGCTGCTGGGCAACAACCCCCGGGAAATGGCGCTGGCCGACATTCGTGCGATCTATGAGGAAATCCTGTGAGCGAGAAGGCACGGCGCCCCCGGCGGAGCGATTTCCGCCGCTTCTATCCGATCACCACCCGCTGGGGTGACCACGACTCCTACGGCCACGTGAACAATGTGGTCTACCACTCCTACTACGAATCGGCGGTGAGCCGCTTCCTGGTGGAGGAGGGGACGCTGGATATCGCCAGCAGCCCGGTAATCGGGCTGATCGCCGAGAACTGTTGCACTTATTTCTCCTCGCTCAACTTTCCCGACCGCATCAGTGTCGGCGTCCGCATCGCACGACTGGGCAACAGCAGCTTGCGATACGAACTGGCGGTATTCCGTGACGAGGAGGAGGAGGCTTCGGCGGCCGGCTATATCGTCTATGTCTACGTGGATCGCGCAAGCAACCGGCCTTCTCCGATTCCGGAAGCGGTCCGCAGGGTGTTCCTGCAATTGCTCGACTGAACCGTTACTGCTCATGGCGCAATCAGACAGGGAATGTATGACCGTCACGCCACACACCAGCCGGAGTACCTCCGGCTGGTGTGTGGGCTCATGTGGTGGTTACGGCCCAGGTGATGGCGCCGGCGTTGATCGCCGTGAACGCCAGGGCGATGAGGAAGACCGTGTCGGCGATGTGCATCATTACCCGGCCGCGCCGCGTGCGGTGAGCACGCAGGCTCCAGTAGGAACAGAACGCGGATGTCAGATAGAACATCAGGTTGACCGCGACCAGGTCGTCGATGATCAGGTCCTCCTGACGCAGTGTGATGACTACACGGATGATCCCGATGACCGTCAGACAGACACCGACCATGGTGGCCGAGACGGAGAAGATGTGGACACAGATGTCATCGTCCAGCGAGGGTGTTTCCGGGTCGATCATGGCAGGGTACCCCTGGATGCGAGGCAGGCGGGCGTTACGCTAGCCATTTCATGTTAGGGCGCACTTAAGACAGCGTGGCACAGCTCATGGTAGAACTGACGCCCCGCTGACCGTCGATGAATGACCCGCATGATCGAATTCAACAACGTCACCGCCTACCAGCAGCAGACCCGCGTGCTGGATGGGTTTTCCCTGCACATTGGCGAAGGCGAGAAAGTCGCCATCCTCGGCCCCAACGGCGCTGGCAAGAGCACGCTGCTCAAGCTGATCAGCCGTGAACTCTATCCGGTGGACCGGCCCGACAGCTCGTTGAACCTGTTCGGCCTGCAGAACGTCACCCTTTGGGATCTGCGCAGCCGCATCGGCTTCGTCTCACAGGACCTGCAGGAGGACTACACGCCCTTCACCCAGGCGCTGGACGTGGTGATCTCCGGCTTCTTCGGCGCCATCGGCAGCCATGGCCATCTGCAACCCACCCCGGAACAGGTCGCGAAGGCGCGCGAACTGCTCGCTACCGTTGAAATGGACGATTATGCGGATTGCATGTTCCAGCGTTTGTCCACCGGGCAGAAACGCCGCCTGCTACTGGCCCGGGCGCTGATTCACGAGCCCCGCGCGCTGATCCTCGACGAGCCGGCCAATGGCCTGGACATGGGCGCCAGCCTGCAGATGCTCAAGCTGCTGCGGCGCTTCTGCGGCCCTGAGCACGCGATGATCATCACTACCCACCATCTCGACGAGATCATTCCTGAGATCGAGCGCGTGGTGCTGATCGCCAACGGCAAGGTGGTGGCGGACGGGCCCAAGGCCGAGATTCTCACCAGCGAGCATCTGTCGGCGCTGTACCAGGCACCGCTGAAAGTGACCGAGCAGGATGGCTGGTATCGCTGCTGGCACGCCTGATCCACAGCTCGCAAGCCTGGCTTTCTCCTGCCGCAGCGTCCCCCTGAACTTGCGTCTACGCGGAGTTTTATCTGGCGATAGCTGCCAGCAACGCTGGGTTCGCCAGTTCACATGCCATTCAGCCTCTTGCGCGGCAGCGCTGCCCAGGCGACTGCGAGCAGTAGCAATGCGGCGACCAGCAGATAAGGGGCGCGGCTGTCGACCTGATGCAGCAGGGTGCCCAGCAGCGGGCCGCTGGTCATGCCCATGCCGTGCACTGCCACCAGGCTGCCGGCCGCGGCGCCTTGCTCGTCGGCTTCCACCGCGTTGGCATTGAGCGCCGAAACGGCGGGGAAGACCCAACCCATGCCGGCGGCAGCAACGAAGCAGGAGGCGTAGAGCATCCACGGAACCATGGCGAAGCACACGGTGGCGAAGCCCAGCGCGGAGACGCTGCCACCTACGACAATCAGGCGCAGCGGTGCCCAGTTCAGCTTGCGTACCAGCATCTGCGCGCAGATCAGCGCCACACCCACCGAGGTCAGCGCGATGCCAGCGACGCGGGCAGCATCTGCCGGGGGTAACTGCAGGCGGTCAAGGGCGAAGAAGCCCACGGTCATCTGCGCCACCGTCACGCAAACCATGGCGATGAAGCCCAGGGTCAGCGAGCGGCGCAGGCGCCTGTCGCCGATCGCCAGCGCTGGTCCCTTGCGTTCGTGCGCGCGTTCGTGATGTGGCAGCCACTTCCACAGCATGCACAGCGCCAGCAGCGGTAGCAGGCAGGTGAGCAGCAGTGGCAGGGCCAGCCCTAGCATGGCCAGCAGCCCGGCGAAACTTGGACCGACCACCATGCCCACGGCGCTGGCCGCCCCCAGCCCGGCCATGGCTGCAGCGCGCTTTTCCGCACTCACGTGGTCTGCCACCAGTGCCGCCGAACAGGCCGGTACGGCGGCATAGAACCCGCCTGCCAGTCCGCGAAGCGCGACCATGCCGATGAAGGCAGGCAGCGGCGGCATCGACGTATTGAGCGCCAGCGCCATGAACGCGCAGAGCAAGGCGTAGGTCACTGCAAAGCCGGCCAGACCGCTGAGCAGCACGCGACGGCGGCCGAGGCGGTCACTGGCGATGCCCCAGGCCCGTGCCATCAGCATCCAGGCAATGCCACCGACGGTCACCGTCATTCCTGCCTGCCAGGGAGCCAGGCCCAGGGTGCGAGCCACCGGACCGATCAGCGCGACGAAGGACATCACCGCCACCGTGCAGACGAAGGTCTCGAACATCAACGGGCGCAGGTCGAGGATGGGCGCCTGGGGTGGCATCGCAGTCATGTTTTGGTGTGTTCCTTGGGGACGACGGGACATTCTTTCCTTACAAGGACGAACGGCGGCGACAGAACACCAGCAATTCCGTGACTTCATCTCGACCCTGCTTTGCCCGGCAGCGAAGTGAACGACCCGCTGCTCGCAGGCAAGACCGATGGACGGGTGATCGAGAGGTGGCGGTCGAGAATCCTTCAAAAGGCACAGGGCAGCCTGTTGATTGATAAATGAACAGTGTTGATTTTTCTTGCGGCAACTTGTTTCTCTGAAGTTTGAATTTTGAGTTATTTAAGTCGAATTCTGATTGAAGTGTGTAGGGCGTTTCCTGAATTTAGTTAGCCCTATGGGTTGGGGTTGAATTACGAAAAGTGCGTGGCAGGCTTGAACGGTTTTCGCCACGAACGATTGCCTGTATGGATTTCGAAGAACCAGGTACGTCAGAAAACTCATAGATAAACACCGGGTTAGATGGATCAGGCAGTTGGCGTAAATAATATTTCCAACTCGTCGCATGCTTTGGGCGCGTTTCAGTGCGTTCGCGGTATGTGCTTGCATTAACAAAGGGACTGTAAGGCAGGTAATCATGGCGTCCGATAGTTTTCAGAATGAAGTTCCAAAAGCTCGGGTCAATATAAGACTGGACCTGCACACGGGTGGGGCCCAGAAGAAAGTCGAGTTGCCGCTGAAACTGCTGATGATGGGTGACTACAGCAATGGGCGCGAGAACCGGCCGTTGTCGGAACGCAGCAAGGTCAACATCAACAAGAACAACTTCAATAGCGTACTGAGCGAATTCCACCCCAGCCTGAAACTGGCGGTACCCAATACGCTGGTGGAGGACGGTGCCGATACCAGTGTCGAGCTCACCTTCCGCCACATGAAGGACTTCGAGCCCGAGCAGGTAGCCCGCCAACTGCCGGAGCTGCGTGCGCTGCTGGCCATGCGCAACCTCCTGCGCGATCTCAAGTCGAACCTCCTGGACAACGTCACTTTCCGGCGGGAGCTGGAGCGCATCCTCAAGAACGATGCACTCAGCGATGAACTGCGTGCCGAGCTGGCCGCATTGGCTCCGCACGACGACGCAGCGCACTAAGGAGAGATGACATGTCCGTGGAAACCAATACCGCCCCCGCCGCCGGAAATACCGTACTGACTCGTGAGGGACAGGGCGTCTATGCCGCACTGTTCGACAAGATCAACCTGAACCCGGTTTCGTCGCTGACCGGCATCGAGGTCTACCAGAACACTGACGCGCTTTCGGATGTTTCCGCCGATGAGCGCGTCACCGCTGCCGTCAGCGTTTTCCTCGATCTGCTCAAACGCTCCTCGCAGAAGGTCGAGCGCCTCGACAAGACGCTGCTGGACGAACATATCGCCCAACTGGACGAGCAGATCAGCCGCCAGCTGGATGCGATCATGCATCACCCTGATTTCCAACGAGTCGAATCCACCTGGCGCGGCGTGAAGTCTCTGATCGACCAGACCGACTTCCGGCGGAACGTACGCATCGAACTGCTGGACATCAGCAAGGACCACCTGGTGCAGGATTTCGAGGACGCTCCCGAGATCGCCCAGAGCGGCCTGTACACCCAGACCTATACCCAGGAATACGACACCCCCGGCGGCGAGCCCATCGCAGCGGCCATTTCCAATTATGAGTTCGATCGCGGACCGCGGGACATTTCCCTGCTGCGCAATATCTCAAAGGTGGCCGCGGCAGCCCACATGCCCTTCATCGGTGCCGTCGGGCCGGCTTTCTTCGGCAAGGAAACGATGGAAGAGGTGGCCGCGATCAAGGATATCGGTAACTACTTCGACCGTGCCGAATACCTGAAGTGGAAATCCTTCCGCGACTCCGACGACGCCCGCTACATCGGCCTGACCATGCCGAGGGTGCTGGGGCGCCTGCCGTATGGGCCCGACACCGTGCCGGTACGCAGCTTCAACTACATCGAAAGCGTCAAGGGGCCGGACCACGAGAAGTACCTCTGGACCAATGCCTCCTTCGCCTTCGCCGCCAACATGGTGAAGAGCTTCATCAACAACGGCTGGTGCGTGCAGATCCGCGGTCCGCAGGCGGGCGGGGCGGTCACCGACCTGCCGATCCATTTGTATGACCTGGGCACCGGCAACCAGGTGAAGATCCCGTCGGAAGTGATGATTCCGGAAACCCGCGAATTCGAATTCGCCAATCTGGGCTTCATTCCACTCTCGTACTACAAGAACCGCGATTACGCCTGTTTCTTCTCTGCCAACTCGGCGCAGAAACCCGCGTTGTACGAGACCGCCGACGCGACTGCCAACAGCCGCATTAACGCGCGTCTGCCCTACATCTTCCTGCTCTCGCGCATCGCTCATTACCTCAAGCTGATCCAGCGCGAAAACATCGGAACCACCAAGGATCGCCGTGTCCTGGAGTTGGAACTGAACAACTGGATCCGTGGCCTTGTCACCGAGATGACAGACCCCAGTGACGACCTGCAGGCCTCGCACCCGTTGCGCGATGCCAAGGTGACGGTGGAGGACATCGAGGACAACCCCGGCTTCTTCCGCGTGAAGCTCTATGCCATCCCGCATTTCCAGGTGGAAGGCATGGACGTCAACCTGTCTCTGGTCTCGCAGATGCCCAAAGCGAAAGCCTAAGCATCGTCACGGAAGCCATTCATGAAGATCGACCGCCCCTTATGGGCTGCGGGGGCTTTGCTTTCCCCGCAGCAATTCCAGCAACAGGCACGCTGGGAGGCCTGGACCAACGAATGCGTTGCGAGAATGTCGTGGGTCCACCCCTGGGGGGTTCTGGCTGCGCAGTTCGACCAGGACGCACTACGGTTGGGCAAGCTTAAAGCTGTCCTGCTGCGGGTGCGGCTTCCGGATGCTGGTGGTGGAGTTGCAGCAGGGCGCCATGACGCTGGACGGCGATGCACTCTGGAAGCATTGCACAGCGCAGATCGAGCACTGCCGCAACAGCCTCATCGAGGCCGGAATGAGCCAGCGCGGGATCAACCAGATCTGCTATGCGCAATGCGCGTTGCTTGACGAGATGGTGATGCGCAGGGCCAGCCGACCATCGTACGACGTCTGGTCCGCCAAACCCCTGCAGGCGCATTTCTTCAATCGTCACCAGGCTGGCGAACAGCTCTACGAGGACATGCGCGAATCCGTCACTCTATGAACTGCTGTTGCAGAACTTCAGCGGTGAGCTCGACCTGCACCAGGTGCGCGAGGAGGACCAGCCGATGCTGTCGGTGCTGGATAACCTGCAGCGTATCCTCAACTGCCGGGCCGGCACCCTCAGCCACTTGCCCGACTACGGCCTGCCGGACATGAGCCAGATCCTGCATGGCATGCCGGGCAGCGCCCATGGGCTGATGGCGACCATGAGCACCATGCTGCTCAAGTACGAGCCGCGTCTGGCCTCGGTGCAGATCGTGCTCCTGCCGCAGGTACTGCCGGGGCACCTGGAGTACAGCCTCGAGGTGGAGTTGCTCGACGGGGCCCGCGCGACCTTCGGCACCACGCTCGAGCCGCAAGGCAAGGTGCTGGTGCGCCATCTGAAACAGCGCGACATTCTGGCGCGCTGATGGCCGGGGAGCGTGACGAAGGGATGAGTGCGATCGAGGAAAAGCTGCGCCTGGGCGGTGACCCGCAAGGGAGCGAGCCGTCTGCGGCGTTGGGAAGGGAGCTGGCGAAGCTCAGCCACCCGGCGCGACCGGATATGGACTGGGCGCGTGTGGAGCGGCTGTGTCTGGCGCAGTTCCGCGAGCACGGAATGGAGCTGCAAGCGGTCGCGGCCTTTGTCCTGGCGCGAGCGCAGTTGCGTGGCCCGGCAGGGCTGGACGACGGATTGGGGTTGCTCGAACGCCTGCTCCAGCGTGACTGGGAGCGTCTTTGGCCGCCGGCCTTGTCGGTTCGCCTGGAGATTCTCGGCTGGTTGTTGACCGAGTTGCGGCCCTGGTTGCGTGGCTTGCAGCTCTCGGCGGAGGACCTGCCCGAGCTACTGCGGCTGGACGATCAGCTCCAGCGGCTGGAGCAATCGCTGGGGCGTCACGAAGCTGAGCCCTTGCCTCCATTGCAGGCGTTGCGCGGTCAGCTGCAGGGCCTGCTCCGACGCCTGGCCCCGAATGCTGCAACTGAAGCCGTGGTTGCGCCGAGAGCTGCGGCAGACGAGGAAACGACAGCGGCTGCGCCGAACCCTGTTGCCGCCAAGGCTCTACCGCCCGTCTCGCCGACTCGCCGCCGAACCCCGCGCAAGCCACGCAGCGAGGCGCCTGCCGTGGTCGTGCTGAAATTGGACAGTGCACAGCCGCCGGTGGAGCAGCCGCCAGCCCGCAAGCGTCGGCCATTCCGGGCCTGGCTGCTTCTGCTGGGCGCGTTGGTTGCCTTGACCGGCCTGTTCATCTGGGCCCATAGCCATTGGCAAGGGGCGAAAGGACTGGGCGACCCGTTTCAGCCGGCGGCATCGAGTCCGGTGACCGGGCCCGCCTCGGAAGAACGTGTGCGTTCTGCTCCCGTCGCGCCGATTCGCCTGGACGGCCAGTTGCTGTTCCCGCCCGGCAAGGCTGAACTCAAGCCGGACTCGACCAAGGTGCTGGTGAACAGCCTGATCAACATCAAGGCGCAACCCGGCTGGTTGATCGTCATCACCGGTCACAGCGATTCCACCGGCGATCCCCAGCGCAACCTGGAGCTGTCGCGCAATCGCGCGGCGGCCGTGCGCGACTGGATGCAGCGCATGGGCGATATTCCCGATGACTGCTTCGTCGTGCGGGGCGCAGGGGCCAGCGAGCCGGTTGCTGCCGAGGACAGCGAAGAGGGCCGCAATGCCAATCGACGCGTGGAGATCACCCTGACGCCGGAAGGCGGTGCTTGCGAGAAGCGCTAGAGGCTGGTCGGGGCAGTGCGACCTTCTCCTCGCCAGCGGCCGCCGGCGAGGAGAAGCAAGGCGTCAGCACACTGCGATATGCGAATCCGCGCGCGGCTCGGTACCGCCGCAGAGCACGCCGGTCTGCGGATCGCGGACGATGATCTGGCCGCGCCCGTAGTCGGTCAGGTCGCAGGCGATCTCCACCTCGTGGCCGCGCCGGGCGAGGCCGAACGCCAGGTCGCGGTTGGCGTGCTGCTCGATGCCGACCTTCATGCCGCCCAGCCACTGCCAGCGCGGGGCGTCCAGCGCGGCCTGCGGGTTGAGGCCGAAGTCGACCAGGTTCATCACCATCTGCACGTGGCCCTGGGGCTGCATGTAGCCGCCCATCACGCCGAACGGGCCGACGGCCACGCCGTCCTTGCTGAGGAAGCCGGGAATGATGGTGTGGAAGGTCTTCTTGCCCGGCGCCAGGGCGTTGGAATGCGCCGGGTCGAGGCTGAACTCCGAGCCACGGTTCTGCAGGCCGATGCCGCTGTCGGGCAGCACCACGCCGGAGCCGAAGCCGTGGTAGGCGCTCTGGATGAACGAGACCATGTTGCCTTCGCCATCGGCGGTGGCGATGTACACGGTGCCGCTGGAGTGCGGGTCGCCATGTTTCGGCTCGGCGGCCCGTTCGCCAATCTCGGCGCGGCGGCGCGCGGCGTAGTCGTCGGAGAGCAGCGCGGCGGTGCTGACGCGCATGTGCTCGGCGTCGGTGATGTAGTGCAGGCCATCGGCGTAGGCCTTCTTCATGGCTTCGAGCTGGCGGTGCCAGGTGAGCTGGCTGTCGCGTTGGTCGAAGTCATAGCCTTGCAGGATGTTCAGGGTCATCAGGGCGATCAGGCCCTGGCCGGCCGGGGGGATTTCCCAGACGTCATAGCCACGGTAATTGGTCTTGATCGGCTCGACCCACTTGGGCTTGTAGCCGGCCAGGTCCGCCGCGCTCAGCTCACCGCCGGTGGCGGCGGAGTGCTCGGCCAGGCGCTGGGCGAGGGCGCCACGGTAGAAGCTTTCGCACTTCGTCTCGGCCAGTTCGGCGAGGGTTTTCGCCTGGGCCGGGTTGCGGAACAGCTGGCCGGCGCGGGGGGCTTTGCCGTCCACGGTGAAGGTGTCGAACCAGGCTTCCAGGGCCGGCACGGCGGCGCGGTTTTGCTGGTATTCCTGGCGGGCGATTTCCCACTGGTGGGCGACTACCGGGGAGACCGGGAAACCGTCGCGGGCCAAGGCAATGGCCGGTTGCAGCAGGTCGGCGAAGGGCAGTTTGCCGAAGCGCGCGGACAACTCGGCCCAGGCCGAGGGAATGCCCGGCACGGTGACCGGCAGCCAGCCGTGCACCGGCATCTTGTCGTGCCCGGCGGCTTTCACCTTGTCGATGGAGAGGGAGGCGGGTGCGTGGCCGCTGGCGTCCAGACCGTGCAACTGGTCCTTGACCCAGACCAGGGCGAAGGCGTCGCCGCCGATGGCGCAGCCGGTGGGCTCGACCACCGTCAGCGCGGCGGCGGTGGCGATGGCGGCGTCGATGGCGTTGCCGCCGGCGCGCAGCATGGTAATGCCAGCCTCGGCAGCCAGGGGCTGCGAGGCGGCGACCATGCCGTTGCGGGCGAACACGCTCTGGCGCTGGGAGGCGTAGGGATACTCGTGAGCGGAAAACTTAAGCATGGCAGGGCTCTTCGAAGGTCATTGGCCAGTCTTGATTCGGGTCCATTCGCGGGTGATCACGCGCTGGATTTTCGGAGGAAGGTCGGCGGAGACGTAGAGCTTCTCGATCACCGCATCGCTGGGGTAGATGCCGGGGTTGTCACGCACTTTCGGGTCGAGCAGCGGCGTGGCGTCGGGGTTGGGGTTGGCATAGCCGACGTAGTCGCTGACCGGGGCGATGACTTCCGGGCGCAGCAGGTAGTTCACCAGCTCGTGGGCGCCCTTGGGGTTCTTCGAGTCGCGCGGGATGGCGAACATGTCGAACCAGAGGTTGGCGCCTTCCTTGGGGATCACGTAGCGCACGTCGATCTTCTTGCCCGCTTCCTGGGCGCGGGTCTGCGCCTGCATCACGTCGCCCGAATAGCCGACCGCCACGCAGATGTCGCCGTTGGCGAGGTCGGTGGTGTACTTGGAGGAGTTGAAGTAGGTGATCGACGGGGCGAGCTTCTGCAACAGGGCAGAGGCGTTGGTGTAGTCGTCGGGGTTGGTGCTGTTCGGGTTCAGGCCGAGGTAGTGCAGCGCCTGCGGGATGATCTTCACCGGTGCGTCGAGGAAGGCCACGCCGCAACCATGCAGTTTGGCGAGGTTTTCCGGCTTGAAGATCAGGTCCCAGGAATCCAGCGGAGCGTTGTCGCCCAGGGCGGCCCTGACCTTGTCGACGTTGTAGCCGATGCCCACGGTGCCCCACATGTAGGGCACGGCATACTGGTTGCCCGGGTCGGCGGCTTCCAGGCGTTTCATCAGGCGCGGGTCGAGGTGCTTCCAGTTGGGCAGTTGGGCGCGGTCGAGTTTCTGGTAGACGCCGGCGTTGATCTGCTTGGTGAGGAACTGGCTGGACGGCACCACCAGGTCGTAGCCCGAGTGGCCGGAGAGCAACTTGGCCTCGAGCATTTCGTTGGTGTCGAAGACGTCGTACTGGACCTTGATGCCGCTGTCCTTCTCGAAGTTCTTCAGGGTGTCCGGGCCCATGTAGTCGGACCAGTTGTAGAAGCGCACCAGCTTGTCGTCGGCCTGGGCGGCGGTGGCGCAGGCGAGGAGGGTGAGAGTGCTGGCGAACAGAACGCGTTTACGCATGACTTGTCCTTATCTTCAGAGAACGCGGCTGAGGAATTCCCGCGTGCGCGGGTGGTGCGGATTGCCGAAGACCTGCGCCGGCGGGCCTTCTTCGATGAGCTCGCCCTGGTGCAGGACCACCACGCGGTCGGCCACTTCGCGGGCGAAGCCCATCTCGTGGGTGACGACCACCATGGTCATGCCTTCGTCGGCCAGCTCCTTCATCACCTGCAGCACTTCGCCCACGGTTTCCGGGTCCAGCGCGCTGGTGGGTTCGTCGAAGAGCATGGCCTGGGGCTTCATCGCCAGGGCGCGGGCAATGGCCACGCGCTGCTGCTGGCCGCCTGAGAGCTGGCCGGGGTAGTGCTCGGCCTTGTCCGACAGGCGAACGCGGGCGAGCAGGCGACGGGCCTGGTCCAGTGCCTCGCCCTTGGGCACACCGAGCACCTGGGTCGGCGCTTCGATGATGTTCTCCAGCACGGTCATGTGCGGGAACAGGTTGAAGCGCTGGAACACCATGCCAATGTCGCGGCGGCGGCGGGCAATGTTGCTTTCCGAGTCGCGCACCAGCTTGCCGTCCGGGCGTTCGCGGTAGCCCATCAGTTCGCCGTTGACGCGGATGCTGCCGCCCTGGATGTCTTCCAGGTGGTTCATGCAGCGGATGAAGGTGGTCTTGCCCGAGCCCGAGGCACCGATCAGCACCACCACTTCGCCACGACGGACTTCCAGGGAAACGCCCTTGAGGATTTCCAGCTCGCCGAAGGCCTTGTGTACGTCGCGGGCCTGGATCACCACGTCTTTCATGTCCGGGATCATCTCAACGCCCCCTCAGCAGTTTCATGGCCTGCCGGCCGAACAGGCGGTTCGGTGCGGTAGCGTGGCCGTCGGATTTGCCGAAGCGCGCTTCCAGCCAGCGCTGGAAGAAGCCCCACAGGGTGGTCAGGGCGAGGAAGTAGATCGCCACGACCAGGTACAGTTCGAACACGCGGAAGGTCGCCGAGGTGACCATCTGGGTGCTCAGCAGCAGTTCCTGCACGCCGATCACGCTGACCAGCGTGGTGTTCTTCAGCATCACGTTGAACTCGTTGCCCAGCGGCGGAACGATCACCCGGAAGGCCTGCGGCAGCACGATGCGGCGCATCAGCCTGGGGAAGGTCATGCCGAGGGATTTGCCGGCTTCGTACTGGCCCTTGTCCACCGCGCCGATGCCGGCGCGGATGATCTCGGCCATGTACGCGCCTTCGTTGAGGCCCAGGGCGATGATGGCGGCCTGGATATTGCCCGGCAGGATGAACAGCCCGAGGTCCAGGTCCTCGAAGCGGAAGATCCCGCCAGCAGCCAGCGCGGTGTAGAGGAAGACGATCTGCACCAGCAGCGGCGTGCCGCGCATCAGCCACACGTAGAAGCGCACCGGGTATTGCAACAGCGGATTGCTCGACAGGCGCATCAGCGCCGCCAGCAGCCCGAGCACGCAACCCAGGAGCATGGCGCTGACGGCGATCACGCAGGTCAGCCACAGGCCGTAGAGGTAGATGTCGCTCGGCCGCAGCAGGTACTGCCAGAACACGTCCCAACTGAAGTTCATGGCTCGTTACCTCAGTCCAGTTTGTCGCCTTCGATGTGCCACTTGGCCAGGAGGGCGGCGTAGCTGCCGTCGGCCTGCATGTCCTTGATGATCTGGGTGACGGCTTCGCTCAGCTGCTTGTCTTCCTTGCGGATGCCCAGGCCGGTGAGGATGCGCGCGAAGGCCGGTACGCCGATCTCGAACAGATCCGGCGCCATGCTCTGGTAGTAGCCGGCGGTTTCCACGGTGGTGCCGTAGGCGTCGGTCTGGCGGATGCGCAGGGACTGGAAGGCGTCGGTGTCGGTGTTGTAGACCACCACCTTCATCGGCGGCTTGCCGGCCTTGGCCAGCTTCTCGTTGTGGGCGTCGAGCAGGGTGCGGATGGTCGAGCCGTTGAGCACCGCGACCTTCTTGCCGGAGAGATCGTCCAGGTTGCGGATGCCCTCGGGGTTGCCCTTGGCGACGACCACGGCCTGGCTGGAGTACATGTAGTTGACCATGTCGATCACTTCGCGCCGCTCGGGCTTGTCGAACAGCTGGTCCACCAGCATGTCGCACTGGCCGGCGAGCAGCGCCGGGATCAGTCCGGAGAAGGGCGTGATGCGCCAGTCGATCTTCTTGTCGCCCAGGCGCTTGGCGATGGCTTCGCCCAGGTCGATGGTGACGCCGGTGAGTTTCTGGTTGGCGTCATAGAAGCCCATGGGCGGGGAGTCCATGCCGCCGCAGAAAGTGACCTTGCTGGCGTTCTGCAAGCGGTCGGGAATCTTCACTTCGGCGTGCGCCAGCGGGGCGGCCAGGCAAAGGGCGAGAAGGCACTGCGGGATCCTGCGTTCGAACATATTGCTCTCCGGGGTGGGGTTGCCAGGGGCAGTTCAGGGACACAGAAGTACGGGTCTAGGCGCCCGTTGCTTCGATTCTTTCTCTCAGGAGGACTGCGCCTCGAGGAATTTCGCGAGGGACGGGATGGTCCCCTCGATGTGGTCGCAGATCACCCGCTCGGCTTCGCGGGCATCGCCCGAGCGCAGGGCGTCGAGGATCACCGCGTGTTCCTCGCGGGCGCTCATGGGCTTGTCGACGTGCTGCAGCCACAGGCGCATGTGCGGCTCGATCACGGAGTAGAGTGCGGTGATCTGCCGTTGCAGGCGCGGACGTCCGGAAAGGCTGCAGAGGTATTCGTGGAAGGCGCGGTGGCGGCTGACCCACCCGGCGCTGTCGTCGCGGTAGTCGTCCATTTCGTCGAGCATGCGTTCGAGGCGGGACAGGTCGCGGTCGGTGAGTTGCGGCACGGCGAGGCGGATGGCCAGGCCTTCCAGGGCGCTGCGCATCTCGAAGACTTCGCGCATCTCCTCGATGTTCAGCCCGCTGACGATGGCCCCGCGATTGGGTCGCAGGGTCACCAGGCCCTCGGCGTCCAGGCGCTTGAAGGCGCCGCGCACGGGCATTCGGCTCATGCCGATGTCGCTGGCGATGTCTTCGGCCACCAGCCGGTCGCCGGTCTTGTAGCGGCCGGTGCAGATGGCCTGGAGGAGATAGTCGTAGGCCTCGTCTTCGGCGCTCATCGGCGGGCGGGCAGCGGGTACCAGGCGCATGGGTGTTTCCTCGTGGATTTTTGGATCCAATTATCCATGCATGCAATCAAGCAGTTGCCGTGCCAATGATGGCGAAGTGATTGGAATCGGGCGGATTAGGCGGCTCGGCGTAGGAAAGAGGTGTAAGAATGGTGTCGAGTAAAGAGGGCGAAACGGTAACGGATAGGAAGATTCGTGCGCGTTTGCGGTGCGCTTCGGTAACGTTGTGGTGCAGCATCCCTGTAACAACGTGAATTGGCTTACACGCCAATCGACAGGTAGATAGTTGACTGCAAAGGTTGGTGATGCAGTTCACTTTCTATAGAATGCGCAAACGTTTCAGCAGACCATGCATCCCTCCCACAACAAAAGCCGAAGCCGAAGGCTTTGCGTGTCTCTCTGCGCAGGACGTCCCTCATTCCATCAAGCAGGCCCCAGAGCCGGCGGAGGAGGGAACTGAGTCCCGACTCATCCTCGTCATCTGTCGCCTTGCCCGTCGTTAGCGCTCCGTGCGCGGGGCACGGCCTTCACGCTGTATGACGCCGGTGGGGAAGGCCAAGCCCTAACGACGAGAAACCTTTCGATGATCAAGAAAGTTAGCGGGGCGCTGCTGGGCCTCGCTCTGGCAGTGAATTGCGCGCCCGCGTTCGCGGAAACCAAGAAGGTCGATGTGCTGCTGATCGGTGGCGGCATCATGAGCACTACCCTGGGCGTCTGGCTCAACGAGCTGGAGCCGGGCTGGAGCATGGAGATGGTCGAGCGCCTGGATGGCGTCGCCCAGGAAAGCTCCAACGGCTGGAACAACGCCGGCACCGGCCATTCCGCCCTGGCCGAGCTGAACTACACCCCCGAGGATAAAGACGGCAACGTCAGCATCGCCAAGGCGGTGGAGATCAACGAGTCGTTCCAGATCTCCCGTCAGTTCTGGGCCTGGCAGGTGCAGAACGGTGTGCTGAAGAACCCGCGCTCGTTCATCAACTCCACCCCGCACATGAGCTTCGTCTGGGGCGATGACAACATCGCCTTCCTCAGGAAGCGCTACGAGGCGCTGCAGGCCAGCCCGCTGTTCCGTGGCATGCAGTACTCCGAGGACCCGGCGCAGATCGCCAAGTGGGTACCGCTGATGATGCAGGGCCGCGACCCGTCGCAGAAGATCGCCGCCACCTGGACGCCGATCGGCACCGACGTGAACTTCGGCGAGATCACCCGCCAGTTCGCCGGCTACCTGCAGACCAAACCGAACTTCAGCCTGAAGCTCTCCAGCGAAGTCGAGGACATCACCCGCAACGACGACGGCACCTGGCGCGTCGAGTACAAGAACCTCAAGGACGGCAGCGTCAGCGAAACCGACGCCAAGTTCGTTTTCATCGGCGCCGGCGGCGGTGCACTGCGCCTGCTGCAGAAATCCGGCATCGAGGAAGCCAAGGACTACGCCGGCTTCCCGGTGGGCGGTTCGTTCCTGGTCACCGAGAACCCGACTCTCGCCCAGCAGCATCTGGCCAAGGCCTACGGCAAGGCATCGGTCGGTGCTCCGCCGATGTCCGTGCCGCACCTGGACACCCGCGTGCTCGACGGCAAGCGTGTGATCCTCTTCGGGCCGTTCGCCACCTTCTCCACCAAGTTCCTCAAGGAAGGCTCGTACCTCGACCTGCTGGGCAGCACCAACGTCCACAACGTCTGGCCGATGACCCGCGTGGGCATCGATGAGTACCCGCTGGTGGAATACCTCGCCGGCCAGCTGATGCTCTCCGACGACGACCGCCTCGCGGCACTGCGCGAATACTTCCCGGAAGCCAAGGCCGAGGACTGGCGCCTGTGGCAGGCCGGTCAGCGCGTGCAGATCATCAAGCGCGACGCGGACAAGGGCGGGGTGCTGAAGCTCGGCACCGAGATCGTCGCCTCCGCCGACGGCAGCATCGCCGGCCTGCTGGGTGCATCGCCGGGCGCTTCCACCGCCGCGCCGATCATGCTCAGCGTGCTGGAGAAGGTGTTCAAGGAGAAACTCGCCACCCCCGAATGGCAGGCCAAGGTCCACCAGATCGTCCCGAGTTATGGCACCAAGCTCAACGACAGCCCGGAGAAGACCTTCGCCGAGTGGAGCTACACCGCCAAGGTCCTGCAACTGGACCCGCCGCCAGCCATCGACCAGGCTCCGACCGAGACGTCGAGCGACGCCGCACCCGCGTCGGAAAAGGCTTCCAGCGACATGGCGCTCTGAGCCGAGTTTCGCTGTAGAACAAGGCCCGCCATTGGCGGGCCTTGTTCATTCTGCGCCCGGGGCCGGTGTCGATTCACAGCCAGGCGGGAACGTATCGAGGCGGATGCCCTCAAAGGAACACCAAGCAGCAGATTTCAGTGGACGCGGGAACACCCGGCAAACGCCCCCTTTGCGCAACTGCCGAAGGGCCGGGCACCTGGGGAGGACAAGGGCGTGACACCTGTAGGGGCGAGCCTGCCTGTCATGGTTGTCCGGGCGGGGCTTGCGCGCGGGCTCGCTCCTACGGCGGCCGGAGCCACCTTTGCCTCATCGCGGCCGCGGCGCCGCTGGTTTCAGCATCTCCAGGGCGCGCGCCAGATCATCAACGGCGCGCTGCAGTTCCTGTGGCGTATAGGCGGCGAACCCCATCAGGAACCCGGGCTGCGGAGGCCGGGTAACAAAGAGTCCGCTCAACCCTAGTAACTCGATACCCGCCGTGCGCGCTGCACCCAGCACCGCACGCTCCGTCATCTCGCCACTCAGCAGGCACGGCATCTGCAGGCCGCCAGCGGGCCGCCGTGGTTGCAGAGCCCCACCCAGGCGCTGCTCAAGCAGGTCTGCCAGCAGTTCCAGCCGCTCCGCGTAGAGGTTGCGCATCGCGCGCACGTAGGCGCCGAAATGGCCGCCGGTGATGAAGCGGGCCAACGTCAGCTGGGCAATGGAGGCGGTGTGGCCGTCCTGCAGCGAACGGGCAATGGTCATCGGCTCGACCAGCGAAGGCGGCAGGACCAGGTATCCGATACGCAGGCCTGCAAAAAGCGACTTGGTGAAGGTGCCGATGTATAGCGTGCGCTCATGGGCGTCCAGGCCCTGCACGCAGGCCGTGGGTTTGCCGGCGTAGTGGAATTCGCTGTCGTAATCGTCCTCGATGATCCAGGCCTGCTCGCGCCGCGCCCATTCGATCAGCGACAGGCGCCGCTCCAGGGACAGGGTGGCCCCGCTGGGGAACTGGTGCGAGGGGGTCAGGTAGACGACCTTGGCCGGGTGTGGGTGGGCCAGCAACTCATCCACCCGAATGCCCTGTGCGTCGACGGGGATCGCCTGGCAGTCCAGTCCTGCCGCGGCGAATGCCTTGCGCGCACCGTAGTAGACCGGGTCTTCGATGAAAATCCTCTCGCCGGCATCCAGCAGCACGTTGGCGCAAAGGCCCAGCGCCTGCTGCGAGCTGGTCAGCACCAGCACCTGATCCGCTGTGGTTCGGGCACCGCGCTCCAGGTTGACGTAGTCGGCGATGGCCTGCCGCAAGGGCTGCATGCCTTGCGGATCGCTATGCAGCAACGCCCGTGGGCCGAACTCCTTCAGCACCTGGCGTTGCAGGCGCTCCCAGGTCGACAGCGGGAAGGTGCGGGTCTCTGGCACGCCGGGCGCGAAGGGACGGGGCGCGAGCTGCTCGCGCACTCCGCCGTTGTCGAGCATTGCCTGGCCGCGCTGGCTGAGGTTTGCCGCACCGGGTGGCGCGCCACTCAGGCGCCTCCGGGTACGGCGGCCGGGCGACAGGCGCGTGGCTTCGGCGACGAAACTACCACTACCGACACGCCGCTCGATGAAACCCTCGGCGTGCAGGTGCGAGTAGGCGGATTCGATGGTGTCGCGCGATACCCCAAGCGATCGGGCCAGCAGACGTGAAGCAGGAAGAGCGCTGCCGGCGCCCAGCGCACCTTCGAGAATCAGTTGGCGCAGCGTCCGCTGGATGCGCGAATGCAGCGGCAGGGACAGAAGTTCCGGATGGGCCATCGCGGCCTTGACCGATTCGAGCAGGGAGGTCTTGAACAATTGGTCTGTTACTCATCCGTGAATTGGCTGGGTCTTTCATGCCATTAGGGCGATATAAATCAGCCCGGTCAAGCAGGGGGTCTGCAGACCGGGGCGATTGTCCGTCATCGTGGATGGATGAAAAGGACACGCTCCCGCCGTGATCAAGGAGACAGGACATGACAGCGATACAACAGCTCATCTCGATTCGCCCGGTAGTGCAGGAAGACTTCGAGAAGTGGTCCGAGTACTGGGCCCGGTATCAGGATTTCTACGGTGTGGACCTGGGCGAGGAAGTCACCCGGATCACCTGGGCGCGCTTCTTCGATAGCGCCGAACCGATGCATTGCGCTGTCGCCACGGATGGCGAGCGGATATTCGGCTTCGTCAATTTCGTCTACCACCGTTCGACCTGGGGACGGAACCAATTCTGTTACCTGGAAGACCTCTACGTTTCCTCCAGTGTGCGAGGCCAGCAGATTGGCAAGAAACTGATCGAGTACGTGCAAGGCCAGGCGCGGGAGCACCAGTGCGACCGGTTATATTGGCATACCCAGGAAACCAACCACAGGGCGCAGCGGCTCTACGACTGGATCGCCGAACGGCCGGGGGTGATCGAATATCGGATGCCGCTTGAGGGTTGAGCCGGGACTTCGCGTTAGAGGGGGCGGACCTTGTCCGCCGTGCGCCGGGATGGTTGGCGATTGCCGATGCCGGCTTGCTGGCTGTCCCATGGCAGCGGATGGAATCCGCTGCCATGGGACATGAGGCGCTGGTGCACGATGTTCGACGTCGTGCACCCTGCGGCCTACCGCCGCGAAGCCTTCCAGCGACGAATCACCAGCTTCTCCAGTTCCACTGCGAAGAACACCACGACGCCGATGCCCAGCGAGATCAGCCAGCCGCTGAAGGGCAGGGCGACAGTGTGGAAGGCGGTCTGCATGAAGGGCACGTAGATCACGAAGCACTGCAGCAGGATCAGCGCCAGGGTCACGGTGAGCAGCGCACCGTTGCGCAGCAGCGCGGTGTTCAGCGAGAACTCCTCCTGCAGGCGGCAGTTGAACAGGTAGGCCCACTGGGCGGTGACCAGGGTGTGCAGGATCATGGTGCGGATGTGGTCGGTGTCCTGACCGTTGCTGACCATCCAGGCTTCCAGCAGGAAGGCCGCGGCGGTGAGCAGGCCGCCGACGTAGAGCACCCGCCAGACCGCGAAGCCATTGAGGATCGACTCCTTCGCGTTGCGCGGCGGCCGACGCATCATCCCCGGTTCGCCAGGCTCGAAGGCCAGGGCGAAGGACAGGGTGGTGGAGGTCGCCATGTTCATCCAGAGGATCTGCAGCGGCGCCAGGGGGATCACCGCGCCGGCGAGGATCGCCATGACGATCAGCAGGCCCTGGGCCATGTTGGTCGGCAGGATGAACAGCACGGTCTTCTTCAGGTTGTCGTAGACCCGGCGGCCTTCGCGCACGGCGCCGGCGATGGTGGAGAAGTTGTCGTCGGTGAGCACCATGTCGGCGGCTTCCTTGGTCACCTCGGTGCCCTTGATGCCCATGGCGATGCCGACGTCGGCCTGTTTCAGCGCCGGGGCGTCGTTGACCCCGTCGCCGGTCATGCCGACCACTTCCTCGTTGGCCTGCAGCGCGCGCACCAGGCGCAGCTTGTGCTCGGGGCTGGTGCGGGCGAATACCGAGTACTGCATGGCGAGGGATTTCAGCTGGGTGTCATCGGCCTGCTCCAGCTCCTGGCCGGTCATGGCGCGCAGGTCGTTGCCCATGCCGAGCATGCCGGCGATGGCGACGGCGGTGTCCGGGTGGTCGCCGGTGATCATCTTCACCTGGATGCCGGCGCGCTTGCACAGCGCAATGGCCTCGATGGCCTCCGGGCGCGGCGGGTCGAGCAGGCCGGCGACGCCGAGGAAGATCACGCCGTCCTGCACGTCCTCGTGGTCGATCACGCCGTCATCGGGCTGTACCGGCTTGTAGGCGGCGGCGAGCATGCGCAGGCCTTGCCCGGCGATGAAGCTCATCTCGCGCTCCCAGTACTCGCGGTCCAGCGGCTCCACGCCGTTGGCGCCGAGCTGTTGCTGGCACATGCGCAGCAGCACGTCGGGCGCGCCCTTGAGGTAGATCAGGCTCCGCCCGGCAACGTCGCAGCGTCGAGCCATGTACTTGTAGGCGGAGTCGAAGGGAATCTTGCCGAACTTGTGGAACTCGATCTCCGGCAGGTTGGCTTTGCGCGCCAGGACTTTCAGCGCGCCCTCGGTGGGGCCGCCGACCACGCCCCAGCGACCTTCGTCACCCAGTTGCAGGCTGCTGTCGTTGCAGATGTCTACTGCGCGGATGAAGGACTCCAGCGCGGTGTGTTGCGACCAGTCGAGTTCGTCGCTGGTGCTGCCGAAGGTGATGCGACCCCTGGGCTCGTAGCTCTGGCCCTCAACCGCATAGATGCCGTTGGCGAGCAGCACGCTCTTCACGGTCATCTCGTTCATGGTCAGGGTGCCGGTCTTGTCCGAGCAGATCACGCTCATGGCGCCCAGGGTTTCCACGGTCGGCAGCTTGCGGATGATCGCCTTGTTCTGCGCCATGCGTTGCACGCCCAGCGACAGGATGATCGAGACGATGGCCGGCAGGCCCTCCGGCACCGAGGCCACGGCCAGGCTGATCAGGGACAGCAGCAGCTCGCCGAACGGGTAGTCGTGCCAGAAGAAACCGATGACGAAGAGCACCACCATCATGCCGATGATCAGCTGGAAGATGCGCTTGCCCAGCTCGGCGATCTGCCGCAGCAGTGGCGTCTCGCCTTCGTCGACGTTGGCGATCAGCTTGTTGATGCGCCCGAGTTCGGTGGTCGGGCCGGTTGCGATCACCACGCCGCGCGCGTTTCCGGCGCTGACGTTGGTGCCGGAGAAGCCGAGGTTGGTGCGGTCGGCCAGCAGCGCTTCCTTGTCCAGCGCGTCGGCGTGCTTGCCCACGGTGAGGGATTCGCCGGTGAGCATGGATTCCTCGACCTGCAGATGGTGCACGTCAAACAGGCGCACGTCGGCGGGAATCTTGTCTCCGGGGCGCAGGATGACGATGTCGCCGGGCACTAGCCGGGCGGCGTCCATCTCGATCTTCTTGCCGTTGCGCACCACGTGGGCGGTGCTGCTGAGCATGCCGCGCAGGGCAGCGAGGGATTTCTCCGCCTTGTTCTCCTGAAAGAAGCCGATGCCCGCGTTGATCACCGCCACCAGCAGGATGACCGCGGTGTCGGTCCAGTGGCCCATCAGCGCGGTGGCCGCGGCGGCGGCCAGGAGGATGTAGATCAGCACGTCGTTGAAGTGCCGGGCGAAGCGCAGCCAGAGCGGATCGACCGCCTTGGCCGGCAAGGCGTTGGGGCCGACTCGCAGCCATCGCGCCTCGGCTTCGTCGGGGGAGAGGCCTTGCACGCAGGTCTGCAGATCGGCCAGGGTCTGGTCGATGCTCTTGCGGTACCAGTCGGTGCTTTTGGGGTCGGTGCTGTGCGGTTTGCCGTCGGTGGGTTGCTGTGCAGTCATGCGTTGACTCCCGGCTCCTGCCTGTTGGGAAATTTGGACTGACTCCAGGCTAGACGGAGGGCGTTACATCGGAACTGTCATACCTCAAGGTTCTTCCGATCCTGGCTGAACACTTCCTGAACGGCGTAGGAATTAACAATGCAGGGCGGGTAACGCGTCAGCGTTATCCACCCTGCGGTTTTATGAAACGTCCGGCGCCAATTCCTGCGTTGCCCCGACCCGGGCGGCCTGCCGCCAGCGGTTCGGCGTGCAGCCCACCAGCTTGCGGAAGCTGCGGCAGAAGTGCGACTGATCGGCGAAGCCGCATTCCTGGCTGACCTGGGATATCGGCGCGTCGCCGCAGGCGAGCAACTGGCGGGCGCGGTCGATCCGCAGGCGCAGCGCCCATTCCCGTGGCGCGAGCCCGGTGGCCTGCTTGAAGGCGCGGGAAAAGTGGCTGCGCGACATGCCGCACTGCTCGGCGACATCGGCGATGTACAGGCGGCTGAGCAGGCTGCCGGCAAGGATGTCCTTGGCCTTGCGTTCCTGCCAGGGGGCGAGGGCGAGGCGTTCGCCCGCCTCCTGCCCCTCGTTGTCGGGTTCCGGCATCCGATAGTGTTCCAGCAAATGCTGGCACAGGCGCTGGCTGGCCTGGTGGAGGCCTTCTCCGCGGCTTTCCAGCGCCTCCATGAGCTGCAGGAGCAGGCGGTGGGTCTGGGGGGCGAGCATGGTCGCTACCTGGTGGGCAGGTGCGGGCATGGCGTCTCTCTTGTCGTGGTGTCCTTCGGCAGCAAAAGGCTGCTCAGGAATAGGAAAAATCCAAGGTAAATCAAGGTGATCCGATGCTCAATCGAATTCCGCCGGCGGACCGCTTTCAAGCACATCCGTCCAAGAGAAATGCGCTGTACTGTGCTCGACTGGCGCGGCCCTCGTCTTGTGCAAAGATGCCCACTCCACAGCCCCGAGCGACCAGCCATGAACCGAAACGATCTGCGCCGCCTGGACATGAACCTGCTGGTGATCTTCGAATCCCTGATGCTGGAGCGGAACCTCACCCGCGTCGGCGAGAAGCTGTTCATCACCCAGTCCACCGTCAGCGCCGCCCTGGCCCGCCTGCGCGACCTGTTCGACGACCCGCTGCTGGTGCGTGCCGGCCGCGCCATGGAGCCCACCAGCCGGGCGCTGCATATCTTCGAGGAGCTGCGCCCGGCGATGGATGTGATCTCCGCAGCCGTCAGCCGGGCCAAGACCTTCGAGCCCGAGAGCAGCTGCAACATCTTCCGCCTGGGCCTTTCCGACGACGCCGAGTTCGGCCTGTTCCCGGCGCTGCTGGCGCGCCTGCAGCAGGAAGCGCCGAATATCACTGTGGTGGTGCGGCGCGCCAACTTCCTGCTGATGCCGGCGCTGCTGTCCTCCGGTGAGATCACCGTCGGCGTCAGCTACACCACCGACCTGCCGGCCAACGCCAAGCGCCGAAAGCTGCGCGATATCGGCGTGAAGGTGCTGCGCGGCGACGATCGCCCGGGCCCGCTGACCCTGGACGACTACTGTTCGCGACCCCATGTGATGGTGTCCTTCTCTGGCGACCTGAACGGCGCCATCGACCTGGACCTGGAGCGCATCGAACGCCGCCGTCGCGTGGTGCTGGCCGTGCCGCAGTTCGGCAGCCTGCGCGCGCTGCTGCGCAACACCGAGATGATCGCCACCGTCCCCGACTACGCGGCCTGCGCGCTGGTGGAGGACAGCTGCCTGCGCGCCGAGTCCCCCCCGTTGGAGATCAGACCGGCCGAGCTGTCCCTGGTCTGGAACGCCGCCCACGACAACGACCCAGCGGAACGCTGGCTGCGCGAGCGGATGGTCGAGTACATGAGCGCGCCGGTGCCCTGAGACCCGGGCTCCGGCCTTTGTGGGATGGGAGCGCCTGAGCGATAACCGTGCTGCCGGTGCGCGGGGCTGATGGGTACCGCTGTGCTCCACGCCATCCGACGGAGCGTTCTTCCCGGGAACTTCCCACACATCCTTTTCGTAGCAACCGGCCATATCCGCGTTCATTGAAGTGCATCAGCGCCGAGCAAGAATCGCTTCTGCAAGGCCGCGTGCTACGGCGCGATGTCGCCGAACTTCCGCGCGATGGCATCGATCACCGCGCGAACTCGCGCCGTATGGCGCACATCCTTGTGGGTGACCAGCCACACGTCGTAGGGCTGTGGCGAGCGATCCGGCCACAGGCGGACCAGGCCATCCGCTTCGCCCAGCGGCAGCGGCAGTTCGCCGACGCCCAGGCCGGCGGCCAGCGCGCGGCGGACCATGAAGCCGGAGGTGCAGGTCATGGCGATGCGCCCGTGAATGATCGGCTCGGAGGCGAGGAAAACTTCCTTGCCCGCGTCGAGATAAGGTTGATAGACCACCAGGTCGTGTCCGGCGAAGGCGCTTCCCGGCTCAGGAACCCCGCGCTGCTCGATGTACTGCGCGGAGGCGAACAGCCCGCTGCCCCAGCGTGCCAGGCGCCGCACGATCAGGTCCGGGTTCTCCGGCTGGTGGGTGCGCACGGCGATGTCGGCCTCGCGTTTGCTCAGGTTGAGCATCTGCGTGGAGGTCTGCAGTTGCACCTCGATGCCCGGCTCCTCGCGGTGCAGGAGGGCGAGCGCGGGGATGATGAAGTCGGCGGCGAAGGAGTCGGTGGTGGTGACCCGCACCACGCCGCTCATGCGGTCGTCCATGCCGAGGATCTGCCGTTGCAGCTGGGCGGCGGATGACTCCATGGCCTGCGCCGCGGCCAGGGCGATCTCGCCGGCGGCGGTCAGGCTGTAGCCGGCCGAGGTGCGCAGGAACAGCGTCGCCTCCAGCGAACGCTCCAGCGATGCCAGGCGCCGGCCCACCGTCGCCTGATCCACCGCCAGCACGCGGGCGGCGCCGCGCAGGGTCTGTTCGCGGCACAGGGCGAGGAACACGCGGGCATCGTCCCAGTTCATCATCACGAAGTCCTTTTGATGCAAAAATGCAATGGTTGCATGAAAACACGCTGCATTACTGCATTTTACCTGGCCTTTATGATTTCCCCATCACCACTCAACGGCGCCGCCCTGACGGCGCGATAGGGGTTGTCATGCATACCGATGCTTCCCGCCTCGCCAGCCGGGGCTCCCTCTGGTTGCCGATCTGGGCTGGCCTCTGCGCCAGCCTGGTCGGCATCGGCCTGGCGCGTTTCGCCTACACGCCGCTGATCCCGGCGCTGATCGAGGCGCACTGGTTCTCGGCATCCGCCGTGGTCTACCTGGGCGCCGCCAATCTCGCCGGCTACCTGGTCGGGGCGCTGGCCGGCCGTCCGCTGGCGGCACGCTGGTCGAGCACAACGGTACTTCGCGGCATGATGCTGCTGGTCACGCTGTCGTTCTTCGCCTGCGCCTGGCCGCTGAACCAGGCGTGGTTCTTCTTCTGGCGGCTGGTCTCGGGCATTTCCGGCGGGGTGATCATGGTGCTGGCCGCCGCTACCATCCTGCCGCATGTGGCCGCCAATCGGCGCGGGCTGGCGAGCGGGGCGATCTTCCTGGGCATCGGGCTGGGCATCGCCGCTTCCGGCACCCTGGTGCCGCTTCTGCTGGCGCTGGGGTTGGTTCAGACCTGGCTCGGGCTCGGCGCGCTGGCCCTGGTGCTCAGCCTGAGCAGCTGGTTCGGCTGGCCACAGGAGCACCCGCATACCCAGGCCCCTGACGTGGCTGGGCCGCGCGCCTCGGCGGGTGTCTACGTGCTCTTTGCCCAGTACGCGCTGATGGCCGCCGCGCTGGTGGCGCCGATGATGTTCCTGGTCGACTACGTGGCGCGGGGCCTGGGCGCTGGCACCCACAGCGAGGCACTGATCTGGACGCTGTACGGCGTCGGCGCCATCGTCGGGCCGGTGGTCTATGGCTTCCTCGCCGACCATCTGGGCGCGCGAGCGGCGATCCGGCTGGTGCTGGTGGCGCAATTCATCGCCCTCGGCCTGCTGCTGGAAACCGGCGACCTGCGCCTGCTGGGCGTGGCCAGCCTGGTGATCGGCTCGTTCCCGCCGGGCATCGTGCCGCTGGCCCTGGCGCGGGTGCATCAGCTGGTACCCGGCCATGCTGCGCAGAACGCCACCTGGAGCCGCGCGACGGTGTCCTTCGCCAGCTTCCAGGCCATCGCCGGCTATGCCTACTCGGCTTTGTTCAGTGCCAGCCACGGGCATTACGCGCTGCTCTTTGCGGTGGCCACCGGCGCTATCGTGCTGGCGCTGTTGATGGAGCTGGGATTGTTGTTCAGGGTGGCGCCGGCAACCGGTGAGCCGGCGCGTGGCTGACCGCTGCCGGTGTGTCGGCTTTCCTACAGGTCCGGATGTCCGTCGGCGCGGTTCAGAAAACGCCCTTGAGCGGGTATTCGACGATCACGTAGATGCGGTCGATATCCGCACCGCCCTGGGCGTCGTTGGCGCGGTGCGAGACCTGGGCGAAGCTCAGCGCCAGGTCCTTGGCCGGACCGGACTGCACCACGTAGCGCACGTCGAGATCGCGCTCCCAGTGGCGCCCGCCGTCGCCATAGGCGGGCTGGCAGGCGCCGCCCTCCAGGGGGTTGTAGGCGCCGCCGCACGGGGCGTGGGTGCCGTCGATGCCGCTGCCGCGCACATAGCGGGTGGAGAAGGTCAGTCCGGCAAGGCCGGCGCTGGCTCCGTCCCACTGGTAGCGGGCCTGCCAGGAATGCTCGCCAGGGCCATTGAAATCGGCGTATTTGATGGAGTTGGCGAGGTAGATGGAGTCGCCGCCGACGAAGTCGAAGGGTGTGTCGCCGTCGATCTGCTGGTAGGCAAGGCTCAGCGCATGGCTGCCCAGGGCGACCTTGCCCAGCAGGCTCCAGGCCAGGGTGTCGATGCTGCCTGCGCGGGCGCTGCCGGTGTCGCCGGTCTTGTACAGGTTGGCGTCCACCGACCAGCGGCCGAAGCGGCCGTTGAGGTTGGCGTAGGCCTGGCGCCAGACGTCGTCGAGCTGGCTGGCGTAGAGTGCGCCGCCCCAGTGGGCGCCGGGGGCGCTCCAGGTGGCGCCGGCCAGGCTCAGGCCGCCGAAACGGGTGCTGGCGCCGTAGCCTTCGAATTCGCCGTGGCTGGAGCTGGAGTCCTGATTCTTGAAGGCGGTGAAGCGCCCGGCCTGTAAACGCAGCCCCGGCAGGCTGCGGTCGTCGAGGAACCAGCCGGTGGCGTACTCGGGTTGCAGGCGCTTGTCGCCGGTGTCGAACACCGGGGTTTCCACTTCCATCTCGCCCCAGGCGAGGGCGGTCTTTTCATGTACCAGACGCAGCGCGGCGCCGACATCGGAGTACTCGCTCTCGCTGCGGCCATCGCTGTCCAGCGGCAGCAGGCCGGTGCCGGCGTGGCCGCGGCCGCCGTCGAGTTTCAGGCCGAGGAAGGCGTGGGCATCGACGCCCAGGCCGATGGCGCCGGGCGTGACGTCGCTGCTGAATCTGCCGATGAAACCCTGCGCCCATTCGCGGCGCAGGCTCTGGCCGTTGGGGCCGGGGCTGCGGTAGTCGTTGTCGAGGAAGTAGTTGCGTGAGAGCAGCGACCAGTCGGCAGCGTGCGCCTGGGCGCAGGCAAACGCCAACGCGCAGGAGAGCAGGGCGGTTTTCAAGTTCAGGACTCCGTGCCGAAGGCGGCGAGGCGAGGCAGGGTGAGGCGATAACGGCCAGGACCGGCAAGCGCCAGGCCGGCGAAGAGGATCAGCATCCACCAGGCGAACTGGCCTTCTTCCAGTGACCACTGCGGGTGCACGAACAGCAGCGCAACCAGCAGCACGGCGATCACCGGCAGGCAGGCGAGGCGGGCGAACACGCCCAGGATCAGCAGGAGCGGACAGAGCACTTCGGCGAACACTGCCAGCGCCAGGGTCGGTGCGGCGCCGAGGCCGAAAGGGTCTTCGATGTGCTTGAGCTCGCTCTGCCAGTGCAGCAGCTTGGGCAGCCCGTGTACCTGGAGCAGCAACAGGGCGGCGCTGACGCGCATGAACAGCAGCGCCAGGGCGCCGGAGCGGTCTTGGGTCGGCATGGTGTTTATCCCTGAAATGAAAAAGGGGCGGCAATGCCGCCCCTTTTCTGTCGCGAAGAATCAGTGGCCTTCGCTGGCGTTGAACATGGTCTTGGCGTAGATCAGGCCCAAGCCGTAGGCGCCGCCGTGCTCGATGGAGGTTTTCACGATCTGGTCATAGGTTTCGCCACGGGCCCAGTCGCGTTGCAGTTCCAGCAGGTACTGCAGGGAGGTCATGGGGCGTGCGCCCAGCTGGATCATTCGTTGCAGGGCCATCTCATGGGCCTCGGTGGATACGTCGCCACAGGCATCGGCGATGACGTAGACCTCGAAGCCCTGGTCGATGGCCGACAGGGCCGGGCCGACAATGCACACGGACGTCCAGAGGCCGGCGAGGACGATCTTCTGCTTGCCGAACTTGTTCACTTCAACGGCGATGCGCGGGTCTTCCCAGGTGTTCATGCTGGTGCGGTCGATGACGTTGTGTTCGGGGAAGACCGACTTGATCTCGTCGAAGATCGGGCCGGAGAAGCTCTTCTCGGCAACGGTGGTGAGAATGGTGGAAACGCCGAATTCCCGGGCCGCCTTGGACACCAGCGCTGCGTTGTTGCGCAGGGTCACCGCATCGATGGACTTGGTCGCGAAGGACATCTGCGACTGGTGGTCGATCATGATCAGGGTGTGGTCGGTGGGGCTGAGCAGGGTTTTACCGGGAACGGCTTTGGCGATGGCGGTCATGGTCGGATTTCCTTTGGGCTTGCGTGGGAAGAAGAGGGCAGCTGGGTCGGTCTGCATCGTGGGTCGGCAAACCGTGGAGCCATTCTTGTCGATCGCTCGAAAACGCGGAACAGACAGCCCTGCAGGGTCGCTTTGCAGTTCTGCAAGGGCCATCCGGGCGCTTCGATGGGCAAACTATGGTCAGGCCGGCGCGGCATTTATTGGACCCGTGTGCTCGGCCACGGCGGCGCAGAATGATGCAAACGTGCGATTCGCCAGCGCGGCGAGTCGGTACAGTGGTTTTTTTCCTATATCGGGGCACGCGAGACCGCCAAGCCCCGTTTGCGTGCGAGTAGACGAATGAAAACAGTGGCCATGGTGCTGTACGACGACGTGCTGGCGCTGGATGTGACCGGGCCGATGGAGGTGTTCTCCATGGCCAACCGTTATTTGCCGCCGGAGCGGCATTACCAGTTGCTGACGGTGGCGGCGCAGCCCGAAAGCGTGCGCGCCTCCAGCGGCCTGCGCATGACCGCGGACCTGTCGCTGCCGGCGCTGCCGGCAGGCGTCGACCTGCTGCTGGTGCCCGGCGGACCCGGCGCCTACAACGGCAACAACGAGGCGCTCCAGGCCTGGTTGCCGGGTGCGGCGCGTGCGGCCAAGCGCTACGGCGCGGTGTGCACCGGCGCCTTCCTGCTGGGCGCAGCCGGGTTGCTCGATGGCTACCGCTGCACCACCCACTGGAACTACCTCGAGCGCCTGGCGCAGCTGTACCCGCGCACCCAGGTGCAGGCGGAGCGCATCTACGTCGTCGACCGCAACCTGATCACCTCCGGTGGTGTCACCGCCGGCATCGACATGGCGCTGGCGGTAGTCGCCGAGGACCACGGCAAGGACATCGCCCTGGAAGTCGCCAAGGTGCTGCTGGTGGTGCTCAAGCGCCAGGGCGGACAGACGCCGTTCGGCCCGCTGCTGGTGTCGGTGGTGCGCGACGGCTCGGTGATCGCCCGCGCCCAGGCCTACGTGGTGGATCACATCGACGAGCCGCTGACGGTGAACCGCCTCGCCGAACTGGTGGCCATGAGCCCGCGCAACTTCGCCCGCGCCTTCCAGCGCGAAACCAGCATGACGCCCATGCAGTACGTGCAGAGCGCGCGCATCGACCATGCCCGCAAGCTGCTGGAAAGCAGCGACCTGCCGCTCAAGCAGGTGGCCAGCCGCAGTGGCTTTGGCAGCCCCCGGCACATGCGCACGGTATTCGGCGAGCGGATCGGCATGACGCCGAGCCAGTACCGCGAGCAATTCGGCTTTGCCTGATGGCCCAGGGCCGCATTTTTCACCGGTTGACCGTCCGGCGCACCCAAGTTGGCCGAATCCTTCCCCCCGCGGGAATTGCGCTGTCATGGCGAGGCGGGAAAATACCCCTGACCAATCATCGGGGGCGCGTCACTTTGGTTTCGATCAGATCGCCTGGAGGCCCCGTTGTAGAGCGATCCATTCGGACCACGGCGTGAGCAGGACATGAGCACGAGCACGGAAAACCGCACCGAGACCGTCCTGCAGTTCGGTCGCTTCCAGTTCCATCCCTACAAGCGCCAGCTGCTGCAGGGAGATCGCCCGGTGCGCATCGGCAGCCGGGCGCTGGACATTCTGCAGGTGCTGATCCGCCAGCCCGGCGAGATCATCGCCAAGGACACGATCATCGCGGAAGTCTGGGGCGGCACGGTGGTGGAGGAGATCAACCTGCGCGTGCACATCGCGGCACTGCGCCGCGCCCTTGGCGAAGGCCGCACTGGCGAGCGCTACATCGCCAACGTGCCGTTGCGCGGCTATGGCTTCGTCGGTGTGGTGGAAAGCGTGGCCGCACCGGTGCAGACCGTGGCGCTGCCTTGCGAAGTGCGCGCCAGCAACCTGCCGGTGCTGCTGATGGGCCTGGTCGGCCGCCAGGTGCAGCTCGAACGGCTGGTGAAGCAGCTGCCCGCCACGCGCCTGCTGACCCTGGTCGGCCCCGGCGGTATGGGCAAGACCTCCCTGGCGATCCATGCCGCCGAGCAGCTCGGCAGGCACTTCAGCCAGGTGCGCTTCCTCGACCTGTCCGCCGATCCGGACGGCGTGTCCCTCAGCCAGAGCCTCGCCATCCTCCTGCGCGAGCCGGCCTGTGAACCGACGCTGCTGGTGCTGGACAACTGCGAGCACCTGGCCGAGCGTTGCGCCGAGGCGGTGGAGCATCTGCTGCGTCTGCACCCTGCACTGAACATCCTGGCCACCAGCCGTGAGCCGCTGCGAGCCGAGGGTGAGCACGTGTTGCGCCTACCGCCGCTGGAGGTGCCTGCACAGGACGACGCGCCGCTGGCGCTGGCCATGTGCAGCTCGGCGGTGCAACTGTTCGTGATGCGCGCGCGGGAGGTCTGCGACCGCTTCGAACTCAAGCCCGGCCAGGTGCGCGCGATCATCGACATCTGCCGACGCCTGGACGGCATCCCCCTGGCCATCGAGATGGCCGCGCGGCAGGTCGGCATTCTCGGCCTTGCCGGGCTGCCGGCGCTGCTGGATACCCCCATGCAATTGCTGATGCCCGGCCGCCGCACCGCCCCGGCGCGTCAGCAGAGCCTGCAGGCGACCTACGACTGGAGCTACGCGCTGCTGGACGCCGTCGAGCGGCGTTGCCTGGGCTTGCTCGCGCAGCTGGCGGACGGCTTCACCCTCGACACGGCCGTCGCCTCGCTGGACGACAAGCGCTGGTGCCGCGAGTGCGTGTTCGCCGCCGTGCGGCAACTGGCGGACAAGTCCCTGTTGTGGGTGGAGCAGGGCGACAGCGAAGTGCGCTACCGCGTGCCGCATACGGCGCGTGCCTATATGCGCCAGGTGACCCTGCCGGGGCTTGCCATCTCCGCGGCCTGATCGCCTTCTGCTGCAGCTGCCGGCATCCCGCGTTCATGTATCCCCTGACTCCGGTGCGAACGGTGACTCGAGCGGCGTAGGGCGCATAACGCGCCAGCGTTATCCGCCGTTCGGCCGCCGGCGGATAACCCTTTCCGGTTATGCGCCCTGCCTGGCTTCACCCTGGCGCAGGAGCGGACTTTGTCCGCGACAGGTTCGCATCGCGCCCGACACCCTCGCGGTCGGAGTCCGCTCCTACGCACCTGCAGACCCCCATGGTCGAGCAGCTATCCAGCACATGCGTCCAATAGGACGACCGTTGCCGCCGCCATAGTGATCGGACCTCAATCATGAGTCCGGAACACCCATGAGCGCCGAAACCATCGATCTGAACAGCGTGGTGACGCTGGTGGTCCACCACAAGGTGCGTTGCGAAGCCCTGCCCAGCTACGAGGCCTGGCTGCGCCGTACCGTTTCGGCCGCGCGCCGACAGCCGGGGCACCTGGGGGTGAACGTGATCCGTCCGGACGGCGAGGGCGCCATGTTCACCACCGTGGTGCGCTTCGCCCGCGCCGGCCAGCTGCAGGCCTGGATCGACTCCCGCGAACGCGCGGAACTGGTCGCCGAAGTCCTGCCGCTGCTGGAGGAGGGCGATCACCCGCTGATCCACAACGACGCCGAGTTCTGGTTCACCCCCGAGCACGGCAACGCGCGCCAGCCACCGAAATGGAAGCAGGCGCTGCTCACCTACCTGGTGATCAGCCCGCTCACCATGGTGATTCCGCCGCTCTGGGCGCCGGCGTTCGAGCGCTTCCCGATGCTGGCCGGCGTGGTGCCGAGCAACCTGCTGGTGACCCTGTGCATCGTCCTGCCGGTGGTCTACCTGATCATGCCCTGGGTGACGCGTCGCTGCGCCCGCTGGCTCAGCGCCGACTGAAGCTGTCCCCTGAATTTCCCTCCCGCGGCGCCCGAGCGGCGCCCGTACCCACATCGTCCTGCATGGCAGGCAGAGGAGTTTCCATGAGCACTTTCGTTACCCGCGACGGCACCGAGATCTATTACAAGGACTGGGGCAGCGGCAAGCCCGTGCTGTTCAGCCACGGTTGGCCGCTGGACGGCGACATGTGGGAATACCAGATGCAGTACCTGAGCAGCCGCGGCTACCGCACCATCGCCTTCGACCGTCGCGGTTTCGGTCGCTCCAGCCAGCCGTGGAACGGCTACGACTACGACACCTTCGCCGATGACATCGCCGGCCTGATCGAGCACCTGGACCTGCGCGAAGTGACCCTGGTCGGCTTCTCCATGGGCGGCGGCGACGTCAGCCGCTACATCGGCCGCCATGGCACCTCGCGCGTCGCCGGCCTGGTGCTGCTGGGCGCCGTCACGCCGATCTTCGGCAAGGCCGCCGACTTCCCGCAGGGCGTCGACGGCGCCGTGTTCGATGGCATCAAGGCCGGCCTGCTGCAGGACCGCGCACAGTTCATCGCCGACTTCGCCGCGCCGTTCTACGGCATCAACCATGGCCAGAAGGTCTCCGACGGGGTGCTTACCCAGACCCTCAACATCGCCCTGCTGGCTTCGCTCAAGGGCACCGTGGACTGCGTCGGCGCCTTCTCCGAAACCGACTTCCGCGCGGATCTTGCCAAGGTGAACGTGCCGACCCTGGTGATCCACGGCGACGACGACCAGATCGTGCCGTTCGAAACCACCGGCAAGCTGGCGGCCGAACAGATCCCGGGCGCCGAACTGAAGGTCTACGCCGGCGCGCCCCACGGCTTTGCCGTCACCCACGCGCAGCAACTCAACGAAGACCTGCTGGCCTTCCTGCAACGCTGAGGGGCACGAGCATGAGCAACACAGAACGCAACGCAGACCTGATCCTGTTCAACGGCAAGCTGCACACCGTCGACCCCGAGCGCCCCCACGCCACGGCCGTGGCCATCGCCGACGGCAAGTTCCTCGCCGTGGGCACCGACGTCCAGGTCATGGCCTACCGCGACGCCTCGACCCAGCTGGTCGACCTCAACCGCCGCACGGTCATTCCCGGCCTCAACGACTCGCACCTGCACCTGATCCGTGGCGGCCTGAACTACAACCTGGAACTGCGCTGGGAGGGCGTGCCTTCGCTCTCCGATGCGCTGGAGATGCTGCGCCTGCAGGCCCAGCGCACCCCGTCGCCGCAGTGGGTGCGCGTGGTGGGTGGCTGGAACGAATTCCAGTTCGCCGAACGCCGCCTGCCGACCCTCGAGGAGTTGAACAAGGCGGCGCCGGATACCCCGGTGTTCGTCCTGCACCTGTACGACCGCGCGTTGCTGAACCGCGCCGCGCTGCGCGTCGTCGGCTACACCAGGGAAACACCGAACCCGCCCGGCGGCGAGATCGTCCGCGACAGCAACGGCGAACCCACCGGCATGCTGATCGCCCGCCCCAACGCGATGATCCTCTACGCGACCCTGGCCAAGGGGCCGAAGCTGCCGCTGGAATACCAGGTCAACTCGACCCGCCAGTTCATGCGCGAGCTGAACCGTCTTGGCCTGACCAGCGTGATCGACGCCGGCGGTGGCTTCCAGAACTACCCGGACGACTACCAGGTGATCCAGCAGCTGGCCGACGCCGACCAGCTCACCGTGCGCATCGCCTACAACCTATTCACTCAGAAGCCCAAGGAAGAGCTGGCCGATTTCAGGAACTGGACCAGCAGCGTGACCTATGGCCAGGGCACTGACTTCCTGCGGCACAACGGCGCCGGCGAGATGCTGGTGTTCTCGGCGGCCGACTTCGAGGACTTCCTCGAACCGCGCCCGGACCTGCCCGGCACCATGGAGGCGGAGCTGGAGCCGGTGGTGCGGCACCTGGTCGAACAGCGCTGGCCGTTCCGCCTGCACGCCACCTACGACGAATCCATCTCGCGCATGCTCGACGTGTTCGAGAAGGTCGACCGCGACATTCCGTTCAACGGCCTGCCGTGGTTCTTCGACCACGCCGAGACCATCACGCCGAAGAACATCGAGCGCGTCCGCGCCCTGGGCGGTGGCATTGCCATCCAGGACCGCATGGCCTTCCAGGGCGAATACTTCGTCGACCGCTACGGCAGGCAGGCCGCCGAGGCCACGCCGCCGATCAAGCGCATGCTGGCCGAAGGCGTGCCGGTGGGCGCCGGCACCGACGCCACCCGTGTTTCGAGTTACAACCCATGGACCTCGCTGTACTGGATGGTCAGCGGCAAGACCGTCGGCGGCCTGAGCCTGTACCCGGAGGGCCTGTCCCGCGAGGTGGCGATTGAGTTGTTCACCCATGGCAGCGCCTGGTTCTCCAGCGAGCAGGGCAAGAAGGGCATGCTCAAGGCCGGCCAGCTGGCGGATTTGGCGGTGCTCTCGGAGGATTTCTTCAGCGTCGAGGAAGAGGCCATCAAGACCATCGAGTCGGTGCTCACCGTGGTGGGCGGCAAGATCGTCCACGGCGACCGCGAGTTCGACAAGCTGGCCCCGCCGAGCATCCCGGTGGTGCCGGAGTGGTCTCCGGTCGCCATGGTCCCTGGCCACTGGCGCCCCCAGGTGCCCCTGCAGCAGGCTGTGCACCAGTGCGTTGGCTCCTGTGGTGTGCACGGCCACAGCCACGAGCGTGCCCGCACCAAGGATGTGCCGGTGAGCGACTTCGCCGGGTTCTGGGGCGCGTTCGGCTGTTCCTGCTTCGCGTTCTGATGGCGAGGTTCGCGACGGCCTGATGCCAATCGCGGACGGAGTCCGCTCCTACGTATCGGGGAACGCCGAGGCTCGCCTTGCGCGTAGGAGCGGACTCCGTCCGCGATATTTCCGTGCTCGTTCCGTCGCCGGCATGTCCCGCGAACCGCCCAGCGTCAGGTTTGCTGGTGCATGCCCTCTGTCACAAGGCTTTTCGCCATCCCCATCGATAGCTTTTTACCGTTAGAGCCAATCAATAACTGCAATAGCAGCCCGTCCCGTTTGATCTATCTTCTGATGGGTTGTGCGAATACGAGGCGCCACGCCAAGCGCCCACAAGGAGCCTGCAATGAGCGACGAAAACAAAGGTGGTTGCCCGTTTCACCAGACGGCTGGTGGCGGCACGTCCAACCGTGACTGGTGGCCGAACCAGCTGAGGCTGGACCTGCTGCACCAGCACTCTTCCAAGTCCAACCCGATGGGCGAGGACTTTAATTACGCCGAGGCATTCAAGAGCCTTGACCTGGAAGCGGTCAAGGCGGACCTGCGCGCCCTGATGACCGACTCCCAGGACTGGTGGCCGGCCGACTTCGGCCACTACGGCCCGCTGTTCATCCGCATGGCCTGGCACTCGGCCGGCACCTACCGCATCGGTGATGGCCGTGGTGGCGCCGGCCGCGGCCAGCAACGCTTCGCCCCACTCAACAGCTGGCCGGACAACGTCAGCCTGGACAAGGCGCGCCGACTCATCTGGCCGATCAAGCAGAAATATGGCGCCAAGCTGTCCTGGGCCGACCTGATCGTGCTCACCGGCAACGTCGCCCTGGAATCCATGGGCTTCAAGACCTTCGGCTTCGCCGGCGGCCGCGAAGACGTATGGGAACCGGACCTGGACGTGTACTGGGGCGAGGAGACCACCTGGCTGGGTGGCGACAAGCGCTACTCCGGCGAGCGTGATCTGGAAAACCCCCTGGCTGCCGTGCAGATGGGCCTGATCTACGTGAACCCCGAGGGCCCCAACGGCAACCCCGACCCGCTGGCTGCCGCGCGGGACATCCGCGAGACCTTCGCCCGCATGGCCATGGACGACGAGGAAACCGTCGCCCTGATCGCCGGTGGCCACACCTTCGGCAAGACCCATGGCGCGGGCCCGGCGGATCACGTCGGCGCCGACCCGGAAGCGGGCGGACTGGAAAACCAGGGCCTTGGCTGGGTCAGCAGCTTTGGCACGGGCTCCGGTGGCGACACCATCACCAGTGGCCTGGAAGTCACCTGGACGTCCACTCCGACGCGCTGGAGCAACAACTTCTTCTGGAACCTGTTCGGCTACGAATGGGAACTGACCAAGAGCCCGGCCGGCGCCCACCAGTGGCAGCCGAAGAACGGCGCGGGCGCCGGCAGCATTCCCGATGCCCACGACAAGTCCAAGCGCCGTGCGCCGTCGATGCTCACCACCGACATCGCGCTGCGCGTCGATCCGGCCTACGAGAAGATTTCCCGGCGCTTCTACGAAGACCCGGATGCCTTCGCCGACGCCTTCGCACGCGCCTGGTTCAAGCTGACCCACCGCGACATGGGCCCGCTGGCTCGCTACCTGGGGCCGGACGTGCCAAAAGAGGAACTGATCTGGCAGGACCCGATCCCGGCAGTCGATCATCCCCTGGTGGACGAGCAGGATGTCGCCGCGCTCAAGGCCAAGGTACTGGCTTCGGGGCTGTCGGTCGGCGAGCTGGTCTCCACCGCCTGGGCCTCGGCCTCGACCTTCCGTGGCTCCGACAAGCGCGGCGGCGCCAATGGCGCGCGCATCCGACTCGCGCCGCAGAAGGACTGGCCGGTGAACCAGCCCGAGCAGTTGGCCAAGGTGCTCGGCGTGCTGGAGGAAATCCAGGCCGAGTTCAACGCATCCACCGCCGGCGGCAAGAAGATATCCCTGGCCGACCTGATCGTCCTGGCCGGCGATGCCGGCGTGGAAGAGGCCGCGCGCAAGGGCGGCCACGACATCCGCGTGCCGTTCGCACCGGGCCGCATGGATGCCAGCCAGGAGCAGACCGACGTGCACTCGGTTGGCATGCTGGAGCCGGTGGCCGATGGCTTCCGCAACTTCCAGAAGTCCAAGTTCGCCGTGCCGGCCGAGGCGCTGCTGATCGACAAGGCGCAGTTGCTGACCCTCACCGCGCCGGAAGTCACCGCGCTGATCGGCGGCCTGCGTGTGCTGGGCGCCAACACCGGCGGCTCGCAGCACGGCGTGTTCACTTCGCGCCCCGGCACGCTCAGCAACGACTTCTTCGTCAATCTGCTGGACATGGGTACCGTGTGGAAGCCGACTTCAGCGGACAACACCGAGTTCGAGGGCCGCGACCGCAAGACCGGCGAACCGAAGTGGACCGGCAGCCGTATCGACCTGCTACTGGGTTCCAATTCTCAGCTGCGGGCGTTGTCGGAGGTCTATGGCTGCTCGGACGGCGAACGCAGGTTCGTGCATGACTTCGTCAAGGCCTGGACCAAGGTGATGAATCTCGACCGCTTCGACCTGCCGCGCTGATACGCCACCCTGAGGGGGGGCTTGCTCGCGAACCAGGCTCATCTGCCGTGCGGTTCGCGGGCAAGGACTCGGTGCCCCCTCGGTCCTTCATCCAAAGCCCGCTGACGAGACATTGTCAGCGGGCTTTTTTCTTGCCGGGGCATGTCAACGGAATTGCGCGGAGCGGGCAGGGTCCTATTCTCCAAGATTCCGTTCCCGGGGGGCCTATGCTCCTGGGCCGTTGCAGCTTCACTTCGCCCCTGGTTGCACGAGCGTCATGCATGCGCGCCAGACTGGGGCGCTTATCCGTTACCCAGCCAAAGGGGTTTCGCACATGCGCCGTCGCATCATCGCTGTACTGGGCACCATCGCACTGGCTGCCGCCAGCTTCATCGTCAGCGCCGAGGAGTCGCCCGGCCGCGCCCTGAGCGAGGCCGCCGGCGTGCCCTGGCCGGCAGTGATCGCTCATCGCGGTGCCTCCCACGATGCGCCCGAGGAAACCGCGCCGGCCTATCTCGCCGCCCGTGACCTGGGCGCGGACTACCTGGAGGCGGACCTGCAGCGCACCAAGGATGGCGTACTGGTGGCATTGCACGACGACACCCTGGAACGTACCACCAACATTGCCAAGGTCTTCCCCGGCCGCGAAAAGGACCCGGTGAGCCAGTTCACCCTGGCCGAACTCAAGCGCCTGGATGCCGGCAGCTGGTTCAACGCCACTTATCCCGAACGCGCTCGCTCCAGGTATGCGGGACTGCGCATCCTTACCCTCGACGAGCTGATCGACATCGCCGAGGGGGGTGGCGAAACCCCTGGCCTGTACCTGGAGACCAAGGCGCCGGGCCAGTTCCCCGGTATCGAGGAAGACCTGCGCAAGGCGCTGGAAAACCGTGGCTGGCTCGATGCCAATGGTGAGCCCCAGGGCAGGATCGTCCTGCAGACGTTCGAGAAGAGCAGCCTGGAACTCCTGAACAGGAGCATGCCGAAGGTGCCGAAGGTCCTGCTGCTGTGGGTCGGCGACGGCTACATGGCGGCCAGGAGTCCGGCCACCTTCGCCCAGTCCGGCGAGAAGATCAAAGCGGACTTCTATGCCCGCCAGGAAGTGAAATCCAAGGAAGAGCTCTTCGCCTGGCTAGACTGGGCAAAGGCCAACGGCGCCCTGGGCAGCGGCCCTTCGGCGACACTCACCGCCCGTGGAGACCAGAGCTACATGGACCTGGTGCAACCCTGGATGAACCAGGCGGCCCACGAGCGCGGCTTGTTCGTGCATGCCTATACCGTCGATGACTCGGTGGACTTCGACAAGCTGAGCAAGGCCGGCGTGGACGGCTTCTTCACCAACCGTACCGACCAACTGCTGATGTTCCTCGGTCGGCCGCCGAGCCAATCGGTGGACGAGGTGCTGAAGTCGGTGGGCTATTGAGTTGACGCAAGCGGACGGGGTCTACACTCGCTGAGGTAACCAGCGCCGCGTGCTATGCAACCAGGAGAGCCCCATGAATGCCTGCAAACCGATTTCCATTGTCCTCGCCGCCTTGCTGCCCTGGTCCCTGGCCCAGGCCGCGTCCCTCGGCGACGTTGCCGACCAGCTCGGCGGTCTTGGCAGCCTGCCGTCGGTATCTTCCAGCAGCAGTAGCAACGTTGCCGGGCTGCTGGAGTACTGCGCGAAGAACAACTACCTCAATGCCGACGCCGCCACCCAGGTGAAGGACAAGCTGCTGGGCAAACTGCCGGGCAACACCACCACCAGCGACAGCGGCTACAAGGACGGCGCCAAGGGTGTCCTCACCGGCAGCGACGGCAAGAGCCTCGACCTGTCCGGCAGCGGCATCAAGGAAAAGGTCACCAGGCAGGTCTGCGACAAGGTTCTCAGCCAGGGCAAGTCGCTGCTCTGACAAGGCCTGCGCACTGCACGGAAATCATCGCGGACCTTGTCCGCGATCACTCCTTGTCCGCGGGCCGAGGTTTTTCATAACGCACGTCGCGCTCGTCCACCCGCGCGACCCGCTCCCAGCCCCGCTTCAGGTAGAACCCGTTGGCGCGAATCTCGTCGCCGCCATCCGTCAGCAGCCAGATAGTCTCGTGTTCGCGGAAAAGCTCGGTCTCCGCAGCCCTTAGTAGCAGGCTGCCCAGCCCTTGGTCTTCCCATTGGGGACGGACGAACAGGGCGAAGACTTCTGCCGATGCCATATCCACCATGGCGAAGCCCCCGGCGCTGCCGTCCACCTCGGCAATCCAGGCGCAGGGGCCTGCCTCCAGCGCCTCCTTCAGCGCTTGCGGTGTAATGCCCAATTCGGCCATCTGCTCACGGCTCAGGTGGTTCTGCCGCACGCTGGTGCGGATGTCGAAGAGGGTGTCGATGTCGGCGGCAGTCGCGCGACGAATCCTGGGTGTCATGTGTCTTCCTTGCCTCAGTGGCCACAGCGGCGACACCTTGCGGGAGGTGCCGCCGCTTCCGCATCAGGACGCGGAAAAGGCCGGGTGGTAGGCGACCTTGCCGGCTGCCGGAATGTCGCCCAGTCGAAGAGCCATGAAGTACTCCGGCGGTACGCCTTCGTAGCGGATCGCCGGGTCCACGGCAAAGCCGAAGCGGCGGTAGTAGCGCGGATCGCCGAGTACCACGCAGCCCCGGGCGCCGAGCGCCTTGAGTTGTTCCAGTCCTGTGCGGATCAGTGCCGCGCCTATGCCCTGGCCATGCAGGTCAGGGCGCACGGAAACCGGGCCCAGGCCGTACCAGCCGCGGTTTTCGCCGTCGAGCGCGATGGGCGAGAAGGCCGCATGGCCAACCAGTTCGTCGCCATGCCTGGCGACCAGCGACACACTCAGTGCGCCGGCCGCACGCAAGGCGTCGACGATGGCGCCTTCGGTACCGTCGCTGTGTTCGGCCACGGCGAAGGCCGCTTCGGTTACCCGTCGGATATTGGCTGCGTCTTCAGGACGTTCGGGGTGAATGCTGTAGTTCATGGGGCATAGTCCAGGGTTGAACGTAACGCTGGCACTGTAGCGTTTTCGCACCGCCGTGGCCTTGCCGGTCGACGATCCGCGACGGCCTCGGGCGAGTCTTGTGAAGGGGCTCGATCTGCATGATCGCGGCCGGAGCGCGGCGCAATCGCTTTGTTCGATAAGGTAAGCTGCGCAGCTTTCCCAGCGTTCCATCCGGAGAACGATCCATGGAAGACCTCAACACCCTCTATTACTTCACCCAGGTGGTGGAGCAGGGTGGTTTCGCCGCAGCCGGCCGCGCGCTGGATATCCCCAAATCCAAGCTCAGCCGGCGCATCGCCCAGTTGGAGGACCGCCTGGGCGTTCGCCTGTTGCACCGCACCAGCCGGCACTGCTCGCTGACCGAGATCGGCCAGGAGTACTACCAGCGCTGCGTGGCCATGCGCATCGAGGCGGAAGGCGCTTCCGAGGTCATCGAGCGCAACCGTGCCGAGCCGCGCGGCCTGGTGCGGCTGGCCTGCCCGACGACGCTGCTCAACTCCTGGGTCGGGCCGATGCTCACCCGCTACATGCTCAAGTACCCGCTGGTGGAGCTGTTCATCGAGAGCACCAACCGTCGCGTCGACCTGCTCCACGAGGGCTTCGACATTGCCCTGCGGGTGCGCTTCCCGCCGCTGGAGAATACCGACATGGTGATGAAGGTGCTGGGCAACAGCACCCAGTGCCTGGTGGGACGGCCGGACTTCCTCGAGCGCATGGCCGGGGACAGTTCGCCCATGGGCTTCGGCCAGCTGCCGAGCCTGCACTGGGGCGGCATGCAGCGCGAATACCAGTGGGAGCTGTTCAACGAGGAGGGCGAGCGGCTGCTCATCTCGCACAAGCCGCGGATGGTCACCGACGACCTGCTGGCCCTGCGCAACGCCGTGATCGCCGGCGTCGGCATTGCCCACGTGCCGCGCGTGGCGGTGCGCGAGGACCTGGCCGCCGGCAGGCTGGTGGAGTTGCTGCCGGGCTGGTCGCCCAAGTGCGGCATCGTCCATGCGATCTTCCCCTCGCGCCGGGGCCTGCTGCCCTCGGTGCGCACGCTGATCGACTTCCTCGCCGAGGAATTCAGCAACAGCGACATGGCCTGAGAAACCGCGCCGGCGGGCAGCGTTGCGTTTTTCGCACCGCTGTTTTGCCGGCCCGACCGATTCTGCGCGGGAGGCCGCCGGCATAGTCTGGCGCCACTGTTTTCCCCACAAGGAATGGTCATGAACCCCGCATCGAATTCCCTCCCGGCCAACCACGCGCAGCCGACCCTGTCCTCGGCGATGGTGCTGCTGCTCGCGTTCTGCTGCGGCGCCGTGGTCGCCAACCTCTACTACGCGCAACCCATAGTCGAGCTGATTGCCCCGGCGATTGGCCTGTCCACCGAAAACGCCAGCCTGATCGTCTCGCTGACCCAGTTCGGCTACGCCATCGGCCTGCTGTTCCTGGTGCCGCTGGCGGACCTGCTGGAGAACCGCAAACTGGTCATCGGTTTCACCCTGGCCGTGGCGCTGTGCCTGGCCGGCGCGGGGCTGGCGAATTCGCCGTCGGTGCTGCTGGCCTGCGCGCTGCTGATCGGCCTGACCTCGGTGGCGGTGCAGATCCTCGTGCCGCTGGCCGCTCACCTGGCGCCGGAAGAGGCTCGCGGCCGGGTGGTGGGCAATATCATGGGCGGCCTGCTGCTGGGTATCCTGCTGTCGCGGCCGGTGTCGAGCCTGGTGGCGGAAGTCTTCGGCTGGCGTGGCGTGTTCCTCGCCGCGTCCGTACTGATGCTGGTGATCGCACTGGTGATGGCGGTGGCGCTGCCGCGCCGCCTGCCGACCCACAGCGCGACCTATCCGCAGCTGATCGGCTCGGTGTTCGCCCTGGCGCGGCGCTACGCCGTGCTGCGTGAACGCGCCCTGTACCAGGGCCTGCTGTTCGCCGCGTTCAGCGCCTTCTGGACCATCGCGCCCATCGAGCTGATCCGCCACCACGGCTTCAGCCAGACCCAGGTCGCGCTGTTCGCCCTGGTCGGTGCGGTCGGCGCCGTCGCCGCCCCTGTCGCCGGCCGTCTGGCCGATGCAGGGCACACCCTCAAGGGCACCATCGTCGCCCTGTTGCTGGCGCCGTTCGCCTTGCTGCTCGGGGCGATTCCCGGTGCGGGCTTCTTCTGGCTGGTGGTGTGCGCGGTGCTGCTGGATTTCGCCGTACAACTGAACATGGTGCTCGGCCAGCGCGAGGTGTATGCCCTCGACCCGCACAGCCGCGCGCGTTTGAACGCGGTTTACATGACCAGCATCTTCGTCGGCGGCGCGCTCGGATCGCTGGTTGCCAGTCCGCTCTACGAAGCCATCAGCTGGACGCCGTTCGCCATCGGCGCGGCAGTCATCCCGAGCATCGCCACCTTGCTCTTCCTGCTGCGCGGCGACAGCCACGCCTGAGAGCACAGGCGTGCAAGGCGAGCGCGGGAATGATTGGGTACACTCCGGGATTTCCCGCTCCCGGAGCCCCACCATGGACAAACTGCAGGCCCTGTCGATGTTCGTCGAGACCGTGCGTTGCGGCGGCTACTCGGCCGCGGCCCGCAAGCTCGGCGTGGCGACTTCCTCGGTGACCCGCCAGGTGGCGGCGCTGGAAGCGGAACTGGGCGCCACGCTGCTCAACCGCACCACCCGCCACAGCAGTCCGACGCTGGCCGGGCAGGCCTACTACGACAAGGCGGTGGAAATCATCGAGGCGCTGGTGGAGGCCGACGGGCTGGTCAGCGACCGTGGCCGCGAGGCGAAAGGGCGGTTGCGCGTCAGCGTACCGGTGGAGTTCGGCCGCCGTGTCATCGCCCCGCACCTGGGCCGCTTGCTGGCGCAATACCCGGGTCTGGAAGTCAGTCTGTCCCTGAGCGACCAGATCACCGACCTGCCAAAGCAGCAGATCGACCTTTCCGTACGCCTGGGCTCGAGCCTCACCAGCGACGACATCATCAGCCGCCCCATCGGCCAGTTCGAGCGCTGGCTGGTGGCGAGCCCCGACTACCTGCAACGCGCCGGCACGCCGGCCCATCCGCTGGAACTCATGGAGCACCAGTGCCTGCGCTTCGACTACGGCGGCACGCACCTGACCTGGACCTGCACCGATGGCCGCGAGAGCTGGCCGCTCAACGTGCAGGGGCGTCTGCAGAGCAACAACGCCGACGTGCTGCGCGAGACCGCCCTGGCCGGCGGCGGCATCGCGCTGCTGTCGGACTGGCTGGTGGCCGAGGATGTCCATGCCGGGCGGCTGGTGCGCCTGCTGCCCGAGTACGACTCCTATCCGGGCACTACCGTGGGCAGCATCAACGTGCTGTACCCGCCAAGCCTGCGCGAATCCAGCCGCATCCGCGTGTTCGTCGCCTTCCTCGAGGAGCTGATGGCGGCTCAGTGACTGTCCGCGCTGGGCTGCGCAGGCGGAGCGATCCTGTGCATCAGCGGTACCAGCAACAGCGTCACTGCAAAGCACGCCCCGACCAGCAGGAAGGTATCGGCGAAAGTCAGCGTCTGCGCTTCGCGCCAGGTCAGGTCCCACAGGTGTTTCAGCGCCTGCTGCGAGGGTTCGCCATTCAGATCCATGGACGGCGCCAGCCAGTGGTTGAGCGCTTCGTTGCCGCTGTTCAGATGCTCGGCCAGGCGCAGGAAGTGCAGGTTGGCGCGGTCGTTGAGCACCGTGGCGCAGGCGGCGATGCCGATGGCGCCGCCCAGGTTGCGCATCAGGTTGAACAGCCCGGAAGCCAGCTTCAGGCGCTCCGGCGGCAGTGAGCCCAGTGCCAGCGTCACGGTGGGCGCCACGCAGAACTGCTGCGCCATGCCGCGCAGGGCCTGCGGGAACATCAGCTGCGCCGCGCCCCAGTCGTGGGTCAGCGGGGCGAATTCATACATCGACAGGGTGAACATCAGCATGCCCAGCAGCAATATCCAGCGCAGGTCGACTCGCTTGGCGAGAGCGGCGTAGAGCGGAATGCTCATGATCTGGAAGATGCCGGTGGAGAAGATCGCCAGGCCGATGTCCAGCGCGCCGTAGCCTCGCACGCGGCCGAGGAACAGCGGGGTCAGGTAGATGGTGGCGAAGATGCCGATGCCGGTGACGAAGCTGAACAGGCAGCCGAGGGCGAAGTTGCGTTCCTTCAACGCGCGCAGGTCGACTATGGGGTTCGCGGCGGACAGACTGCGGTAGATGAAGGCGATGCCGCACAGGCCGGAGATCCACGCAGTGGCGAGGATGGTGTCATCGCTGAACCAGTTCCAGCGCGGGCCTTCCTCCATGGTGTATTCCAGGCAACCGAGGAACAGCGCCATCAGCACGATCGCCGGATAGTCGGCCTGCTTGAGCAGCGACAGGTCGGGCTTGTCGATGCGCACCATGATCGGCACCACGATGGCGACGAACAGCCCCGGCACCAGGTTGATGTAGAACAGCCAGGGCCAGGAGGAAATGTCGGTGATCCAGCCGCCGACCACCGGGCCCAGGGTCGGTGCGAGAGAGGCGATGGCGCCGATGGTGGCGGCGACGACGATGCGCTGCTTGCCGTCGAAGTACATGAAGCCGGTGGTGAACACCATGGGGATCATCGAGCCGCCGAGGAAGCCCTGCAGCGCGCGGAAGGCGATCATGCTCTGGATGTTCCAGGCCATGGCGCAGAGCAGGCTGGTGAGGGTGAAGCCCAGCGCCGAGGCGGCGAACAGCCAGCGCGTGGACAGGACCTTGGACAGCCAGCCTGACAGCGGAATGACGATGATCTCGGCGATCAGGTAGCTGGTCTGCACCCAGGCGAGCTCATCGGCACCGGCCGACAGCCCGCCGCCGATGTCGCGCAGCGAGGCGGAGACGATCTGGATGTCCAGCAGGGCGATGAACATGCCCAGGCACATGCAGGCGAAGGCAATGACCTTGCGGGCGGTGGACAGGCTCTCCACCGGCACCACTTCGTTGCTCCAGAGGTTCACGGCAGCGTGCTCTGGGCGACACGCTGGGCGGCGGCGTCGTGTTCGTGGGCGCGGGTGTCCACCTCCACCAGCACGGAAAGGCCCGGGCGCAGGTCGCCGAGGCGACCGTCGGCGTCGTCCAGGTGCACGCGCACCGGGACGCGCTGGACGATCTTGGTGAAGTTGCCGGTGGCGTTCTCCGGCGGGAGGATGCTGAACTGCGCGCCGGTGGCGGGCGCGAGGCTGTCCAGGTGGCCGTGGAAGACCTTGCCGGGGAGGATGTCGGCCTCGATGATGACCGCCTGGCCGGGCAGCATGCGCGCCAGTTGGTCTTCCTTGAAGTTGGCGTCGACCCACAGGCCCTGGGCGGGCACCACGGCGAGCAACTGGGTGCCGGCGGCGACGTAGCTGCCGACCCGCGCGCGGCGGTTGCCGATGTAGCCGTCCACCGGCGCGCGCAGCTCGGTGTAGCTGAGGTCCAGGCGCGCCAGGTCGCGGGCGGCGATGGCTTGCTCCAGGGCGGCCTGGGCCTGCTGGCGCTGGCTGCGGATCACGTCCAGCTGGCGGCGCGCGGCGAGCAGGCTGGCGCGGGCCTTGTCGCTGTTGGCGCGGGCGGACTTGAAGCTGGCGTCGGCGCGCTGCGCGGCCTCCACCGAAACGGCGTTGGTACGTACCAGGGTGGCGTAGCGGCGCTGGTCGTCGCGGGTGCGCACTTCCTCGGCGGCGGTCGCGTCGATCTCCGCCTGGCTCTGGCGGATCAGCGCGTCCTGCAGCGAGGCCTGGGCGTCGACATTGCCCAGCGCCGCTTCCTCGGCATGTACCGCACCCTCGGCTTTTGCCAGGGCGGCGCGGTAGTCGCGGTCATCGATGCGGGCGAGCAGGTCGCCAGCGTGCACCAACTGGTTGTCGTTCACCTTCAATTCGGCGATGTAGCCGGCCACGCGCGGGCTGATGACGGTGACGTCGCCGCCGACGTAGGCATCGTCGGTCTTCTCCAGGAAGCGCCCGTCGAGCCACCAGTGGCCGGCATAGGCGCCTGCACCGAGGATGGCCGCGGCGGCGACTGCGAGCTTGAGGGCCTTGCGGGATGTCGGTTTGGCCGTGTCGACGGCTGGCGTGGCGGGGAGGGTGACAGGCTGGTTCATGGCGGCCTCGCTCAGGCGTGATCGGCTTGGGGGATGGGCTGGTTGAAAACGGGGACGAGACGCTCGCCCTCGCGGCGTTGGATCTGGTGCTGCGGGCCGATGGGCTCGCCGCTGTCGGCGTCCACCAGGGCGATGTGCACCGGACGGCCGCTGCGGGTGTCGACCAGTTCGGCGGCGCTGGCCATGCCGGCGTGGCGCTTGCCCCACTGCAGCAGGGTCAGCAGCACCGGGCGCAGGTCGCGGCCACGATCGGTGAGCAGGTACTCGAAGCGCGGCGGGTGGTCGTTGTACTGGTGGCGCTGCAGCAGGCCGCTGTCCACGAGGGCGCGCAGGCGGCGGCTGAGCACGTTGCTGGCGATGCCCAATCGTGCGAGGAACTGGTCGAAACGGGTGGAGCCGTAGAAGGCTTCGCGCAGGATCAGCACGTTCCAGCTGTCGCCGATCAGGTCCAGCGCCTGGGCCACGGGGCAGGGCAGGTGGTCGAAGTGGGTTCTGCGCATGGCTGCACCTCTTTGAATTACATTCGTCATCTAATAGAGCCGCCTTGCCACGGGCCTGGCAAGGCAGCAGGCAGGGCCCGGCACGTAAAGATTATGGTCGTAATCTAATTCGGTCACTTGCTTTGCGCAAGTCACTCTTTGGGAGGAGGGTGGCGCAGGGGATGAACGGTGTATCGGTTGAATTTACGGCGGGCCCGAGAGTTGCCCGATCCTGCGGAAGCTGCCCGGAAAAGTTCAGGGAAAGTTAGCGGGAAATGGCGGCTGGAATAACTCTGGAAACAGTTGGGCTAATTATTCGGAAAATGCTCTGGAACGGTTGTTCCATAACTTTTCTTCAGGCAAAAAAAGGCCGCCTGGGGAGGCGGCCAAACCAAAGGATGATGAAGTGGAGCAATCCGCCGGACGCTCTGGAGCGGGCATCCGGGACTCATGTGCTTCATCGGGGCGCAAGCTTAATGGCGATGGCGGCAAATGCTGAATCATTCGTCTCGATATCGACTATCGACAAAGCTGGTTTGAGGCGAGGGCGGCGGATTGTTATCTCTTCGCTCGCTCTGCCTATGGCGGGGAAACATAAGAAAGTTGTTCAGAATTCAATCGATACACCTGCCAAGACAAGATCAACAAAGGGGTAGCAGATGTCCGCGTTCCGTCTTTCCGCTCGCGTTTCCATGCTTGGCGCCATCGTCGCCGGCATTCCGTTCCAAGTGGCGCACGCCGCCGTGGTTTCCGACCAGTCCGAAGCCACCGGCTTCATCGAAGGCAGCAGCGCTTCGCTGCTGATGCGCAACTACTACTACAACAGCGACCGCAAGTCCGGCGACCGGGACCGCAAGGACTGGACCCAGGGCTTCACGCTGAACTACAGCTCCGGCTTCACCCAGGGCACCGTCGGTTTCGGTGTCGAGGCGTTCGGCAATTGGGGCATCCGTCTCGACGGCGGCGCCGGCACTTCCGGCACGGGCAACCTGCCGGTGCGTGACGATGGCTCGCCGGAAAGCGAGTACGGCCGCGCTGGCGGCGCCGTGAAGCTGCGCGTATCGAAGACCGAACTGCGCTGGGGCGACCTGCAGCCCACCGCGCCAGTGTTCGCCGCCGGCGGCACCCGCCTGTTTCCGCAGACCGCCACCGGATTCAACATCCTCAGCAGCGAGATCGACGGGCTGGACCTGGACGGTGGCCACTTCACCGGCGGCAACGGCCCGGTGACCACCAACGGCGACCACGGCATCTGGGCGTCCTATGCCAACGTCGAGGCCAACAGCATTGACTATGTCGGCGGCAAGTACGCGGTCAACGACACGCTGAACTTCTCGCTCTACGCCTCCAAGCTGGAGGACGTGTGGCGCCAGTACTACGGCAACGCCAACTACACCCTGCCGCTGGCGGACGACCAGTCGCTGAACTTCGACTTCAACCTCTACCGCACCAACGACGACGGTAGCGCCAAGGCTGGCGAGATCAGCAACACCACCTGGTCCGCCGCCGCCGCGTACAGCTTCCTCGCCGCGCACACCCTGACCCTGGCCTACCAGAAGGTCCACGGCGACACGCCGTTCGACTACGTCGCCTTTGGCGTCAACGGCCCCGGCGACACCGCCGATTCGATCTTCCTCGCCAACTCCATCCAGTACTCGGACTTCAACGGCCCGGAAGAAAAGTCCTGGCAGCTGCGCTATGACCTGGCGATGGCCACCTACGGCATCCCCGGCCTGAGCTTCATGGCCCGCTACGTCAACGGCCACGGCATCGACGGCACGAAAATGGCGGCCGACAGCCCGTATCGCGGCTATGGCTACGGCGAGGACGGCAAGCACCACGAGACCAACCTGGAAGCCAGGTACGTGGTGCAGTCCGGGCCGGCGAAGGACCTGTCGTTCCGTCTGCGCGAGGCGATCCACCGGGGCAACGCCGACCAGGCCGAGGGAGATGTCAACGAGTTCCGCCTGATCGTCGACTACCCGCTGTCGATCCTGTAGTGACTGGCACCGGCGTCTCGTTCGCGGGCGCCGGTGCTGCAGGTCGTGGATCTAGTAGGCGACGTGGGAAATCGCCTGTGCCAGGCCATCCGGGTTGTCGTAGGCGATCATGTGCCCGCTATGGGCAACGATTTCAACCCGGCAGCCTGCCTGGTGATACCGACGGATGTCGTTCAGTGGTGTGTTGTCCGAGAGGATCACCGCCTTTTTCGGAATGCGCAGCACTTTCAGGGCCTCGATCCAGGCGCCAGCGTCGTAGTCGGCGAGCGCCGCGCCGGCCCACTGGTAGATGGCCTGAGGCGAGCAGACCTGGAAGGAGCCGAGCCAGATTTCGTTGTCGCCGTCTTCCTTGAGTCGTTCGAGCAATTGTGAAAAGCCAATGGCGACAAACTCGCTTTCGCTCATGGATGTGATGGATTCAAGCAAGGTAACGCCATATTCGGTGAGGCCGGGTTGGCAGAGGATCAGCTTGTTGACCTTGGTCGGCATGGCGGCTGCGAGCTTGAGGGCGATAAAGGCACCAGCGCTGTGGCCGAACAGGCCACAGCGGAGGATGCCGGTGCTGAGAATCCAGTTCTCCAGCGTCTGGGCCTGTGCCGTTGTGCCGTAGAGAGTGGCCTCAGGCTTGTCGCTGAAACCGGCGCCAGGAAGGTCCACCAGCCAGGAACGGCGCCGGCAGTAGGCATCCGACGCGATGACCGCCGGATAGTCGCTGCTCGACGCACAGCCCAGGCCGTGAATGAAGATAAGGGGAGACGCTCCATAGCAGACGTCTTGCCAACGCAGCAGGTCCTTCTGCTCGTCAAAGGGATAGGTGTTCATGTCTCACACTCCCATTGGAATTGCAGAACCCGGAGGCTTGCGGAAGATGCACGGGACGGCACAGCAGCCTCTTCGTGCATACCGCCAGGGGCTTGGCGGTGAGGTCAGGGTACGGGCATGGCAGAGCCGTGGGGCGGCAGTTCGAACGAGGTTGAAACCGGTCAAGTTTGGGTCTGCTTTTCTTGTGGGAAGCGTCTGTTTATTCGTTATTTGTTTGCCAGTTCCGATGAAGAGGCGAACGACATCCACTCCGCTGTTGTCATGGCAAACCCGCGACAAGCCGTGCCTGCCATGATGTGGGATACTGCCGGGCCTACAATGTGTAGTCCCGTTCGTCCCAAGGAAAGCCCATGTGCGCCGAAGAAGAACGCAGCACGCAACTGATCGATGGGCCGGCGGGCAAGTTGCAGTTGCTGATCGACCGGCCGGGTATGCCGCCGCAGGGCATCGCGCTGATCAGCCATCCGCAGCCGCTGCTCGGCGGCAGCCCGAAACACCGCGTGCCGCTGGTCCTGTCGCGCAAGCTCTGTGGTGCTGGCTGGTTGACCGTGCGGCCGAGTTTCCGTGGCGTGGACGGCAGCGAAGGCGAGTACGCCGAAGGTATCGGCGAGGCACAGGACATGCTCGCCGTGATCGCGCACCTGCGCAGCGAGTACCCCGAGCTGCCGCTGGCGCTGGTGGGCTTTTCCTTCGGCGCCTACGTGTTCGCCCGCGTGGCCAGCGAGCTGTCCCCGCCTGCGGACGCCATCGCGCTGATGGGCTTGCCGGTGGGCACCGTTCCCGGTGGGCGAGACTACGAAGCGCAGGAGCTGCCGGCCGATTGCCTGCTGCTGCACGGCGAGGCGGACGAGATGGCGCCGCTGGCCAACCTGCTGGACTGGGCGCGCCCGGCCCAGCGCGAGGTGTGGCTCTACGCCGGCGCCGACCACTTCTTCAAGGGTTGCCTGGAGCGCGCCGTGGAACGCGTGCTGGAGCACCTGTCGCGCGCGATCAGCCGAGTCCTCTGAGATACGCCCAGGGGTATATACCCCGGTCGTGACCATCGTCGAACACCAGCTGAACGCCGTAGCCTTGCAGGTTCAGTGCCTGCAGGGCGACGTCGGCCTTCACCAGGTCGATGCGTCCTTTCAGCCGGCCCGCCCGGCATGGCGAGCAGGGGCAGGCGCCGCGCAGACGGGCGAAGGCGATGCACTGTTCGACGCCGTCGTCCCAGCGGATGCGCAGCTCGCCGGCGGCGCTGGATCGGTGCAGGCCGACCGGCGTGTTCATGCCGATTGCTCCAACTGCGTGAGCGCGATGCGCACGGCCTTGCGGACCTCCGGGTCGCCGTCTTGTTCGGCGCTGCGCAGCGCGTCGAGGGCATCGCTGCTGCCCAGTTCGCCCAGGGCCAGCGCGGCCTCCTTGCGCAGGTTGCTGATGCCGTGGCCGAGCACGACGATCAGGCCTGGCAGCGCCGGCAGGTAGCGCAGCTTGCCCAGTGAGCGGGCGGCGCGCAGGCGCACCTGCCAGAAGTCGTCTTCCAGTGCCCGGGCCAGGGCTTCTCCGGCTTCCGGCAGCGCCAGTTTGCCCAGCGTGCCGGCGGCTTCCTCGCGTACCTGCCAGGCCGGGTCGGCCAGGGCCGCCTGCAGGGCCGGAAGTACGCTGGCATCAATGGCCAGGCCGAGGGCGCCGGCAGCCGCGCGGCGGACTTCGGCGTCCGGGTCGTCGCGGGTCAGGCGTGCCAGGTGCGGCAGGGCGTCGGTGCGCCTGAGCCAGCCGAGGATGCCCACGGCTTCACGGCGCACACCGGCGTCGCTGTCGTCCAGCGCATTCAGGGCGGGTTCGGCGGCATCTTCCAGGCGCAGCTCGCGCAGGGCGCGCAAGGCGCTGCGACGCACGAAAATGTCGGCATGGTTCGCCCACGGCAGCAGGCGCACACCGGCTTCGGCGGTCTTCAGCTCGCTCAGGCTCTGGGCCGCGGCTTCACGCACGTCGTTGTCGCTGTCGGCGAGGGCCTGGCAGAGGGCGTCCACCACCGTGGGTTCTTCCCAGGCTTCCAGCAGGCGCGCAGCCTCGGCGCGGACGCTGGCGGCGGCGTCATGGTTCAGCGCGTGGGCGAGCCAGGGCAGGCCATCGGGATCCTCCAGGTCGGCCAGCTCGATCAGGGCAATGCGGCGCACGCTGGCGTCGGCGGCTTGCAGGCGCGGTTGCAGGTCGAGGATGTCTGGGTTGTCGGTGCTCAGGTCGAAGGCAGTCATATGGCGAATCGCGGTATCCGTTGGGGAGTGGGCAGGCCCAGGGGCGTCAGGCGTGGCAACTGGCGGCCGTCTTCGTGGCGCAGCAGTTCCAGGCAGTGGCGCTTGAGCCGGGAAAATTCTGGCGTGGTGAGCAGGTCGGCGTGGCGCGGGCGCGGGAAGTCGAGGCGGATGTCTTCGAGGATGCGGCCGGGGCGCGGGCTCATCACCAGGATGCGGTCGGCGAGGAACAGCGCCTCGTCGATGTCGTGGGTGATGAACAGCACGCTGGTGCGCAGGCGCGTCCAGATGTCCAGCAGCAGTTCCTGCATCATCATCCGTGTCTGCGCGTCGAGGGCGCCGAAGGGTTCGTCCATCAGCAGCAGGCGCGGCTGGTTGATCAGCACGCGGGCGATTTCCACGCGCTGCTGCATGCCGCCGGAGAGCTGCGACGGCCAGCGCTCGGCGAAGCCGTTCAGGCCCACCAGCTGGAGCATCTCGTCGGCCTGGCGATGGCGCTCGGAGCGGGCCACGCCGCGCATCTTCAGACCGAAGGCGACGTTGTCGCGCACCCGCCGCCAGGGCAGCAGGGTGTGGTGCTGGAACACCATGCCGCGCTCGGGGGAGGGGCCTGCGACGGTTTGGCCGTCCACTTCCAGCTGGCCGGCGCTGGGCGTCAGGTGCCCGGCCAGTGCGCCGAGCAGGGTGGACTTGCCGCAGCCGGACGGGCCCAGCACGCAGACGAATTCGCCCGGCTCGATGGAAAAGCTCAGGGACTGCACGGCCTCGAAGGCGTCGCGGCCGCTGCCCAGGTGGATCGACAGACCGTCGACGCGCACGCACCCGGGTGCGCTGGCGGGCAGGGTCATGGCTTGCCTCCGGCCTGGCGCTGCCAGGGTGTGGCCAGGGCGCCGAGCTGGCGCACCAGCAGGCTGCTGGCCATGCCGAGCACGCCGATCAGCAGCATGCCGACCACGATGTCGGGGTAGTTCTGCAAGGTATAGGACTCCCAGGTGTAGTAGCCGATGCCCCATTGCCCGGAGATCATCTCGGCGGTCACCAGGCAGAACCACGAGGTGCCCATGCCGATGGCCAGGCCGGTGACAATGCTCGGCGCGGCGCCCGGCAGCACCACCTCGCGCAGCAGCGCCAGGCGGCCGGCGCCGAGGCTGCGGGCGGAGGCGAGCAGGCGCGGGTCGACCGCCTCCACGCCATGGATGGTGTTGAGCAGGATGGGGAACAGCGCGCCGGTAAAGGTGATGAAGATCATCGACAGCTCGGAGCTGGGGAACATCAGGATCGCCAGCGGAATCCATGCCACCGCCGGGATCGGTCGCAGCACTTCCAGCGGCGGCAGCAGGCTGTCGCGGGCCCAGCGGCCGCGGCCGATGAGCAGCCCGAGGAGAATGCCGGCGAAGGCCGCCAGCAGGTAGCCGGCCAGCACCCGCAGCAGGCTGCTGCCCAGGTGGCGGCCGAGCTTGCTCGATTGCGCGAGGTTCCAGGCGGCATCGAGCACGTCGCGTGGGCCGGGTACGTTGGCGAAGGTGACCAGACCGAGGTCCACGTGCCGCGCGCTGAGCACCTGCCAGAGTGCGAGGCAGGCCAGCAGCGAGGCCAGGCGCAGGCTCCAGCGGGTGAGGGTGGTGCTGTTCATCATCGTTCTCCGTCGAGTCCCGGCGCACGGGGCGCCGGGTTTTTACCCGAGTGGCTGCCTCAGCGGCTGGCCACCGCCCGCTGGCTGGCGGCGGTGAAGTCGGCGACCTCTCCGCCATGCTGGCGGGCGAAGGCGTCGGCCTGCTCGCGCAGCAGGAAGGCATCCAGCGCGCCGTCCTTGCCGCGCACGAACCACGCCTGCCCGGCGAGCAGCTTGATGCCGCTGTCGCTGGCCTGGGCATACACCGCGCGGATGTCCTTGCCCTGTTGCTTGAGTTCGGCCAACTGGCCCAGCGCCTCTTTGGCGGTCGCGTAGCTGCGCACTTTCGGCTCGCCGCGCACCCAGATCTGCGCGACCTTGCGGGTATCGCTGATCGGTTTGCCGGTCAGCGCGTCGTTGCCCAGCAGCGGCTGCTGCGCGTAGTTCTTCAACGCAAGGTCGTAGTCGGCGCCGGACGCCTTGAAGGCCGCACGGATATAGCGGTCGTCGACGAACTGCTCGACGTTCAGCCCGCGGTCGGCCTTCTTCAGCAGCTTCAGGGTGTCGATGGCGGTGGCCACGGCCTGGCGGTATTCCGGCTTCCAGGTCAGGTCGCGGGTCTGCAGGCCGAGCGGGCCATGGAACAGGTAGTTCACCTCGGCGGGGATGCCGGCGACCTTCTCGATCAGCTCGCTGTATTTCTCAGGCTCCTTGGCGAGCAACTGGTTGGCCTCGTAGGTCGCGCGCAGGTAGGCCTCGACGATTTCCGGGTACTGCTGCGCGTAGTCGGCTTCGACCAGCGCGCCGTGGAAGGTCGGCGCCTTGGCTTGCGATCCGTCATAGATCTTGCGGGCGATGCCACGGCTTTCGAACAGCTCGGCAAAGGGCACGAAGTCGGCGTGGGCGGCGATCTTGTTGGCCTGCAGGGCGGAGCCGGCGACTTCCGGCGGCTGCGCGATGATGGTGACGTCCTTCTCCGGGTCCCAGCCCTGGGCGGCGATGGCGCGCAGCAGCAGGCCGTGGGCGGTGGAGGCGAAGGGTACGGAGATGGTCTGGCCCTTGAGTTCGGCCAGCGACTGCACCTTGGACGCGGCGGGGACGACGATGCCGTTGCCGCTGCCTTCGATGCTGCCCGAGAGCACGCTGATGAACAGGCTGCGCTTGCCGGCGGCCTCGTGGGCGACGCCGTTGAGCGAGCCGGGGAAGTCGGCCATGGCGCCGAAGTCGAGCTTGCCGGCAAGCATCTCGTTGGTCAGCGGCGCGCCGCTGGTGAAGTTCTTCCACTGCACGTCGTACTGCGCGTCCTTGTACGCGCCGTCGTGGGGCAGGTACTTGTCGAGCAGGCCGAGTTCGCGGATCAGCAGGCCGCCGGCGGCGCAGTTGATGGTGGTGTCCTGGGTGCCGATGGCGACGCGAATCGTCTCTGCGTGGGCGGTGATGCTGGCGATGGCCAGCGCGAGGCCGGCCAGGGTGGTGCGCAAGGTCATGGGGGTTCCCCTCGAATCATCAGTGTTGGAATCGTCTCCGCCGCGGGTCTACGGTGGGAAACGAGGGGCGGTGCATCAGGCGTCCGGTCGTTGGCCGGTAGCGTTTCTTGTTCAGGTGATGGGTATCGCTTCGCTCCACGCCATCCTACGAAGCACCGTAGGGCGAATAACCTGGAACAGGTTATCCGCCGGTACCTCGGTGGCGGATAACGCTGGCGCGTTATGCGCCCTACGGAGCTAATGCGGTTGCCGGATCAACGCAGGAGGTAAGGAATCTCGACCTTCACCGCGCCAGTCGGGCAGTCCTTCTCGCAGGGCATGCAGTACCAGCATTCGTCGAAGGCCATGTAGGCCTTCTGGGTGGCGGGGTTGATCGCCAGCAGGTCCATCGGGCAGACCTCGACGCAGACGGTGCAGCCCTTGTCGGCGATGCACTTGTCCTCGTCCACCGTCACCGGGGCGCTGGAGCGAAAGAAGATTTCCTGGGGTTGGTAGGCCATTGCACGCGGTCCTCATGGTGTTGCTTGCCGGCCGTCGTGGCGGCGGGCTGGTTGTTCAGGTCGTGGGTTCGGCGCGGTGGCTCGTTACCCTCTCCCCAGCCCTCTCCCTGAAGGGAGAGGGGGCTTGATCGTGCCGGCGGACAACACTGCGCCCGCCGGAAACCTCCGTTAATGCCGAGCTTTCGTGCTCGTCGGAGGACTCCATCGTTGCCGCTCGCACCGGACAGCTCCCTCTACCGCTTGCGGGAGAGGGCGGGGGGAGAGGGGCTTTTCGAGCAGCCGAAACGCCTCAGGCCGCCTCACTCTTAACCCGCAGCCGCTCATAGGCCTGCTGCTCGTCCTCATCCAGCGCGATCACGTAGGGCTCGATGGGTTTCTTGAAACTGGTCATCACACCGTCCTCGCCTTTCTTCAGGTGCGCATGGCATAACCACTCGGCGTCGTTGCGCAGCGGGTAGTCGACGCGGTGGTGGTACAGGCCCCAGCGGCTTTCCGTGCGGAACAGCGAGGCGCGGGCGGCCATCTCGGCGCAGTCGCGGATCACGCTGACTTCCATGGCGCGCATCAGCTCGTGGGGAGTGTTGGCCTTGAGCTGGTCGAGGTCGCGGGCAATCTCGGCGAAGCGCTGCAGGCCAATCTCCATCTTCCTGGTCACCTTGGGCGGCTGCAGGTAGTCGTTGACCATCCGCCGCAGCTTGTACTCGACCTGCGCCGGCGGCAGGCCGTGCTCGCGCTTGAGCGGGGCGAAGACGCGTTCGCGCTCGCGCTCGACCTGGGCGGAGTCGATCTCGCTGAACTCTCGCCCGGCCACGTACTGCGCGGCGTTGGCCCCGGCGAACCAGCCGTAGGTGAAGGCGCCGAGCATGTAGTTGTGCGGCACGGCAGCCATGTCGCCGGCCGAGTACAGGCCTTTCACACTGGTCTCGGCCTTCTCGTTGACCCACACGCCGGAGGCGGAGTGGCCGGAGCAGAAGCCGATCTCGGAGATGTGCATTTCCACCATCTGCTGGCGGTAGTCGGTGCCGCGCCCGGCGTGGAACTGTCCACGGCTGGGGCGTTCGTTGCTGTGGAGGATTTCTTCGATGGTCTGGATGGTTTCCTCGGCCAGGTGGTCCAGCTTGAGGAATACCGGGCCGTTGCCGCCTTCGAGCTCCTGGTGGAACTCCCACATCATCTGGCCGCTCCAGTAGTCGCACTCGATGAAGCGCTCGCCCTTGCTGTTGGCGGTGTAGCCGCCCAGCGGGCCGGTGACATAGGCGCAGGCCGGGCCGTTGTAGTCCTTGATCAGCGGGTTGATCTGGAAGCACTCCAGGTTCGAGAGCTCCGCCCCCGCGTGGTACGCCATGGCATAGCCGTCGCCGGCGTTGGTGGGGTTCTCGTAGGTGCCCATCAGGTAGCCGGACGAGGGCAGGCCCAGGCGCCCGGCGGCGCCGCAGGCCAGCACCACGGCCTTGGCGCGGATGACCTGGAACTGCGCAGTGCGGCAGTCGAAGCCGAGCAGGCCGTTGACCGCGCCGTCTGCGTCGGTGAGCAGGCGGGTGGCCACAAGACGGTTGGTGATCTCGATGCGTGCACGCTTGAGCTGGCGGTACAGCACCTTCTTGATGTCGTGGCCCTCGGGCATCGGCAGCACGTAGGCGCCCATGTGGTGGACCTTCTTCACCGCATAGTCGCCGACTTCGTCCTTCTCGAACTTCACGCCCCAACGGTCCAGCTGCTGCAGGGTTTCGAAGCTGTGGGTGGCGTAGGCGTAGACCGCCGCCTGGTTGACGATGCCGTCGTTGGCGATGGTGATTTCCTTGGTGTACTGCTCGGGCGTGGCGTGGCCGGGGATGATGGCGTTGTTAAGGCCGTCCATGCCCATGCTGATGGCGCCGCTGCGCTTGACGTTGGCCTTGTCCACCAGCAGCACGCGCAACTCGCGGTTGGCTTCCTTGGCCTTGATCGCGGCCATCGGGCCAGCGGTGCCGCCGCCGATCACCACGATGTCGTAGGCGAGTTCCTTGTCCTCGGGAATCTGGGAGAGGTCGAACTGGCTCATTGCTGCGGTCCCTTGTGGCGGTCGATGCGCAGGCGGTACTGGAAGGCATCGCCGCGGTAATAGAGGTGTTCGTAGTCCAGCGGCGTGCCGTCGGCGGTGTGGGTGAGGCGCTCGATGCGCATCACCGGCGAGCCTTCCTGCACTTCCAGCGCGCTGGCCAGTTCCGCGTCAGCGAGGATGGCGTCGATGGCCAGATCGGCGTGGCCCAGGGGCAGGGCGCAATCGTTCTCCAGGATCAGGAAGATGTCGCGGCTGACCAGGTCGGCCTTCTCCAGGCGCTTGCCGACGTGCTCGGGCAGCCAGGTGACTTCCAGCGACACCAGCTCGCGATTGACCAGGCGGGCGCGCTTGATCTGCACCACGTTTTCGCCCTCGGCGACTTGCAGCCGTGCGGCGACCTGGGCGCTGGCGGGCACGGTCTTGAAGCTGCGCAGGCGGTTGATCACTTCATAGCCGCGCTGGCTCATGGATTCGCCCAGGCCCTGCAGGGTGCTGACGTTCTGGAAGGCCTTGGGCTTGGCGACGAAGGTGCCCTTGCCATGGATCTTGAAGATCAGCCCTTCCTTCTGCAGATCGCCCAGCGCCTGTCGCACGGTGATGCGGCTGACGTCGAAGGCCTTGCCCAGCTCAGCCTCGGAGGGCATGCGGCTGAGCGGCGGATAGCTGCCGTCGAGGATGCGCGTGCGCAGGATTTCCTTGAGCTGGCTGTAGAGAGGAACGGGAGAGAGGGGAAGTAGTTCGGCCATAGTTCATAACTTGTTATGACGAGTTGCCGAAACTATAAAAGGAATAATTGACTCAGGACAAGAAACGATTTGGCATAAGCGTAGAGAGCGTTGTCTTCGGGACCTGGTCTTCGGGACCAGTAGGGCGGATAACGCGTCAGCGTTATCCGCCCTGCCTTCGCATCAGAACGGCCGGCTGCCCGACAGGCTGATGCGCTTCAGACGACGCTTCTCGCTCGCCGGGAAGGCGTTACGGCCATGCAGAACGGCTTGGTTGTCCCACCAGACGATGTCGCCCACCGACCATTTATGGCTGTAGATGAGTTCGGCTTTCTGCAGGTGCTCGCGCAGCTTCTCCACCAGCGCCGCGCCCTGTTGCGGATCGGCGCCGGGGATTTCGACCTCGGTGTGCACGGAGAGGAACAGCACGCGCTTGCCGTTCTCCGGATGGGTGCGCACCAGCGGATGTTCGGTGCCCTGGATGGGCTCGATCTCCGGGGTGCGGTAGCGCACGAAGGTGCCGTTGTAGCCGCCGCTCTTCAGACGGATGAAGGGGTTGTAGTTGATCAGCCGGAGCGGGTCGATCTCGGCACGGGTCGCCTCGTCCAGTGTCTCGTAGGCGCGGGCCAGGTTGGTGAACTGGGTTTCGCCGCCAGTCTTGGGGACTTCCAGCGCATACAGGAAGGAGCCGGAGGAGGGCACCGGCGTCCACTGGTGGTCGACGTGGGCCGGCAGGGCGAAGTTGCCCAGTTCGCCGTCCTCGGTGTTGGCCACCTTGACGATGTCCGGGGCCTTGCCATCGGTGCCGGAGGACAGCACCGGGATGTCCGTCGGCGGCTGGAACACCGCGCCGAACAGGGTGGCGAAGCGCAGGAATTGCTGATCGTCGAGCTGCTGGTCCTTGAAGATCAGGATGTGGTGCTCGCGGTGGGCCTGCTTGATGGCCAGGATCTGCTCTGGCGACAGCGGCTCGCGGGCGTCCAGGCCGCGTACTTCGGCGCCCAGCGGGGCGGCGAGGGGGACGATGGCGAAGGGTTCGGGGGTGGATTGCTGGAGGGCGGATTGGGTCATCTTGCAGTGCTCCGTTCAGGCATGGTCGGCCCTCTCCCTAACCCTCTCCCTGAAGGGAGAGGGGACTGGATCGGCGCCAGGTGAAACCAGGGTGCAGGCCGGTAAACGAGGCAACAGGACTGCACGCGAAACTCGCTTCACGCGGAAGCTCCCTCTCCCTTCAGGGGGGGACGCCTAGTTAGAGGGCTGGGGAGAGGGTGAATGGCAGAGGACCATCAAACCTTCTTGATCGTCCGGCTGCGCTGTCCGTCGACGCCCACTGGCACGTCGCCGTCGAGCGTCACGCGGCGCACGATGCGCGGCTGGGTGCCGTAGTCGTCCACGGCGTAGTGCTGGGTCGCGCGGTTGTCCCAGATGGCCACATCGCCCGGCTGCCAGCGCCAGCGCACGGTGTTCTCCAGCCGCGTGACGTGGCTCTGCAGCACGGCGAACAGGTGCGCAGAGTCATGCTGCGAGAGGCCCTTGAGGCGCTTGACGAAATGCCCCAGCAGCAGGGTCTTCTCGCCGCTGACCGGGTGCACGCGCACCACCGGGTGCTCGGTCTTGTAGACGGTGGAGGTGAAGATCTTGCGGTATTCCTCCAGGCGCGCCGGGTCGACATTCGGCCGCACGCTGGCGTAGTCGTATTCGTTGCTGTGCACCGCCCAGAGCGAGTCGGCCAGCGCCTTCAGTTCCGGCGACAGGTCGTCGTAGGCCGTGGCGGTGTTGGCCCATACCGTGTCGCCGCCAGACTCCGGGGCCACCACGTTGCGCAGGATCGAAGCCTTGGGGTAGGCCTCGACGAAGGTCACGTCGGTGTGCCAGGAGTTGGCGCGGCGGCCCTGGGCGCCGTCGAGCTCCAGCAGGTAGTGGGTGCCTTGCTGCACCGGTACGGTGGGGTGCGCCACCGGGTTTCCGAGCCGCTTGGCGAAGGCCTCCTGGCCCTGATCGTCGAGCTGCGTCTGGCCGCGGAAGAAGATCACCTTGTGCTTCACCAGCGCGGCCTGGATGGCGTCGACGGTGGCGGCGTCCAGCTCGCCGGAAAGCTTCACGCCGCGAATCTCGGCGCCGATGCGGCCGGCTACCGGATGGATGTCGAGGCTGACTGCGTGCTGCTGGATAGCTTGTGCTGCGTTGCTCATCTCATCGTCCTCTTGCTGTGGCAATGGCGCCGCGCCCGCTGGCGCGGCGGATGGGGATCAGAAGTCGTAGCGAACCGAGGCGCCCAGCGTGCGCGGCTGCCCCACCGAGGCGGTGTAGGAGCCGTTGATGCTGGCGAAGGCGGCCAGGTAGTAGTCCTTGTCGAAGGCGTTCTTCAGCCAGACCGACGCGTCCAGCTGGCCGTCGCCGATGTCCTTGCGCAGGCCGACGGAGAAGTTCGCCAGGCCGTAGCCGTCGATCTTCGAGAGGTCGGAGTTGTCCAACGTGCCCTCGGCCTCGGAGCGGTAGGAGTAGCTGCCGGTCACGTAGGGGCGGATGCCGTCGTCGAGGTTCCAGGCGTACTCGCCGTTGAGGTTGGCGATCCACTTCGAGGCACCGACCACGCGTTGCCCGGTGAGGTCGCAGGTGGCCGGGGCATTGGGTTGAGTGGAGACTTCCGCCGGGCACGGGGCGTCCTTGAACGACAGGTAGGTGACGTCGTTGTAGGAGCCGTTGAAATTCAGCGTCAGGCCGCGGATCGGCAGGGCGGTCGCCTCGAACTCCAGGCCGCGCGAGCGCACGCTGCCGGCGTTGGAGAGTACCGAGACCAGCTGGGTCGAGCCCGGAGGCTGGTACAGGGTGGTCGCCTGGTAGCCGTGGATGCCGGTCCAGAAGAGGTTGGTGTTGAGTTGCAGGCGGTTGTCGAACAGGGTGGTCTTGATCCCCAGTTCGGCGTCGTTGGCGCGTTCCGGGCCGACCAGCAGGGAGTCCGCGCCCGCCGTCGGGGCACTGCCCACGGCCAGGTTCACGCCGCCGGATTTCTCGCCATGGGCCAGCGAGGCATAGCCCAGCAGGTCGTCGGTGAACTGGTAGCTCAGGCTCAGCAGCGCCGAGGGCGCGAAGCTGTAGAGGCTGAGGTCGCCCGAGTCGTAGGCGCCCAGCTGGTTGCGCCGCACCACGGCGCCCGCGCCGGTCACGGGGGCGCCGCCCACCGGGTCGAAGCGTTCGACCTTGGCGTCCTTTTCCTCGTAGGTGCCGCGCAGGCCAGCGGTGAAATCCAGCTTGTCGGTCAGGTGCCAGGTACCCTGGGCGAACAGCGCGAAGCTGTCGGTCTCGATCTTGCCGTTGGCCTTCGAGTAGGTGTTGTTCAGGGCGTTGAGGTTGGTGCCGAGCAGGTAGCGGTCGGCCAGAGGGCCGTAGTCGGTGAAGGTCTTGTTGCCCAGGTTCTGGTTGAACGCATAGGCGCCCAGCACGTAGTCGAAGAAGCCGCCGGTGGGCGAGGCCAGGCGGATTTCCTGGGAGAACTGGCGGTCATGGACTTCCACGCCGGTGTTGTTGATTGCCGAGACGTTGAGCTGCTCGTCGTTGGCCGGTGTGAAGTGCCAGTAGCGGTAGGCACTGATGGAGGTCAGCTTGTAGCCGCCGTCGAGGTTCCAGTTGGCCTCCACCGAGCTGCCGCCCTGGTGCACGCTGACGTGCTGGCGGCTGTTGATATTGACCTTGTGCCGGTCCGGATCGCGGATCGGCGAGGCGCCTACCGCGGCGGCTCGCTGCCAGAAGCGGTCGGCGGCGCCGTAGACGACCATGCTGCCGTTGCTGGAATCCTCCTCGTTGTAGTCGTTGATCCAGCGCAGGTCGAAGTCCTCGTTGGGCTTGAACAGCAGTTGCCCGCGGATGCCCTGGCGCTCGCCGCCGTTCAGGTAGTTGTCGTCGTGGATGTTCTTGATGTAGCCGTCGTCGCGGGTGCGGTAGGCGGACACGCGCCCGGCCAGGCTGTCGGTCAGCGCGCCGGAAACGGTTCCCTTGCCCTGGAAGTAGCCGTCCTGGCCGCCGGAGACCTCGACGCTGCGTTCCGGCGTGAAGGTCGGCGCGCGGGTGCTGATGTTCAGCACGCCGGCCGTGGTGTTCTTGCCGAACAGCGTACCCTGCGGACCGCGCAGCAGTTCCAGCTGCTCGATGTCGAGCAGGTCGAACACCGCCATGCCGGGGCGGCCGAGGTAGACGTTGTCCAGGTAGACCCCGGCGCTGCCCTCCAGGCCGTCGCTGGCCGGGTTGTTGCCGATGCCGCGCACGGCGATGCTCGACTGCCGCGCATGGATGAAGGCGACGTTCACGCTGGGCAGGATCTGCTGCAGGTCCTGCACCTTGTAGACGCGCTGGGTTTCCAGGGTCTCGCCGCCGACCACGGTGATCGGCGTGGGCACTTTCTGCGAGTCCTCCTCGCGGCGGCGGGCGGTGACGGTGACCTTGCCCAGGGTGGCGTCGGCCTTGGCCGGCGCGGCACTGACGGGCTTGTTGGTCTCACTGTTGCTGGCGTCCTCGGCTTCCTCGGCGAATACCGGCAACGCGCCGCCCAGAGCCAGCAGCACGATGGCGTAGCGCAGCCGGTGGAGTTTGAAAGGGAAGGGCGAATGTCTCGAAGTCATGCTGTGTCCTTGTCTGTCCGCGCCTATCGCGGGCAAAAGGGGGCCGCGCCACGCAGCAGTGGCGAACGACGTTTTTCCTGGAAGGGGGGTGCGGCTTTGGCTGTCAGCGACAGCGGGACAGGCACATTCGCGAAGAAAGGAGGTGCAAGGCTGGCATCGGGCGACTCCTGGTCTGAGCTATATTCTTAGTTCATAAAAGAATAGATGTTTGTTTTATTCTTCGTTGACGGAATAAGAGCTTGCATTTAAAACCAGCGCATAGGAAAGCGGCAAATGCCTTTGCCCACTATTTTCAATGCCGGAAATGCATCATGGATCTGCGCCAACTCCGCTACTTCATCGCCCTCAACGAACACCGCAGCTTCGTGCGTGCCGCCGATGCCATGGGCATCACCCAGCCGGCGTTCAGCCGCAGCATCCAGGGCCTTGAGCAGGAGCTGGGCTGCCGGCTGGTGGACCGCGGCAGCAAGGACCTGCGGCCCACGCCAGAGGGACAGGTCGTGCTGCAGCACGCGCTGAGCCTGGTGCAGGGGGCCAACAACCTGAGCCACGCGGTGGCCCGGCTGAACAAGCTGGACTCGGGTGAGCTGCGCTTCGGCAGTGGGCCGGCTCCGGCGCAGAAGCTGGTGTCCGACGCGGTGTCGCGTTTCGTCCAGCGCTACCCGCGCATCCACATCCAGTTCGGCGTCGACAACTGGGAGCGCCTCGCGCGCAGCCTGAGCCGCGAGGAGATCGAATTCTTCATCGCCGATATCCGCCATTTCGAGGCTGACCCGAACTTCCAGACCCGCGCACTGAAGCCGCGCAGCGGGCTGTTCTTCTGCCGTGCGGGGCACCCGCTGCTGGCCAAGGAGAGCCTGTCCACCAACGACATCTTCGCCTACCCGCTGGCGGCCACGCTGATTCCGCCCAGCGCGCGAAAGATGCTCGCCAACCTCAGCGGCAAGATCGACATCAGCACCAACGTGCAGTGCGAGGACATGGCCTCGCTGGTACGCATCGTCGGCCAGACCGACGCCATCGGCATCGCGGTGGAAGAAGCGCTGAGCGAGCCGATGGTGCGCGGCGAACTGGTGCGCCTGCACTTTCGCAACCTGCCGCAGAACGTCGACATCCTCCAGGCCCGCTGCGGCATCGTCACTCGCAGCGGCGACCGCCTCTCGGCGGCGGCGCGGGCGATGATCGAGCTGCTGGTGGACCTGGATGCGGGGGTGGAGAGCGCGGTGGCGTAAGGCGGTGCCGGTGCGGATTCCGCGCTGAGCCGACCACTGTCGCAATGGCTTCCCCTTCTTCCGCTGAATTGGCTGTTGGCCCTCCTGGCCGCCGGGCGTAGCGTGGAGCCATCTTCCCACTGCCCGAGGTCAACGCCATGCCCGCCACTTCCTTGAAATTCTTTTTCGCCGGCCTCGGCCTGGTGTTCAGCCTGCCGGCACTTGCCCACGAGGCGGACGCCCGCAGCGAGAAAATCACCGTCCAGCAGGAGCAGAAACTCCCCGACGCGGCGGGCAAGAAGGGCCTGATGATCACCGTCTCCTATGCGCCCGGCCAGGCTTCCGGCGCCCACGTGCACAGCGGCTCGGTATTCGCCTACGTGCTCGAAGGCGCGGTGATCTCCCAGCTGGAAGGGCAGAAACCGGTGACCTACCGGGCCGGCCAGTCCTGGTACGAGGCGCCGAACACGCCGCATCTGGTATCGCGCAATGCCAGCAACGAAAAACCGGCCAGGCTGCTGGTGTGGATGCTGCTGGACGAGAAGGCCCCGGTGTTGACGCCGCTGAAACAATGAGCGCAAAAACAGAACCCCGCCAATCGGCGGGGTTCTGCTTCTCAGGCTGTGCATTCATCCGTAGGGCGCATAACGCGCCGGCGTTATCCGCCACACAGGTGCCGGCGGATAACCTGTGCCGGATCATGCGCCCTGCGCAGGGCTCACTCCGCCACGCCCGGCACCTTGCGCGGAGCCATGAAGAACATCCAGGCCAGGGCCAGGAAATACATGGTCGGGATGATGGTGAACAGCACCGCATAGTTGTTGTGGGTGACGGTGAGGATGTAGCCGACGATCTGGGTCATGAACATCCCGCCGATGGCCGCGCACATGCCGCCGAAGCCGAACACCGTGCTCATCATGTGCTTGGGCGTGTAGTCCATCACCAGGCTCCAGATGTTCGCCGTCCAGGCCTGGTGCGCGCCGACGCCCAGGGCGATGGCGGCTACGGCGATCCATAGTCCGCTGGCCTTGGCGGCGAAGACCACGCCGATGATCACGCAGGCGCAGATGAACATCGACAGCAGGCGCGCACTGATCGGCTTCACGCCGCGGCCGATCAGCCAGGACGAGAGTATGCCGCCGCCGATGCTGCCGAAGTCCGCGGTCAGCCAGATCAGCATCAGCGGGATGCCCATCTGGGTCACGCTGATGCCCAGGCCGTACTGCTGGTTGAGGAAGGGTGGCAGCCAGTAGAGATAGAACCAGAACACCGGTGCGGTCAGCGAAAGGGCCACGGCGAACGCCCAGGTGCCGCGCATGCGCAGGATGGCGGAAAAGGGCACGCGTTCGGCCGGCGGCTCGTCGGCTGCCTGGATGTAGTCCAACTCGCTCTGCTTCACCGTCGGGTGTTCTTCAGGGTTGAAGTACTTCAGGCTCCACAGCACCACCCAGACGAAGCCCAGTGCGCTCATGCACAGGAACGCCGCCTGCCAGCCCCAGGCCGCGAGGATCAACGGCAGCAGTGCGGGGGTGAGCATGGCGCCGACGTTGGTGCCTGCATTGAAGATGCCGGTGGCCATGGCCCGTTCGCCGGCCGGGAACCACAGACGCGTAGTCTTTACGCAGGCCGGGTAGTTGGCGGCTTCGGTCAGGCCGAGGATGAAGCGGCAGACCATGAAGCCGGCCGCCGAACTGGCCAGGCCGTGGGCGCCGGTGGCGAAGCTCCACAGCAGCACGGCGAAGAAGAATGCGCGCTTCACACCGATGCGGTCGATCAACCGGCCCTGCAGCACGAAGCCGATGGCGTAGCCCACCTGGAACCAGAAGTTGATGTTGGCGTAGTCCATGGCCGTCCAGGCCATCTTCTCGGCGAGCAATGGTTGCATCACGCCCAGGGCGGCGCGGTCGATGTAGTTCAGTGTGGTGGCGAAGAACACCAGGGCGAGCATGCCCCAGCGCACCTTGCCGACGGCCATGGCGCCACGCACCTTGCCGAAGAAGGAGGAACCGTGCGGCGCGACCGCAGCAAGGGGAGCGGATTGCGTATGGATCATGATCGGGGCCATCCGTTATCGGGCTGACGCGCAGCCTCAGGAATTATTGTCGTGCCGCAGGCATCCCGCGTGCTCCACCGCCAATCGGTGTGGCATCAGGAAAGACGTGCGGTGGCTGGCGGAAAATCAGTGCGCGCGAGGGCGCCCGCGCAACGAGCACAGCTCCGGCATCAGGCGGGCCCGGACGATTCGCGGATGGGGGATGCAGGCGAGGCGAAGGTGAGGGATGTACATGAGCATTTACCCGTTCTTGAAATTGTTATGGATGACACGCAGGCCATCTCGCAGCGGCTGGTGGTGTCCATTGGGCGGAGGCAGGTGCCCGCAGGGACAGCCGGATTGCGTCGACGTGGCTAAATCTTGAGCAGCGGCTGGAACAGCGTCAATTCGATAAACGGCCTTTGGTTCGGTAATCGAACACAAAACTAACCAGTTAGTACACTTTAAATTGCCGGCGACCCGGACCGCCAGAATAATCAGACTCAGCCGGAACCCGATTCCAACAAGCCCTCAGTACATCCGGCAGGAGTCAAAGAAATGCAACGTTCGATCGCCACCGTTTCCTTGAGCGGAACCCTGCCGGACAAACTCGAAGCCATCGCCGCCGCCGGCTTCGACGGCGTGGAAATCTTCGAGAACGATCTCCTCTATTACGGTGGCAGCCCGCGTGACGTGCGCCGGCTCTGCGCCGACCTGGGGCTGGCGATCACCCTGTTCCAGCCGTTCCGCGATTTCGAGGGTTGCCGCCGCGACCGCCTGCCGCGCAACCTCGACCGCCTGGAGCGCAAGTTCGACCTGATGCAGGAACTGGGCACCGACCTGGTATTGATGTGCACCAATGTCGCCGCCGACTCCCTGGGCGAGCGCGAATTCCTCCTCGAGGATCTCGGCCTTGCTGCCGAGCGCGCCGGTGCCCGTGGCCTGCGCGTGGGGTACGAGGCGCTGGCCTGGGGGCGCCACGTGAACACCTGGCAGCAGGTCTGGGACCTGGTGCGTGAGGTGAACCACCCGGCGCTGGGGGTGATCCTCGACAGCTTCCACACCCTCTCGCTGAAGGGCGACCCGGCCGGCATCGCACAGATTCCGGGGGAGAAGATCTTCTTCGTGCAGATGGCCGACGCGCCGATCCTGGCGATGGACGTGCTGGAGTGGAGCCGGCATTTCCGCAACTTCCCCGGCCAGGGCGAGTTCGACCTCGCGGGCTTCCTTGCGCCGATCCTCAGGAGCGGTTATCGCGGCCCGCTGTCGCTGGAAATCTTCAACGACGGTTTCCGCGCCGCGCCGCCGCGTGCCAACGCCGCCGACGGCCTGCGTTCGCTGCTCTACCTCGAGGAAAAGACCCGCGCCCGCCTGGAAAGCCAAGGCACGCCGAAGGAGCAGCTCGACTGCCTGTTCGCGCCGCCACCGGCCAGCCAACTGGATGGCGTGGAATTCCTTGAGTTCGCCGTCGATGAAGCCCTTGGCGCGCGCCTGGGCAACTGGCTGGAACGTCTGGGCTTCGCCCGCGCGGGTGAGCACCGTTCCAAGGCGGTGAGCCTGCTGCGCCAGGGTGAGATCAATATCGTACTCAACGCCGAACCCTATTCCTTTGCCCACAGCTTCTTCGAGGCCCATGGCCCGTCGTTGTGCGCCACCGCCTTGCGCGTGCGTGACGCCGCCAGCGCATTGCATCGCGCACAGGACTACAAGGGCCAGCCCTATCGCGGGCTGGTCGGCCCCAACGAGCGCGAGATTCCCGCCGTGCGCGCGCCGGATGGCAGCCTCATCTACCTGGTGGAGGAGCGCGCGGCGGGGCAGACCATCTATGACGTCGATTTCCGCCTCGATCCTGCCGCGAAGCCGACCGGCCAGCTGCAGCGCATCGATCACATGGCCCTGGCACTACCGGCGGACGGGCTGGACAACTGGGTGCTGTTCTACAAGGGCCTGTTCGACTTCGAGGCCGACGACGAAGTGGTGCTGCCCGACCCCTATGGCCTGGTGAAAAGCCGCGCCCTGCGCAGCACCAACGGTAGCGTGCGGTTGCCGCTGAACATATCGGAGAACCGCAACACGGCGATCTCCCATGCGTTGTCCAGTTATCGCGGCTCCGGCGTCCACCACATCGCCTTCGCCTGCGAAGACATCTTCGCCGAGGTGGCGCGGGCCAAGGATGCCGGCGTGCCGCTGCTGGAAATCCCGCTGAACTACTACGACGACCTGGCCGCGCGCTTCGACTTCGATGACGAATTCCTCAGCGAACTGGCCTACTTCAACGTGCTCTACGACCGTGACGCCCATGGCGGCGAGCTGTTCCACGTATACACCGAGCCGTTCGAGGAGCGCTTCTTCTTCGAGATCATCCAGCGTCGCGGCGGCTACGCAGGCTACGGCGCGGCCAACGTCGCCGTACGCCTGGCCGCCATGGCCCAGGCGCGCAACGGCACCACGCGCCGGCCGAAGGTCTAGTCCCGCCGCGCTTTGCCTCGCAAGGGGGCCGGCGCGCATAATCCGCGCATCCCTTCAGCCAAGCAGGCGCCATTGGGCGCCTGCCAGACGATGCCGAGCCATGACCGACAGCGCTACCCAGCCGATTCCCGCCGCAACCGCTCGCCGGGGCCGCAAGAACAACCCGGAGAAAACCCGCGAGGACATCCTCCAGGCGGCCATCGTCGAGTTCGTTCAGCAGGGGCTTTCCGGCGCGCGGGTGGACGCCATCGCCGAGCGCATGAACACCTCGAAGCGGATGATCTACTACTACTTCGGCAGCAAGGAGCAGCTCTACCAGGCAGTGCTGGAGAAGCTCTACGGCGACATCCGCGGCACCGAGCAGACCCTGCACCTGGCCGAACTGGAACCGCTGGAGGCCATGCGCCGGCTGGTGGATTTCACCTTCGACCACCACGACCGCAACGTCGATTTCGTGCGCATCGTCTGCATCGAGAATATCCACTATGGCCAGTTCGCCGCAGGCTCCGAAGCGATCCGCTCGATGAACAGCAACATCCTGCGCACCATCGAGGACATCCTCCAGCGCGGCGCCGCCAGCGGTGAGTTCCGCGCCGGCCTGCAGGCCATCGACGTGCACATGCTGATCAGCGGGTTCTGTTTCTATCGGGTGTCCAACCGCCATACCGTCGGCTCGCTGTTCCAGGTCGAGCTGGAGGACCCGGCGATCAAGGCGCGGCACAAGGAGATGATCGTCGAGGCGGTTTTACGGTACGTGCAGCCGTAACCGGATTCGGATCTGGAGCGAAGGTTGTTCGCGAGCAAGCTCGCTCCTACAAGAGCCGCTCGATTTGAAACCTGGCGTAAGCGGACTCCGTCCGCGATGTGCCATCGGCCTGTTCCGAGCGGCCGGGAATCGATCGCGGATGGAGTCCGCTCCTACGCTCGTTGTGAAATCACATCGTGGCGAAATGCGCCAGCATCCGCTCGGCGTCCGCCTCCACGCCACTGACCAGCTCGAACGCCTTCACCGCCTGGAACACCGCCATGTTGCCGCCATCCAGCGTGCGGCAGCCGAGGCTGCGGGCGTGCCTGAGCAACTCGGTCTCCAGCGGGAAGTAGATGATTTCCGCGACCCACAGGCCCGGGTGCAGCAGCTCCAGCGGCAGCGGCGCGCCGGGCAGCTTGGCCATGCCCACGGGCGTGGTGTTGACCAGTCCGTCCGCTTCGGTGACCGCGCCGGCCAGGTCATGACCGACCCGCGCGCGCTGCCCGCCGAAATGCGCGTTGAGGTTGTCCACCAGCGCCTGGGCGCGGGCAGCATCCACTTCGAACAGGGTCAGCTGCTGCACGCCTTCGCCGAGCAGCGCATGGGCGACCGCCGCGCCCGCGCCGCCAGCGCCCAGTTGCACCACGCGCTCGCGCGGCGCATCGCTGAGGTTGCGCCGGAAACCTTCGGCAAAGCCCAGGCAGTCGGTGTTGTGGCCGATCCGCTTGCCCTCGCGCAGCACCACGGTATTCACCGCGCCGATGCCCCGCGCCTCATCCGACAGCTCGTGCAACAGAGGAATCACCGCCTGCTTGCAGGGAAAGGTGATGTTCAGCCCGGTGTAGCCCATGCGCTCCGCGGCGGCGAGCAGGTCGGGCAGGGCGCCGGCATCGACACCGAGGGTATCCAGGTCGATCAGCCGGTAGAGATAGCGCAGCCCCTGGGCGTCGCCCTCGCGCTCGTGCAGGGCTGGCGTACGCGAAGCCTGGATGCCGGCGCCGATCAGGCCGGCCAGCACTGTGCGGTGGTCATGCATGGCGTTCACCCTCAAGCAGCTTGGCGAAGTGCTGGATGCCGGCGCGGTAGCCGTCGCTGCCCAGCCCTGCGATGACGCCCACGGCAACGCCGGAAACGAACGAGTGGTGGCGGAACTCCTCGCGTTTGTGAACGTTGGACAGGTGCACTTCGATCACCGGCAGTTCCACGGCAGCGAGCGCATCGCGGATGGCCACCGACGTGTGGGTCCAGGCGGCCGGGTTGATCAGGATACCGGAGCAGCGCCCGCGTGCCTGGTGGATCCAGTCGATCAGCTGGCCTTCGTGGTTGGTCTGGCGGAACTCGATTTCCAGGCCGTTCTCGGCGCCGGTGCGCTGGCAGAGCGCGGCGATGTCGTCGAGGGTTTCATGGCCGTAGGTGGCAGGCTCGCGAGTGCCGAGCAGATTGAGGTTCGGCCCGTTGAGCACGAGCAGCGTTTGCGGCATGGGTTTGGCTCCGTTGTTCTTGTATGGCCGAGGTCGAATGGCCTGTAGGAGAAAAATGTACCAAACAGTTAATTTAGTCAATGCGGCGTAAAGATGAGCATTTTTGCGGCGAAAATTCATGATCGAGCCGAGAAGGGCCGTGAATGGCCGATACTCTTGCGTGAGTGAACGCGCACGGAGGCCCTGGGCAGAACCAGAATCCGTGCGGTGATCGACCCGGATGCGTAGGAGCGGACTTCGTCCGCGATCGGCATCCGCGGTGAAGAAATCGCGGATGAATCCGCGCCTACGCAGCCATCCATGGTCTGCGTAGGCGAATAACGCGCCTGCAAAAAAAGACCCGCCAATCGGCGGGTCAGGAGGGGGAAGCCCAGTTGGAGAGAACAGGCGTCAGACGTGCAAGGCATGCCCCAGCGCGCGCAGGGCAGCTTCCTGCACCGCTTCGCCGAGGGTCGGGTGGGCGTGGATGGTGCCGGCGATGTCTTCCAGGCAGGCGCCCATTTCCAGCGACTGCACAAAGGCCGTGGACAGCTCCGACACCGCCTTGCCCACGGCCTGCCAGCCGAGGATCAGGTGGTTGTCCTGGCGCGCCACCACGCGGACGAAGCCGTCGCTGGCCTCCAGGGTCATGGCACGGCCGTTGGCGGCGAACGGGAAGCTTGCCGTCAGTACCTGGTAGCCGGCCGCCTGCGCCTGCTCGGGCGACAGCCCGACCACCACCACTTCCGGATCGGTGAAGCACACTGCCGGGATAGCCGTGGGGGTGAAGGCGCGGCGCTTGCCGGCGATGATCTCGGCAACCATCTCGCCCTGGGCCATGGCGCGGTGGGCCAGCATGGGCTCGCCGGCGATGTCGCCGATGGCCCAGACGTCACGCATGGAGGTGCGGCACTGGTCGTCGATCTGCACGGCGCGGCCGTTCATGTCCAGGCGCAGGGTGTCGAGGTTCCAGCCGGCGGTGTTGGGGTGGCGACCCACCGCGACCAGCACCTGATCGGTTTCGATCACCCGTTGCGAGCCCGCGCCGTCCTGCACGCGTAGGCTTTTGCCGTCCGGCTCCAGGCCCATCACGCTATGGCCCAGGTACAGCTCGATGCCCAGCTTGCGCAGGGAATGGGCTACCGGCTTGGTCAGTTCCTCGTCATAGGTGGGCAGGATGCGTGGCTGCGCTTCCACCACCGTGACTTCCACGCCGAGCTTGCGATAGGCGATGCCCAGCTCCAGGCCGATGTAGCCGCCGCCGACCACGGCCAGGCGCTTGGGCAGCGCCCTGGGTGCCAGCGCCTCGGTGGAGGATATGACGTTGCCGCCCAGCGGCAGGAAGGGCAGTTCCACGGATTTCGAACCGGCCGCCAGCAGCAGGTGTTCGGTGTGGATGTGCCGGGTACCGCCTTCGCTCAGATCGACCTCCACGGTCTTGCCATCGACGATCTTCGCCCAACCGTTCACCACGGTGACGCCGTGCTTCTTCAGCAGCGCAGCGACGCCGGTGGTCAGGCGGTCGACGATGCCGTCCTTCCATTCCACGGTGCGCTGGATGTCGATGCTTGGCGCCTGCACGCTGATGCCCAGCGGCGACTTGCCGGCGAACTCGCGGGCTTTCAGGTATTCCTCGGCGGCGTGGATCAGCGCCTTGGACGGGATGCAGCCGATGTTCAGGCAGGTGCCGCCCAGGGCAGCACCTTCCACCAGCACGGTGCGGATGCCCAGCTGGCCGGCGCGAATGGCCGCGACGTAGCCGCCGGGGCCGCCACCGATCACCAGCAGGGTGGTTTCGAGAGTCAGGTTCTGCTTCACGAGTCGGCTCCGTCAGTCGATGAACAGGGTGGCGGGATGTTCGAGCAGGGCGCGTACGGCCTGGATGAAGGCCGCCGCATCCATGCCGTCGACCACCCGGTGATCGAAGGACGAGGACAGGTTCATCATCTTGCGCACGACGATCTGGCCGTTGATCACCATGGGCCGCTCGACCATGCGGTTGACCCCGACGATGGCAACTTCCGGATGGTTGATTACCGGCGTGCTGACGATGCCGCCGAGCGCGCCGAGGCTGCTCAGGGTGATGGTCGAGCCGGAGAGTTCTTCGCGGCTGGCCTTGCCGTGGCGCGCGGCTTCGGCCAGGCGCGCCACTTCCGCGGCGTTGCCCCACAGGTCGCGGGATTCGGCGTTGCGCAGCACCGGCACCATCAGGCCGTTGTCGCTCTGGGTGGCGACGCCCAGGTGCACCGCGCCGTAGCGGGTGATGACGTCTGCTTCGTCGTCATAGCGCGCGTTGAGCTGCGGGAAGTCGCGCAGGGCGACGACCATGGCGCGGGCAATGAAGGGCAGCAGGGTGAGCTTGCCGCGGGCCGCAGCGTGCTTGGCGTTGAGGTGCACGCGCAGCGCTTCGAGGTCGGTGACGTCGATTTCCTCGACGTAGCTGAAGTGCGGGATGCGCCGCTTGGCCTCGGCCATCTTCTTCGCGATCATGCGGCGCAGGCCGATCACCGGGATCTGGTGCTCGTCGTGGCGTGCGGCATAGCCGGAGGCAATGGTAGCGCCGCCGTGTTCCAGATAATGCTCCAGGTCTTCGCGCAGGATGCGCCCGGCCGGGCCGCTGCCCTGCACGAACTGCAGCTCCACGCCGAGGTCGCGGGCACGCTGGCGCACTGCCGGCGAGGCCAGCGGTTTCTCGCCCGGCGCGCGGCGTGGTGCCGGCGACGGAGCGGGGCGCGCGGCCGGGGCGACCGGTTTGCTCTCGACGCGCGGCGCCGGCCTGGGGGCTTCGTCGATGGCAGCGGGCTTGGCTTCCGGCTTGGCCGGGGCGTCTTCCTGGGCCTTGGGTTGCGCGGCTTCGCGGTGGTTGCCGTGGCCTTCCACTTCCAGGCGGATCAGCTCGCCGCCCACGGCCATCACCTGGCCAGGCACGCCGCCCAGGGCGATGATCCTGCCGGCTACCGGCGAGGGGATTTCCACGGTGGCCTTGTCGGTCATGACTTCCGCCAGCAGCTGGTCCTCATGGACCTCATCGCCGACCTGGACATGCCACTCCACCAGCTCGACCTCGGCGATACCTTCGCCGATGTCCGGCATCTTGATGACGTGAGTGCCCATTCAGACCTCCATGGCGCGCTTGAAGGCCGCGCCGACACGCGCGGGCCCCGGGAAGTAGTCCCATTCCTGGGCGTGCGGGTAGGGGGTGTCCCAGCCGGTCACGCGTGCGATGGGGGCTTCGAGATGGTGGAAGCAGTTTTCCTGGACCAGCGACATCAGCTCGGCGCCGTAGCCGCAGGTGCGGGTGGCCTCGTGGACGATGACGCAGCGGCCGGTCTTCTTCACCGACTCGACGATGGTGTCCAGGTCCAGCGGCCAGAGGCTGCGCAGGTCGATGATCTCGGCATCGATGCCAGTCTCCTCGGCGGCGGTCTGGGCGACGTAGACGGTGGTGCCGTAGGTCAGCACGGTGAGCTCGGAGCCGGGGCGGGCGATGGCCGCCTTGTCCAGCGGAACGCTGTAGTAACCTTCCGGCACCTGGCTGGCCGGATGCTTGGACCAGGGCGTCACCGGCCGGTCGTGGTGGCCGTCGAACGGGCCGTTATACAGGCGCTTGGGTTCGAGGAAGATCACCGGGTCGTCGTTCTCGATGCAGGCGATCAAGAGGCCCTTGGCGTCGTAGGGGTTGGACGGCATGACGGTGCGCAGGCCGCAGACCTGGGTGAACATCGCCTCCGGGCTCTGGCTGTGCGTCTGTCCGCCATAGATGCCGCCGCCGCAGGGCATGCGCACTACCATGGGGACGGTGAAGTCGTTGACCGAGCGGTAGCGGATGCGCGCCGCCTCGGACACCAACTGGTCGGTGGCCGGGTAGACGTAGTCGGCGAACTGGATTTCCACCACCGGGCGCAGGCCATAGGCGCCCATGCCGACGGCGGCGCCGATGATGCCGCTCTCGGAGATCGGCGCATCGAACACCCGCGAGGTGCCGTACTTCTTCTGCAGGCCTTCGGTGCAGCGGAACACGCCGCCGAAGTAGCCGACGTCCTGGCCGAACACCACGACGTTGTCGTCGCGCTCGAGCATCACGTCCATCGCCGAGCGCAGCGCCTGGATCATGGTCATGCTGGTGACCGCCTGGGCGTTCTCGTGTTGCGGGTTCATGGCATTCATACCCCAAGCTCCTGGCGCTGCCGGCGCAGGTGTTCCGGCAGGTCCTTGTAGACGTCGTCGAACAGGTTGGCGGCGCTGAACACATGGCCGTCCACCAGCGAGCCGTGGCGTTCGGCTTCTTTTTGCGCGGCGATCACTTCGGCTTCCAGTTCCTTCTTCAGCGCTTCCTGTTGCTCTTCGGACCAGATGCCGAGGCCGATCAGGTGCTGCTTCAAGCGGGCGATGGGATCGCCCAGGGGGAAGTTGGTCCAGTCGTCGGCGGGGCGGTACTTGGACGGATCGTCCGAGGTGGAGTGCGGGCCCGCGCGATAGGTGACCCACTCGATCAGGCTCGGGCCATGGCCACGGCGGGCGCGTTCGGCGGCCCACCGCGAGGCGGCGTAGACGGCGAGGAAATCGTTGCCGTCCACCCGCAGCGAGGCGATGCCGCAACCCACGCCGCGGTTGGCGAAGGTGGTGCCTTCACCGCCGGCGATGGCCTGGAAGGTGGAGATCGCCCACTGGTTGTTGACCACGTTGAGGATCACCGGCGCGCGATACACGTGGGCGAAGGTCAGGGCGGTGTGGAAGTCGGATTCGGCGGTGGCGCCGTCGCCGATCCAGGCGGACGAGATCCTGGTGTCGCCCTTGATCGCCGAGGCCATGCCCCAGCCGACGGCCTGGATGAACTGGGTGGCGAGGTTGCCGGAGATGGAGAAGAAACCCTTCTCGCGGCTGGAGTACATGATCGGCAGCTGGCGGCCCTTGAGCGGGTCCTGCTCGTTGGAGAGCAGCTGGCAGATCATGTCCTTGAGCGGGTAGTCGCGGGTGATCAGGATGCCTTGCTGACGGTAGGTCGGGAAGGTCATGTCGCCGCCCTGCAGGGCCATGGTGTGGGCGGTGGCGATGGCCTCTTCACCCAGGCACTGCATGTAGAAGGACATCTTCTTCTGGCGCTGGGCGGTGAGCATGCGCGCGTCGAAGATGCGCGTCTTGAGCATCAGGCGCATGCCGCGCAGCAGCTGCTCGTGGCTCAGGTCCGGAGCCCAGGGGCCGACGGCATGGCCGTCCTCGTCGAGCACGCGCACCAGGCTGAAGGCCAGGTCGGTGGTCTGCGCGGGTTCGACATCGATGGCGGGCTTGCGCACCTCACCGGCGGGCGAGAGGTGCAGGTAGGAGAAGTCGGTCTTGCAGCCCGGGCGTCCGGTGGGTTCGGGGACGTGCAGGCGGAGCGGAGCGTAGTCGGTCATGGCGGGTCTCCAGTTGTGATCGTTGGGTGTGGATCAGCAGACGGAAGAAGCCATGCCTGGCGGACGCACCCGGCCGGATAAGGCTACGGTGCGGGTGCCGCGCAGGGTTGCGCAGCGGGTGGTGACATCACTCATGGTGAGGTCCTCGGTTGTTGTAGTTGTGGTTTCAGTATAGGTGTGACCGATTGGTTTTTTGCTCCAAATTGACTAGGTCTGAGCTTGCGGATTAGTGTGTTTGAACTATAAAAACGACCTTCCGTAGTACTGAGGAAAAATGGCTGAACTGGACCGCACCGACCTGAAAATCCTCCGCGCCCTGGCCGACGATGGCCGGCTCTCCTGGCGTGATCTGGCGCAGAACATCGGCCTGTCGCTGACCCCGACCTTGCGCCGGGTGCGCCGCCTGGAGGAGGAGCACTACATCCAGGGCTACTTCGCCCGGCTGGACGAAGAGCGCCTGTCCGGCGGCATGAGCGTCTTCGTCTCGGTGTCCCTGGAAAAACAGACCGGCGACTACCTCGCCCGGTTCGAAGAACGCATCGTCCAGGCGCCACAGGTGATGAGTTGCTTCCAGATGACCGGCGACGCCGACTACATGCTGCGGGTGGTGGTGAAGGACCTGTCGGCGTACCAGCTGTTCCTCACCAACACGCTGACGCAGATTCCCGGCGTGGCGGGAATCAAGTCGGCGTTCGCCCTGAAGTCGGTGATGCTGCGCTCGGCGCCGCCGATCTGACCGGCGGCGGGAAGCCCGGCCCGATGCAGGAGCCATGCCGCGATCGCGCGCATGGCTCGCTCCTGCAGCCGAGGCCGTGCAGGAGCCACCCGTGATCGTGCGCCTATGCGATGGGTATCGCTGCGCCCCACGTCGTCCTACGACGAGGCACGCTGGCCACTCTCCTGCGAAAGCGCTCCGCCCCAATCAGCCAGCATCCCGTGACAATCACCGGCGCGGGGCCGTTGCAAGCGGCCATTATTGCGCGATTCGCAGAAATGCATTGTCGAACTCGATCTGTGTAGGAAAGGTCCGATCAGCTAGATTTATGGCAGTGGGCCACGATCGACGCGACCCGCGTGATCCCTGAGGTTCCTGCCATGAAATCCACTCTTGCCGCACTCTTCGCCGTCCCTGCCTTGCTGCTGTCCTTCACCGCCTTCGCCGATGATGCCGTCGTCTACCACTACGGCATGCCGCTGGACGTGGCCAAGGTACTGAGCATTTCCCAACCCAATGATCGCTGCGAAGTCAGCCAGGCCACCATGGTCTACCTGGACTCCCAGGGCGAGCAGCACAGCGTCAAGTACCTGCGCCAGACCCCGCGCTGCAGCGACATCTGAGTCGGGCGCCCAACCGTTTCACCCCCCGTGCCGCCGGCTGCCAGGTCGTTCAGTGAACGACTGGCGCTGGCGGCCTGCTGCGCCGGATCGGGAATGGTCCGGATGACATCGTGGTGTCGCGCTTGATCGGGTCGTGCCGAGGTCTGTCACAGCAGTCGAGGTCGTCTGACCTTAGAAGGTGGTGGAGAACAGCAGCTGGCTGTAGAGGTTGCTGTTGTCGTTGCCGATCTGGGTGCCGCCTTCGGCCGCGCTCTTCTTCGGCTGGTACAGGCCCACCAGCGGGATGATCACCAGGTGCTCGTTGATCGCCCACTCGGCGTAGAGGTCCAGCTCGCGGCCGTCGGTGTTGCCCAGGTCGGTGTCCAGGGTGTGGAAGTCGAAGTACTGCGCGCCGATGGAAAGGTTCTCCAGCGGGGTGACCTTGGCGCCGACATTGTGTACGCGGGTGTTGTTGTTGAACGGACCGGAGTAGTTGCCTGCCACCTCGCCCTGGAACCAGGTGCCGAAGCCGCGGCTGAAGCCGTAGAAGAGAGTGTCGTAGCCTTCCGAGAAGCGGCTGAAGCGGTAGCTGACATAGGGTTTCCAGGCGACGTCGGAGAAGGTCCAGCCGGCTTCCAGGTACCAGGCGCTGGCGGTGTCGTCGGTGTACTGGGCGTCGCGCCTGTCCTGCCAGGCGTATTCGCCGGAGAGGAACAGGTTCTCCACGCCGGCGTTGCCGGTGCCGCGCAGGCTGTAGGTCTTCATGTCCTTGCGGTCGAGCTGGATGGGCGAGGCGTAGCGCTCGTCGATGTCGGTGACGTCGATGTAGGTGAGGCCGAAGGTCGCTTTCGGGGCGACGTGCTCCAGGGTGGCGACGTACAGCTCGGAGTTGGCCTGGGCGCGGTTGTCCGACTTCAGGCGCATCAGGTCGCCGCGCCAGCCTTCCTTGCCGCCGATGCGCAGCACGGCGGTCTCGTCGAAGTCGCGGCGCGCTGCCAGGTAATAGGCGCCGCCACGGTTGTACTCGCCGTCCGCCAGGCCCTTGCCCATGTTCAGGGCGTCGCCGTCGATCAGGAAGCCATCGCCGACCACGATGTTCTGGCGGCCGAAGGACAGGTCGATGCCGTCCTCGCCCAGCACCGGGAACAGCCCGGCCGAACGCCAGCCGGCGTAGGCGTCCTCGATCTTGGTGGTGCGTTCGGAACCGTCGCTGAAACCGGCGGCGTCGCCGTCGTCCCAGGTACCGGAACTGAGCAGGTTGAACGCGCCATAGGCGGTGCCCGCGCCGCCGAGCTTCTGGTCGCCGCTCAGGCCGTACTTGATGAAGCCTTCCTGCCAGGAGGACGAGCCTTCATCCAGCGTGCCCGTCATGTTGTAACGCTCCTGGCTGTGGAACAGCCCGAAGGTCGCCGAGAGGTCGGCGTTCAGGTGCGTGTCGTCGGTCGCGTACAGCTCGTAGGCACTGGCGGAACTGGCCCCGGCGATGAGCAGGGCGAGCAGGGTGGGGCGCAGCACGGCGGCGTGGGTCATGGCGAAGGCATCCGTTGTTCTTGTCGGTTGGAGGGGATGGGTCTTCTGCCGATGCTAAGTAAGGGCTGGCCCTGTGCCGTTGCTCCTGTCTGCCAAGTAATTGGGTGTGGTTGCCAGATCGGGCGATGGTGCTTTTGTAGGAGCGAGCTTGCTCGCGAACCCGCTTGAGGCGGGAGCTGCCGGTGAGTTTGTTCGCGAGCAAGCTCGCTCCTACGAAGAGCAGAAGCTCAGCGCATGCGCGAGAGCAGCGACGGCTGCTCCGCATACAACCGCTTGTACAAGGCCGAGAAATGGCTGGAACTGGCGAAGCCCAGGTCCAGTGCCAGGTTCGTGATGCTCTGCTGCGGCTCCTGCTTGAGCCGGCGGCGCGCCTCGGCCAGGCGCAGGCTGAGGAAGAACTGCTGCGGCGTGCTCTGGCAGATCTGCCGGAAGCAGTACTGCAGGGTGCGCTGGCTGGTATTCAGGCTCTGGCTCAGTTCCAGCAACGACAGCGGCTCGGAAAGGTCCGCCTGCATGCGCTCGATGGCTGCCAGCACCAGCCGGCGGTGCTGCTGCAAAGAGCGTGGCGCGCCCTCGCGGTCGCTGCCGGGAAGGATTTCCTCCAGCGCCTGCAGCACGTGGCTCAGCACCAGGGCAACGGCGTGGCCGGCCTGTTGGGGGTCATCTACCCGCCAGGGCTCGCCTTCGAAGGCGGCGAGGGCGTCGCAGAGGCTGCGGCGCAGGTCTCCTGCACCGGTGGGTGAGAGTTGCAGGCGGCGTTGCTGTAGCGCGCGCTCGAACAACTCGCGCTCCTCGGCGCCGAGCAGGCGTTCCAGCTGCGGCTGGCTGAAGGTCAGGCCGAGCATGTGGATTTCGCCGGCGGCGCAGATTTCCAGCTCGCGGCCGCCTTCGAGTACCAGCAGGGTGTCGTCATGCAGGGCCTGGCCGTTGAAGCGCGAATCGGCGCTGGCGCGCAGCGGGATGCCGATCACCAGGTGGCCGGCGGGCGGCGCCATGTTCTCGTGCAGGTGCAGGTTGGAGTGTTCGTAGATCAGCGAGGCGCCGGGCAACTGCACATGCAGCAGCTCCGCCTGCAGGCGGCCGTGGCCGAGCTGGGTGTAGTCCTGGCTCCAGCCGGCGAGGGCGCAGGCCAGTTCATCGGAGTCGGTTGCCTGGTGGCGGGCTATGCCGGTCATGGCGGTTCACCTCGGTTATGCGCCGAGTATCGGCCAGCGTTGGCGCGCAGGCTTGTGCCTGCGCGCCAGGGTGTTGCGACGCTCTGCCAGATTCAACGGCCGGCAAGGTAGGCGCTGGCCAGTGTACAGGCGCGCTCGATCAGCATGGGGGCCAGCTCCCGCGCGGTTTCGCTGTTGCGCCGGGTGTGCACCCAGCCCAGGTAGGTGGTGCCGCGCAGGGCAAGGAACAGTGGCAGGGCGGCGCGGTCGGCGGCGGACAGCGGCTTGACCGCGTCGTAGCCGGCCAGCAGCGCCGCCTGGATCTGCGCCAGGCGCGGGTCGTCCAGGCAGAAGTACAGCGCGGTAGCCAGCTCGAACATGTGCCAGCCGAAACCGGCATCGTCGAAGTCGATCAGCTGCAGTTCGCCGCCCTCGAGCAGCAGGTTTTCCGGCACCAGGTCGGCGTGGATCATGCCGAAGTTGCCCAGGTTGCGGCCGTAGCGGCGCAGGACCAGACGGGCCTCCTGGCGGAAGTGCTGAAGCAGGTCGCGCTGCTGGTCGCTGAGCAGGTCCAGCTCCCAGAAGCGTCCCCAGAACGGATTGGCGCCGACCAGGCCTTCCTCGTCCCAGGCGTGCCGGGTGAACTCGTTGGGTTGGCGCCACTGTGCCGAATTCAGGTGGATGCGCGCGGCAACGGCGCCGGCCTGGTGGAACAGGGCCTGGATGTCGCCCTCGGCGCTCAGGCCCTGTTCGGCGGAGCCCAGGGTGCTGCCGCCGAGCCAGCCGAGCATGTCGACGAAGCGCGACTCCGCCAGGGCGGCGCTGCGTACCTCGGCCAGGTGTTCGCCGCTGCGGGTGCGGATGATGCTCGGCACACCGATGCCGCCAGCGGCCAGTTGCTCCATCCAGGTCAGCTCGGAGCGCAGCGCCGCCTCGCTGTGGTAGCCGCCACGGTGCACGCGCAGGGCGCTACGGGTGCCGTCGCTGCGGGTGGCGCAGAAAACCGCATTTTCCCGGTACTTGAGCAGTTCCAGACCGATGAAATCGCCGTCCCAGTGGCGCAGGGCGTCCAGCGCCAGCTCGCGCAGGCAGGCGATCTGCTGGTCGTGGTCGAGCATTGAGAAGTCAGTCATGCCAGTGTCCTTCATAGCTCGCCCAGGACCTGGTCCAGGGTGTGGATGAACAGCTCGCCGTGTTCGCCCTGGAAGGGCAGCGGCGGGCGAATCTTGAGGATGTTGTCGGCGCCGCCGATCTTGCTGATCAACACGCCGCGCTGGCGCATGGCATTGACGATGCGCCGCGCTTCCAGGCCGGCCGGCTCGCGGGTGGCGCGGTCACGCACCAGCTCCACGGCGAAGAACAGGCCCTGGCCGCGCACGTCGCCGATGATCGAGTGGCGCTCGGCAAGGCGGTGCAGCCCGGCACTGAGCTTCGCACCCTGGCGCCGGGCGTTGCCTTGCAGGTCCTCTTCGGCGATCACGTCGAGCACCGCCTGGCCGACGGCCGCGCCCACGGGCGAGCCGCCGAAGGTGTTGAAGTACAGGTTGGCGCGGCCGAAGGTTTCGACGCGCTCGCGGCTGGTCACCAGCCCGGCCAGGGGGAATCCGTTGCCCATGGGCTTGCCGAGGGTGACGATGTCCGGCACCAGCGGGTGCGACTGGTGGCCCCACAGGTGATCACCGGTGCGGGCGAAGCCCGATTGCACCTCGTCGGCGATCAGCAGGCCGCCGGCCTCGCGCACCAGCTTCGCCACGCGCTCCAGGTAGCCGGCTGGCAGGCGCGGAATGCCTTCGTTGGCGAACAGGGTATCGATCAGCATCGCCGCCAGGCCGACGCCTGCCGCCTGCAGCTCGGCGATGGCCTCGGCGACCTTCGTGACGTAGCGGTCGGCGACCTGCTCGGGCGTGCCGGCGGCGTGGTACAGGCAGGGGATCGGCACGGCCCGAGCATGGGCCGAGAACGGCTCCGAGCTGGGCAGCGCGGTGGTCACCGCGGCCAGCATGGTGGTGTTGCCGTGGTAGTTGTAGTCGCTGACGATCACGCCCTTGTTGCCGGTGGCGAAGCGCGCCATGCGCAGGGCCAGTTCGTTGGCCTCGCTGCCGGTGCAGGTGAACATCAGGCTGTCCAGCGGTTCGGCGAAGGTCGCGGTGAGGCTTTCGGCGTAGCGCACCACGCGCTCGTTGAGGTAGCGGGTGTGGATGTTCAGCGTCGCCGCCTGTTCGGCCATGGCCGCCACCACCCTGGGGTGGCAGTGACCGACGCAGGGCACGTTGTTGTAGCAGTCCAGGTAGCGTTTGCCGGCAGCGTCGGTCAGCCAGACGCCTTCACCCTTCACCAGCTCCAGCGGCTCGTCGTAGAACAGTGGCGAGGCATCGCCCATGACCTGGTGGCGGCGTTGCAGCAGGGTTGCTTCAGACATTCTCGGCATTCTCCAGGGGCTTGCCGGCGCGGCTCGCGGCGCGCAGCAGGTAGTTGAGGATGAGGGCGGCGACCACCAGGGCCAGGGCGCTGAGCATCGCCACTTCCAGCTGGAAGCAGGCAGCGATCACCACCAGGGTCAGCAGCATGCCGACGCTGGCCACGACCGGGCCGCCGCGCAGGCAAAAGGGACGCACCAGACCGGGCTGGGTGCGGTGCAGGCGCAGGTAGGCGGCAAACAGCACCAGGTGGCAGCTGCCCAGCAACAGGACGATGCACAGCAGGAGTTTTTCCGGCGGCACCAGGGTCAGTGGCAGGCCGATCACGGTCAGCACCAGCAGGGCCACGTAGGGCGAGCCACGACGGTTGGTGCGGGCCAGAGCGGCGGGGAAGAAGCCGTCGCGGGCCAGGGCGAACAGTTGGCGGGAGGCGGAGAACACCACCGAGAAGAAGGTGGCCAGCAGGCCGCACACGGCGCCGGAACCGACCAGCAAGGGCAGCCAGTCGCGCTCGCGGTAGAGTCCGCCGTGGGTCATGGCGGCGTACAGCGGATCCCCCGCGTTGCCGACGACTTCCACGCCGGCAGCTCCCGGCGCGCTGATCACCACGGTCAGGGCGGTCAGCAGCAGGGTTCCGACGGCGGCGATGATCCCGCGCGGCATGCTGCGGCAGGGGTCGGCGGCTTCCTCGGCAGCGGAGGCGACCTGCTCCAGGCAGATGAACATCCAGATGGCGAAGGGGACGCAGGCAAACACGCCGGAGACGCTCACGCCCGGCAGTGCACTGCCGGATGTAGCCAGCAGATTCTCCCAGTGCACGTGGGGCAGCATGGCGCCGCCGAAGGCGAGCAGTGCGATGGCGGCCACCGCGCCGGCCAGCAGCGTCAGCCCGAGGGCTTCACCCACGCCGATGATATGGATGCCGATGATCACCGCGAACAGGCCGATGCGCACCGGCCAGCCGCCGAAGCCGAACACCGATTCCATGTAGGCGGCGAGGAAGTTGGCCGCGGCACCCGTGCCGATGGTGAGCGCCAGCGCGCAGGCGGCGCCGACCAGGTAGCCGACGAAGGGCCCGAAGGCCAGCTGTGCGTAGGCGAACACGCCGCCAGCGTGGGGCCTGGCAGTGGAGAGTTCGCACACGCACAGCGCCAGGCCGCCGCAGAGCACGGCCATCAGCAGGGTGGCGACGAGCATGTTGGCCCAGCCGCTGCTGGCCAGGCCGTAGTTCCAGCCGGAGAACTGCCCGGCGATGACCAGTGAAATGCCGAGCCCGGCGATCTGGGGCCAGCGGAGTACGCCTTGTTTGAGCATGGTGGTTGTCCCTTGCCTGTGAATGATGGGGAATCGAACAGCAGTCAGCCGCGAGCGCCGAAGCGCAGTGGGCAAGGGAAATCGGCGACGGGTGCAGGCGCCTGGATGCGTGGAGTCATGGAGCGGGCCCTTCTTGTTGTTTTATGGGGTGGTGCACGCGCCCGCCGTCAGGAGCAGCGGGCAGGCAGAAGGTACGAAGGGCGCGGGGTGGGGCGATATCAGAAATGCGCAAAGACGCAAGGCGGGCGTTGCACATCGGTGAGGGCTTGCCGTGAACCCCTTGGCGGTGACGTCCGTTCGCGGGCGGGCTCGCTCCCGCCGGTTGGGACGTGACCATGAGAGACCGGCCCGAAGGCCGGTTGGGCGGGCGGCGCAAAGCGCATCACATGCACTTGAATGCCGGGGCTGGAATGTGGCTGACCCCGAGGCCGCTGGGGCGCGGCGCAGGGGGCGTGAGGCGAATTACTGAATCGCCGCCACCGGTTGCCCGGCGAGCTGGCGGCTCGCTGCGTCCTGTAGCGCCGGGCTGGCCCAGTCGGCGGCCTTGAAGTCGCGGCGGATCAGGCCGTAGGACTTCGCTGCCGTGATCGATGCGTCCAGGCGGCCGAGGAAGTCAGCGTCCAGCTTGGGCGACAGCACCTCCAGCAGCGGGCGGCCCTGGTATTCGCTCTTGAAGATCACCGCCGGGTAGTTGGCCTGTCGGGATATCAGGTCGATGTACGCATCGCGATTGGCGTCGGCACTGGCCCATTGCACGGCCTGCAGTTGTACCTTGAGCAGGCGCTCGACGATGTCCGGGTGGGCGTCGACGAACTCGCCGTTGCCCACCAGCAGCGCCTGCAGGGTCCCGGCGCCGCCGAGGTCATGGGTGCTCAGGGGGATTTCAGCCAGACCCTTGTCACGCAGGGCGAACAGGCCCGCCAGGCCCCAGGTGGCGTCGATCTGCCTCGCGGCGAGTGCGGCGAGGGCTGCGCTGAAGTCGAGGTTGATCACCTTCAGGTCCTTCTCCGACAGGCCGGCACTGGCCAGCGCGTTGTCGAACGACAGCTGGCTGGCTGTGCCACGGAAGATGCCCACGCGCTTGCCCTTGAGGTCGGCCAGGGACTTGATTCCCGAGCCCGGCTGCACGCCCAGGTAATGGTTCACACCGCGCGCGGTGGCGGCCAGCAGGCGGCTGTCCAGGCCGCTGGACTTGCCGATGATCGCGGCAAGATCGCCCAGGTAGGCGAAGTCCACCTGGCCATTGGCGAAGGCCTCGTTGACCACCGGCCCGGCACCCTTGAAGAAGCTCCATTTGACCTGGATGCCGTCAGCGGCGAATTCCTTCTCCAACAGTTGGCGGGTGTAGAGGATATCCGCCACGCCTCCGCTGGAGTGGTTCTGTCCGGCGCTGACATCGGGCACGGCGATGCGGATTTCCTTCACCGGCTCGGCGGCCTGGGTGATCAGCGGATAGGCGCCAAACAGACCCGCCAGCACTGGCGCAGCGAAGAGGGAGAGCAATTGATGGGTGAGGGCCTTCATGGCGCCTGCCTCCTGCAGTAGGGAGCGCGTATGGCTCCGGCGCCCGCACTAAAGGCACGGGGCTGCCCATCAACAAAATAATAAAAAGTGATTTTTTAGTAATTATTGGAGCTAAGCAAGCAGCCACACGGCTTCGCGGGCCGATGCCCGGAGGGCATAAAAAATATTCGGCGAATGCATTGGATCAGCGCCTGGGCCTTCCCTTAAATGCCCTGTGTTAGCTCATAAATGCATTGATATAACTATTTATATTCCAATGAAGAATATTGCCAAGCCATATCGCCTTGCTCTTCTCAGCCCCCGCCTGGGGCCCTCGACCTTTGGCTGGCGTGGGCTCGAACCGTTGTTGCCGTGGCTGGTGCCGCTGGCCGTCACCGTGTTGTGGTGGACGGCCAGCCATCGACACTGGATGTCCGCGCAAATCCTGCCCATGCCCGAGCTGGTGCTGCAGGCCGGCCGCGAACTCCTGGCCGGCGAGCTCTGGCAGCAGTTGGGCGTCAGTTTGAAACGTCTGCTCTGGGGCCTGCTGGCCGGCATCCTCAGCGGGTTGGCACTGGGCGCCTGGCTCGGCTTCAGCCGCCGCGCCGAGCGTCTGGTGCTGCCCACCTTCAGTGCCCTGGCGCAGGTCCCGACCCTGGCCTGGATTCCGCTGTTCATGCTGTTCTTCGGCATTGGCGAGCTGCTCAAGCTGGTGGTGCTGATCAAGGCCATCATCGTGCCGGTGACGCTGCACACCCTGGTCGGCGTGCGCGATGCCCAGCCGCGCCTGCACGAGGCCGCCGCCGTTCTGCGACTGCCGCGCCGGCTGTTGCTGTGGCGACTGATCCTGCCGGCGGCGCTGCCGGCTTTCCTCACCGGTGTGCGCCTGGCCCTGGCGCAGGGCTGGACCTCGCTGCTGGCCGTGGAGCTGCTGGCCTCCAGCGAAGGCATCGGCTACCTGATGGTGCAGGCGCGCCAGCTGTTCATGCTCGACATCGTCTTCGTCTGCATCCTCGTCATCGGCCTGGTGGGCGCGGCCATGGATCGCGGCATCCAGGCGCTGGACCGGCGCCTGGTGCACTGGCCGCAGCAGGCCGCCGGGGAGCTCCGCCGTACCGGGCTGGCCCGCAGCGGCGCGGGGCAGGGCTGGGAACGCCTGCAGCCCTGGCTGCTGCCGCTTGCCCTGCTGGCGATCTGGCAGGTGGCGAGCTCGCTGGAGTGGGTCGATCCGGCGATTCTCGCCAGCCCCGCGTCAGTGGCCGTTGCGCTATGGGACGGCCTGCTGGACAACAGCCTGACCATTGCGCTGCTGGCAAGCCTGCAACGCACGCTCGCCGGCTTGCTGCTGGGCGGCTCGCTGGGCTTCCTGCTCGGGCTCGGCCTGGGCTTGTGGCGCCCGGCGGAAAGACTGCTGGGCCCGTCCTTCGCGGCGCTGCGGCAGGTGGCGATCTTCGCGTGGGTACCGCTGCTCACCGCCTGGTTCGGGCTCGGCGAGCTGGCCAAGGTGGTGTTCGTCGGCCTTGCCGCGTTCTTCCCGTTGCTGCTGGCGACCCAGCGCGGCATCGCCAGCCTGCCGGCGCAACTGACCGAGGCGGCCATCGCGCTGCGCCTCTCGCCCTGGCAACGCCTGCGCCGGCTGGTCCTGCCAGGGGCCGCGCCCTCGGTATTCGCCGGGGTGCGCCTGGCGCTGATCTACGCCTGGCTCGGCACCATCGGCGCCGAGTACTTCATGCCCTCGGACGGTGGCATCGGCAGCCTGATGATCGGCGCGCAACAACTCTTCCGCATGGACCTGGTCGGCGCCGGCATGTTGCTGGTCGGCCTCACCGGAGCCCTGCTGGCCGCACTCGGCCAGCGCATCGAAGCGCGGGTGACGCGCTGGAGACACGCATGAACGCTTTCGCATCCCAGGCGCTGGTGAGCTTTCGCCAGGTCGCCAAGAGTTTCCCCGTGGACGGTCGCGAGCTGCAGGCCATCGAACGTTTCGACCTGGAAATCGCCGACGGCGAGTTCATCGCCATCGTTGGCGCCAGTGGTTGTGGCAAGTCCACGCTGCTGCGCCTGCTGGTGGGGCTGGACCGCGAGTTCCAGGGTGAGATCCGCATCGACGGTGCGCCCATCGACGGCATCGGCGGCGAGCGCGGCATCGTGTTCCAGGAGCACCGCCTGTTCCCCTGGCTGAACGTGGAGCAGAACGTCGCCCTCGGGCTGGTCAACGAGCCGCTGAGCGAGACCGGCAAGGCCGCCAGGGTCGCCGACTACCTGCAGCTGGTCGGCCTGACGGCCTTCGCCCGTGCCTACCCGCACCAGCTGTCCGGCGGCATGGCACAGCGCGTGGCGATCGCCCGTGGCCTGGTGGCCAGCCCGCGCATCCTACTGCTGGACGAACCCTTCGGCGCGCTGGATGCCCTGACCCGCCAGCAGTTGCAGGAAGAACTGCTGCGCATCCGCCAGCGCGAACGCATCACCACCGTGCTGGTGACCCACGATGTGGAAGAGGCGCTATTCCTCGCCGACCGGGTCGTGGTGATGGCGCCGCGCCCGGGGCGCATCAAGCGCATCGTCGAGGTGCCGCTGGCGCACCCGCGTGAGCGCGGTGGCTACGACTTCCTGCGCCAGCGCGAGGCGCTGCTGCACGAACTGACGGGCGAGGGCGACTACGTCGCGCCACAGCCGAGGCGGGTGGAAGACCTGCCGTTCGAGTTCATTGCCTGCTGACTCCGGGAACCCTCTCCCTAACCCTGGCGGAGGGAGAGGGGAGTCGTGGGCAGGATGTCCCGGAAAAGCACAGTCGCACCTATCCATCATTACCCTTGAACGAGTCCGACCATGAGCAAACGCCCCAACTTCCTCGTCATCGTCGCCGACGACCTCGGCTTCTCCGACCTCGGCGCCTTCGGCGGCGAGATCGCCACGCCGCACCTGGACGCCCTGGCCCTCGACGGCCTGCGCCTGACCGACTTCCACACCGCGCCGACCTGTTCGCCGACACGCTCGATGCTGCTCACCGGCACCGACCACCACATCGCCGGCATCGGCACCATGGCCGAGGCGCTGACGCCTGAGCTGGAGGGCAAGCCGGGCTACGAGGGCTACCTCAACGACCGCGTCGTGGCGCTGCCCGAACTGCTGCGCGAGGCGGGCTACCAGACGCTGCTGTCCGGCAAATGGCACCTGGGCCTGAAGCTGGAACAGGCGCCCCATGCGCGTGGATTCGAGCGCTCCTTCTCGCTGTTGCCCGGCGCTGCCAACCACTACGGTTTCGAGCCGCCGTACGACGACAGCACGCCGCGCATCCTCAAGAGCACGCCGGCCCTGTACGTCGAGGACGACCGGTTCATCGAGGAACTGCCGGCGGACTTCTATTCCTCCGATGCCTTCGGCGACAAATTGATCCAGTACCTGAAGGAGCGTGACCAGAACCGTCCGTTCTTCGCCTACCTGCCGTTCTCCGCGCCGCACTGGCCGCTGCAGGCGCCCAGGGAGGTGGTCGACAAGTACAAGGGCCGCTACGACGCCGGCCCCGAAGCGCTGCGCCTGGAGCGTCTGGAACGACTCAGGCAACTGGGCCTGATCGATGCTGACGTGAAGGCGCACCCGGTACTGGCGATCAGCAAGGAGTGGGCCCAGCTCAGCGATGAGGAGAAGGCCAGTTCCGCACGGGCCATGGAGGTCTACGCGGCGATGGTCGAGCGCCTGGACTGGAACGTCGGCCGCGTCGTCGAGTACCTGCGCCAGCAGGGCGAACTGGACAACACCTTCGTCCTGTTCATGTCCGACAATGGCGCCGAGGGTGCGCTGCTGGAAGCCTTCCCGCGCTTCGGGCCGGACTTGCTGAGCTTCCTCGACCAGCACTACGACAACAGCCTGGAGAACATCGGCCGCGCCAACTCCTACATCTGGTACGGTCCGCGCTGGGCCCAGGCCGCTACTGCGCCCTCGCGGCTGTACAAGGCCTTTACCACCCAGGGCGGTATCCGCGTGCCGGCGCTGGTGCGCTACCCGGCGCTGCAACGCCAGGGCGAGATCAGCCATTCGTTCTCCACGGTGATGGACATCACCCCGACCATTCTCGACCTCGCCGGCGTGCGGCATCCGGGCAGGCAGTGGCGCGGCCGCGAGGTGGCCGAGGTACGCGGCAAATCCTGGCTGGGCTGGCTGTCGGGTGAAACCGAACAGACCCATGACGAAAACACCGTCACCGGCTGGGAGCTCTTCGGCATGCGCGCGATCCGCCAGGGCGACTGGAAGGCCGTGTTCCTGCCCGCGCCGGTCGGCCCGGCGACCTGGCAGCTTTATGATCTCGCCCGCGACCCCGGCGAGACCCAGGATCTGGCCAAGAGCGAGCCGGCGAAACTGGAAGCGCTGATCGAACACTACAAGCAGTACGTCAACGAGACCGGGGTGATCGACGCGCCGCCGCCGTTCCTGGCGCGCTGAGCCGCTTCGAGCACAAGAACCCCGGGGAAATGCCCTCGGGGTTCCTGTCGCCTGCCTTACCGCTTGGAAAAAAGCCTGAACTCCGACGACCGGTCCTGTCCCAAGGGATAGGTACGAGGCGGCCAGCGAGCCGTCGATCATCCGTGACGAGGAGAACGCTTCATGGCACAGACCCCCGGCAAGCAGAGCGAACTGGCAGGCACCGGCACCACCGACCGTGGCAACACCAGCGAGAAGATCGAGCAACTGGAGCGCTACCGCGAGGACTCCACCGGCGAAGCCCTGACCACCAACACCAACGTGCGCATCGCCGACAACCAGAACAGCCTGCGCGCCGGCGACCGCGGCCCCTCGCTGCTGGAAGATTTCATCCTGCGCGAGAAGATCACCCACTTCGACCACGAGCGGATCCCCGAGCGCATCGTCCACGCGCGCGGCACGGCTGCCCATGGCTACTTCGAGTCCTATGACGACTGGAGCGCGCTGACCAAGGCGTCCTTCCTCGGCAAGGCCGGCAAGCAGACCCCGGTGTTCGTGCGCTTCTCCACCGTGCAGGGCCCGCGCGGCTCGGCGGATACGGTGCGCGACGTGCGCGGCTTCGCCGTGAAGTTCTACACCGACGAGGGCAACTACGACCTGGTGGGCAACAACATGCCGGTGTTCTTCATCCAGGACGCCATCAAGTTCCCCGACTTCGTCCACGCGGTGAAGCCCGAGCCGCACAACGAAATCCCCACCGGCGCCTCGGCCCACGATACCTTCTGGGACTTCGTCTCGCTGACGCCGGAATCCGCGCACATGGTCACCTGGGCCATGTCCGACCGTGCCATTCCGATTTCCCTGCGGCACATGCAGGGCTTCGGCGTGCATACCTTCCGCCTGATCAACGCGGCGGGCGAAAGCTCGCTGGTGAAGTTCCACTGGAAGCCCAAGGCCGGCGTCTGCTCGCTGGTCTGGGACGAGGCGCAGAAGCTCGCCGGCAAGGACCCGGACATCCACCGCCGCAAGCTGTGGGAGGACATCGAGAGTGGCGACTATCCCGAGTGGGAGCTGGGCGTGCAGGTGATTCCCGAGGCCGACGCTGACCAGTTCGACTTCGATCTGCTCGACCCGACCAAGCTGGTGCCCGAGGAACGGGTGCCGGTGAAGCTGCTCGGGCGCATGGTGCTCAACCGCAACCCGGACAACTTCTTCGCCGAGACCGAGCAGGCCGCCTTCCACCCCGGCCACATCGTGCCCGGCATCGACTTCAGCAACGACCCGCTGCTGCAGGGCCGGCTGTTCTCCTACACCGACACCCAGTTGCTGCGCCTGGGCGGCCCGAACTTCAACCAGATCCCGATCAACCAGCCGCTGTGCCCGTTCCACAACAACCAGCGCGACGGCCTGCACCAGCACATGATCCACAAGGGGCGCGCGTCCTATGAACCCAACTCCATCGACAACGGCTGGCCGAAGGAAACCCCGGCCGCGGCGCGCCAGGGCGGCTTCGCCAGCTACCACGAACCGGTGGCAGGGTCGAAGGTGCGCGTGCGCGCCGATTCCTTCGCCGACCACTTCAGCCAGGCCGCGCTGTTCTACCAGAGCCTGAGCGAGGCGGAGCAGGGGCACGTGGTGTCCGCCTACGCCTTCGAGCTGTCGAAGGTGGAGCGCATGTCGATCCGCGAGCGCGAGGTCAACGAGATCCTGGTGAACATCTCGCCGGACCTGGCGCAACGGGTCGCCAGCCAGATCGGGGTGAAAGTCACCGCGCAACCGACCGCTACGCCGCAGCCGCAGACGTCCCCGGCGCTCAGCCAGGCGAACCTGCTGTCCGGCGATATCCGTTCGCGCAAGGTGGCCATCCTGATTGCCGATGGTGTCAGCGAGAGTGACGTGAGCGACCTCACCGACGCACTGCAGAAAGCTGGCGCCAGCGCCAAGCTGATCGGCCCCAGCGCCGCGCCGGTGACGGCGGACAGCGGCACGGAGCTGATTCCCCATGGCAGCTATGACGGCTTGCCTTCGGTGGTATTCGATGCGGTGTTCGTGCCGGGCGGCGCACAGTCGGTGCAGACCCTGGGCGGCGACGGTCGCTCGCTGCACTACCTGCTCGAAGCCTACAAGCACCTCAAGCCGCTGGCTTTTGCCGGCGACGCCAAGGCGCTGCCGGGCCAGTTGGGCCTGCCGGCGGATGAGGGGGTGGTGCAGGGCGCTTCGGCGACCGATGTATTCGGGCCTCTGGAGGCGGCGCTGAAGCAGCACCGCATCTGGGCGCGCGAAGCGCAGATTGCGCGGATTCCGGCGTAGGGCCAGCACCGGTGGGCCTGGCTCGCTCCCTGACGAGCGAGCCAGGCCGCGCCCCGCTTCTGGCGCATTCCTGCAGCCTCTGTCGCGGGTGCGGTCAGCGCAGGAGCAACTGTCTTCTTCTGATCGTTCTGCCTTGGATTTCCCCTCTCCCTAACCCTCTCCCTGACGGGAGAGGGGATCGTATGGTGCAGGTTGAAACCAGGGCGTTAGCTGGCATTGGCGGCTCCCTCGCCCTTCGCAGCGTGCCCCTTGAACTTCTATTCAACGAGGGCATTTTTCGCCTAAGCGAAAAACCGAATGTCCAGGGCAAGACCTTTGCCTTCTTTGGGTCGTTTGCCAAAGAAGGTCGCCCGAGGGGGCGAAACAAGGAGTCCCGACACACGCCGGAGCGGCGCGGAACACCGAGATCCAGACATCGCGGACAGAGTTCGCGCCCAAGGCTCGTGACCGCTGAGCAGCGTCCAGGTACTCGGGGTTCATGCGGCCTGCAAGATCAACCCAGCCGCTTCATCGTCAGCGTCACTGCCGCGATCCGCTCGGCCTGCTGGTAGGCCGGGCATTCCAGTTCCTCGCCGAAGACGTCCGGGTCCATCTCCTCGTAGCGCCAACTGACCGGCCGGTCGGCCAGCAGTGCATCGAGACGGCGGCGCAGCGGCGCTTCGCCATTGACCACCGCGGCACCGGTGTAGAGCAGTAGCGAGCCACCCGGGGCGAGGCGCTCCAGTGCGGTCTCGACGATGCGCAGCGAGAGGCCGTCGCCCAGGTCGCCGCCGCCGTGGCGGTAGGTGCGTTCGTCCGGGTCGAGCAGGTAGGGCGGATTGGCGACTATCAGGTCGAACTGCCCGTCGATGGCATCCAGCAGGTTGCTCTGGCGGATCTGCAGATCATCGATGCCGGCGAGGCAGGCATTGGCGCGGGTGAAGTCCAGGGCGCGGGGGTTGATGTCCACCGCCGTGACTTCGGCGTCCGGGTAGGCCTGGGCGATGAGGATGGCCCCCGGGCCGGCGCCGCAGCCGATGTCCACGGCGCGACGCACCGAGTCGGCCGGCTCGCTGTCGAAATGGCGCTGCAGCGCCTGGGCGAAGCGATAGGTATCGGGGCCGAAGAACACCGCGTCGGATTCCAGCGTCGGGTAGGCCGAATGGGCGAAGAGCTGTCCGCCCAGGCTCGACCAGCGCACCGCGCTGCGCCACTGGCTGTCTTCGCGTTGCAGCAGGCCGCCGGTCTCCAGCAGCGCGAGCATGCGTTCGCTGATCACCGCGTCGGGGAACAACCGGCTCCAGCCGAACACGCCTTGCAGGTCCTCGGCGACCTGGTTCTGCGGGCGCGAGTTGACTCGCGCGTGGGTCGCCGGGGTGACGGTGGTAAAGCAATAGTTCTCCGCGCGCAGTTCTTCTCCAAGGGTGATCAGGGCTTGCAGGCGCGTGTCGAAGAAGGCGGTCATGGTTCGATTCCCAGTTTGTCGGTGTAGATACGGGTCGCCAGCAGGCCGGCGGGGGTGAAGTGCGAGTGCGGCGCCATCAGCTGTACCAGGCGATGCATACGGCTGCGCGGCGAAAGGGTGGTGAGTTCGTTGAGCAGGGCGCGCTCTTCGAGGGCGAAGTCCGAGTGCATCGGCGGCTCGCCCGCGATGGCCTTGTCGCTGCCACGCCACGGGTTGCGCGGCTGCGGTTCGTTCCAGTCGCCGGCAATCCAGTCGTGCAGCAGTTGCCGCTCGTAGGGGTTGAATACCCCGAACATGGCCGCCCCATCGCCGGAAATCAGGTTCCACAAGCGGCTGTGGGCCGGGTCCTGGTGACGGTTGATCCAGCCCTGGCGCTCCAGCGCTGCGAGGAATTCGCCCATGCGCCCCGGGCCGGCCAGCCACTGGTTCACGGTGCGCCCGCCGATGCGGGCGCGGTCGTCGTGCATCTGCTTGGCAAAGGGGCGCTTGCGCTCGAGCATGGCGATCATCTCGGCGTCCAGGTCAAAGCCATCGAGGATCTGCCGGTTGCCCAACCCGGCGTCGTTGAGGCGGTAGCCGGCGTGCACGCGGCGCAGGAATTCCTCCTGATCGGCCACCTGCGGCATGCACGCCTTGAGGGCCTGCAACGCCTTGCGCCCGTGGCCGCTCGCGGCGTTGTCGATGGTGACGTGGAGGCGGAAGTATTCCGGGTCGATGCCCAGTTCGCGCAGTTCGTAGCTGGTGATCATCAGGTGCAGCGGCGGCAGCTCGTATCCCAGGTTGTAACCCAGCACTTCGGGCAGGAAGTCGCCCGCCAGATAACCCAGTGCGAGTTGCAGGGTGCCCTGCAGATAGTGCGCGTCACTGAGTTGCGGCGGGGCGTCGCAACCCAGGCTGTCGAGCAGGCGCTGGTAGATCACCACATGATTGCGGGCGGGGATGCCGTGGCCCAGTTCTTCCAGGCAGATATGCACCAGCGGCAGCAGGCGCGGGTCGCTCCAGTGTTCGAGGATGCCGTAGAGCCAGGCTCCATCGACCTGCTTGGTGGGCGCCACCGCCTGCAGGAAATACAGCGCGTGGGCGCGGTTGCGGAAGTGTCGGCGCGGCGCGCCCTCGCGCCTGTCTTCCAGGTAGCTGGCGTACGCGGCCGCGCTGCACTCGGCGCGACTGGCCAGCCAGGCGTCCCAGTCTTGCGGGTCGGCGGGCAGCTCGTCGTCCTGCGATAGCTGTTGCTGCAACTGCTCCTGAAGGAATTCCGCCGCCGTTTCCAGGTGGCTCTGCGGCGCGCGCAGCAAGGCGTCGTAGAGATCCTGGGTGGAACGGCATGGGCGGCGGGGGGATACGGCCTTGCGGGAAGCGGGCAGTGTCATGCTGGGCTCCTTGAGCGGGAATGCGGCTCTTTCCATTGCGAGTGGATGAGCGGGCAAAGGTTTCAACGAAATGACCGGTGCACCGCTGTGCTGTGACGCCGCTGAAAAGACTGAACGGCAACGGTCGCCTCGCGTCTGAGCGCTTAACCGCACAACAGGAAGCACCCCATGTCGCCACGTACCGGGCTGGCCCGTTTTGGTATCGAGGAGGAGTTCTTCCTGCTCGACCCACGCACACTGGATATCGCCCGCGATGTTCCCCTGGGCCTGCCCCATGCTTGCCGCGCAATTCTGGGTAGCGAGGTGAGCGAGGAAATCTTCGACTGCCAGCTGGAACTGGTGAGTCCGATCTTCCACGCCCTGCATCCGGCAGCGCAGCACCTGGCGGACCGTCGCAGACGCCTGCGCGCCATCGTCAACGGCCACGGCCTGGAGCTGTTCTGCGCGGGGGCCCATCCCTTCAGCCAACTGCACCTGCAGGGCCCGCAGGTGCGCCCGCGCTATCGCAACCTGATCGAGGAGGAGGGTGTGGTGGCGCGGCAGAGCCTGCTGAGCGGGCTGCATGTTCACGTGGAGGTGCTGGGTGAAGATCGCGTGCGGGTGCTCAACAAGGTGTTGCCGTGGCTGCCGCTGCTGTTGGCGCTCAGTTGCTCCTCGCCATTCTGGGGCGGACGGGACAGCGGACTGTGCAGTTACCGCCAGGCGCTGTCCGGGGAATGGCCGCGCATGGGCATTCCACCGTATTTCGAGGACGAGGCGCGCTGGCGGCGTTTTCTGCGGCTGCTGCTGGAGCAGGGACTGATGGACGAACCCGGCCATGCCTGGTGGTTCCTGCGTCCCTCGGTACGCTATCCCACCCTGGAATTGCGCATAACCGACGCCTGTCCGCGGGTGGAGGATGCGCTATGCATCGCCGGCCTGTTCCGCCTGCTGGTCGCCCAGGCACAGGCGGCACCGGAGCATCCCGATCCACACTGGCAACGGGCGTTGCTGGCGGAAAACTGCTGGCAGGCGCGGCGCCATGGCGTGGCGGCGCGGTTTCTCCTGGGAGAGAGCCTCGTCGGCGTGGATGACCCGGGCAAGGGCGATAGCAGCGTGACGGCGCGGGACTGGCTCGGGCTGGCCCGGCATGCGTGCGAACCCTTTGCCGACGCGGAAACCGAGCTGGTCTTCGCCCATGCGCAGCGGATCATCGACGAGGGCACCAGCGCCGACCGCCAGCGCGCCGTGCATCGCGCCGCCCGCGAGTCGGGCAGGACGGAGCAGCAAGCGCTGCGGGCGGTGGTCGAACACCTGCTGGCGGAGAACCGGAGTGCGCCCGACTACAGGGACTGACGGCGCCTCCGGAACAACGTCACTGCGCGAGGCGGCAGAGAATCAGGGCGCCTCGTTCAAACCTTGCTGGCGGGCTGCGGAGAGATGCGGCTCCTGCTGGCTGTCTTCGGGTTCGATGTCCACCAGTTCTTCCAGCGCCTGCTCGCCCGAGACTTTCGGATCGGGGTCGGGGATGTCGTTGGGATTTTTCATGGTCTACCTCGGCGATCTGCCTGATGGCGTGCTGGAGTGCCCTGCTGTCATTTGCCCGAGAGCGCCCGTAGGCGTGCGCCGGCGACGACGATCTTGCGCGGCCGGTGGGTCGGGTTGACGGGAACGAAGGTCTGCAGCTCGATGCGCTTGAGAAACCAGTCGACGTTCTCCTGCTCCAGCGGCCCTTCGACGGTCATCAGGTCGCGGCGGATGCGTTCCACCAGGTTGTTCAACAGTACCGCGCTGGTTTGTTCCTCCTGCTGGATGACGCGGGACATCAGGCGCTTGCCCGCCGCATTGCGCAGGTTGATCAGCACGGTGCCGTCAGGGCGGATGAAGAACTGCGGTCGGTAATCGGTGAACAGAAGGCTCATGTGCTCGATGGCAGTGTCGCGGCAGCTGGACATGTCGGTGCCTCTTCTGGCAGGGCGCGAACGCCAGTGGCGTTGGGGGCCCGCATGGGTTGGAGCCTGAACCGTTGCATCAGCCGTTCCAGCCCGGCGCAGGTTGTCTCGTTTTCTTAACAGGTTGTTATTGCTGCGCTTGGCGCCGCGGTACTGGCCCCTGGTCATCAGCAAAGTGCAAGGTCACCGGGCAAGCGTGCGGGAAAATGCACGGCCGGCGCCCGCGCTCCCCTGGGACCTTCTGTCAGAAAGCTCGCATTTGCGAGAACCAGCCCGTCGGCAAAGCGACACTTGCCAGCACTGGCTATCAGCCAGTTGCCCAGAGCCTCGGCGCGTGGCTGGGCAAGGTGCCACCATTTCGCTGTGGCGCCAGCGGGCTAGGGTGAAGGCTGGGGGACGGGAGACGGCCATGACTGAATTCAGACGCCTGGACGTGGAAGCCGTGCTGCACGACGCCTATCCATTGTTCAGCTTCTCCTGCTGCCGCGAAGAGGGTGGACGCTATTCCATTGCCTTGGGCAGCCAACTGGCGAACATGCCGCGCACCACGGTGGTGGGCATTCACAGCGACGAATTGAGCAGCGCCGGCCGCGTGCGCAGCCTCGGCATGGAATTGATCAACAGCTTCATCGACCCGTAACAACCCCTACGGCGGCGCGTCCGGCGCCGCTGCCTCCCAGCAGAAAACCTGAACTCCCTGATTGCGCTCGGCTCAACCCAGCAGAGCGCAAGGGAGGCTGTCGCCATGAAACCTGAAGTTTGCCAATGCCCGGGCTGCATCTGCGAGCTCGACGGTGACGCGATGCGCCGTGGGGATCGCTACTACTGCTGCGAGGCCTGCGCCGAGGGCCATGGCCAGGACCAGTCCTGCCGCGATCCGGAGTGCCCTTGCATCGACAAGGCGCGGGAGCGCAGGTCCCGCCAAGGACCACCGGGCAAAGTACCGGCAAGCGGAGTACCGGTAAGCAGAGTGCCGGCCGACTCCCCGCAAGCCGCGTCAGAGCCTGCCCCAGAAGAAACCTTCCGCGCCGGCGAACCCCTCTCGCCGGGACGGACCCTCCAGGAGAGACCCCATGACTGAACGACGCGAACAGCACATCGAGATCGATGACACCGAGGACCGCATGGGCAGCGTGCGGGAGCTGGATTTCGAAAAGGGTCCGGAGGGGCGCATCGGCGACGAGCGCTCGCCCGAGGACGTGGAACGTGACTTCCCCGCCCAGCGGCGCCGCGAGATGGGCCTGAGCGGTGGCGAGACGCTGGGCCAGGGCGAGACCGAGGACGGCGTGAGCATGGACGACCTGTCGCCCGAAACCCTGATCGACGAGGACGGCACCGAATCGCCGCTGGACCCGGCCGACAGCAAGCCGGCGGACAAGGAACTGTCCATCGTCCGCGAAAGCGAGATCGGCGGCGGCATCGGCCTGGACGAGGCCGAGGAAGGCCGGGTGCATCCGCTGGACGGCAAACCCTGGGACGAGTCCGACCCTGACGAGGAACAGTGAGCCATGGCCCGAGCCGAGACCCTCCATGAATATGCCCGCAAGCGCGACTTCAGCGGCACCCCCGAACCCAGTGGCGAATCGGCTTCCGGCCATGCCGGGGAGTTCGCCTTCGTGGTGCAGAAGCATGATGCCAGCCACCTGCACTATGACTTTCGCCTCGAACTCGATGGCGTACTGAAAAGCTGGGCGGTGCCCAAGGGGCCTTGCCTGGACCCCAGCGTGAAGCGCCTGGCCGTCCAGGTGGAAGACCACCCGCTGGACTACGCGCGGTTCGAAGGGCATATCCCCGACGGGCATTACGGCGCGGGTGACGTCATCGTCTGGGACGAAGGCCGCTGGACGCCCATTGGCGACCCCCACGAGGGCATCAGGAGCGGGCACCTGAAATTCCGCCTGGAGGGCAGCAAGCTCGCCGGCAGCTGGAACCTTGTCCGTACACGCATGGCCGGCCGGCAACCGCAGTGGTTCCTGATCAAGGGCCGCGACGACCAGGCGCGGGATTACCCGCGTTTCGACATCCTCGCCGAGGAGCCGCTCAGCGTGGTCACCGGACAGTCGCTGCCCAGCGAGGCGGCAGCGGTGAAGAAGGCCGCACCCCGGAGCGGCCGCCCGGCAAGGGCGGCAGACGCTCCGGCGAGGAAGACGACGAAGAAAGCCGCTTCGGGCAAGCGCGGCAGCGCCAGGTTGCCCGACGCGCTGTCGCCGGAGCTGGCCACCCTGGTCGAGGCGCCACCGCCCGGCGATTGGCGATACGAGATCAAGATCGACGGCTATCGCATCCTCGCCCGTCTCGACCACGGCAAGGTACGGTTGCAGACCCGCAACGGCCACGACTGGTCCAGCAAGCTGCCCGAGCTGTGCGAGGCACTGGCCGGGCTCGACGTGCAGTCGGCCTGGCTGGATGGCGAAATCCTGGTGATGGACGAAGAGGGCCGCCCGGACTTCCAGCGCTTGCAGAACGCCTTCGACGCGCAGCTTTCCGAGCCGATCCACTACACCCTGTTCGACCTGCTCTGGCTGGACGGCGAGGATTACCGAGGCAAGCCGCTGGAGGAGCGCCGCGAAGCGCTGCAACAGGTGCTGCGCGGTAACGCCAGCCAATACCTGCGCTATTCCGAGGACTTCACCGACGACCCCCGGAGCATTCTCGACAGCGCCTGTCGCCTGGGTCTGGAGGGCCTGATCGGCAAGCGCGCCGGCAGCACCTATACCGAGAAGCGCTCCCGTGACTGGATCAAGCTCAAGTGCAAGCGGCGGCAGGAGTTTGTCATCGTCGGCTACAGCGAACCCAAGGGCTCGCGTTCGCATTTCGGCGCCTTGCTGCTGGGCCTGCACGACAAGGATGGCGAGCTGCGCTACGCCGGCAAGGTGGGCACCGGCTTCAGCAGCACCAGCCTGAAAACCATCTACCAGCAGCTCAAGCCCTTGCAGCGCAAAGCCTGCCCGTTGCATACGCCGCCTCGGGGCGCCGATGCCAAGGGGGTTACCTGGCTGCGACCGGAGCTGCTTTGCGAGGTGGCCTTCGCCGAGATCACCCGCGAAGGTCTGGTCCGCCAGGCGGTGTTCCATGGCCTGCGCAGTGACAAGCCCGCCCAAGCCATAGTCGAGGAGAAACCGCAGAAGGCGGCCAGAGCGCCCGGCAAAACCCCGGGCAAAACCTCGGGCAAAACCTCCGCCGGGGCAGGTGCCGCGACGGGCAACAAGGTCGAAGGCGTGACCATTACCCACCCCGACCGGGTGATCGACCCCACCAGCAAACTGCGCAAGATCGACGTCGCCCGCTATTACGAGAAGGCCGCCGAACGGATGCTGCCCTGGCTTGGCGACCGCCCGGTGTCGCTGGTGCGGGCGCCGGATGGCGTGGGCGGCGAGCAGTTCTTCCAGCGGCACGCATCGCGCAACGCCATTCCCGGCGTCGACCTGCTGGACCCGAAGCTCGATCCGGGGCGCCCGGCACTGTTGCGCATCGCCAGCGCCAAAGGGCTGGTCGGCGCCGCGCAGATGGGAGCGCTGGAGATGCATACCTGGAACGCCGCAGTGGACGACCTGGAGAAGCCCGACCGCTTCGTCCTCGACCTCGACCCGGACCCAAGCCTGCCCTGGTCACGGATGATCGAGGCGACCCAGCTGACGCTGACGCTGCTCGACGAACTGGGCCTGCAGTCCTTCCTCAAGACCAGCGGCGGCAAGGGCATGCACATCCTCGTGCCGTTGCAGCGCAACCATGGCTGGGACGAGGTCAAGGACTTCGCCCACGCCATCAGCCGGCACATGGCCAGGATCATGCCGGACCGATTCAGCGCCGTGTCCGGGCCGAAGAACCGGGTCAAGCGCATCTTCATCGATTACCTGCGCAATGGCCGCAGCGCCAGCACGGTCTGCGTCTGGTCGGTGCGCGCGCGCGAAGGCCTGCCGGTGTCGGTACCGGTCAGCCGCGAGGAGCTGGCCGAACTCAAGGGCGCCAATCGCTGGACCATCGCCAACGTCGACGAGCGCCTCGCCGCAGCCGACCCCTGGGCCGACTGGAGCAAGACCCGCCAGCGCCTGACGCGCAGGATGTGGGATCAGCTCGAAGGCTGAATCGAAGGGTTAGGGTGCCTGCGAGGCCACCAGCTGGTCGGCCAGCTCACGCTGGTGATAGAGCATCGGCAGCCAGAGCCGGGCGAAGCCTTGCAGGTCCGGGTCGGCGTTGCGCCTGCTCATGCGGTCGAAGGCCTCCACCGCGGCCTTGCTCGCCTCCAGCTGCGCCACCGCGTAGTCATGGTCGAAGCGTTCGCTCTCGGCCAGTTGCGCCTGCGTGCCTTGCTGTTTGAGCGGAGCATCCGCCTGCGCCGGCACACCTTTCTTCTGCGCCAGGGTCTGCAGGTCGCGCAGCAGGTTGGAATGCTCGTCCAGCACGCCCTGGGCCTGGTCGCGTACCGCCAGCGTCTTGCCGTAGCGGATCGCCTGCTGGGCCCGGGCGAGCTGCTGCTGGCTGTTGCGCAGGGCTTCGGAGATGAAGGCCGATTCGCTTGACGGTTCTTGCGCCGGGGTGGCGCTGCCGAACAGCAGCAGGCCCAGCAGCAGCGGGCCGAGCAGGGTCGACAGTCTGGGATGCGTCATCGCCATTCTCCTGGTTCTCGGGTGGGATACCGCGATGGACGCGGACACGGCGCGGGGGTTCAGAAAAGCCGGTCGGCGGCCGGCACCGCTCGCGAAAAAGCCTGAACTACGCCCGCGCCCGCCGGCCTACCCAGTGAGCCCAGCCCAGCCCAGACCCGGGAGGTCACCATGAACGATCAACCCTGCTCCTGCCCCGGCTGCTCGTGCAGCCTGGGCGCCAACGCCGTCTACCGCGAAGGCCGCGCCTATTGCTGCCAGGCCTGCGCCGACGGCCACCCCGAAGGCGAAAAACGCTGCCAGGACCCGCACTGCCACTGCGGCGAGCAGAAACCGCCACGCGTCTGACATTCGACGGTTGGACCTTCATCGATGCCCCGGCGGCATCCCAAGGAGAACGGCATGAGCGATACCCAGACCCTTCCGCCCCAGCACCAGGATCAGCAACCCGGCAGCGAGGAACAGATGCAGCCGCATCCCGAGTTCGTCTCCAGCCAGTACCGCGCCGCCGGCAAGCTGGCCGGCAAGGTGGCGATAGTCACCGGCGGCGACAGTGGCATCGGCCGCGCCGTCGCGGTGACCTTCGCCCGCGAGCGCGCCGACGTGGTGCTGCTTTACCTGAATGAATCCGAGGATGCGCTCAAGACCTGCCAGGTCATCGAATCCCTCGGCCAGCAATGCCTGGAAATGGCCGGTGACGTCGCCGATGCCGGCTTCTGCGCGGAAGTCGCGCGCAAGGTGCAGGAGCGCTGGGGGCACGTCGATATCCTGGTGAACAACGCCGGCGAGCAGCACCCGCAGGAATCACTGGAGGACATCAGCGAAGCGCAGTGGGAGAAGACCTTCCGCACCAACATCTTCGGCATGTTCCAGCTGACCAAGGCGGTGCTGCCGCTGATGGGAGAGGGCGGGGCGATCGTCAACACCACCTCGATCACCGCCTACAAGGGCAACCCGAAGCTGATCGACTATTCCTCCACCAAGGGCGCGATTACTTCCTTCACCCGCTCCCTGGCGATGAACCTGGTCAAGCGCGGCATCCGCGTCAATGCCGTCGCGCCGGGGCCGATCTGGACGCCGCTGATCCCCTCGACCTTCAGCGCCGAGGAAGTGGCCAGGTTCGGCGCCAATACGCCCATGGGGAGGCCCGGCCAGCCGGAGGAGCTGGCACCGGCCTACGTCTACCTCGCCAGCAGCGATTCCTCCTACGTCAGCGGGCAGGTGCTGCACGTGAATGGCGGGACGGTGGTCAACGGCTGAGCCGCCGACCACCGCGCCGGACTCACGGGTTCCGGCTCAACGCACAAGCCGCGGCAAGGAGGCCGGCGGCCGCGGCGAGGATCGCCACGGTCTGCCACGGATGCTCGCCGACGTAGTCGCTGCCGGCCTGCACGGCGCGCCGGCTGCGGTGCATCAGGTGGTCGCTGGTTTCGCGGCTCTGGTCGACCAGCCCGCGCAGTTTCGCCTTGAACACCGGAAGCTCGTCCGCGGCCAGGTCGCGGCCGCTTTCCAGCAGGCTTTCCAGGTCGCGCACCAGCGATTGCAGTTCATTCACGCCACTGTGGCGCGAGGAAGGGGACCATCGATAGCTGCCCATGGGACTTTCTCCTGGTAGGTCGTCGTGAGTGGATGTCGCTGGCTGGTGCTCAGGCTGCCTTGCGCAAGGCCTCGATCAGCTCCTGCTTGCGCATGGTCGAGCGGCCGCTGATCTGCCGGGTGCGGGCACGGTTGAGCAACTCGGCCTTGGTCATGGATTCCAGCGACTGGTCCGGACGTGGCACGCCGCGCTTGGTGGCCACCGCCCGACGCGCGGAGGATTTGCGCGACTGGCTCTTGGCCTGGGGACTCTTGCGCTGGCCCGAGCCGCCTTTGCGCTCGCCGCCGCCGGACTGCTTGTTCACCGTGGCCCAGGCGCGCGCCTCGGCTTCGCCCTGGGGAACACCACGCTCTTCGTAGCTTTCCTCGATGTGCTCGGCCTTGCGCTTCTGCTTGTCGGTGTACTTGTCTTTGCTGCCGCGTGGCATGGCTGTTCTCCTCTTGTCTCTGCTGGAAGGGCGCGGGAACTGGAGCACTCCCGCGCCGGGCCGGCAATCTACCGCCCACAAGGGGGAGAAACCGCTCGTCGCCGAGCGTTCAGCGATTCTGATGAACGGCGGCGCCCGCCCGGCGAAAAGGTCTGAACTGATCGTTTTCGCCGTGGACAGATGCACTGGGGTACGTTGCGCTTTGCCGGCCCGCGCCCCTTTCCCGCCCACATCAGGAGACGGCAATGGCCCTGGACAGCACCCCCGATCAGTCGGAAGTCGAAACCTTCAAGCACGCCGTGCTCACCCGCCTGCGCTACGCCGTGGGCAAGGACCCGGCCGACGCCTTCGACCACGACTGGTTCGAGGCGGTCGCCCTGGCCGCGCGCAAGTACCAGGTGGACCGCTGGGAGGAGGCCACCCGCGCGATCAATCGCAGCGACCGCAAGCACGTCTACTACCTGTCGCTGGAGTTCCTCATCGGCCGCCTGCTGATCGACAACCTGAGCAACCTCGGCCTGCTGGACGTCGCCCGCCAGGCGCTGTCGGAGCTGGGCGTGGACCTGGAACGCATCCGCCTGCTGGAGCCCGACGCCGCGCTGGGCAACGGTGGCCTGGGACGCCTGGCGGCGTGTTTCATGGAAAGCATGGCCACCCTGGATATCCCGGCCCACGGCTATGGCATCCGCTACGAACACGGCCTGTTCAAGCAGGCGATTGGCGATGGCTGGCAGCAGGAGCTCACTGAAACCTGGCTGGACTTCGGCAACCCCTGGGAATTCGAGCGGCCCGAGTGCAGCTTCAGTGTCGGTTTCGGCGGCGCCGTGTACAGCGAGCCGGACGCCAACGGTGTCGAACGCCAGCGCTGGGCGCCGGTGGAGCGGGTGAGGGCGGTCGCCTACGACATGCCCATCGTCGGCTGGCGCGGCGCCAGCGTGAACACCCTGCGCCTGTGGCGCGCCCGCGCCGAGCAAACCCTGCACCTGGAGCGCTTCAATGCGGGCGATTACCTCGGTGCGGTGGCCGACACGGTGCGCGCCGAAAGCATCTCGCGCGTGCTTTATCCGGCCGACAGCACCGAGGCCGGCCAGGAACTGCGCCTGCGCCAGGAATATTTCTTCGTCAGCGCCTCGCTGCAGGACCTGATGCAGCGCCACCTGGGCAACGGCGAGGAGGTCCGTGGCCTCCCCGAGCGCGTCGCCATCCAGCTCAACGACACCCACCCGGCCATCGCCGTCGCCGAGCTGATGCGCCTGCTGCTCGACGAACGCGCCCTGGAATGGGAGCAGGCGTGGGAGCTGACCGTGGCCACGCTGTCCTACACCAACCACACGCTGCTGCCCGAAGCCCTGGAATCCTGGCCGGTAGGGTTGATGGAGCGCCTGCTGCCGCGGCACATGCAGATCATCTACCTGATCAACGCCTTCCACATCGATGCCCTGCGCGCCAAGGACATCCACGACTTCAGCCTGCTGCGCTCGGTGTCACTGATCGAGGAAGACCACGGCCGCCGCGTGCGCATGGGCAACCTCGCGTTCCTCGGCTCGCACAGCGTCAACGGCGTGTCCGCGCTGCACACCGAGCTGATGCGCGAGACGGTGTTCCGCGACCTGCACCGGCTCTATCCGAACCGCATCAGCAACAAGACCAACGGCGTGACCTTCCGCCGCTGGCTGTTCCAGACCAACCCCGAACTGACCGAACTGCTGGTGGAAACCCTCGGCGAAGACGTACTGGACAACCCGGAGAATCGCCTGCGCGACCTTGCCGCCTTCGCCGAGAAGACCGCCGTGCGCCAGCGCTTCGCCCAGCAGCGTCGCAACGCCAAGGAACGCCTGGCGGGACTGATCGAGGAGCGGCTGGGCGTGCGGGTCGACCCCGATGCGCTGTTCGACGTGCACGTCAAGCGCATCCACGAGTACAAGCGCCAGCTGCTCAACCTGCTGCACACCGTGGCGCTCTACCAGGACATCCGCAACGACCCCACCACCGAGCGCGTGCCGCGGGTGAAGATATTCGCCGGCAAGGCCGCGCCCAGCTACGTGCTGGCCAAGCTCATCATCAAGCTGGCCAACGACATCAGCCGCACGGTCAATGCCGACCCCACCGTGCGCGGGTTGCTCAAGGTGGTGTTCATCCCCAACTACAACGTCAGCCTGGCCGAGTCGATCATCCCGGCGGCCGATCTTTCCGAACAGATTTCCACGGCGGGCCTGGAAGCCTCGGGCACCAGCAACATGAAGTTCGCGCTGAACGGCGCACTGACCATCGGCACCCTGGACGGCGCCAACGTCGAGATGTGCGAGCGCATCGGCCCGGAAAACATGTTCATCTTCGGCCTCAAGGCCCAGCAGGTAGTGGCGCGCAAGCGCACCGGGGACCTGGCCATGCACAACGAGATCGCCGCCTCGCCGCGCCTGGAGGAGGCGCTGCGTTCGGTGAGCAGCGGGATCTTCTCGCCGGACGATCCGCAGCGCTACACCGCCCTGGTGGACAGCCTGCGCTACGACGACCGCTTCCTGGTCTGCGCGGATTTCGACGCCTATTGGGACGCCCAGGAGCGCGTCGAGCAACTCTGGAGAAAACCCTCGCGCTGGTGGAAAGCTTCTATGCTCAACACCGCGCGGGTCGGCTGGTTCTCTTCCGACCGCACCATCCGCGAGTACGCCCAGGACATCTGGAAAGTATCGACGGGACAACAAGAATAAGGTGCGACGATTGGCGGCAGTTCGCGGGGCAGCGTAGCGGTGTTCGCTTGTGTAGGATGCCGCCCGCCACGCCATGAGCACTTCAAGAACCGGGAGACGACCGCCGATGCTGATCCGTGACCTTCGCGACGACGACATGGACCAGGTGCTGGATATCTGGTTGCGAGCCTCGCAGCAGGCCCACGACTTCATCGACGCCGATTTCTGGCAGCAACGCCTGCAGGACATGCGCGATGTCTACCTGCCCGCCGCCGCGTCACGCGTCGTCGAGAGCGACGGTTGCGTGAGCGGTTTCTACAGCCTGCACGATGGCGCGCTGGCCGCGCTGTTCGTCGCCCCGGAATGCCAGGGCAGGGGGCTGGGCTCGCACCTGCTGAGCGACGCCAAGGTTCACCTGCCGATGCTGGAACTGTCGGTCTATTCGGCCAATTCCGGCGCGGTGGCCTTCTACCGGCGGCATGGCTTCGAGGTGCTGGAAGAGCGCGCCGACGAGCACACCGGCCATGCGGAGATGCGCATGGGCTGGACTGCGCGCCGGGCGGCGTGCGGATGCTGAAGCAGGGCGCGGGCGTTGTGCTGCTGGCGGTTGCCGGCCTCGCCAACGCCATGGATGGCAAGGGCAACTCCTCCGACCACTTCACCGTCGGCAGCAGCCTCGGCACGGCCGCCGTCAGCGAGTCCACCAGCCAGTCGTCGCGCGCTGCCTATCAGCACGCCCGCGACGATGCGCTGGCCTATGTCGCTACTGCCGGGCTGATCCACGGCGCCCAACTCGAACAAGCCCTGCATCTGTATCGCAGCGAGCATCCGCAATCGCCCCTGAGCGACCTGCAGGTGGCCGAGGCCATCGCCAGCCAGGGCTGAGTTCTCTACCTGCAAGGAATTAATCCGGCTTGCATTCGTGATCTGGAGTCAATTGATTTTGCCGAAACGACGTCTTAATCCTCGCCGGTAAAGCCCGCAGACTGCCTTCCATTCGAACGATCGAGTGGTTCGCGACACTGCACCGGGCCCCGCGGACTTCCCGATCGCGCCTCTTGCCGCTGAAGGAGTCCGCCATGAGCACCCACGCATCCCCGCTGTTCCAGTCCTATTCCCTGGGTGGCCTCGAACTGCCCAACCGCATCGTCATGCCGCCGATGACCCGCTCACGCGCCAGCCAGCCGGGCGACGTGCCCAACGAGCTGATGGCCGAGTACTACGCCCAGCGCGCCGGCGCTGGCCTGATCGTCAGCGAGGGCACCTGGATTTCCCCGCTGGGCAAGGGCTACGCCTGGACCCCGGGCATCCACACCCCGGCCCAGGTCGCCGGCTGGCGCAAGGTCACCCAGGCCGTGCATGCCGCCGGCGGGCGCATCTTCGCTCAGCTCTGGCACGTCGGCCGGCTCAGCCACATCAGCCTGCTCGACGGCCAGTCGCCGGTGTCTTCCTCGGCGATGCAGGCTGAAGGCGTCAACGTCTTCGTCGCCGAGAACGACGGCACTCCCGGCTTCGTCCAGGCCTCGAAACCCCGTGCGCTGAAGGTGGAGGAAATCCACGCCATCGTCGACGAGTACCGCCAGGCCGCGCGCAACGCCATGGTTGCCGGCTTCGACGGTGTCGAGCTGCACGCCGCCAACGGCTACCTGGTCAACCAGTTCATCGACTCCAACGCCAACGACCGCACCGACCAGTACGGCGGCTCGCTGGAGAACCGCCTGCGCTTCCTCGCCGAAGTGGCCAGGGCGCTGGTGGAAGGCACCGGTGACAAGGGCCGCGTCGGCATCCGCCTGGCGCCGCTGACCACCCTGAACGGCTGTTCCGACGCCGACCCGCAAACCACCTACCTGGCCGCTGCGCGCCTGCTGGGCGAGATCGGCGTGGGTTACATCCATATCGCCGAAGCCGACTGGGACGATGCCCCGCATATGCCGCTCGAGTTCAAGCGCCGCCTGCGCGAAGTGTTCCCCGGCGCGCTGATTTACGCCGGCAAGTACACCGCCGAGCGTGCCACTGCCGCGCTGGAGGAAGGCTGGGCTGACCTGATCGCCTTCGGCCGTCCCTTCGTCGCTAACCCCGACCTGCCCGAACGCCTGCGCCTGGGCGCACCGCTCAACACCCACCAGCGCGAAACCCTGTTCGGCGGCGGCGCACACGGGCTTACCGATTACCCGCGCCTGACTGCCTGAACTGCATCACTGCCTGAATATAGGAATCCGAACATGAAAGCCCTCGCGACATTCACCCTCGCCACCTTGTTGGCGCTGGCCATGCAGAGCGCCTCGGCGGAAGATTGGTACCCGTCCGTCTACGGCGCCCACGACGAGATCGGTGCCGCCAACCTGCTCACCCCGGAGGTGACCCGGCAGGCCGTGGAGCTGGTGAAGACCGGCAAGACCTACCCGCTGGCCGTGCCGGTGGACAAGCACCTGCCGGCCTTCCGCCACCGCAGCTTCCACCTCTACAACATCCAGCCGGGCGAGCAGGACGGGCAGACGCTGGGCCCGAACAAGTTCACCTTCAACGATGAACTGGTGAACGCCTGGACCGGTGTCGGCACCCAGCTCAACGGCATCGGCCACATCGGCATCGACAACCGCTACTACAACGGCAACCGCGCCGCCAACTTCGTCACCGTCGAGGGCGTGAAGCAACTCGGCATCGAGAAGGTGCCGCCTTTCGTGACCCGCGGCGTGGTGTTGGACATGACGGCGCACTACGGCAAGGCCATCGTCCCCGGCGGCACCGAGTTCAGCTTCGCCGACATCCAGGCGGTACTGAAGAAGGAAGGCCTGACCCTGCGCAAGGGCGACGTGGTGCTGTTCAACACCGGCTGGCTGGAGCTGATCGGCAAGGACAACAAGCAGTTCCTCGAAATCGAACCGGGCATCGGCATGGAAGCGGCCAAATGGCTGGCCGACCAGGGCATAGTCGCCTTCGGCGGCGACACCTGGGCCTCGGAGGTTTACCCGAACCCGCACGGCAAGGACGAGTTCCCGGTCAACCAGTACCTGCTGGCCAAGCGCGGCATCTACGACCTGGAACTGATCGACAGCCGCGCGCTGGTGCGCGGTCAGGCCTGGGAATTCCTCTTCGTCCTCGGCCGGCCGCTGTACGTCGGCTCGACTCAGGTCAACATCAACCCGGTGGGGTCAGATGAGGCATCGCAAGCCGGAGTTGTAGCTTGCTGATGGTTTGAGGGAGCCGGCGTCGGTGTCGTCGGTCTGGCGCAGGATCAGACAGACTTCCCAGACGGGGCTGACTGACAAGGCGCAAGCCCAACTGGTGGGATCGTCGTTCCCCTGGAACGGACGCCCGCCATGCTCATCAACGCCGCTCACCGGTTCTTCGATCACAGCCGCCATACCCTGAAAATCCGGGGCGTTGAAGCCCCGCTCGACGTGCTCGCCTTCGAGGGTGAAGAAGCCCTCAGCCAGCCCTTCACCTACCGTATCGAATTCACCAGCACCCACCTTGATCTGCCTGCCGATACCTTCCTGCTCAAGGACGCCAGCTTCAGCCTGCGCGCCCCGCCCGAGCAGCTCGGCATTCCCGGCTACACGCCACCGATTGCCCCGCCGCTGCGCACCCTGTACGGCACCATCACTCGCTTCGCCCTGCTGGCCGTCTCACGGGATGAATCGCGCTACGAAGTGACCTTCGTGCCGCGCCTGAAGCTGCTGGGGCTTGCCCGCCAGTACCGCATTTACCAGAACCAGAGCGTGCCGGAGATCGTCGAGCAGGTGCTGCGGCGCAATGACTTCGCCGGGCAGGACTTCCTCTTCCAGCTGACCCGCGAGTACCCGCAGCGCGAACAGGTGATGCAGTACGGCGAGGACGATCTCGCCTTCATCCAGCGCCTCACCGCCGAGGTCGGCATCTGGTATCGCTTCTCGATGAACCCGGAGCTGCGCATCGAGACGGTGGAGTTCCATGACGACCAACGCCATTACCTGCCCGCGCCGTCCCTGCCGTTGCGCCCACTGTCATCGCTGGAGTCCAGCGGGCAGGATGCCGTCTGGGGCCTGCAGAGCCGCTATGAACGGGTACCGCAGCAAGTCAGCAACCGGGCCTATTACTACCGCGATGCCGGCGCGTCGCTGGATGCACAGGTCGACCTGCTCAAGTCGCCGCAAACCACCTATGGCGAGGCCTACCACTACGGCGAGCCGCACCAGACCCTCGGCGACGCCTACGCCCAGGACGAAGACCTGGAGAGCGAGAGCGGTTACTTCTACGCGCGCCTCGCCCACGAGCGCTACCTCAACAGCCGCACGCGCCTGACCGGCAGCACCAGCAGCCCCGTCCTGCTCCCCGGCCAGGTGCTGAAACTCGATGAGGTCGAACCCGCCTTCGCGCCCGGCGCGGTGATCGTCCGTCTGCACAGCCGCGCCGCCCGCGACCGCAGTTTCGAGGTGCAGTTCGAAGCCATTCCCTATGACGAACAGATCTGCTTCCGCCCCGAAGTGCCAGCCAAACCCGTCATCGCCGGCAGCCTCCCGGCGCGTGTCACCAGCCCTGAACCCAACGATCTCTACGGCCACATCGACAAGGAAGGCCGCTACAAATGCTACTTCCTGTTCGACCGCGACAATTGGCCGGCCGGGCGTGAATCCCTGTGGTTGCGCCTGGCGCGCCCCTATGCCGGCGACACCTACGGCCTGCATTTTCCGCTGATCCAAGGCACCGAAATCCGCGTCGAATTCGAAAACGGCGACCCCGACCGGCCCTACATCGCCCACGCCATGCACGACTCGCGGCATCCCGACCTCGTCACCCTGCAGAACTACAAGCGCAACGTCCTGCGCACGCCGGCCAACAACAAACTGCGCATGGAGGACTCGCGGGGCAAGGAGCACATCAAGCTCAGCACCGAGCACAGCGGCAAGAGCCAGCTCAACCTCGGGCACTTGGTGGACGCGCAGAAACAGAAACGCGGCGAAGGCTTCGAGCTGCGCACTGATGGCCACGGCGCCATCCGCGCCGGCAAGGGCCTGTTCATCAGCGCCGACGCCCAGCCCGGCGCCCAGGGCGAAACGCTGGACATGCAGGCCGCCGTGCGCGAGCTGGAGCAAGCCCTGCAAGAACTCCGCGGCATGGCCCGCGATGCCGCCCTGGCCATGGTCGAGGCACCGGACCTCTACGCCCCCGAACAACTCAAGGCCGCCCTCGACCTGCTTCAGCAACCCGGCATCCTCGCCAGCGCCCCGGACGGCATCGCCCTCGCCAGCGGCCAGCACCTGCAGATCGCCGCCGCGCAGAACCTGATCGCCACCGCCGGCGCCAACATGGACATCAGCGTCGCCAAGCGCTTCACCACCGCTGTCGGCGAAGGCATCAGCCTGTTCGCCAGGAAGCTGGGCATGAAGCTCTTCGCCAACCAGGGCCCGGTAACGATCCAGGCGCAGAACGACGGCTTGGCACTGCTCGCCCGACACGGGCTGGATATTGTCAGCACCGAAGACGAAATCCGCATCACCGCCAAACGCAAGATCACCCTCAACGCCGGCGGCACCTACATCACCCTCGACCCGCACAGCATCGAACTGGGGACCAAGGGCGACTTCACCATCAAGGCCTCGCACTTCGACATGCGCGGGCCGGCGGGCCTCGCACCGGAATTGCCGACGCTTCCCGACACCGAAGCCGAAAGCCTTGCCGCACCGCCCCCGATACCACAACGCTTGGAGGGCCCGGTTTGCGGCAAGCAAGCCAATGGCGTCTGCACGCGGGAGGACTGCCCATGCCTGCGGGGTTGAAAGCCTTCCTCGCCCAACTGGAGCGAGCCGACAACGGCCCTGGCGAGGCCAACCAGTTATTCATCTTCGATCAGAATCAGAACCCGGAACTGATGGGTTCGCTGCGAGCCAGCAGCCTGGGCCTGCCCTATACCGCGTTGCCCCTGTTCGCCGGCACCGGCAACCTGCACATGGCCAGCCATGGCCCGCTCTGGTGCCAGTTCCCGCCGCACTCCACGCTGTCCCGTGGGGCGTTGTACCGCGCCAGCAAAAACGCCAGCGGAATCGCCCTGGAGGCAGACAACCCGAACGCCGCTCAACTCCACGCCCGCGACCTGCTCTACCTGCACGAAGGTTGCGGCCTGAGCCTCTCCGCGTATTACCGCCCAGCGAAATGGGCCGCCCTCGCGCTCACCGCCCAGCCCGGCCTCTTCGGCCCCTGGCGCTGCGTCTACAGCCCCGCCCCCAAACACATCGGTAACCCACGTGGCGCCTGGTTGCGCTGGGATGCCCCGGCCGCTGGCGATCCACTCAAGCCGCCGTACCGACAGCCTCCCGAGACCGCCGCCACCTACCGCACCCTGCGCTGGCTGTACTGGCTCGACCAGCACTTCGAAACGTTCGGCCAACCCTCACCGGCGCAATTGCCGACACTGATCGACAACCTCGAACTGCTTGCCGAACACGACATCGCCGAGGGCTTCCTGCTACTTCGGCTAGCGCCTCTCTGCCAGGGCCGGCCACTCGTCCAGCGCGCCGACGTCATGGCCATCCTGCAACTCCCGGCGCTACCGCCCTACAGCAAATATCAACGCCTTCTTCAACTCTGAGTTGCCCAAAGGAATCGATGCCCGTGACCGCCACGCAGCCCCCCGCCTCGAATACCGAACAGACCGACACCCAGGTTCTGCAACTGGAACCCCAACCCGGCAGCGCCTGTCAGCCCTCCGATAGCAGCAGCTTTGGCAAGGACCGCCTGAGCTGCTCGCCGGAATTCGTCGACATTCTCTACAGCACCCGCGACGATCCCCTCACCGAGAACGGCGAGGATGAAAAGTCGGCCTTCTGGCTGCTACCCGCTCAAGTTTCCAGCCTGATTCGCGAAAGCACCCAGGCCCTGAATACCCTGCTGTCCCCGGAAAAGGCCGCCGACCAGCGTAACCAGGGCATGGACGCCGCCAGCCTGCTGGAGCACTTCATCGAGCCGCACTTCAGTGCCTTCCTCAAGGGCGAACAGAAAGCCCGCATGGAGGGTTACGAGGAACGGGAGCCCAGCCTGGTGGACAGCTACGCGTTCGAAGTCGCCGCCATCAATGCACTCTCACCCCTGCAACTGGCACGCCCGGATATCCGCGCCCGACAAGCCCAGCTCCAGGAGTGGGATCAACTGCGCAAGCTGGCCGTCTTCAACGCCCAAGCCCAGGGCTACACCTACCGTGACGGCCAGCTCTACACACGCCAGGCCGAAGAGGCCCGCCAAGCCCTGGCGCGCTACAACACCGCACGCAGCAACCTGCTGGCCCAGAGCGAGATGCCGGTCTACAGCCCCGATGAACTGGCCCAACTGGTGGCCATCAACAAGATTCGCTACCTGGAAGCCACCGACTGCAAGGTCAACTGCAAGGCGCCCATGGAGGACTATCTCGCCTGGCGCAAAGAGCAGCGCAGCCCCATCGCCTACCTCGACTACAACAACGCCATCCTCGACGTCGCCAACTACGGACTTGCCCTGCCCGAGTTCGCCCTGACCAACGACGACGAGGCGGGCTTGTCCAGCGGTGTCGCACGCTTCAAGCACTATCTCGAGCTGCTGGAACAGCAGGAACAGCTCAAGGACGCCATGCACGAGAAGCAACGGCAGTGGAGCGAAGCCACCGGCCAGAACGTGCCCCTGCCCAGCGGCTTGCTCGACGCCGAACGAGCGCAATGGGATGAACTGCAAACCGATCTTCAGCAACTCAAGGCCGAAGCCGAGGCGCGCGTCGCCCAGAGCACGCCGCGCCGCCACCTCCTGTGGAACCCCGAAATCTACTCTCCGCCCCCCGCCCATCGCCTGGTGAAGGCCGACTTCCCCCTGCGCGAAGTCAGCCTGCCCAACGCCCCCCAGCGCGCCGTCCAGCACCTGAGCCTTGCCCAACTGAAGAAAATGCTCACCCCGCGCTACGCCGGCAGCAGCACCGGCAAGGCCAACCAGGACCACGCCACCAGCGACTTCCACGACTGGCTGGTGCAACACGGCGCCCTGCGCATCGACGCCCAGGGCGACTGGTTCGACCACCAGGGCTGGTTCGACGGCGAAGCCTTCTACCGCTACCTGCAAGCCCAGCATTACCAGGTCAAAACCCTCGAAGACCCGCAGCAGCGCCACGCCTGGACCGAGCAACTGCGGCAGATGCTCTTCCAGCGCAACGCCCTGCGCCACCTGCGCCTGTTCGACAACAGCCCCGCCGCGCAACTGGTGCGTTGTCTGGCACCACCACAATCGATGCTGCAGCACGATACCAGCCTCAGCGGCGGCCTCTCGCTCAGCGGGCTCAATGCCGAAGTCAAGGTCGACCTGGGCGTCAACCTCGCCCGTGGCGAAGTGGAAATCCTCAACATCGACCTGCCCTCGCGCATCGAGGCGTCGGATACCTTCATCGGCTATCGGCTCGCCAAAGAAGAGGAGACCCATCAGATCAACCTCGGCCGCTTCTCCCTGCACCTGGGCGCCCGCGCCTGGGGCTTTGCCGGTGCCTCGCTGATGCTGGCCGGTTCCGTCGCCATCGGCATGGGCAACGCCGGCTACGGCGCCAACTTCCGCCCTGGCAAACGGGCCACGCGCACGCGCAATACCGTCAGCCTCGAAGGTCTGGGCCGCACCCAACCGGTCCTCGACGGCAATGCGCGCAAGGTGCAGATCAACGACGGCGCCAAGGCCGAACTGAACCTCTTCGCCGGCGTGCAAGCCGGCATCCTCGCCACCGGCGCCCTCAACTGGTCACCGCCGCCCCCGACCTTTCAGGGAGCGTTAGCGCACCTGCCCAGCAGCGTCAGCACCTCCCGGCAATGGCTCAGCGTGGCCCGGCTGGAACTGGACGGCGCAGTGGCCCTGGGACTGGGCATCAAGGGCAGTGTCTCCCTCTCGCTCAGCCGGGGGCGCCTGATCCTGCGCATGAAAGCCGCCCTGATCGGCGGCCCCGGCGCAGAGGGCAGTATCAGCTTCTCCGTCGGCTACCAGGCCATAGGCGACCTGCTCGACCTGGTACGCCGCGAACTGCACAACAACCAGCAACAGTGCATGGAATGGGTGAGCGACGACGCCATGGCCCTGCTCGCCAAACTCAACGTCGCCGGCGCCTTGGGCGTTGATGTGGGCATGCTCTACCTGCTCGACCACGGCAACGACCTGGCCATGGGCGCGCTGCGCGTCGCCGATGCGGTCATGAGCCTCTACGAGGCCATGACCAGCGGCGGACGGGGCGGATGGGTGGCGTATTCGATTCTTAACTATGAAAACCAGGAGCAACTCAAGCGCTGGGTGGTGGAGTGCATTCCCCAGGGACTGGGGCCGATGTTGATGACATTGACCTCTCCGCAGACAGTCACGGAGGCGGCGAAAGCCACTGCCAAGGATGTGATGAAAACAATTGGGCTAGGCGCAGCATCCGCTGATAAATCTGAAAACAGCGGCGAGCAAAATAACAGTAGTTCTTACGACCCTGAAAGTGCGCCGCTTTACCAACAACAAGCCTTGGAAAGAATATTGGGCTGGATTGTCGAGTCCGCAGGAACGGACCCCGAAAAGATCGCCGCCGCGCAACGGCAGTTCGATAGCGCCTGCTCGCGCATGAATAAATTTGGCAGCTATGACTATAAAGGGCAGGTTTATTGCGACAACCGTGATCGGATGGATAAGTTTATGTCTAAAATTTCCGACGCCGAAGATGCTGGCAGCTTGGAAGGCTCCAAAATGCGTTCCAACTACCGTCAACATGTCAAGTTACTAGGGGCTCTACGGGATGGATACTGCACAGCGAGCAGCTTCTCTGGTACGACTTATGTGCCAGGCGGGCGGAAAATTTATACCGGGCCGGGGGCGTAATCCATGAATATCCCTAAGTTTGTCATAGCCTGTGCGGTGACTTTACTCAGCATACCTGTCTTGGCAAATCAACTTACCGCTGAGCAGGAATCTGCAAAAACTCGTGGATTGACGCTATTCAATCAACACAAGGCCATATCCGCAGAGCCATTTCTTACCATTGCAGCGAAAGCGGGAGATCGCGAAGCGCAATTCTATTTGGGCAAAGCAATACAGTTCAACAAACACTACATGACCGCCGAGGCACAGAAATGGTACACCGCCGCCGCCGAGCAAGGGGATATGTACTCCATGTACCAACTAGCTTATAACGGAAATGACCTCTGCCATGCCATGGGCAACTGCCCGCAAGGAACCCGAACGGCAAGAGAGTGGAAAGAACTGCTGATCAACACGGCCACACCATTGACTGAGCAAGGCGATGGTGAAGCGATGTACATGATGTATCTCGTAACGGGCGATCTCGACTGGCTGAGAAAACCAGCGAACCCCGGATTCCCTTTTAAACCATATTGGCTGGCGGTCAGATACAGAAATAACGAAGGCTTTATCTTTCCGCCGTGGGAGCGCTCAGGTCGAATATTTGAACTATACAAAGAAGCGGCAGAGGGCGGATATCCTCCAGCCATGTATAGATATGCGGTTCTCCTTCGTTCAAAAGGTGATATGAGCGAAGCTAGAGAATGGCTGAAAAAGGGCGCGGAGTATGGGTATACATCTGTCTTTGTGGAATATGCCGGATCGCTTTCCACACCTGACAACTCCTGGGGACTCCCAACTGATTATGTAAAAAGCTATGGCTTACTATCATTAGCTCTCGAACTAGACGGAGGTGGAACTTCAAGGGAGTTTGCGCAAGGGGAACTTCCACGTATCGCCGAGCACCTGACTCCCGAACAGATCGAAGAAGCCAAAAAGATCGGCGCCGAATGGAAGGCCACCCATCCGCCACTTTCCTTCTTCCCGCAGAAGTTAGGATTTTGATTGCCGAATCGAAGCCTGACTACGAAATGCTCTTCCAACGGCGCCCGCCTGTTCGACAACCCATCCGTCGAACACCGGGCCCGGACAAGAAGTTAATACTTGGACGTAAATATAAGCAGTGAAAATCATTAAATATGTCATCGCCTGCTTAGTAACTTTAATGAGCACATCGCTGTGGGCCAGCCAGCTTACACCCGAGCAGGAATCTGCAAAAACTCGTGGACTAACGCTATTCAACCAACACAAAGCCATATCGGCAGAGCCATTTCTTACTATAGCGGCAGAGGCTGGGGACCGTGAGGCACAGTTCTATTTGGGCAAAGCAATACAATTTAACAAACGCTACATGACTGCCGAGGCACGGAAATGGTACACCGCCGCCGCTGAGCAAGGCGATATGTACTCCATGTACCAGCTGGCATATAACGGCAATGACCTCTGCCATGCCATGGGCAACTGCCCGCGAGGAACCCGAACGGCAAGAGAGTGGAAAGATTTACTTATCAATACAGCCACACCATTGACCGAACAAGGCGATGGTGAAGCGATGTACATGATGTATCTCGTAACGGGCGATCTCGACTGGCTGAAAAAGCAAGCGAAGCCCGGCTTCCCCTTCAAACCATATTGGTTGGCGATTAGATACGATAATGATGAATGTTTTATTTTTCCACCATGGCAGCGCTCTGATCGAATCAAGGAATTATACAAAGAGGCGGCAGAGGGTGGGTATCCGGTCGCCATGTACTACTACGCCGACTTGCTTCAAAAAAGCGGAGATCTAGAAAATGCGCGAAACTGGGTTGTAAAGTCAGCAGCGCTAGGATATGAGTCAACATTTCTTGAATATGCCTATGGGCTATCGGACCCCAGCAACAAATGGGGCTTTCAAGTAGATTACGTAAAGAGCTATGGGTTGATGTCACTTCTGCTGGAACTCAATGGCGGTGGTAACGTACTGAGCTTCGTCAATGAAGAACTACCGCGCATTGCCAAGAACCTGACTCCCGAACAGATCGAAGAAGCCAAAAAGATCGGCGCCGAATGGAAGGCCACCCATCCGCCACTTTCCTTTTTCCCGCAGAAGTTAGGATTTTGATTGCCGAATCGAAGCCTGACTACGAAATGCTCTTCCAACGCCGCCCCACCTGTTCGACAACCCATCCGTCGAACACCGGGATGGCGGACAAGAAGTTCATGCCTGGACGTAAATATAAGCAGTGAAAATCATTAAATATGTCATAGCCTGTCTAGCAACTTTAGTAAGCACATCGCTATGGGCAAGCCAGCTGACGCCCGAGCAGGACTCTGCAAAAATACGCGGACTAACACTCTACAACCAATATAAAGATGGCGAGCCGGATTTGCGCATTGCGGCCATGGCAGGAGATCGAGAGTCGCAATTTTACTTGGCAAAAGACCTGCAGAATACAGCGCGTTACATGATCGCCGAGGCACAGAAATGGTACACCGCCGCCGCCGAACAAGGGGATATGTACTCCATGTACCAACTAGCTTATAACGGCAATGACCTCTGCCATGCGATGGGCAACTGCCCGCAAGGAGCCAGAACGGCAAGAGAGTGGAAAGATTTACTTATCAATACAGCCACACCATTGACCGAACAAGGCGATGGTGAAGCGATGTACATGATGTATCTCGTAACGGGCGATCTCGACTGGCTGAAAAAGCCAGCGAAGCCAGGCTTCCCTTTCAAGTCGTATTGGCTGGCGATTAGATACGAGAATGGCGAAGGATTTATTTTTCCGCCATGGCAACGCTCTAATCGAATCATGGAACTATATAAGGAGGCAGCAGAGGGCGGATATCCAGTCGCCATGTATGAATACGCGGAGCAACTTCAATCACAGGGAGATATGAACGAGGCCAGAGAGTGGCTGAAAAAAGGAGCTGAAGCTGGCTATACCGTATCGTTTGGCGAGTATGCAGTGTCATTCTCTCTTCCTGACAACCCTTGGGGTATCTCTGAGGATTTTGTGAAAAGCTACGGACTGATGTCTCTGCTTCTTGAGTTGAATGGTGGTGGCACTTCACTTAGATTTGCACAGTCCGAACTCCCACGCATCGCGAAGCACCTGACCCCGGAACAGATCGAAGAAGCCAAAAAAATCGGCGCCGAATGGAAGGCCACACATCCGCCGCTATCGTACTTCCCTGACAAACTGTGACGGTTTGCACGTGGGCGGATCACTAAAAGTGCAGAGGCATGCTATCGGACCTGGCAGGAACCCCACCGTCCGCCGGACTACGCGATGCCGAGCGGCGTACCCAGCCCGAACTCGATGCAAAGAGCTGCCGGCACTTCACCAGCAGGCGGCGGACTCGGCGACACAGTCGCAGCCCCGCCGGCAGCTGTTGTTGCACCCCGAAGATTCGCCCATACGCATTCGTGCGGTGCGCGCTACGTCCAATGGCTCATTTATTCAGTTCACCCTCGACATGCTCGAAGGCCTCAAGCAGATACCCGCCAGCAGCTTTTATATATTTTTTGGGAAGTATTCGTGAGAAGAATTTTAGGGTGAAGATTTTTTAGGGTTAGGAAGATTATCGATGTGAGGGTGTGTATGCGTATGTTGAGCTTATGTCGCGTTTTTGTGTGTAATAGATTTTCTCTAACGGCTTGGGTTTTGGCTCTGATAGTGCTCGTATTTGCGCTATTTGTATATGTATGCTTTTTCTATTTGGACATTTGTAGGTTTGATGCGTTTAAAGACGGATGCCAGCGGCCGCACCCAGCGCAGGGAGATGAGGCTCATTATTTTAAGACTGAGGTCCGGCGCGAAAAATTTTCCTCTCTTGCTGGGGATATAATAGGTCTGACAAAAATAGTAAACGCCAATTCCATATATGCAGTTTCTAGCTCCCCCGATGGTAAGGTGTTTTTGGGTGGTGGAGTGGATGCGAAAATTATTCAGGTCAATTCAGATGAGGAAAACTGGGGCGTCATTGAACTCTTTGAGGGGATTAAAGTAATTGACGACATTAAGTTTTTGAACAATGAGAAGGCTGTTGCAGTTGGAAGTGAGGGTAGGATTTATCAGTCAGCGGATGGTGGGGTAAGTTGGGTGCTTTATAATCCTGAATTTCCTTTTGGAAAGACTAATCCATGGTTGAATTCCTTGCGTTTTGATGAGGCGTACACCGTTGCTTTCGCAGATGAGCGCTATGGCCTTGTCGGCGGAATCGGGCGTTTGCTTAATACGAAAAATGGTGGCAAAACATGGCATTCCATAGATGTGGATGCAGATACCGTATTTGAAAAAATAATTCTTAAAAGTGATCGCAGTGGTTGGGCTGCAACCAATAGAGGGCTGCTTCGCACAAAGGATGGTGGAAATACATGGGGTACTATTTTTTCATTCAATAAGTTCTTTTACGGGCGCCTAGAGGTTTTTGCGCTTGATTATGTTGAGAATGGCCTTCTCTGCTTTAGTGAGCGTTATGATGTCTATTGCTCAGATACCTCCGAATCTTTCAATAAGGCTAATGTTGAGTGGAGTGGCAAACCCCGTGATCGGTGGGGCAGGGTTTCCGGGATAAAAATGATAAATAGCAGGGTGGGGTGGTTTATCACTGATACGGGGGAGATTTACAGAACTGAGGATGGGGCTCGGAACTGGAAGCTTTGGGTGGATGTTATGAGTTATATGAAGGGCAATTCGGATTGTCTGGACTTGGATGAGTGCAAGGTTGCTTTGTATTCCATTGCTTCTGGGGTTGACAGTATTTATGTGGTTGGCAAAATTGAAATGTCTTGCAAGGTCGGGGCGAAGATATATCGGAGTTTGAGTGTTCTTTTGAATTGGAAGGTTTCATCTGAAGAGTACAAATAAGAGGTGATGTATAATTTTTTAACTCTGGAAGTAAAATAGAATAGATTCATTTTCCTTACAGGCTCTAATCAAACGGTGCTAGCGCCCAACAAAAGCCCCTTGCGCCGTGGCAGGCAAGGGGCTTCGTCGTTCCTGCAGGGTGACTTACCAGAACCCCCCGGCATGCCGGCTGGACGCATAGTCCAGGTGCAGCGCGAAGGAGCTCTGGAAGAATTCCAGCAGGCGGGTGTCGAGCACCATTTCGTTCAGCGAAGCGAGCGAGCCGATCACCTGCTGCACGTCGCCTTCGCTCTCGCCGCAACGGTTCTCGTGGCACAGCCGCTGCGTCTGCGGGTCGGCGCTGATGCGGCAGACGCATTCCGGATCATGGCAGGAGCCGCGCACCTTGAGGCTCAACTCCGGTAGCTCGCGGCGGCCCTCGAGCAATTCCACGGTGCATTCCAGACCGTGTTCGCGGGCGAATTCGCTGGCGCGGGCGAAGGCTGGCAGGGCCACTTCGACCAGCGCGCTCTGGTAGGCATTGGCAAAACTCTTCTGGGGGTCGTCGCTCATCCGCGGTCTCCTTTGCAGGTTGCACGAGGCCGGCTGACAGCAGCCGGGTTGAGTCATGGACCACGCAATACGCGGCTTGCGCGAAGTATCGGCGGACTTTCCGCCGAGTGGTTGGGCGGCGCGCCGACGAAATGAAGCAAACCAAATGGCCATGACGCCGGTCAGCATTCAGGTAAGGGCTGCGGAGCCGGACATGGACACCCTGGAACGCATCTGGGCGACGTTGATCGCCGAGTTTTCCGACCTCAGCGAAGTGGAGCAGATCACCCGCGCGTCGCTGCGCCTGGCGCTCGCCGTGCTGTTGGGCGGAGTGCTGGGCTATGAGCGCGAGAGCAAGGGCAAGGCTGCCGGCCTGCGCACGCACATGCTGGTGACGATGGGCGCGGCGTTGTTCGTCATGGCGATCCGCGAAGGTACGACGGAGGCCGATGCCGTCAGCCGGGTGATCCAGGGCATTGCCGCCGGCATCGGTTTTCTTTGCGCGGGTACCATCCTCAAGGGCAACCGTGCTTCGGACGTCAAGGGCCTGACCACTGCGGCGGGCCTATGGCTGAGCACCGCCATCGGCATCAGCGTGGGGCTTGGCCACTCCGCCACGGCGGTGCTCGGCACCCTGCTGGCATTGCTGGTGCTGCACTGCCTGCCGCATGGCCTGGAACGCGGCCGCGAGCAGGAATCCATTTCCCCTGGACAGCAGCGGGAGGACCGCGATGTTCCGTGAATTTCCCCAGGCCTGCGCCTGGACCGACGCCATGTGCGAGAACGGCCGCTGCAGCGGGCTGATCGAATACCAGGTGAGCCGCGAAGGGGCGCCGGTGGAGGTGCTCTGGGTCTATGCGCCCCTGAGCACCAATGCGGCGCAAGCCGAGGCCGTGGCGCAACGCATGCTCGAACGCGTGTGCGACATCGATGCAGAGGGCCGCGTGCACTTCGATGATGGCGTGATCCTGCAGGAGGACTGTCCATGGCCCGTGTGATCTGGAAAGGCGCCATCAGCTTCGGCCTGGTGCACATCCCGGTGGCGCTCAACAGCGGCGCGCGCTCCACCGGCACCAACTTCGACTGGCTGGACGAACGCAGCCTGGAGCCGGTGGGCTACAAGCGGGTGAACAAGGTGACGGGCAAGGAGGTGCCCAAGGAACACATCGTCAAGGGTGTGGAGCTGGAGAAGGGCCGCTACGTGGTGCTCAGCGAGGAGGAAATCCGCGCGGCGCGGCCGGAAGCCACCCAGACCATCGACATCCTGAGCTTCATCGAGGTGAGCGAGATTCCGGTGCCGTTCTACGACTCGCCCTATTACCTCACCCCCGAGAAGCGCGGCGAGAAGGTCTACGTGCTGCTGCGCGACACCCTGCGGAAGACCGACAAGGCCGCTGTCTGCCAACTGGTGATGCACAGCCGCCAGCACCTGGCGATGCTGCGCGCCGAGGGTGACGCCATCCTGCTGATGACCCTGCGCTGGCCGGAGGATGTGCGCGAGGTGGACGAGCTGGGACTGAACCTGTCGAAGGTCAAGCTCGACAAGCGCGAGGTGGAGATGGCCGAGCGCCTGGTCAAGGACATGAGCGGGCAATGGACGCCGGAGGACTACCAGGACACCTTCAGCGAGGAGATCCACCGCCTGGTGGAGCAGAAGGCCGCCAAGGGCCAGCTCGCCGAAGTCGCGCAGGTGGAGGAGCGTTCCAGCGAGGGCGCCGACATCATCGACCTCACCGAACTGCTCAAGCGCAGCCTGAAGGGCGACGGCAAGAAGCGCGGTGCCGCCAGCGCGCCGGCCAAGCGCAGCGGCGGGAGCAGCCGCAGCACCAGCAAGGGCGCCGCTGCCCGGACGAGTGCGCCGAGGCGCAAGAGCTCCTGAGCCCGCCGCCGGGAAAATAGCCTGAACTTGCGCCGCCCTCACGGTTCGGAAGCCTTGTACCGAACAGCGCAGCGAGGAGGGCGCCGCGAATGGAACTGGAGAATCCCGCAAGCCGGGCCGAAGCCGCCGCCAACCAGGCGCGCATCGTCATCGAGGACGTGGAGCCGCGCCTGGAGAGCGGGCGTTTCGCCGCGAAAGCCATCTGCAATCGCCGCACCCGGGTGCACGCCCGGCTGTTCTGCGATGGCCACGACAAGCTGGCCGCCGAAGTCGCCTGGCGCGAAGACAAGCACGCGCCCTGGCAGAAAGTGCCGATGCAGCCGCTGGGCAACGATCACTGGGACGCCCACATCACGCCAACGCAGGTCGGCCGCGCCGAATTCATCGTGCTGGCCTGGATCGACAGCTATGCGAGCTTCCGCTACGAGCTGGAGAAGAAGTACGCCGCCGGCCAGGCCGTTGACCTTGAATTGCGCGAGGGCCTCGACCTGCTGCAGGGCGTGCTGCAGACCGCTCCCGAAGATTGCGAGGCTGAACTGGGCGAGATCGTCCGTGAGCTGCAGGATAACGGCGAGCGCGAGGCCCGCTTCGCCCTGTTCATGGCGCCGCGCACCCTGGAAGTGATGCAGCGCGCAGAGCACCGTCCGCACCTGACCCGCAGCCTGACCTTTGAGCTGGACGTGGAGCGGCAGCTGGCCGAATTTGCCAGCTGGTACGAACTGTTCCCGCGCTCGGAAAGCCGCGTGCCCGGCCAGCACGGCACCTTCGCGGACGTCCACCGGCGCCTGCCGGAAATCGCCGCGATGGGCTTCGACGTCCTCTACTTCCCGCCCATCCATCCCATCGGCCGCACCCACCGCAAGGGCCGCAACAACAGCCTCCAGGCCGGCGAGAACGATCCCGGCAGCCCCTACGCCATCGGCAGCGAAGAGGGCGGTCACGAGGCCGTGCACCCGCAGCTGGGCACATTGGAAGATTTCCGCAAACTGGTCGACGCCGCCCGCGAGCACGGCCTGGAAGTCGCCCTGGACTTCGCCATCCAGTGCTCGCCGGACCATCCCTGGCTGCGCGAGCACCCCGGCTGGTTCAGCTGGCGCGCCGACGGTTCCATACGCCACGCCGAGAACCCGCCGAAGAAGTACGAAGACATCGTCAACGTCGACTTCTATGCCCCCGACGCAGTGCCCGACCTTTGGCTCGGGTTGCTGCAGGTGGTGCTGGGCTGGGTGGAGCAGGGCGTCACGCTGTTCCGGGTCGACAACCCGCACACCAAGCCGCTGCCGTTCTGGGAGTGGCTGATCGCCGAGGTGCGCCGCGAGCATCCGCAGGTGATCTTCCTCGCCGAGGCCTTTACCCGCCCGGCAATGATGGCGCGCCTGGGCAAGGTCGGCTTCAGCCAGAGCTACACCTACTTCACCTGGCGCAACACCAAGGCGGAGCTGGAGCAATACCTGACCGAGCTCAACCAGCCGCCGCTGCGCGATTGCTACCGGCCGAACTTCTTCGTCAACACCCCGGACATCAATCCCTACTTCCTGCAGCGTTCCGGGCGCGCCGGCTTTCTCATCCGCGCGGCGCTGGCAACCATGGGCTCGGGCCTGTGGGGTATGTACTCGGGCTTCGAGCTGTGCGAGGCCGACCCGGTGCCGGGCAAGGAGGAGTACTTCGATTCCGAGAAGTACCAGCTGCGCCAGCGCGACTACCACGGCCCCGGCAACATAGTCGGCGAGATCACCCGGCTCAACCGCATCCGCCGCGAAAACCCCGCGCTGCACAGCCACCTCGGGTTCCAGGCCTACAACGCCTACAACGACAACATCCTGCTGTTCGGCAAGCGCACCGAGGATCTCGGCAACTTCATCCTCATCGCCGTCAGCCTCGACCCGCACAACGCCCAGGAAGCGCACTTCGAGCTGCCGCTCTGGGAGTTCGGCCTTCCCGACGACGCCGCCATGGGCGGCGAGGACCTGATGAACGGCCATCGCTGGACCTGGCACGGCAAGCGCCAGTGGATGCGCATCGAGCCCTGGCACCTGCCGTTCGGCATCTGGCGCCTGCGCCCCGAGCAGTGACCCGAATTCGTAGAGGACCGCGACATGGCCAAGCGCAAGACCCGCCCGTTTCTCGATGACCCGCTCTGGTACAAGGACGCGGTCATCTACCAGTTGCACGTGAAGTCCTTCTTCGACGCCAACAACGACGGCATCGGTGACTTCCGCGGGCTGATCGAGAAGCTCGACTACATTGCCGAACTGGGCGTGAACACCCTCTGGCTGCTGCCGTTCTACCCCTCGCCACGGCGCGACGATGGCTATGACATCGCCATGTACAAGGGCGTCCACCCCGACTACGGGACCCTGGCCGACGCGCGCCGCTTCATCGACGCGGCGCACGAGCGCGGGTTGCGGGTGATCACCGAGCTCGTCATCAACCACACCTCCGACCAGCATCCCTGGTTCCAGCGCGCCCGCCGGGCGAAGAAGGGCTCCCAGGCGCGCAACTGGTACGTGTGGTCCGACGGCGACACCCGCTACGACCAGACGCGGATCATCTTCATCGACTCCGAGCAGTCCAACTGGACCTGGGACCCGGTGGCCGGGCAGTACTTCTGGCACCGCTTCTATTCGCACCAGCCGGACCTGAATTTCGACAACCCGCAGGTGCTGCGCGCGGTGCTCGGGGTGATGCGCTACTGGCTGGACCTGGGCGTCGACGGGCTGCGCCTGGATGCCATCCCGTACCTGATCGAGCGCGATGGCACCAACAACGAAAACCTCCCCGAAACCCACGTGGTGCTCAAACGCATCCGCGCCGAACTGGACGCGCACTACCCGGACCGCATGCTGCTGGCCGAGGCCAACCAGTGGCCCGAGGACACCCGCCCGTATTTTGGCGGGACGGAAGGCGGCCCCGGCGACGAATGCCACATGGCCTTCCACTTCCCGCTGATGCCGCGCATGTACATGGCCATCGCCCAGGAAGACCGCTTCCCGATCACCGACATCCTGCGCCAGACCCCGGCGATCCCGGACAACTGCCAGTGGGCGATCTTCCTGCGCAACCACGATGAGCTGACTCTGGAGATGGTCACCGACGACGAGCGCGACTACCTCTGGAACTACTATGCCGCCGACCGCCGCGCGCGCATCAACCTGGGCATTCGCCGCCGCCTCGCGCCGCTGGTGGAGCGCGACCGCCGGCGCATCGAGCTGCTGCACAGCCTGCTGCTGTCCATGCCGGGCACGCCGACCCTGTACTACGGCGACGAGATCGGCATGGGCGACAACATCTACCTGGGTGACCGCGACGGCGTACGTACCCCCATGCAATGGTCGGTGGACCGCAATGGCGGGTTCTCCCGCGCCGACCCGGCCAGCCTGGTGCTGCCGCCGATCCTCGATCCGCTCTATGGCTACCAGAGCGTCAACGTCGAAACCCAGTCGCGCGACCCGCATTCGCTGCTCAACTGGATGCGCCGCATGCTCGGCGTGCGCAAGCAGCAGAAGGCTTTCGGCCGCGGCAGCATCACCATGCTGTCGCCCCCCAACCGCCGCATCCTGGCCTACCTGCGCCAATACAGGCCCGAGGGCGACGGCGCCAGCGAGGACAGCATCCTCTGCGTCGCCAACCTCTCCGGCGCCGCCCAGGCGGTGGAGCTGGACCTGTCGGCCTTCGATGGCCGGGTGCCGGTGGAGATGCTCGGCGGCTCGTCCTTCCCGCCGATCGGCCGGATGACCTACCTGCTGACACTGCCGCCCTACGGCTTCTACTGGTTCTACCTGGCCGACAGCCAGCAGATGCCGGCCTGGCACGTGAAGCCGGTGGAGCGCATGCCCGAGCTGCCGACCCTGGTGCTGGCGCAGCGCCTTGAAGAGCTCACGCGAGGCGCGCCCCGCGATTTGCTGGAGGGCGATTCGCTGCCGCGCTACCTGCCCAAGCGCCGCTGGTTCTCCGCCGGCCGGGTGGATGCCGGCAGCGCCCATCTGCTCTACGCCATGCCGCTGGAAGAGGCCGACGCCGCGCCCATGCTGGCCGAGGTGGAAGTCACCGGTGCTGATGGCGCCGAGCATTACCAGCTGCCGCTGGCCGCGGTACCGGAGAAGGGCAGCGCCGGCAACGACCTGCCGCAGCAACTGGCGCTGGCGCGCCTGCGCCGTGGACGCAGGGTCGGCCTGCTGACCGATGCCTTCAGCCTGCCGCGTTTCAGCCGGCTGATTCTCAACCAGCTGCGCCAGGGCGCGACCCTGCAGGGCGCGGCTGGCGAATTGCAGTTCCTGCCGCAGCCGGGCCTGTCGCAGTACGCCGATATCGGTGAGGACGCCGACATCCGTGTGCTGGGCGTCGAGCAATCCAACAGCTCCGCGCTGATCGGTAACCGCCTGCTGCTCAAGCTGCTGCGCCGCGTGTTCCCCGGCGTGCATCCGGAGGCGGAAATGGGCGGCTACCTGAGCCGCCGCGGCTTCGCCAACATCGCTCCGCTGCTGGGCGAGGTGCGCCGTATCGACGCCAGTGGCCAGCCGCACACGCTGCTCCTGCTGCAGGGCTACCTGAGCAACCAGGGCGATGCCTGGAGCTGGACGCTCAACCAGCTCGAACGCGCCATGCGCGACGGATTGCTGCCGGGCGTGGAAACGGCGGAACCGGAGTTCGACGCGATGGAAGAGCTGCGCCTGTTCGCCGGCAAGTTCGGCCAGCGCCTGGGCGAAATGCACCAGTTGCTCGCCGAGGCCACCGATGAGCCGGACTTCGGCCTGCACCGCAGCGCTGCCGCCGACAGCGCCTTGTGGACCCGCAGCATCGGCGCGCAGATCGAACAGGCGCTGGAGGCGCTGGGGACATCCCGCGAGGCCCTCGATGAGCGCGGCCGGGCGATGGTCGACTGGCTGCTGGAAAAACGCTCCGAACTGCTGCAGGCCGTGGGCAATCTCGCGCGCCTGGCCGAGGGCGGGGTGATGATCCGCGTCCATGGCGACCTCCACCTGGGGCAGGTGCTGGTGGTGCAGGGCGACGCCTACCTGATCGACTTCGAGGGCGAGCCCAACCGGCCGCTGGCCGAGCGCCGCCAGCGCCATAGCCCGCTCAAGGACGTCACCGGCGTGCTGCGCTCCTTCGACTACGCCGCCGCCATGGCCCTGCGCAGCGCACAGGGTACCGAGGAGGCTGCTGCAGTGCAGTCGGCGCGCGCCGCCCTGGCCGTGCGCTACCGCCGCGAGGCCCGCGACGCCTTCCTTGAGGCTTACCGCGCAGCCGCCGTCGATCTGCCCCACGAATGGCATGGCCGCGAAGGCGAGGGCGCCGCGCTGGCCCTGTTCAGCCTGGAGAAAGCAGCCTACGAAGTGCTCTACGAAGCCGGCCACCGCCCCGACTGGCTGGAAGTACCCCTGCAAGGACTCTTTGAATTGGCGCGACACTTACTCGGAGGACGTACATGACCCTGCGCAGCGATCTGGACCATCTTCAGCGGGCCGACCATGCCGACCCCTTCGCCTTCCTCGGCCCGCACCGCGACGCCGAGGGCGGCGTGGTGCGCGTCTGGCTTCCCGGTGCGCTGGCGGTGGAGTTGCTGTCGCCGCAAGACGACTTCCTCGCCGCCATGCAGGCGGTCGACGCCAGCGGGCTGTTCGTCGCCCATCTGCAATCCCCCTTGGCCAGCGGCACGCCCTACCGCCTGCGCATCCACTGGCCCGAGCACGAACAGGTCACCGAGGACCCCTACGCTTTCGGCCCGTCCCTGAGCGAGCTGGACCTCTACCTGTTCGCCGAGGGCAACCACCGCCAGCTCGGCAAATGCCTGGGCGCCCAGGTGACGGAAATGGACGGCGTTCCCGGCGTGCGCTTCGCCGTCTGGGCGCCCAATGCCAGGCGGGTCTCGGTGGTCGGCGACTTCAACGGCTGGGATGGCCGCCGCCATGTGATGCGCCTGCGCTATCCGGCCGGCGTCTGGGAGCTGTTCATCCCGCGCCTGCAGCCCGGTGAGATCTACAAGTACGAGCTGCTGGGCAGCGACGGCGTCCTGCCGCTCAAGGCCGACCCCATGGCGCTGGCGACCGAGATGCCGCCGGCCACGGGCTCGCGGGTGCCCGACCCGACGCCGTTCAGCTGGCAGGACCACGACTGGATGAACCAGCGCGCCGAACGCCAGGGCGTCGACCGGCCGCTGTCCATCTACGAGCTGCACGCCGGCTCCTGGCAGTGGGTGGATAACCGCACACCGACCTGGGACGAACTGGCCGACCGGCTGATCCCCTATGTCGGCGACCTGGGTTTCACCCACATCGAGCTGATGCCGATCATGGAGCACCCCTTCGGCGGCTCCTGGGGCTACCAGCCGCTGTCGCTGTTCGCGCCCACCGCGCGCTACGGCAGCCCGGCGGACTTCGCCCGCTTCGTCGACCGCTGCCACCAGGCCGGCATCGGCGTGATCCTCGACTGGGTACCGGCGCATTTCCCCACCGACGCCCATGGCCTGGCGCATTTCGACGGCACTTCGCTGTACGAATACGCGCATCCCTTCGAAGGCTTCCACCAGGACTGGGATACCTACATCTACAACCTCGGGCGCAACGAGGTGCACGGCTTCATGCTGGCCTCGGCGCTGCACTGGCTGCGTGAGTATCACATCGATGCGTTGCGTGTGGATGCGGTGGCCTCGATGCTCTACCGCGACTATTCGCGCAAGGAAGGCGAGTGGATCCCCAACCGCCACGGCGGGCGGGAGAACCTTGAAGCCATCGAGTTCCTCAGCCATCTCAACAGCGTGGTGCACACCGAGGCGCCCGGCGCGCTGGTGATCGCCGAGGAATCCACCGCCTGGCCGGGGGTCAGCCGGCCCACCGAGCAGGGCGGCCTGGGCTTCGCCTACAAGTGGAACATGGGCTGGATGCACGACAGCCTGTCGTACATCCGCGAGGACCCGATCAACCGCGGCTATCACCACCACAAGCTGACCTTCGGCCTGCTCTACGCCTTCTCCGAGCATTTCATCCTGCCGATCTCCCACGACGAAGTGGTGCACGGCAAGGGTTCGCTGCTGGGCAAGATGCCGGGGGACCGCTGGCAGCAGTTCGCCAACCTGCGGCTGTACCTGTCGATGATGTGGACCCATCCGGGCAAGAAGCTGCTGTTCATGGGCTGCGAGTTCGGCCAGTGGCGCGAGTGGGACCACGACGGGCAACTGGACTGGTACCTGTTGCGCTATGCCGAGCACTTCGGCGTCCAGGCACTGGTGCGCGAGCTCAATCGCCTGTTGCGCGAGGAGCCGGCCATGCACGCCTTCGATGATCGCGCCGAAGGCTTCCACTGGCTGATCGGCGACGACCAGCTCAACAGCGTGTTCGCCTGGCTGCGCCTGGCCGGCGATGGGTCGCCGCTGCTGGTGGTGCACAACTTTACCCCGGTGCCGCGCCCTCATTATCGCGTGGGCGTTCCGTTGCCGGGTCACTGGCAGGTGCTGCTCAACAGCGACGCGGACAGTTTCGGCGGCTCCGGCGCCGGAAGCCGCGGGACGCTGGACAGCGACCCCCACGGGTCCCACGGGCAGGCGCAGTCCCTGGCGCTGGATCTGCCTCCGCTGGGCTGCCTGATCCTGCGCCCTGTAGGAGACGGGGTGGACCTGTAGCCGCGGGGCCGCGGCAAATCAGGAACCGTCAGGGCGGTTAACCCGGAACGGGTTATCCGCCGCTTGCCTCGCGGCGGATAACGCTGGCGCATGATGCGCTTTACGCTCTGCGGATGGCCCCGAGCGCTCGCACAGAAAATCGCGGATAAATCCGCTTCTGCGCGCCCGGTTACTCCGGCGTTGTAGGAGCGAGCCGTACCCGCGATCCGTCGGCAGGGCCGACGCTCAGGAAGCCCGCGCCGCCTCCTGCCGTTCCGCGCGGCGCTTGAGCTTCTTTGCGTGGCGCTCCAGCCACAGGTAGACGGCGCAGGCGAGCAGCAGCGGGATGAGGAAATACAGCACCCGATAGCCGATCAGCGCCGCCAGCAGTTCGCCACGGGAAAAATGATCGCGCAGCACGGTGATGAACACCGTCTCGATCACCCCCAAGCCCGCCGGTACGTGCAGCACCACACCCGCGATGCTGCTGATCAGCAGCGTCGCCAGCACCGTCGGGTAATCCGCCGAATCCGGCAACAGGGTGTAGATCAACAGCGCCATCATCGACCAGTTGCTCGCCCCGGCGAAGCCCTGCAGCGCCGCCAGGCGCCAGGTCGGCAGGTTCAGCCGATAGCGCTTCCACCCCCAGGCGCGGCGGCGGGCGAAGCGGCAGGCGAGCAGGTAGCCGGCGCCCAGCAGCAGAAGCACCACGCCGATGGCGCGCAGGCCGCTCTGGCCCAGTGACCAGGTGTCCGGCAGGTCGGGATAGCCACAGACGAACAACACCCCGGCCAGCAGCAGGTAGCCGTACCAGTTGGTGATCATGCTGAAGGTGAGGATCCGCGTGATATCCCCCGCGCTCATCCCCAGCCGCCCGTAGAGGCGGAAGCGCAGCGCGATGGCGCCGACCCAGGAGCTGAGGTTGAGGTTGAAGGCGTTGCACACGAAGGCCACGGTGAACACCCGCCGCACCGGCAGCGGGTGGCCGATGTAGAAGCGGCTGAGCACGTCGAAGCTGCTGAAGATGGCATAGCTGCCCAGGGCGATCAGCATGCCCAGCGCCAGGGTGCTGAACTTGTATTCGCGCAGCAGGCGGAACACCTCGTCCCAGTCGGTGGCGCGCAGCAACAGGAACAGCAGCACCGGCAGCGCCACCAGCAGGACGATATTGAAGACGCGGTTGGCGCGCTTCCAGAATTTCTTGTTCTTCATGGCTGCACCTGCGATTGGCGGGCGTTTTCCTCGAGGCTCGCGGGATGGAGGACCTGCCGGTGCGCCGGCAACTGGCCGGCAATGGCAGGGAAATGCCGCAGGAAGTGGAAGCTCAGGAACACCAGCGGCGCCCGCCACCAGTAGCCGCGCCGGGCATACTGGCGGGTGACGCGGCGGCAACTGCTGGCCGCCAGGTGTTCCAGATGGTCGTCCAGCTCGCTGGCGAACGCGGATTCCTCGATCAGCAGATTGCCCTCCAGGTTCAGCGACAGGCTCAGCGGGTCGAGGTTGCTCGAGCCGACCGTGGCCCAGTGGCGATCCATCACTGCAACCTTGCCGTGCAACGGACGGTCCCGGTATTCGAAGATCTCCACGCCGTCGCGCAGCAGGGTGTCGTAGAGCAGCTTGCTGCACAGGCGCACCAGCGGCATGTCCGGCAGGCCCTGCAGGATCAGGCGCACCTGCACCCCGCGCCGGGCGGCGTCGCGCAAGGCGCGCAGCAGGCGATAGCCCGGGAAGAAGTAGGCGTTGGCGATCACCAGGCGTTCCCGGGCGCGGCCGATGGCGCGCAGGTAGTGTTGTTCGATCTCGGTGCGGCGGTCGAGGTTGTCGCGGATCGCCAGGCAGGCCCGGCAGGGGCCTGCCGGGCCGCCGGGATGCACGGCATCGGCGGCGGGCATGTCGCCATACTGGGCGAGCAGGTCCAGGCAGGCGCGGCGGATGTCCTGCACGCTCGGCCCGCGCACCTTCACCGCATAGTCCTGCTTGGCCATGACGCCGAAATCGGCCAGGTGGTCGGCGCAGAAGTTGATGCCGCCGACGAAACCGACCTGGCCGTCCACCACCACATGCTTGCGATGCAGCCGGCGGAACAGGTTGGTGCGCATGCCCAGCAGCGGCCGCTGCGGATCGAACAGGTGCAGGCGCACGCCGGCATCCAGCAGGCCGCCCAGGAAGCTGGCATCCAGGTCCGGCGTGCCGTAGCCATCGGCGATCACGTCCACGCGCACGCCGCGCTGCGCCGCGTCGATCAGCACCTGGCGCAGCCCGCGCCCGACCTTGTCGTCACGCAGGATGAAGGTTTCCAGCAGGACTTCCTGCCGGGCCTCTTCGATGGCCTGGAACACGCTGGGGTAGAAGGCTTCGCCGTTGATCAACAGCTCGACCCGGTTGCCGTCGCGCCAGCACTCGTTCATAGCGATACCTCGGCCAGCAGGGGAAGATGGTCGGACAGGTGAGGCCAGGGCTTGCGGTTGAGCACCTCGCTCAGGGTGACCTTGAGGTTGCGCACGTAGATGCGGTCCAACCGCAGCAACGGCCAGCGCGCCGGAAAGCTGCGCGGCTCGCCGCCTTCCCGGGGAAAGGCCGGGCGCAGCCCGCAGCCGGCGAGCAGGCCGGAGGCGCGGCAGCGCCAGTCGTTGAAGTCGCCGGCGACCACCACCGGGTCGTTGGCCGGCAGCTCGCCGACCAGTTCGCAGAGCAGCTGCAGTTGCTGCTGCCGCTGGGTCTCGTGCAGGCCCAGGTGCACGCACACTGCGTGCAGGGATCGCTCGCCCGGCAGGTCGATCTGGGCGTAGAGCAGCCCGCGTTCCTCGGTGCCGGCCACCGAGACGTCGCGGTTGTCCCAGCGGCTGATCGGCAGGCGCGAGAGCAGGGCGTTGCCGTGATGACCCTCGGGGTACACGGCGTTGCGCCCGTAGGCGAATGCCGGCCACATGCTGTCGGCGAGGAACTCGTAATGCGGAGTGGCCGGCCAGTTGGGCTGGCGTTCGGCGTGCAACTGGTGTTCGCCGTGGACTTCCTGGAGAAACACCAGGTCCGCCGAGGTCGCACGAACGGCGTCGCGCAGTTCGTGAAGAATGAAGCGCCGGTTGAAGGCGGTGAAGCCCTTGTGGGTGTTCACCGTGAGCACCCGCAACAGGGTGCCGGCCTGCGCCTGGGCGGGGTGGGCCAGATCGTTCTCGGCGCGGGTCATTGCCAGTCTCCCGCCGGTTGGCCGGGTTCCTGGCGGCCCGCAAGCTGAAGGTCCAGCAGCGCCATCAATTGGCTGGCGTCGTAGGGCGCGCGGACCTTCATGTCATTGTCGAAGTAGCAATACACCTCGCGCTGGCGGCGATCGCCACGGGTGGCGGGATCGAACAGCTCGGCGTCTGCCCGTTGCAGGCCGCGCCGCCAACGGGCGATGCGTTCGCTCCAGCGCTTGAGGGCGGCCTCGCCATAGCCGCTGGCGTACAGTTCCTTTTCGCCGTGCAGGCGCAGGTAGACGAAGTCGGTGGCGGTGAGGTCTTCGCCGTAGGGCCACTTGCGCGGCGCATCGGCGAACACCAGCGCCACGTTGTGGCGGCGCAGCTGCCGGGCGAATTCCGCGCAGGCAAAACTGGCGTGGCGCACCTCCATGGCATGGCGCAGCGGGTGTCGGGCGACGGCGGTCGGCCACTCCGGCGGGCGCCGCGTGGCGGCGTCCCTGGCCAGCTTCAGGGCGGCGTCGGTGGTGCGTGGCAGCAGCGTCAGGAAGGCCTCGACCACGTCCGGGTCGTACTTCAGCGACGGCGGCACCTGCCACAGCATCGGACCGAGCTTGCCGCCCAGCTCCAGCGGGCCGGAGGCATAGAAGTTGGCGACGGCTTCCTCCACGTCCTTCAAACGCCGGGTGTGGGTGATGTAGCGCGGGCCCTTGACGCTGAAGACGAAGCCGTCGGGGGTGTCCTCTGCCCAGCGGCGATAGCGCTCGGGCTTCTGCAAGGCGTAGAACGAGCCGTTCAGCTCGATGCTGTTGAAGGCTCGCGAGGCGTAGCGCAGCTCGTCCTTCTGGCGCAGTCCTTGAGGGTAGAAATCACCGCGCCAGGGGGTGTAGCGCCAGCCGGAAATGCCAATGTGCAGTTCCTTCATAGGCCAATCATCCTGTGTCAGTGGCGGTGCGGCGGGCGCACTCTTTCTTCATCGCCCAGGCGTGCCTCCCGGCGCTGCGGTTGCAGTTCGACCTTGACCCAACCGGTCTCGCGCTGGTTGAAGGCCTCGAAGGCGTCGATCACGTCGTTCATCGGCTTGACCTGGGTGAGGATGGCCGCGGGATCGATGCGCCCGGCCAGCACCAGTTCGATGAGCCGGCGGATGTAGCGGCGGTGGTGGCAGTTGCCCATCTTCAGCGTGAGGTTCTTGTTCATCGCCTCGCCGATGGGGAAGCTGCGCTGATCCGGACCGTACACGCCGATGATGCCCAGGCTGCCGGCCTTGGCGAGGGCCGCCACGGCCCATTCCAGCGCCTGGCTCGGCGCGTTGCCCGGCACCCATGCGGATTTGTGCTCCTGCGCCGGCGCCTCGGTCTCGGCGCCGTGGCTGTGTTCGGCATCCACGCCCACGGCATCGATGGCACGGTCCACGCCTATGCCTTCGGTGAGCCAGAGCAGCGCCTGAACCGGGTCCTCGCGCTCGAAGTCGATCACTTCGGCACCCTGTTGGCGGGCCATATGCAGGCGGTCGGGGTGGCGGTCGATGGCGAACACCCGCGCCGCGCCCATCAGCAGTGCGCTGGCGATGGCGAACTGGCCGACCGGCCCGCAGCCGAACACCGCGACGGTGTCGCCGATGCCGACCTCGGCCAGCTCCGCGCCGAACCAGCCGGTGGGGAAGATATCCGAGAGCAGGATCGCCTGGTCGTCGCTGATCTGCGAGGGCAGGCGGATCAACCCGATGTTGGCGTAGGGGATGCGCGCCTTCTCCGCCTGCAGGCCGTGGAAGGCGCCGGTACTTTCCGGGCCGCCGAAGAAGGCGGTGCCGCCGCGCTTGCCGTTGGGGTTGGCCCTGTCGCACTGCGCGTAGTAGCCGGCGCGGCAGTACGAGCAGTTGCCGCAGGCGATGGTGGAGGGGATCACCACACGGTCGCCCACCTGCAGGTTGCGCACCTCGTCACCCAGCTCCTCGATGATGCCCACGCCTTCGTGGCCGAGGATGGTGCCGGGTTTCATGCCGCCCACCGAACCGCGCACGAAGTGCAGGTCGGTGCCGCAGATGGCCGAGGCCGTGAGGCGAACGATGGCATCGTTGGGGTGCTTGAGTGCGGGTGCGGGCACATCCTCCAGGCGGATGTCGCCGACGTCGTGGAATACGACTGCTTTCATCTTGTCCTCCTCGGCGCGCGCGGTGGTCGGCGATGCCGGCGCGTGCGCGGACTCTCGCGGAAAAAATCGGTGGGCCCCTTTGCGGGGCCCCTACAGATTCCGACTGAGGGCGTGGTGGGCCGTTCAGACCGATTCTCCCCGCTCGTCAGTCCTCGCCGCGGCGCAGGGTGAACAGCACCAGCGAACGCGCACCCAGGGGGTAGGCGGTGCCGAATTCCCAGTTGCGCTCGTGGTCCTGGCCCGGTTCTCGGGTGTCGAGGAGGAATTGCCACTCGCGACCCTGGGCGGTTTCCGGGAGCACGAAGTCGAGGTCTTCGTGGCCGGCGTTGACCAGCAGCAGCAAGGTCGCATCGCCGCCGCTGCGGCGGATGCCGGTGGGCTGCGCGCGGCCATCGAGCAACATGCCGAGGCTGCGGCGTTGCGGATCGTGCCAATGGTCCTCGGTCATCTCCACGCCCTCGGCGGCGAGCCAGGTGACATCGCGCACGCCCAGCTCCTCGTTGTACTCGCCGACCAGGAATCTTCCGCGCCGCAGGATCGGGTAGGCCTGGCGCAGGCGGATCAGGCGGCGGGTGAAGGCCAGCAGCTCGCGACCCTCGTCGTCGAGGTTCCAGTCCACCCAGCCCAGTTCGTTGTCCTGGCAGTAGACGTTGTTGTTGCCCTGCTGGGTGCGGCTGAACTCGTCGCCGGCCAGCAGCATGGGCGTGCCCTGGGAGAGCAGCAGCGTGGCCATCAGGTTGCGCATCTGCTGCAGGCGCAGGCGGCGGATTTCCGGGTCGTCCGTGGGGCCTTCGACGCCGTGGTTCCAGGAACGGTTGTCGTCGCTGCCGTCGCGGTTGTCCTCGCCGTTGGCCTCGTTGTGCTTGTGGTCGTAGCTGACCACGTCGCGCAGGGTGAAGCCGTCGTGGGCGGTGATGAAGTTCACCGAGGCGTAGGGCCGCCGGCCGCGCTGGTCGTAGAGATCGCCCGAGGCGGTGAGGCGTCGTGCCAGGTCCGGCAACTGGCCCTCGTCGCCGCGCCAGAAGCTGCGCACGGTGTCGCGGAAGCGGTCGTTCCACTCGACCCAGCCGGGTGGGAAACCGCCCACCTGGTAGCCGCCGGGACCGCAGTCCCACGGCTCGGCGATGAGCTTGCGGTGGCTGAGCACGGGGTCCTGGCGGCAGGCCACGAGGAAGCTGTGGCGTTCGTCGAAGCCGTCGGCGTAGCGGCCGAGGATGGAGGCGAGGTCGAAGCGGAAGCCGTCCACGCGCATCTCGGTGGCCCAGTAGCGCAGCGAATCGGTGACCATCTGCAGCACGCAGGGGTGGCTCAGGTCCAGCGTATTGCCGGTGCCCGAGTCGTTGACGTAGTAGCGCCGGTTGTCGGCCTGCAGGCGGTAGTAGGAGACGTTGTCGATGCCGCGCATGGAAAGCGTGGGGCCCAGCTCGTTGCCTTCGGCGGTGTGGTTGTAGACCACGTCGAGGATCAGTTCGATACCGGCGGCATGCAGGTGCGCGACCATCTCCTTGAACTCGTTGATATGGCCGCTGGCGAGGTAACGCGCCTGCGGCGCGAAGAAGGCGATGGTGTTGTAGCCCCAGTAGTTGGCCATGCCTTTTTCGAGCAGGTGCTTGTCGTCGAGGAAGCCATGCACCGGCAACAGTTCCAGGCTGGTGATGCCCAGCTGCCGCAGGTGTTGCAGCAACTCGCTGTTCATCAGCCCGGCGCAGGTGCCACGCAGGCGCTCGGGCACGTCCGGGTGGCGCATGCTCAGGCCGCGCAGGTGGGCCTCGTAGATCACCGTTTCGTTCCAGGGCACGCGCACCGGCTGCTGTTCGCTCCAGGTGAAGGCCGGGTCGATGACCTTGCACTTGGGCACGAAGGGTGAGCTGTCGCGCTCGTCGAAGCTCAGGTCGGCGTCGGGGGAGCCGATGGTGTAGCCGAACAGCGATTCGGACCATTTGAGCTCGCCGACCAACTGCCGGGCGTAAGGGTCGATCAGCAGCTTGTTAGGGTTGAAACGGTGCCCCGCGTCGGGTTCGTAGGGGCCGTACACCCGGTAGCCGTAGATCTGGCCGGGATGGGCGTCGGGCAGGTAGCCGTGCCAGATTTCGTCGCTGTATTCGGGAAGTTCGATGCGTTCGATCTCGCGCTTGCCCTGGGCGTCGAACAGGCACAGCTCGACCTTGGTGGCGTGGGCGGAGAACAGTGCGAAGTTGACGCCCAGCCCGTCCCAGGTCGCCCCCAGCGGAAAGGGGCGGCCTTCGGTTACGCGGGAATGTGCACGTCGGGTCATGTCCGGCTCCTGGGTCAGACGGGCTTGGATTCTTTGGGTTTACCCAGCCGGGCGGTGGGCGTGGGCGGCGGCGCGCTCTTGGTACGCTTGGGCTTGGCCGGCTGGGCGGGCACCGGCTCGTCGGTGGCCTTGGGTTTGCGCGCGGCGCGCTTGGGCGTGGGGGCCACGGTTTCGCCCACGGCTTGCGCGGGGATTTCGGGATCGGCCTTGGGCAGGCGCCCCTTGCGGCGCGGCGGCTCCTGCAGCAGGGCGGGCTTCTCCGGCTCCTGCTCGCCTTCGAAGCGCGGCTGCACCGGCTCCTCGGCCTCGCCGTTCTGGTTCGCCGCTTCGGCCTCGGCGAGGCTGCGCGCCATGCGCCAGTGGCGATCCTGCTGGCCTTCCGGGCGCCCCTCGGACTCCCAGATCTGGTAGGCCAGTTCGCTGACTCTGCGCTCGTTGACCTTCATCGTTCACCTCCTGATATGAGCATGTTCACCGGTACCGCGCGCAGCAGGTCGGCCAGGCGCGGTTCGCCGTCGTGCGGATCGACAGGGCCGGCCAGCCCGCTCCAGCGGACGGCGGCCAGGGAAGAAGGCAGGTGCAGGCGGGTATCGCCCCAGTCCTCGGGGCGCACCAGCGGTAGCGTTGCGTCGCCCAGCAGGCCGGCGACGCAGCGCGGCACCACCACCAGCAGGTGCTGGCCGGCGTGGCTGCGCACGAAGGCAAGGACTTGGTTGGCCTGCTCGCCGCGCACTTCCAGGGCGAGGTAGTCCCCTTGCAGGAAGAGCGCGGGCCAGCGCTTGCGCAGGCCGAGGGCATCGGCCAGCAGGGCCTGCTTGATTCGCCCGCTGCGCCAGTCGCGCAGCAGTTCGGGCCAGTCCGGCGCGTGCTCCAGTGCGGCCTCGTGGGCGGCGTAGTCCGGCACGCGGCGGTTGTCCGGGTCCACCAGGGTGAAGTCCCAGAACTCGTTGCCCTGGTACAGGTCGGGTACACCGGGCGTGGTATTGCGCAGCACGCATTGCGCCAGCGAATTGAGTGCGCCAGCGGGCATCAGGTACGCAGCCGCCTCGGCGATGGCCCGGCGCAGTGGCGCGCCGGCCCCTTCGAGCAGGATGCCGGCAAGGAATTCGGCGCAGGCTCTTTCATAGGCTTCGTTGGGGGCGCCCCAATCGCTGTCCAGCTTGGCCTCGCGGATGGCCTTGCGTTGCCATTGCTCGATGCGCTGGTGGTAGTCGCGCATGCCTTCGCCGTCGTCCGGGGAAAGCCCCAGGGGCCAACTGCCCAGCAGGCACTGGTAGAGGATCAGCTCGTCGCCGCCACTGGGCGCCGGGCCGCGTTCGATGTGCTGGCGCAGCGGAGCGGCGAGCTTCCACCAGGACCATACCCGTTCGGCGAACCATTCGGCACGCTCGCTGAGCACGGCCAGGCGTGCGCGGCAGTCTTCGCCGCGCTTGTGGTCATGGGTGGCGGTGGCCAGCATCGCCAGGGGAAAGTCGCGGGCGCGCTGTTCGCAGGCACGGTGGAAGGCGTCCACGTCGCTGCCGAGAAGCTCGGGGTCGAAGCCGACGTCGTTGCGCCCCAGCGCCGCGGCCGAGCGATAGCAGGCGGTGTCTTCCAGGGATTTGGCGGCAATCGGCGGGGTCAGCTGCTGGAAGCGGTCCAGCGCGAGCTTGCGCAACTGCCGCAGCGGGCCGGGCGGCAGGGCGCGCAACGGCTCACCGCCGAGGATGCGGTCGAGCCAGCCCAGGGTGCGCTGGTCGCTGGCGTCCAGATGCTGCTGCGCCTCTTCCACGGCCTGACTGAAGAAGCGCTGGTCCTGCTCCGAACGGCCCAGCGCCCCGGCATAGGTGCGGTACACCGGGAAGGCCGTGAGCAACTGGAACAGCGCGCGGCGGATCGAGCCCAGCGGGATGTCGCGGCTGGCCAGCTCGAAGCGGGCGATCTGCCAGAGTTGCTGCGCCAGGCCTTCGACATCGCCGGCGAAGAGTGAGGCGAGCACATGCTTGCGGGCCTGGCGTACTTCCGCGGCGAAGCCGTCCTGGCGGCCGCTGACTTCCAGCCAGAGGTGCCGCAGCTGCGGTTCGCCGCGTACGTCGTGCTGCAGCAGCGATACCTGGTTCATGAAGTCGTAGCCGGTGGTGCCGCGAACTTTCCAGTCCGCCGGCAGCGACTCACCGGGGCCGAGGATCTTTTCCACGTAGACCGGTGCGCCACCCGTGGCGCGGGCCAAGCGCCGGCAGTAGCCGCGCGGGTCGGCAAGGCCGTCGACGTGGTCGATGCGCAGGCCGTCGATCAGGCCTTCGTCCATCAGTTGCAGCAGGTAGCGATGGCTGGCGTGGAAAACGTCGGGATGCTCGGCGCGCAGGCCGACCAGTTCGTTGATATCGAAAAAGCGTCGCCAGTTGATGTCGTCTGCCGCCACCCGCCAGTTGGCCAGCCGGTAGTGCTGCTGGTCGATGAGCCGATGCAGGCTGTGCCAATCCTCGCGGTAGGACGCCAGCAGCGGCTCCAGGGCGTCCGGCGCCAGGTGGGCGGCGACCTGCCGGCACAGCCCTTCGGCCAGGTGCCGGGCCAGCGGGTGGTGGTGCAACTCGACGAAGCGTGGCGCCAGTTCGAGCAGCTCGGGAATTTCGCTGTGGCAGAGGATCATGCCGTAGCTGGAAGGGCACACCGGGAAGCGCTGCTCGCCGTAGCGCAGCAGGAAGCGACCCGAGTCCGGCAGGTAGTCGAGGCGGATGCGCCCGGCAGTCACTTCGTCGATGTAGTCCTCACCCAGGCAGGGCAGCAACACCTGCTGGTCCAGCAGTGGATCGTCGCTGTGCCAGCGGATATCGAAGAAGTGTGCGTAGGGACTGTCCAGCCCCCATTCGAGGACGTCCTGCCACCATGGGTTGGCGTCGCCGATGCGCATGTGGTTGGCCACGGTATCGACGATCAGCCCCATGCCGTTCTGCCGCAGCCCAGCTACCAGGCGGCGCAACGCCGGTTCGCCGCCCAGTTCGTCGCTGATGCGGGTCGGGTCCACCGAGTCGTAGCCGTGCGTCGAACCCGGCTGCGCGGCCAGCAGCGGGGATGCATAGAGATGGCTGATTCCCAGGCGGGCGAAATAGTCCAGCCAGGGCAGCGCATCGTCCAGGGTGAACTCGCGGTTGAACTGCAGGCGCAGGGTGGCGCGTATCTCAGTCATGCTCGCGGCCTCCGTTGCGGGCGCGGCGCAGGCGTTCGAGGCGAGCGCGCACCCGGGGCTCGTCGAGCAGTTCGCCGGCGTTGCGTTCGAAGCGTCGCCGCCAGTTGGGATGGGTATCGCCCGGTCCGGGCAGGTTGGGTTGTTCCACGCAGGCCAATGCGTCCTCCAGGGGCAGCAGTACCAGCGGCGCGGGGGTGGCACCGATGAATTCGATGGCGCCGTCGAGCAGCGGCTCGTTGTCGATGCCGCTGTCGCTCAGCGCCCGGCGCAAGGCGAAGGTCTCCTGCTGGCGGCTGTTGCGGTCCTGCGCGGACACCTCGCGCGAGCTGTGGCCGAGACGCTCGCGCCAGTCGACGTCGCGCGCCTGCTGCCAACCTTCGAGCGTCGGCAGGTCGTGGGTGGTGGTGGTGGCCAGGGCGTTGTCCGGCCACTGCGATGGTGCGGTGAAATGGCCGTGCTGCTGCTCGAACAGCAGCACGCGCATGCCGAGGATGCCGCGCTCCGCCAGCTTCTCGCGCAGGCCCGGAGGGACGGTGCCGAGGTCTTCGCCGATGATGATCGCATTGGCGCGCTCGGCTTCCAGGCAGATCAGCCGCAGCAGGTCGTCGAGCGGATAGTCGAGATAGGCGCCGGCTTCCGGCGGTGCGCCGGCGGGGATGACCCAGAGGCGACGCAGGCCGAGCACATGGTCGATGCGCAGTCCGCCGACATAGCGCAGATTGGCCCGCAGCATCTCGATGAAGGCGCGGAAGCCGTTGCGTCGCAGCCCTTCGGGCGAGAAGGCGCAGATGCCCCAGTTCTGCCCGGCGCGGTTGAGGATGTCGGGCGGCGCGCCCACGCTGACGCCATTGAGCAGTTCGTCCTGGCGCATCCACGCCTGGCTGCCGGAGGGCTCGGCGCCCACGGCAAGGTCGGCGATCAGCCCGATGCCCATGCCAGCCTCGCGCGCCTCGCGCTGCACCTGTTGCAGGCCGCGGGCGACCAGCCACTGACCGAAGGCCTGCTGGCTGATCGCCTGTTCCTCGTCGACCATGAAGTGGCCCAGCTCGGCGCTGGCAGCATCGCGGTACGGCTCTGGCCAGAAGCGCCAGTCCAGCCCGTCGCCGGAGGCGGCGCGGCGCAGTTGCAGGACCTGGAAGCAGCAGTGCTGCAGCAGTTCGGCGCCGCCCAGCTGGCGGAAGGCGAGGAAGTCTTCGTGCAGTTCGCCGTCCTGCTGCTGGAACTGCTGGTACAGCTGCGCCAACAGTCGGTCGCGCAGGTCGGCCACGCCCAGCCAGTCCACCAGCGGCAGCTGTTCCAGGCGTGCAAGTTCCGCCTCCAACCCGGCTGCCGTCACTGCCTGGCGTACCAGCTCGTCACCCAGCACCAGACCGGGCGCGGCATACAGCTCGTTGAACAGCAGACGGCTGGAAGGCGAATAGGGGCTGAAGATGTCCCGTGCGGCGGGGAACATTGCATGCAGCGGGCTGATTGCCACGGCGTCCGCGCCCCGGCTGGCGGCGGCACGCACCAGTTGGGCGAGGGCGGCCAGGTCGCCGGCCCCGCCGTCCTGCTCGCGCCGCAGTGAATACAGCTGCGCGGCGACACCCCATGCCCGTTCCCGGCCGCCGCAGTACTGCGCCACCGACGGGCAGCGCGGTGGTGCGACGGCGACGATGATCTCGTGCTCGCCCAGGTGCAGCGTGTGATAGCCGCTGTGCGCGACGGCGGGAATCTGCCGGTGCTCGTCGACATGGCCTTCGCTGTGGCCGCTGTCGTCCTCGTTGAACAGTTTGTAGCGGCTACCGGTCGCGGCCGGTACGTCGATGGGGCGGTCGCGGTCGGCGGTGATCAGCGCCGGCATCTGCGCGCGACGCTGCTCCAGCAGTTCCAGGCTCTGGCTGATCTGCTCGGGGCTCTGGGCGGCAAACCCGAGGGCCTCGAGTACGTTGCGCTGGACTTCGCCGGTCAGCCGCTGCGGCCGGTTGTCGGCATCGATCCAGTCGATGGCCAGCCCGGCGGCGCTGGCCAGACGTTCCAGTTGCGGGTCGCTCATCGGGAAGCCTCCGGGCTCAGCTGCAGGCTGGGCTCCAGGGACAGCACCAGTGCGGCGCCGGCGAGCCAGCCGTGGCGATAGTGCGCGGCGGTCTGGCCCAGGCAGAACAGCAACTGCGCGCTTTCTCCCGGCGGTTCGATGGCGACTTCTTCCGTGCCCAGGTTCAGGTCGATGCGCCACAGGCTGCCGTCGCCCAGGCGCCAGCGCGCGCTGAGCGCCCGTTCGCCCAGGGGCTGAGCGTCGAGCGCGCGGCTGCCGGGCAACTGCGGGACGAGCCAGCGGTGACGCAGTTCGAGCAGTTGCCGGTAGTGCTCGCGCCAGTCCGGGTCGCCCTGGTCCGGGCGCGGGCGCGAGGCAACGAAGGTCTGGTAGTCGTTGGGATCGGGAATCCAGGCGGCAGCGCCAGGCTCGGAGAAGCGCGCGAAGCGCTTGAACTCCTCGCGCCTGCCAACCGTGACGGCCCGCGCCAGGTCGCCCTGGTAGTCGGTGAAGAACAGGAACGGCTGCTGCTCGCCCCATTCCTCGCCCATGAACAGCATCGGCACCATGGGCGAGAGCATCACCAGGGCGCTCGCCGCGCGCAGGCGGTCGGTCTGCGTGAGCATGCTCAGGCGCTCGCCCAGCGCGCGGTTGCCGACCTGGTCGTGGTTCTGCAGGAAGGCCACGAAGGCCTGCGGGCTGAGCGCGCCGCTGGGTTCGCCGCGCTCGACACCGCGGTAATCGGCCTGGCCCTGGAACACCAGGCCCTCGCGCAGGCAGCGGCAGAGCTTTTCGATGGTCTGCTGGGCGTAATCGACGTAGTACGCCTCGTCCTCGCCGGTGAGCAGCACGTGCAGGCAGTGGTGCAGGTCGTCGTTCCACTGGGCGTCGAACCCCTGCTCGGCAGGGCCCTGCAGCAGGTGCGCCTGGTTGTTCTCGTTTTCCAGCACCAGGTGCAATTCGCGACCCTCGGCGGCCCGCCGGGCGCGGCTGGCCAGTTCGAGGAGGAAGTCCTCGTCGCCGATGGCGTGCACGGCGTCGATCCGCAGGCCATCGACGCGGTATTCGAGCACCCACATCTCGGCATTGCCGATGAAGAATTCGCGCACCGCCGGTTGGCTGAAATCGATGGCCGGCCCCCAGGGCGTCTGCTGCTCCCGGTGGAAGAAGGCGCTGGCGTAGCGATTCAGATAATTGCCCTGCGGACCGAAGTGGTTGTAGACCACGTCGACCAACACCATCAGGCCCAGGCCATGGGCAGTGTCGATCAACTGCCGCAGGCTGTCCGGCACGCCGTAGGCGCCTGCCGGCGCGTAGGGCAGTACGCCGTCGTAGCCCCAGTTGCGCCGGCCGGGAAAGGCGTTGAGCGGCATCAGCTCGATGGCGGTGACGCCCAGCGCTGCCAGTTCGGCGAGGCGGCCCTGCAGGGCGGAGAAACCATCGAAGAGGCCGACGTGGACTTCATAGATCACCGCTTCGTGCCACGGCCGGCCACGCCATTGCGGATGCTGCCAGCGGTACAGCGCGGGGTCGACCACCAGGCTTTCGCCTTCGACGCCGCCGGCCTGGGAACGGGAGGCCGGGTCGGCGACGCTCAGTTCATGGTCGATGCGGTAGCGGTACGTCTGCCCGACTATGGCCGGCACCTCGGCGCTGAACCAGCCGTCGGCGCTGGCCTCCAGGTCGTGGCGCTGGCCGCCGCTCAGTTCCACTTCGACACGCTGCGCATCCGGCGCCCACAGCGAAAACCTCACCCTGCCGCCGGGCAGGACCTGCGCACCGTGCCGCGCGGTCATCGCACGGCCTGCGCGGGCACGCGTTGCAGCAGGCGTTGGTAAAGCGACGTGTAGGGCCGCACGGCGTCCTCCCACAGCAGCGGCGATTCCATGGCCTTGCAGCGCATGGCGTTGAGCAGCTCGGGGTAGCGGTAGATGTTCAGTGCGCGGCGCACGGCATCGAAGTAGCTGGCCGGGGTCTCGTCGCGGAACAGCAGACCGGTGACGCCATCGATGATGGTGTCGGCCAGCCCGCCGGTATGCCGGGCAATGGGCAGCGAGCCGAAGCGCTGGGCGTACATCTGACTGAGGCCGCAGGGCTCGTAGCGCGAGGGCATCAGCAGGAAGTCGCTGGCGGCATAGATGCGCCGGGCGGTGGTCTCGTCGAAACCGACCTGCACCCCGACCCGGCCCGGGTAGCGCTCGGCCAGGTCGCGCATGGCCTGTTCCAGCTCCGGCTCGCCGCAGCCGATGGAGACCAGGCGTCCACCGGCGGCCACCATCTCGTCGGCGATCGCCAGGGTCAGGTCGATACCTTTCTGGTGCACCAGGCGCGAGACCACGGCGAACAGCGGGCCGCGGCCCGGCAGCAGGCCGAACTGCTTCTCGATGTACTCGGCGTTGCGGCGCTTGCCGGCCAGACGGGTGGCGTCGAAGCCTTCGATCAGGTGCGGATCGTTCAGCGGGTCCCAGGTGGCGTCGATGCCATGGGTGATGCCGCTGAGCTGGCCGCGGTCGCGGCGCTGGGCGAGCACGCCATGCATGCCGCAGCCGAACTCCTCGCCGGTGATTTCGCGTGCATAGGTTTCGCTCACCGTGGTGATGTGGCTGGCGTGGCTGATGCCGGCCTTGAGGAACGACAGCTTGCCGTAGAACTCCATGCTGCCCGGCAGGCCGGCCGCCTCGGGCAAGCCCAGCTCGGCGCAGCAGCCCAGCGGGCAGGAGCCCTGGTAGCCGAGGTTGTGGATGGTCAGCACGCTGGGGGTGATCTGCCCGCGCCAGGCCATGTACGCCGGGGCGAGGGCGGTGGGCCAGTCGTTGACGTGGAGCAGGTCCGGGCACCAGCCCAGTTCGCTCATGCCGGCGGAAATGTCGGCCGCGGCCAGGCTCAGGCGGGCGAAGCGGATGTGGTTGTCCGCCCACTCCTGGCCATGCTGGTCGACGTAGGGCGTGCCCGGACGATCATAGAGCTCGGGGCAGATCACCGCGTAGACGATCAGGCCGTCGGCCAGCTTCAGCTCGCCGATATCGCAGGCGGGCAGCGCGGCAAGGCCCGGCAGGCGGCCGACCACCCGGCACGCCACGGCGCCCTTGAGCACCTGCGGATAACCGGGAATCAGCACGCGGATGTCGTGGTCGGCCAGCAGTGCGCGCGGCAGGGCGGCGGACACGTCGCCCAGGCCGCCGGCCTTGACGAAGTCACTGAATTCGGAGGTCGCGAAGAGGATTCGCTTGCGTCGCTGGGGCGGCGCGCCATCGGCCGGGGTGGGGATTGCGGTGAGATTGACGGTGGCTTCTTCCAGGCGCACATCGGCCAGCTGGTTGCGCATTGTTCATTCCTCTCTTGTCAGCGGGGCGTCTTTTCAGCGGGGCCGGCGTTTCCTGCCGGGCCCGTGGGTCTCTCCATGGTGGTGACGATGTCCTTCGGCTGACTGGGCGGCGAAGGACGAAGTTTCGAATTTCCGCCGATGGGTTCAGGGCGGCGGCGCACGCTCCGGCTTTCGCCCAAACGGGAGCGGAGCGACGGCGCTTGGGTCGAACGGCGTCCGTGGATTCAGCATGGTGGCTGCCCTCGTAGTGGGTGGTTGTGGCAAGAACGGAAGGTGACGCCCGACTGAATGCGCAGGCGTCAGGTAATGAAGCAAGCAGGGTCCGTACCAGACTTTGGATGGTTTATAAGTATTTGAAATATAAGGAAATAAGGCGGATAAAATGGCGATGTGCAACCAGCAAAGTGCACGATGTGCCGCTTCGCCGGTTGCAATATGCCTTGCCGCTACGCTTCGCGGCGGGGGTTGTCCTTGCCCTTGTAATCCAGGCCCTGGGCGCGCTCCACGGGCAGGGGCTGGTCGAGGCTCTGCTCGGCGAGCTTCCAGTGGCGCTCGGCCTGGCCGCTGGGTTTGCCTTCGGCGACCCACAGGTCGTGGGCCTTCTGGCGGATCTGTGCTTCGCGGTCCTGGTCCATGTGTCCTCCGGCGGGTCGTTCGGGATATGCAAGGTTTCGCACCGGCAGTTCGTCATGTGCGTAGAACCGATGACTGTTCCATCAGTCGAGTGTTCATACAGCCTGACCGAGGGAAACCGATGAACGATGCCGACCGCTCACGCCTGGTCGTGACCTGCGCGCTGGCCCCCGATGCGCAACCCGCCGACCGGCAGACGCACCAAGCGCTGGCCGCCTGGCTGGCGCAGATCCAGGGCCTGGATTTCAGTCCGCAATCGCCCGAAGAGCGCTCGGCGGGCCGCCCCCTCTACTGGGTTCCGGACGCCACGGTGGTGGGGCGCCAGCAGGCTGCCGAACTGGGTATCCACGGCCCGCTGGAACTGTTCGGCGGCTTCGTCGAGCGCGCCTTCCAGGCCGGCAAGGCCATTGTCCATCCGCTGTTCGAGCGTCCCACCCTGACCCCGCGCGGCTGGAGCGAAGCCTTCGCCGCCCGGGTCAAGCCGCTGGTACTCGATGGCCACAGTGTGTTCTGCCACAACGATGCGGTGCGCTGCGCCAGTGCGCGCCTGCAGCGCGGGCCGCAACGCCTGAAGCCGGCGTCCAGCCGTGGCGGGCAGGGCCAGCAGGTGGTCGAGGACATCGACCAGTTGGCCGACGCGCTGGCCTGCTACGAGGAGAGCGACTACCTCGAAGGGCTGGTGATCGAGGACGACCTGCGCGATGTCCGGACCCACAGCGTGGGACAGGTGATGATCAACGGCGTGCTGCTCAGCTACCACGGCGTGCAGCAGCACAATCGCAACCCGCGCGGCGAGCTGGTGTATGGGGGCAGCGACCTGCTGGTAGTACGCGGCGATTTCGACTGCCTGCTGGCGCTGGACCTGGTCGCTTCGGTGCAGCAGGCGATCCGCCAGGCCGTGCAGTTCGACCGCGCGGCGCACCAGTTGCTGCCGGGGTTCTATGCCTCGCGCCGCAACTACGACGTGGCCCAGGGCGTGGACGCCCAGGGCCAGGATTGCTCCGGCGTGCTCGAACAGTCCTGGCGCATCGGCGGGGCCAGCGGCGCGGAACTGGCTGCGCTGGAAGCCTTCGTCGCCGATCCCACGCTCTGTGTGGTGCGCGCGTCGACATTCGAAATCTTCGAGGACAAGCCTTTGCCGGACAATACGCGCGTGCTCTATCGCGGCCCGGACGCCAACGGCGACTTCCTCATGAAATACGCGATGGTGGAGCCCTATGTTTTCCAATGACGAGCGCTACTCAGCCATCTCCACCGACGAGCAGGTGGACATCGATGTGGGCAGCCTGCGCTTGCAGGGCAATTTCCTGAGCCCGCGCACCCATGTGCCGGGCGTGCTCTTCGTGCATGGCTGGGGTGGCAGCCAGGAACGCGACCTCAAGCGCGCCCGTGGTATCGCCGGGCTGGGTTGCGTGTGCCTGACCTTCGACCTCGCCGGCCATGGCGCGGGCGAGGCGTTGCAGGCATCGATTACCCGCGAGGACAACCTGCGCGACCTGCTGGCGGCCTACGACCGCCTGGTAGCGCACCCGCGCATCGACCCCGAGGCGGTTGCCGTGGTGGGCACCAGCTACGGTGGTTACCTGGCGGCGATCCTCACCGAGTTGCGCGCGGTGCGCTGGCTGGGCCTGCGGGTGCCGGCGATCTACCGCGACGAGGACTGGAACGTGCCCAAGCGCGACCTGCCGCGCGACGACCTGATGGAGTACCGCTCCAGCCACATTCCGGCCGCCAGCAACCGCGCGCTGAAGGCTTGCAGCGGATTCAAGGGCGACGTGCTGCTGGTGGAGTCCGAGCACGACGACTTCATTCCCCGTCCGACCATCATGAGCTACCGTGCCGCTTTCCAGCGCACCCATTCGCTGACCCACCGGATCATCGACCAGGCCGACCACGCGCTCTCCAGCGAACGCTCGCAGGAGGCCTACACCGACATCCTGGTGCGCTGGATCACCGAGATGGTGGTGGGCGAACGCTCGAGTCGGTTGGTGGTGGGCTGAGCACGCGGCCAAGGCGCGATATGTCGGGCGGGGGCAACTGTCTTTCCCGGGTACGGCAGGTCCTGCCAGGATTTCACGGATAGGATCCGCTCCTGGGAAGCGCCTTGCCGTTCCGGTGTTCGGGTAGCACCGGAACCGGCCACGCGCTCGCAGGAGCGGGCTGCGTCCGCGATGAGGGCACGCTTTCGCGAACGCGGGCGAAGTCGGCGGTGGCCGATCAGTGGTGCTCGGCCGGACGCCACTACTCCATTATTTCGATGGATGCGCCTTCACCAGTTCCCTGGCCATCTCCAGGTGTTGCTGCAGCACCGGCAGGGTCTTCTGGGCGAAGGCCTTGATCTGGGTGTCGGCGGAATTGTTCGCCGCATCGGTGAACAGCTTCACTGCATCCTCGTGGGCGCTCACCTGGTTGTTGGCGTAGGCCGCGTCGAAGGATTCATCACGCACGTCCAGCACCTTGGCCTTGGCCTGGTTCATCACGCTGGGCGAGTCGGAGAGCTCGAGCTTCTGGTTCTGGGCGATGGCCTTGAGCTCGGTGTTGGCCTTGGTGTGATCGTCGATGATGTGCTGGGCGAAGGTCTTCACGTCAGTGGACTGGCTCTTCTTCAGCGCGAGCTTGGCGGCATCGATTTCCGCCATGCCGGCGGCGGAGGCCTCGGTGGCGAAGTTCTGCGCCTGGGCATGCGGATCATCGGCCAGCAGCGGGCCGGCGAACAGCAGGGCCGCGCAAACCATGGCGCCTCGGAAAATGGCGGTTCCTTTCATGACGGATCCATTCATGACGATTCTCCCGATCGGGTGATGGGGCCTCGATGGTCGAGGCATTGGGTGTGACTACTGTGTTGACGGGAGCGCGCCACCGGGGTTCAGAGTTTTCCACCGACTGGCTGCGGGCCAGGGGCTACGCCGTCGGGCGGCATCTTCGGTAGGATTGGCGAGCCTATGCTTTGCTGCAATGAGCCGAGGGAGCGCAGACTTCATGCCCGATACCATCGCCAGCACCGCCCAGCTCGTCGAAGACGCCCGCTATCGCCTGTTGGTCGAAGCGGTCACCGACTACGCCATCTACATGCTCGACCCCGACGGCCGGGTCAGCAGCTGGAGTTCCGGCGCGCAGCGTCTGAAGGGCTACGCCGCCGACGAAATCCTCGGCCAGCACTTTTCCCGCTTCTACACCCCCGCCGACCGCGAAGCCGGCCTGCCCGAGCTGGCACTGGGCGAAGCGGCCCGCGTCGGCCGCTACGAAAGCGAAGGTTGGCGCCTGCACCGGGACGGCAGCTCGTTCTGGGCCCACGTGGTGATCGACGCCATTCGCGATGGCTCGGGCGAGCTGCTCGGCTTTGCCAAGATCACCCGCGACCGCACCGAGCAGCACGAGACCGAACAGGCGCTGCGGCGCAGCGAGCAACACTTCCGCCTGCTGGTCAACGGCGTCACCGACTACGCGCTGTACATGCTCGACCCCAGCGGCAACGTCACCAGCTGGAACCCGGGAGCGGCGCGGATCAAGGGCTATCACCCGGAAGAGATCATCGGCCGCCGCTTCGATTGCTTCTATTGCGACGAGGACCGCCAGGGTGGCATTCCCGAGGCGAGCCTGAGCACCGCGCTGGCCGAAGGGCGCTACGAGGAAGAGCGCCTGCAGATGCGCAAGGACGGCTCGCGCTTCTGGGCCAACATCGTCATCGACCCGGTGTACGACGATGCCGGGGAACTCATGGGATTCGCCAAGATCACCCGTGACATCACCGACAAGCGCCGCGCCCAGGAGGAACTGGAGCACGCCCGCGACGAGCTGATCCAGTCGCAGAAGATGGAGTCCCTCGGCCAGCTCACCGGCGGCGTTGCCCACGATTTCAACAACCTGCTGACGGTGATTCTCGGTGGCTTGCAGGTGCTCCAGCGGCACCTGCCCAAGGACAACGACAAGGTCCAGACCATCTGGAAGAACGCCCTGGAGGCGACCCGCCGGGGCGCCCAGCTGACCCAGCGAATGCTGGCTTTTGCCCGCAAGCAGCGGCTGTTCCCGCAACCGTTGCACCTGCCGGCGCTGCTGCAGGAGATGAGCGAGCTGCTGGTCAGCTCGCTGGGCCCGACCATCAGCCTGGAGACGCGTTTCCCGCTGCAGCTGGACTGCGTAATGAGCGACCAGAACCAGCTGGAACTGGCGATCATCAACCTCGCCACCAATGCCCGCGATGCCATGCCTGATGGCGGCAGCATCACCTTTTCGGCGCGTAACGCGGTAGTCGGCCCGCGCCAGAGCGGCAAGCTCGCCCCGGGGGAGTACGTGTGCCTGGCCGTGACCGATTCGGGACAGGGCATGAGCGAGGATACCCTGCGCCGCGCGGCGGAGCCGTTCTTCACCACCAAGCCCACTGGCAAGGGTACGGGGCTGGGGTTGTCCATCGTCCACGGGCTGGCCCAGCAGCAAGGCGGCGCGCTGTTGCTGCGCAGTACGCCGGGCATGGGCACCACGGCGGAAATCTGGCTGCCGGCGGTGAAAGTGAAGGCGGAGCCGGAAGCCGCGGACACGGCGCCTGCCGACGAGCGCTATGCCGAGATCAATGAGCCGCTGGGGCTGCATGTGCTGGTGGTCGATGACGACGCGCTGGTCCTCGCGGGCACCAGTGCGCTGCTCTCGGACCTCGGCTGCGCGGTGACCCGCGCCGACTCCGCGCGGGCGGCGCTGCAACTGCTGGAGCAGGCGAGCTTCGACCTGGTCATCACCGATTTCGCCATGCCGGACATGGACGGCATGCTACTGATCCAGAAGGTGCGCCAGTCCCATCCGGAGCTGACCTGTGTACTCACCACCGGTTATGCGGGGCGGCTGGATACCTTGGCCGACTCAGTGCTGCGCCTGCCCAAGCCCTTCGACCGCGACCAGTTGCAGGCACTGTTGCTGCAGGTGAAGCAAGTCGGCTAGAAAAACCGAACCTCCGCCGATGTGGCGCGCCCAATGATGACGCCCACACTTGCGGAGGATCCCCATGAATATCCAAGCCCAGCGCCCCGAGCCCCAGGAAGCGCCACCCAGTCGCGAAAGCCGGATTCCCGAGGAGTTTCCCGAAGAGGTGCCGATGCAACAGCCACCGGAGGAACCGGTGCCGCGACCGGAGCAATGACCAGGCGCGATGCAGGCGCTCGTACCGGTTCAGACCGTAGGGCGGATAAGCGCTGTAGCCTCATGCGCCCTACGATCCGCGAGAGTCGGCGCGCGGCGGAGGCGATCGCGGATGAATCCGCTGTACCTTCACGATGCCGATGGCGCTCCCCGGTGGCACGCGGGAGCGGCTATTGCTGCAGATATTCGCCCGATCCGCTCATCGCCTGGCCCCACAACTCGAGGAAGCCGAAGGCGGTGGTGAGCAGCACGAGGAAGCCGAACGCCAGGATGCAGCCGGCATAGAACGCCGCGCTGCGCTGGGTCATGCGCATGTAGATGGGTAGCCCGACGAACAGCAGCCAGCACGAATAGGCCGTGGCGATGCCGGCCGCGATGAGCAGCAGCCAGCGCGACGGCAGCAGGGCGGCCACGCCCGCGAGCATCAGTGGCAGGGCCACCGCCGTAGAGAAGCTCATGCTGTAGTTCACGCCGGGCCGGTGCTCGGTGCGGAACAGCACCCAGCGCACCAGATAGGCGATCATCACGATGCCGGCCACCAGCCCGACATAGCACCAGAAGGCCAATAGCGCGGCGCTGCCGGGAGTGAGGAACTGGGTTTCCTCGTTGCCCGGCAGGCGCCAGCCGACCTGGGTGGTGCCAATGAACAGGCACACCGCGGGAATCAGCGGCAGCAGCAACCAGAACGGCAGGTAGGCGGCGGGGTGCTGGTCGACATTTTCGCGCAGCTCGTGCCAGGCCTTCTCCGGCCGGGTGAAAAAGTGGGTCAGGGGAAAGGTCATCTTCGCCTCCTCATGTTGACGGGTACGGCGCACCGGACTCAGCGCCGGGTACGAAAGCCTTCGGCGGTTTCGATCTCGATCAGCGAGCCGGGGTCCTCGTTGCCGGGGTCGTTGATGCCATCTCCCGGAAGGGCAGGTTCGCCGATCGCCGGGTCCAGGCTGCCCTGGGGCATCAATCCTTCGCCGCGGTCGCGGCGGTCGAGCAGCGGCAGGAGCTCATCGTGGAATTGCTGTTGCTGCTCCTCGGAAAGCGCGGCGAAGCCATGGTTGAGGATGTAGCGGGCGAGGATTTCCTGGCGGCTGTCGGTTTCCAGCGCGCCCTCGTCGAGCAGGCGGCGAAGCCCTTCGGACAGTTCGACATCCTGATGATCGTTCCAGCCCATCGTTCGTCACCTCCGGATCGGTTCAGCGGGTTTGGCTCGGCATGAGCCCTGGCGGTCGGCGGCAGCTTTCGCAGCGCCTATGCGGATGACCGATGCGAGGCCGCGCCTGTTCGGCGGGCGGGACGAACGGTCCCAGCGGGGGCTTGGTGTTCGCCGCCGGAACCTCGAGGGGTGCGAGCGTCCACCCAAGTCCGGATATGCCGGCGGGCTCGGGTGCCCCGAGCCCTGCTCAAGGGGCGTGGGCAGGGGTGCGTCGCAGGCATTGCTGCCTCGTCGAACGGAATGAACCTTGGGCGATATTCGCGGCCAGCCACAGCACAAGGGGAAAATTTCCCCGCGACCCAAAGGAGACCGCCATGTCCACGTTCGCGCTCGCTTCCTGGTTCTGGATCGTCATCGCGATCATCATCGTGCTGCTGGACCTGTGGGCCATCGTCAGCATCTTCCGCAGTGACAAGGGGGTGAACGCCAAGGCCTTGTGGTCGCTGCTGATCGTCATCTTCCCGGTGGTGGGGCTGGTCATCTGGGGCATCGCCGGCCCGCGCGGCGTGGCCCAGGAACCGCCGCTGGACTGATCCTCCGGCCCATCCGGAAGGACCCATCGCATTCCGGCATGGCCGGCATCGACCTAAGGTATTGGCCGGTGGCCGCGCCCCCCTCTTAGCATCTCGTTCGTCTATCAGCAGCCTGACAACGAGAACAACAAGTGGACCTGGGAAAAATCCTGCGCCGCAGCGCACTCTACTGGCCTGACCACGAAGCCGTGGTCGACTCCCGCCAACGCATCACCTTCGCGCAGCTTGAACGCCGTACCAACCGCCTGGCCTCCGGGCTTTTCGCGCTGGGGCTGGAGCAGGGCGCACACGTGGCGATCCTGGCGCTCAACCGCGTCGAGCTGGTGGAGGCGGAAGTCGCTCTCTACAAGGCGGCCATGGTCAAGGTGCCGATCAACGCGCGCCTGGCGCCCGATGAAGTCCTCAGCGTACTGAAGGATTCGCGCAGCCAGGCGGTGATCGCCGATGCCGCCTTTGCCCAGTTGATCGACCGGCGTCGTGCCGAACTGCCGGACCTGAAGCTGGTCGTCCCGCTGGCCGATGAGGGGGCCGATGTGCCCTACGAACAGGTTCTGGATGGCGGGTCGGACGCACACATCAGTTGCGACCCGGCGGATGACGCCCTGGCCGTGCTGCATTACACCTCCGGCAGCTCCGGCGTGCTCAAGGCGGCCATGCTCAGTGTGGGCAACCGCAAGGCCCTGGTGCGCAAGAGCATCGCCAGCCCCACCGGCCGCTCCGGCCCGGGAGATGTGATGGCCCACGTCGGCCCGATCACCCATGCCAGCGGTATGCAGATCATGCCGCTGCTGGCGGCGGGTGCCTGCAATCTGCTGGTGGAGCGCTACGACGATCGTCAGCTCCTGGAAACCATCCAGCGTGAACGCGTCACCCGGTTGTTCCTGGTGCCGGCGATGATCAATCGACTGGTGAATTTTCCCGGTGTGGAGACCTACGATCTCAGCAGCCTGCGCCTGGTGATGTACGGCGCCGCACCCATGGCGCCTGCGCTGGTGCGCCGCGCCATGCAGGTGTTCGGGCCGATCCTGGCGCAAGGCTACGGTGCCGGGGAGACCTGCTCGCTGGTCACCGTGCTCACCGAGCAGGATCACATCGCCGCGCTGGACGATCCCAAACGCCTGGCCTCCTGTGGCCGCTGCTACTTCGACACCGACCTGCGGGTGGTCAATGAAGATTTCGACGACGTGAAGGCCGGCGAGATCGGCGAGATCGTGGTGCGAGGCCCGGACATCATGCAGGGGTACTGGCAAGCGCCGGAGCTGACCGCCGAGGTCATGCGCGACGGCTATTACCTTACCGGCGATCTCGCCACGGTGGATGAGCATGGCTACGTGTTCATCGTCGACCGCAAGAAGGAAATGATCATTTCCGGCGGCTTCAACATCTACCCGACCGAGGTGGAGCAGGTGCTCTACAGCCTGCCGGAAGTCTTCGAGGCGGCGGTGGTGGGCGTGCCCGACGAGCAGTGGGGTGAGGCGGTCAAGGCCGTGGTGGTGCTCAAGCCCGGCATGCAACTGGACGAAGCGCGGATCATCGAGCTGTGCGCCGCGCAACTGGCCGGCTTCAAGAAGCCGCGCAGCGTGGACTTTGTACGCGAGCTGCCGAAGAACCCCAATGGCAAGGTGGTGCGCCGCCTGGTGCGCGAACCCTACTGGCAGAACCAGGAACGGCGGATCTGAGGACAATGATCATGGAAGCGAACTCTATTCAAGCGAGCTATCCCGGAATCCAGCCCAGCGCCAAGGCGCAGGCCATCATCGACGACCTGCGCGGCTTCCTGCGCGAAGAACTGCTACCGCTAGAGCAACGCGAGGGGATCCGGTTCGGCGAGAAGCACTCCCGCGAGCTGTTGCGCAACCTGTGGAAGCGCTCCTGCGAGCGCGGCTTCTACAACGTCATGCTGCCCGAGGAACTGGGCGGGGCGGGCCTGGGTATCGCCGACCTGTGCGCGGTGAAGGAAGCTGCGGCCAGCAGCGGCGCGGTGCTGGCCGCCCACGTGCTGGGCGAGTTGAGCGGCCCGCCGCGGGTGGGGCACCTGTTTCGCGTGGCCAGCCAGGAGCAGATCGAGCACTTCCTGCGTCCGGTGTGCCGTGCGGAGAAGGCCGTGTGCTTCGCCCTGACCGAGGCCGAAGCCGGCTCCGACGCCACCGCGATCAGGACCAGTGCGCGGCTGGAAGGCGATCACTACGTGCTCGACGGCGCCAAGCGCTACATTTCCGGCGCGCCCTATGCCGACTTCGCCGTACTGCTGGCGGTCACCTCGCCCGGCAAGGGCGCCGAGGGCATCTCGGCGTTCTTCGTCGACCTCGCAGCCTCCGGGGCACAGGTGGTCTCCGACTACCAGGCGATGTCCGGTCCGGGCACTCACGGCGACATTCTCCTGGACGGCGTGAAGGTCCCGGTGGCGCACCGGATCGGCGAGGAGGGCAGGGGCTTCAAGCTGGCCATGGGCCGCATCACCCTGAACCGCCTGCTGCATTGCGCCACCATGCTGGGCATGGCCGCCCTGGCGCTGGACCTGTCGGTGGACTACGCCCGCTCGCGGGTGCAGTTCGGCCGGCCGATCGGCATGTTCCAGGCGGTCAGCCACATGATCGCGGACATGGCCACCGAGCTGTATGCCGCGCGCAGCATGATGTATGCCACGGCGGCCGGCTACGACGCGGGCGGGGATATCCGCACCCAATCGTCGATGTGCAAGGTGTTCAGCTCGGAAACGGCATTCCGCATCGCCGACCGCGCGGTGCAGGTACACGGTGGCGCCGGGCTGATCAACGGACATCCGGTGGAGTGGTTGTTCCGCGCGACCCGTATGATGCGCATCCTCACGGGCACCAGCGAAATCCAGCGCAACACCATCGCCAAGGGCATCCTGATGCCCGATTGATTGGCGGGACCTCGATGCGCGAGCACAGCACCCGACAAGAACAAGAGAGATAAGCGACATGCACGATTTCAATGCCCACCAGCATGCCCCAACGAATGCCTATCAGCCCCGGCGGGCCTGGACGGTCGCCTTCCTGCTGGCGGCGATGATGCTGGTGAACTTCCTCGACAAGGTCGTCACCGGCCTGGTCGCGGTGCCGATGATGAAGGAATTGAACCTGACCCCGGCCGAGTTCGGCCTTGTCGGTGGCAGCCTGCACTGGCTGTTCTCCATATCGGCGGTGGTCGGTGGCTTCCTCGCCAACCGCCGTTCGACCCGCTGGCTGTTACTGGGCATGGGCGCCTTCTGGGCGCTGGTGCAGTTGCCGATGCTCTATGCCACGTCGCTTTGGACGCTGGTGGCCTGCCGCGTGCTGCTGGGCGTAGGGGAGGGGCCGGCATCGCCGGTGGCCACCCATGCGCTGTACAAGTGGTTCCCCGACGAGCGCCGCAGCCTGCCGGTCGCGTTGCTGCACTCGGGCAGCGCCATGGGCCTGCTGATCGCCGGGCTGATGATCCCGTGGATCAGCACCCATTACGGCTGGCGCAGCAACTTCGCGGTGCTGGCGGTGATGGGGGCAGTCTGGTGCGTGGCCTGGTTCTTCCTCGGCCGCGAAGGCGAACTGGTGGAGACATCCCGCGGCCGCACCGGCAGCGAAAGGCTGCCGTACCGTCGCCTGTTGGGCGACAGTACCGTGCTGGCGAACTACTTCTGCCACTTCGCCGCCAACTGGTCCTTGGCGCTGACACTGACCTGGGTGCCGGCGTACCTGGAAAGCGGTCTGGGCCTGAGCTCGATTAACGCCGGCCGGTTGTTTGGCCTGTTCGTGCTGGTGACCATGCCACTGAGCCTGTTCATGGCGTGGCTGTCCCAGCGCATGCTGCGTGCCGGTCTCTCGTCGCGGGTAGCGCGGGGGGTCTTCGTCTCGGCCTGTCTGATGGCCAGCGGGGTGCTGTCCATCAGTCTGCTGGCGGATCTGCCGGTGGTATTGCGCATGACCTACATGACCCTGAGCGGCGGTCTCGCGCTGGTGATGTATTCGGTAGGCCCGGCGATGCTGGCGGAGGTCACGCCCACTGCCCAGCGCGGCAGCATCCTTGCCATCGGTAATGCGTTTTCGTCGCTGGCGGGATTGAGCGCGCCCATCGTCACCGGTTTCCTGGTGCAGCGTTCCGGCGGACTGGACGGTCTCGGCTACGCCCATGGGTTTGCCGTCAGCGGCGTACTGCTGGTGGTGGCAGGCCTGGTTGGCCTGGCCTGGCTGCACCCGCAGCGCTCGCGAGCCCAGCTGTCCGGTGAGCTGGCGACCGCCGGCTGATCGCTGCGCCGAGGCCAATGGCGGTCAATCGACCCGATGGACCGCCGCCAGGGGCGAGCGCTGGATCAGCTCGCCTTTCCACGTTCCGTTCCGCAACGCCTCCACCAGCAACTCTCGCACCAGGTCGTGCACGCAGGATGCCGCGAAACTCAGTGGCTTGTGTGCCGAGTGGGCGATGGACACGGTGCGCTCGATCTGCGGCTCGACGATGCGCCGGGCCAGTGACTGGGAGCCCACCTCGATCGGCGGCCAGTTGCTGATGGACGCTGCCAAGCCGCTGGTCACCAGGCCGGTGATGCCGTAGGCGGACTGCTGTTCGTACTTCACGTTCAGCTCAAGCCCCGCCGCCATGGCCGCCTGCTCGATCCTCCGGCGCAGGTGCATGCCCCGGGGCGGCATCACCAGCGGATAGCTCAGCGCCTCGGCCAGGGTGATGGTGTCGCCTTGGTTGTCCAACGGCATTCGTCCCACCCAATAGAGCTGCTCCACGAAGATTGGCTCGGCGACCACACCTTCCAGTTCCTCGGCATTGGGCACGATGCCGAAATCGACCTTGCCCAGCTCGATGGCCTCGCCGCCTTCCTTGCTCAGGCCGTCGCGCACCACCAGGTCGATGCCGGCGAATTTTTCCTGCACGCGGCGAACGATCGCCGGCAACAGCAGGGCGGAGGTGGTCACCGGGATCGCCACCGACACGCGTCCGCGAGGGTCGCCGCGGCTGGATACCAGTTCGTCCTTCACCGAATCGATCTTCTGCACCACCGAGCGCGCCACTTCATAAAGGCGCCGACCGGCGTCGGTGAGATCCACGCCATCGTGCTGACGCAGCAGCAGTTGTACCTCCAGTTCGCTTTCCAGCATGCCGATCTGCCGGCTGAGCGCCGGCTGGGCAATGTAGGCGTTGCGGGCCGCAGCCGAGAAGCTGCCGGCTTCGGCGATGGCGATCAGGTAACGCAACTGCTTGAGGGTCATCGTCGTGCCTTTTCCGGCCATGCCGGTTTGTTATGGGGCCCATCTGAAGACGATATTTGTTCGCCGTCCAGACGCTATTTAGTATCGGTCCATCGACGCAAATCAAGGGCCGGTAACCATAAGCCAACAATCCGAAGAATATTTCGAAAGTTAAATCGAAGATTCATTCCAAATAAAAAATATCCAGTCAATTCAATCGTCTGCGCTTTAAAGCTCATGTGACCTCATGTGCTTTCGAGGTTGGATTTTTATTGCCTGAAGATCGCTCGAACAAGAATAAAGAGGATAAGAGTGATGACGCCGAAAGTTCGCATCATGGTGCGAGGCTCATGGCTGCTGGTTGCAACTTGCACCTGCCATTCCGCCTGGGGTTACAACTTCGAAGTCGGTGAAATCCAGGGACAGCTCGACTCTGCGCTGTCGCTGGGCGCCAGCATGTCCACCCACAACCCGGAGCAGCGCCTGATGCGCAGTGCGTCAGGTGATGACGGGCGACGCAACTACCGCGCCGGGGATGTCTTCTCGAAGATTTTCAAGGGGCGCCATGACCTGGAACTGAAGTACAACGACAGCGGCGTGTTCCTGCGCGGCAGCTACTGGTACGACTACGCCCTGCGTGACGAGAGCCAGCGCTTCAAGGACGTCGAGGACAACGGACGCAAGAACGCCAACAAGTCCGCCGGCTTCGAGCTGCTCGATGCCTTCGTCTACCACAACTTCCAGATCGCCGATGAGCCGGGCTCCGTGCGCCTGGGCAAGCAGGTGGTGAACTGGGGCGAGAGCACCTTCATCCAGGGTGGCCTGAACGTGGTCAACCCGACCAACCTGTCGGCCATCCGCCGGCCGGGCTCGGAAGTGAAGGATGCCCTGGTGCCGGTGAACCTGTTCTACGTCACCCAGAACCTCACCGAAAACCTCTCCGCGGACTTCTTCTACCAGCTGGACTGGGAACAGACCAACCTGGACAACTGCGGCACCTTCTTCTCCAGCAACGATTACATTCCCGATGGCTGCTACGGCCTGGACGTGGGGCGCAACCTCACCGGCAATGCCGCTGCCGTTCGCGCCCTGACACCGTTCGGCGTGGACCTCAACGGCGAGGGCATCCGCCTGCACCGAGCCGCTGACCAGGATGCACGCAACAGCGGGCAGTGGGGCCTGTCGCTGCACTGGTTCGCGCCTACCCTGGACATCGAATTCGGTGCCTACGCGGCGAACTACCACAGCCGGTTGCCCTATACCGGTTCGATCAGCAGCCCGTACCTGACGAACACCCACTTCGTCCCGCAGCTGTGCGGCAACCTCGGCCTGTCCGGGGCGGCCTGTAGTGGCCTGATGAACAGCAATGCCGGCAAGACCCTGACCGATGCGCTGCGCATGGGGACTTCCAGCTACTTCGTGGAATATCCCGAAGACATCCGCCTGTATGGCCTGACATTCGCCACCACGCTTTCCAGCGGCACCGCACTGCAGGGTGAAATCAGCTATCGGCCCAACCTGCCGCTGCAGTTCAACGGACCGGACCTGATCCAGTCGGCCCTGGGCGACCCCTCGCGCACTCCGCTGATCGATGCCGGCGCGCTGACCCAGAGCGACAGCGCCGCCTCCGACGGCTACCGGCGCAAGGAAGTGACGCAGGCGCAGATGACCGCCACGCAGACGATCAGTCAGGTCATGGGCGCCGACCAGCTTGTGCTGGTGGGCGAGGTGGGCGCTACCTTCGTCGGTGGTCTGGAAGGTACCGGCGGCCCGCGCTACGGCCGCAACAGCACCTTCGGTTCGGGCGAGCTGGCCAACAACGCGGTGTGCATTGCCAACTCGGCAACACCGGAGAACTGCAACAACGACGGGTTCGTCACGTCCTTCTCGTGGGGCTACCGCGCCCGGGCGATCTGGAGCTACGCCAACGCCATCGCCGGTATCGATCTGAAACCGGGGATTTCCTGGTCCCACGACGTGAAGGGCTACGCCCCCGCGGAGGTTTCAGGATTCAACGAAGGCTCCAAGGCGGTTGGCGTCTCGCTGGATGCGGACTTCAACAGCACCTATACCGCCGGCATTTCCTACACCAACTACTTCGATGGCGACTACGGCAACCGCGGCGACCGCGATTTCGTCTCGCTGTCGGTCGGCATCAACTTCTAAGTGGAGCCTGCCTCTTGAAACGCATCTACTGCCTCTTTTCCGCCATCCTCCTGGCCCACGCTGCCCAGGCCGCCGTACCGGCCGAGGAGGCCGCCAGGCTTCAGAACACGCTGACTCCGATGGGGGCTGAACGGGCCGCCAGCGCCGACGGCAAGATTCCCGCATGGCAGGGCGGCCTGTCCGGCGATGGCCTGAAAATCCAGGGCAACGGCACGCCAGCCGACCCGTATTCAGCCGATCGGCCGTTGTTTACCATCGACTCGAGCAATTACCAGCAGTACCAGGCCAACCTCACGGCGGGACAGGTCGCGCTGCTCAAGCGCTACCCCGGCCAGTACAAACTGCCGGTCTACGCCAGCCACCGCAGCGTTGGCATTTCCGAACAGGTGAAGGGCTGGGTAGCGCATAACGCCACTGGCGCCAGGCTGGTCAACGAAGGCAACGGCATCGAGGGCTTCCAGGGCGCGGTCGCGTTCCCGATTCCGCACAATGGCCTCGAAGCGATCTGGAACCACATCACCCGCTACCGCGGCGGCAGCCTGCTGTCGGTCAATGACAGTGCGGCGCCCCAGGCCGGCGGCGATTATGTGATCACCACCACCGAGCAGCGCTTCACCATGGCCGACCAGGTGAGCAATTACGAGCCGGGCAAGGTGGACAACATGCTGTTCTATTACAGCCACCGCATCACCGCGCCGTCGCGCCAGGTAGGCGAGGTGGTGCTGGTCCATGAGACGCTGGACCAGGTAAGGCAACCGCGCCTGTCCTGGGTCTACAGCTCCGGCCAGCGCCGCGTGCGCCGCGCCCCGGACAACGCCTACGACGCCGCCGGGCCGACCACCGCGGGCCTGCGCACCGCCGACAGCCGCGACATGTACAACGGCGCGCCGGACCGTTACGACTGGAAGCTGATCGGCAAGAAGGAGCTGTACATCCCCTATAACAGCTACCGCCTGGCTTCGCCGAGCCTGAAGTACGCGGACTTCCTCAAGCCCGGTGTTATTGACGCCGCGCCGACCCGTTACGAGCTGCACCGGGTCTGGGAAGTGGAGGCGACCCTCAAGCCCGGCGCGCGGCACATCTATTCCAAACGTCGCTTCTACCTCGACGAGGACAGCTGGACCGTGGTCGAGAACGACCAGTACGACAGCCGTGGCGAGCTCTGGCGGATCGGTGAGAACCACACGTTCTACCGCCCGGATGCCCATGTGCTGCTGTCTGCCGTCCAGGTGTTCTACGACCTGCAGGCCGGCCGCTACATCGCCTCGAACATGAGCAATCAGCAGCCGCGCGGCTATGACTTCGGCTTCCGCGCCACCACCTCGGACTACTCGCCCGGCGCCCTGCGCGGGCTGGGCATCCGCTGATGGGTTCGTGCTCATGAGCAGCGGCCGCAGCCGCCTGGCCGACCGTCTGCTGGGAGGCGGCCAGGAGCCGGACCCACGCTTCACCCTGGCCAACGAACGTACCTTCCTGGCCTGGATTCGCACCTCCATGGCACTGCTGGCCGGCGCCATCGCCGTGGACGCCTTCGCGTCCCCCGCGCTGACCGGCGCCACACGGCTGTTTCTCGCCCTGGCGCTGGCCGGTCTGGGTCTGCTCACCGCGGGGGCGGCCGGGCTGCGCTGGCTGAGTGTCGAGCGCGCGCTGCGCCACGGCAGACCCTTGCCGGTGCCGCTGCTGGTCCCGATCCTGGTGCTGGCCTGTGTGCTGCTGGCCGCCGGGCTCATCGGCTATCAGCAATGAGCCGGGCAACATGAGCGACGGCGGATTGCAGGCGGAGCGCACCACGTTGGCCTGGACGCGAACCTTGCTGGTGTTGCTGGTGCTGGCGGCCCTGCTGTTACGGCGTATCGGTGAACTGTCCGCGCTGGCCCTGGTTCCGGCGGCGCTGCTGGCCGGCTGCGCGCTGGCCTGTCTGCTTGGGCAGGCCCGCCACTACCGGCGCAGCTGCCGCGCGCTTGCCGGTGATCGCCATGGCGGTACCGGCCGCGCCGTTGCAGGCCTTTGTCTGGCGCTGATGCTGACAGCAGGTTTGCTGCTCGGCCTGATCCTGCTGCACGACGATTACTGACGATGCACGATCTGTACGACCTCGATCTGAACCTTCTCTCCGTGTTCGATGCCATCTACCAGCAGCGCAGCATTACCCGCGCCGCGCGCTTGATGGGACTCAGTCAGCCCGCGGTGAGCAATGCCCTGAGCCGATTGCGCAAGCACTGTGGCGACCCGTTGTTCATCAAGAGTCATCTGGGCGTGACGCCCACCGTGGCCGGACACCGCCTGGCCGATCACGTACGCCTGGCGTTCGAGAGCCTGCGCGAGGGATGGCGACAGGTTCCGGGCCGCGAGCCGACCCGGCCGGAGCTGCGGGTCAGCTGTATCGACTGCCTGCAGCCGCTGTTCCTCGATACCGCGTTGGCGCGGCTGGGCGAAGAGTGGCGCGTCACCTTCTACCAGCCGCAGCGCCGCGTGGCCTTCGATGAACTGCGCGGTGGCCAACTGGATATCCTGCTGGATATCGAGCAGGTGGTGCCGTTCGGCTACGGTATCGAGCGCATCGCCGTGCCCGCGGATCGCTACGTCTTTGCCTACGGCGCGGCGCTGGAGCAGCCACCGATAACCCTGGCCGACTATCTGCGCCTGCCGCAGATCCAGGTGTCTACGCGCCGTGGCGGCCTGTGCCCGGTGGATCTGCAACTGGGGCTGCGCGGGCTGCGCCGGAACATCGCCTGCCGCGTGCAGAGTGCGCTTGCTGCGCGGCTGATGCTGGACCGCCATCCGCTGGGGGTGACATTGCCCGCGCGTATGGCTCGCCTGCTGGGATTAAGCAGCCGGCCCTTGCCGCTGGACGAGGCGGTGTCGTTCCCCGTGGCCATCTATATCGCGCCCGGCCTGGGGGATGGCGGGCGTGTCGGCGGGATGGCGCGGGCGCTGGCGTCGCGCCTTGGGGACGCCGGATGCAGCGGGCTAGGGGATGTCTGAGCTGACCACGCGATTCCGACCGGCCTGCTTGGCGCTGTAGAGGCGCTTGTCAGCCAGCTTGAGCACGGCCTCCGGTGTCTGTGCCTGCGGGCCGAGCGCGGCAACGCCGACCGACAGCGTGACCAGGCCGACCTGGGGAATCTGCGTGACCGCGACGCTTTCGCGGATGCGTTCGGCAATCCCTGCTGCGGTTTCCAGGGACGTCTGCGGTAGCAGCAGGACAAATTCCTCGCCGCCGGCACGGCAGGCCAGGTCGCCAGCACGGGACGAGTCGCGCAGCACCGCTGCGACCCGGCGCAGCGCTTCGTCGCCGGCATCGTGGCCCCAGGTATCGTTGACCCGCTTGAAGTGGTCGATATCCACCGCCAGCACCGAATAGTCCAGCCCGGATTGCTGCAGCGCATCCAGCGCCACGCCGAGCGCCCGGCGATTGGCCAGGCCGGTCAGGGCGTCGCTCTGGGCCTCCTGGCTCAACTGGCCGAGCTTCTGCTGCATCAGCCCGACCCCGGTGAGCAGCGCCATGCGGATCGCCGCCGCCTCGCGGTACCAGGTCCTGATGCCCTGCAACTCGCGCGGTGTCTCCGGGTTCGACAAGCGCTCGGCGCTCAGCGCCAATTGGTGTAGCGGGCGGGTGATCAGCAGGGTGCCGGCCCAGATGGCCAGGATGCCGATCAGGCTGGCGGGAATCAGCCCGAGGAGCATGTCCTTCATCAGCAGGTGCAGCGGCGACAGGCTGAGGTCGCGTGGCTGCTGGGCGACCACCGCCCAGTTGGCGTCGGGCACCTGGGCGAAGCCGGCGAGCATGGGCACGCCCTTGTAGTTGAGCACCTCCATCGAGCCGCTCTCGCCGCGCAAGGCGGCTTCCACCGTGGTGCTCTTCCTTAGCAGCTCGCCGACGCGCTTGCGGTCGGGGTGATGCAGCAGGCGGCGATTGGCGTCGGCGACGAAAGCAAAGGTGCCTTCCTGCTGGAAGTGGCTGCCGATGATGCTGTGCAGCACGCTGGGCTTGAGGATGTACACCGAGCCGGCGACCAGTCCCAGGTATTCGCCGCTCGGGCTGGTGATGGGCTGGGAGATGAGCACCACCAGGTTGCCGGCGATGGACTCGTAGGCCTGGCTGATCTTCGGCTGCTTCAGCCGCAGCGCTTCCTGCACGGCTTCCGAGCGCAACGTGGTGCCGACGATCTGCAGCGAGTCGGGGTAGGCCTGCAGCACCTTGCCGCCGGCGTCGACGACGATGATGGAGTTGAAGTAGTTGTCCTGGGCCTTCAGGCGCATCGCCTCGGCGTGCAGCACCGGCGCCTCGTTGAAGTGATTGGCGAGTACTCCCGAGCTGTACGCCAGGTTGCGCCGGGCCGAGCCGAGGAACTCACTGATGCTCGACGCCACCTTGGCGGCATAGGCGCGGTTGGCTTCCAGGGTCGAGTGGATCAATGCGCTGCGCTGCACGTTGTACGCCACCACCAGGCTGTTGCCCAGGGTCGCCAGCGCGGCGAGCAGCACGAAGACGAGGATCAGTATCCGCAGCGTCAGCGGTTTGCGGCTCCAGCGCTTCATGGGCTGGCCTGTCGGATGGGAAGTGGTCGCGTTGTCGGGGTCTGATCCATGTAAGCGCCGGCGCTGGTGAGGGGCGTGCAGCCTACCCGCCAAACCTCGACGGGGCGAGATTGAGGATAGGCAGGCTTGCGGCCCGCGTCACATCGGAGGCGATGGAACAGGCATCTGCCCTGCGCTCCACGCCATCCTGCGTTGGCGTCCCCGCGCAGACTCATCGGCCAGAAAAAAGCCCCGCACTGGGCGGGGCTTGTCGTCTGTCGCTCGGGCGATCAGTTGCCGGCGGCGGCCATTTCCGACGCGCTCTCGCCACGGTGGGCGCTGAACTGCGGGGCCAGGGAGCCGACGATCATGCCGATGGCGCTGCAGATCAGGCCCACCAGTTGCGGCGGCCAGAAATCGCCTTCCTGGTAGCCCAGTTCCAGGGATACCCAGCTGGCCAGACCGCAGGCGATGGCGATCAGGGCGCCCTGGGTGGTGGCGCGCTTCCAGAACAGGCCGAAGAACAGCGGCACCACGGCGGCGACCAGGGTCACCTTGTAGGCGTTGCCGACCATCTCGTAGATGCTGGCGTTGGACAGCAGGGCGAACAGGCAGGTGGCGATGGCGCAGCCGACCACGGTCAGACGCATGGCCAGCAGGAACTGCTTGTCGCTCATGTCCGGCAGGAAGCGCTTGAGAATGTTCTCGGTGAAGGTCACCGACGGCGCCAGCAGGGTACCGGAAGCGGTCGACATGATCGCCGACAGCAGCGCGCCAAAGAACATGACCTGGGCGAACAGCGGGGTGCGTTCCAGGATCAGGTGCGGAAGGATCATCTGCGAGTCTTCGGCAAGCCAGTGCTTGACCATTTCCGGATCGATCATCGATGCGGCATAGGTCAGGAAGATCGGCAGCATGCAGAAGCTCAGGTAGAAGCAGGCGCCGGCCATGGACGCACGGGCGGCGATGTTCTCGGTCTTGGCCGACATCACCCGGGCATAGACGTCCTGCTGCGGAATCGAGCCGAACATCATGGTCACCGCGGCGCCAATGAAGGCGACGATATCCTTGGGCTCGAAGCTGTGCATGAAGCTGAACTTGCCTTCGCTGGCGGCGTGGCTGATCACTTTGGCGGGGCCGCCGGCCATGTCGCCGATCAGCCAGGTCAGGTAGACCAGGCCGGCGACGATGATGAGCATCTGCATGAAGTCAGTCAGCGCGACCGACCACATGCCGCCAAACAGGGTATAGAGCAGCACGATGACGGTGCCGATCAACATTCCCTGGGTGGTGGTGATGGCGCCATCGGACAGCACGTTGAAGACCACGCCCAACGCGGTGAGCTGCGCGGCGATCCAGCCCAGGTAGGAGGCGATGATCACCAGGCTGGTGATCAATTCGACGTTCGGACCGAAGCGCTGCTTGAAGAAGTCGCCGATGGTCAGGAGGTTCATGCGGTACAGCGGACGGGCAAAGACCAGGCCTACCAGCATCAGGCAACCGAAGGAGCCGAACGGATCTTCGATGATCCCGGCAAAGCCCTCTTCGATGAAAGTCGCTGGAATGCCCAGCACGGCTTCGGAGCCGAACCAGGTAGCGAACACCATCGCTGCGACCAAGGGGAAGGACATGCTGCGGCCGCCAGCCGCGAAGTCCTTGGAGTTTTTCACGCGAGTGGACGCGTAGAAACCGACACCTACCGTGATCAGCAGGTAACCCGCTACAAACCAGATCAGCATTCTTTCGTTCCGTTGGCTCGCCGGGAACCTACTGCCGAGCTGGAGCTCGGGCTGGGGTGCCGCGACTGACAAGTTGTTTTTGTTGTGTTGCGCGGCAGCGGTTATCCGGTGCACCAGGCAGGGAGAGCCGGAGAAACGTAACCAGTTGCGTCAACGGGCCGCAGTCTGCCAAATCCGTCAAATATGTCAAACACTTGAATCGCCAATGAGCGAAAAAAATTACATGGCAAGACGAATGGTGTAGACAAATGATTGATTTGATTGGTTGCTAACGATCATGACTGTTCGTTGAGTCGTTTATTTTTTACATGGGATGTTCGATAAGCAGAACATCCGCCAAGCCGCTAGGCTCTTGGCACGGCACTTTTCGAAGGCGCTTCATGTTCGAGCATCTTGACCTCGCCCAACTGCTTTCCAGCTACGGCTATCCGGTGCTGTTCCTCGGTTGTCTGCTGGAAGGCGAATCGATGCTGCTGCTGGCAGGCATCGCCGCACACCAGGGGCTGCTCGGCTTCGCCCCCGTGGTGGCCTGGGCGACGCTGGCCGGGACCCTGGGCGACCAGATGCTCTTCTGGACCGGCCGCCGTGCCGGGGACCGTGCCGTGCCCTGGCTGAAAAAACGCGGGCTGGCCATCGAACGGGTTACCGGGCTGATCGAGCGTTATCCGCACCTGGCGATCTTCGCGGTGCGCTTCCTCTACGGCATGCGCCTGGCCGGCCCGCTGTTGATCGGCGCGAGCCGGGTGGGGCCGTGGCGTTTCCTGCTGATCAACCTGCTCGGCGCCTTCTGCTGGGCGCTGCTGTTCGCCACCGCCGGCTACTGGGCTGGCCAGTTGCTGGAGCAGTGGCTGGGCAACCTGCGGCCGTACCGTTTGCCGGTGTTCGTCGCGGTGGTGCTGGTGTTCGGGGGCCTGGCGCTGTGGCGTTACGGGCGGCATCGGCACAGGCGCAAGCTCGACAGATTGCCGGACAGATCGCCAACTCATTGATACAGAGCGGTTTGGAATCGTGCGCGGGGCGATTAGAATCGCCGCTCTTTCGTTCAAGGACGCTGTCATGAGCCTTCATCAGCCCGGCATTCTCGCCACCCCGGTTCCCGCCCACGCCCGCCATCTGTTCTTCGATCTGAAGTCGCTGCAGGACCTGCCCGCCGCGCTGGATCGCCTGATGCAGTTCGCCGATGGAGAGCGCGCGGTGGTTGGCTTCGGCGAGTCGCTGGTGCGCGCGCTGGGCCGCCGCATCGAGGGGCTGCGCGAGTTTCCGGCGATCTCCGGGGTGGGCGTCGACAACCCGTCCACCCCGCATGCGCTGTGGGTCTGGCTGCGGGGTGAGGAGCGCGGCGACCTGCTGCTGCGCACCCAGGAAGTCCAGTCCCTGCTGGCGCCGGCGCTGGAGCTGAGCAGCCTGACCGAGGCTTTCCGTCATGGCAGCGGCCACGACCTGACCGGCTACGAGGACGGCACCGAGAACCCGCAGGACGACGACGCTATCGCTGCCGCCATCGTCGAGGGTGCCGCAGGCCTGGCTGGCGGTAGCTTCGCCGCGATCCAGCAGTGGCGCCACCAGTTGCAGGACTTCGCCGCGCTGCCGCAGCATGAACGCGACGACATCATGGGCCGCCGCCTGAGCGATAACGAGGAGCTGGACGACGCGCCGGAGTCCGCCCACGTCAAGCGCACCGCCCAGGAGAGCTTCGAGCCGGAAGCGTTCATCGTGCGCCGCTCCATGCCCTGGACCCAGGGCCAGGATGCCGGGCTGATGTTCCTCGCTTTCGGCTGCACCCTGGATGCCTTCGAAGTGCAGCTGCGTCGCATGAGCGGGCTGGAAGACGGCATCACCGACGCGCTGTACCGCTTCAGCCGGCCGCTGACCGGCGGCTACTACTGGTGCCCGCCGCGCAGGGACGGGCTGCTGGACCTGAGTGCGCTGCTGGGCTGAGCCGCGGTTCTGCCGAAAGCCCCGCCGAAGAGCGGGGCTTTTTTGTGGCCGCGGCGCACATCTACTGTTCTGGCCGTTGCGCGCCGAGGTCGCAGGCATGGCGCGCCACTGCCGGGGGGCTCCGGCGCTAGAAGCCGCTCTCGCGCAATGCCACCGCCAGCAACCGGGTGAAACCCTCGCCCAGCCAGCTGCGCCGGGCGCCTTCGATCTGCAGGTGGCCGCGGGTCTCGTGGAGCCCTGGCGGCGCGGTGTCCAGCTTGACCAGCACATGGAACAGCGCCGGGTTGGGCACCAGCGCTTCGCCCTGCGGGTTGACGTTCAGCGGGCCGCCGTAGCGCGAGGCGAGCATCGGCTGTTCCAGCTGACTGATGCGCGTGGTGCCGATCAGCACCACCTGGCCCTCGATGGGGCGCGGCACGCCTTCGGGGTAGAAGCGCACCTGACCGCCATCGGTGAGGCGTTGCACTTCGTCCTGCTTGACGTAGGCATCCACCAGCCAGTGCTGTGGGTCTACCAGCACGCCGATGGGTTCGCGGGTGTTGATCCACTGGCCGGGCTTCCAGTCCGGGTTGACGTCCATCCAGCGCCCGGCGAACGGCGCCTGCAGGTTCAGGCGAGCCATCTCGTTGCGGGCGGCGCGCGCCTGCTGGTACTCCACACCCAGCCGCTGGCGAGTGACGGCCTCCTCGGAGAGGCCCGAAGGATCGGCCAGCATGCCGGCCAGGCGCCCTTGATAACCACGAATGCTCGCCTCGCTGCCGGCCACCTTGGCTGCGATGTCGGGCTCCTCCATGACCGCCAGCGTCTCGCCCTGGCTGACTTCGCCACCAGGTCGCAGGTCGCGCAGCAGCGCCGGGAAGGGCGCGTAGACATGCAGCTGCTGCGCCGCGCGGGCCACGCCCATGGCGTGCACCTGGGTGCGCCAGGGGATGGCGAGCAGCAGAACGATGGCGCCGAGCAGCGCGAGGAACACCAGCTTGCGTCGCGGCTTCACTTCCCCGCGGCGCTGCCACCAGACCTTGAGTTCGCGCCACACGGGCTGAACGATGAACCAGCTGATTTCCACGGCGAACAGGAAGATCCCCAGCAGTTTGAAGAAGAAGTAGTAGACCGCCACGGCGATGCCGAGGAACAGCAGCAGGCGGTAGACCCAGGTACCGAAGGCGAAGGCCACCAGCGCTCGGCGCTGGCCGGTGGGGAAGTGTTCCGGCCAGGGCTCGTCCAGCCCCAGCAGGTTGCGCCGCAGCGTGGCGCGAGCGAGGGCGCCGGCGCGCTCGTGCAGGTTGGGGAAGTCCAGCAGGTCGGAGACGATGAAGTAGCCGTCGAAGCGCATGAAGGGGCTGGCGTTCAGCGCCAGCGACAGCGCCCAGCTGGTGGTCGCCAGGTACAGCAGGGCGTTGCGCAGCGGGCCGGGATCGGCCAGCGCCCAGCCCAGCGTCGACAGCCCGGCCAGGCCCAGTTCGGTGATGATCCCGGCGCTGGCAATGGCCAGGCGCTGGCGGTTGCTGCGCAGCTTCCAGCTCTCGCCGGTGTCGGTGTAGAGCATCGGCCACATCACCACGAAGGCGATACCCATGTGCGCAACCTTCAGCCCCAGCCGCGTCGCCACCAGCGCATGCCCCAACTCGTGCAGCGTCTTCGCCACCACCAGGGCGGCGGCGAAGCTCAGTAGGCCTTCGAAGGAGAAGGACTCCACCACGTCGTGGGTGAAGGTGTCCCACTGGTGCGTCACCATGACGATGCCGGCGAGGCTGAGCAGCAGAACGAGCATCGCCACGTAGCGGTTGAACAGCCAGTCGAGGCTGCCGGCGATGGCGCGCAGGAAGCGCTGCGGGCGGATCAGCGGGATGCGGAAGAACAGGTAGTGGTGTAGCCACCAGTTCCAGGTCGTCCACTGTTTCCCCTCGCTGCGCGCGGCCAGCCGCGCCAGGGCCTCGGGGCCGGGGCGCAGCAGCTGGTGCTGCTCGAGGAACTGGCGAAAGCCCAGCACCTGCTCGGCGTCGGGCTTGAGCGCGGTCTGCTCGGCGATCTGCTCGCTGATCTGCCGGGGCGTCTGCTCCCAGCGCAGCAGGCATTCGAACTCCAGCCAGCCGATGCGGTAGAAGCGGTTGAGCACGCTGTCCTGGATCACCCACACCGGCTCGCCGCCAGGGCCGGGCGCGGCTTCGTCCAGGCGCAGGTCGTCGCGCAGCGGCGGGGTGGGCAGGTCTTCGGCGGCGACATCCATCGTCGTTACCAGCCGGTCCAGGCGCGCAGGGAAGCCAGCGGGCGGCGCAGCAGGTAGTAGCCGAGCACCACGCGCTCGCCATACAGCTTGGCGGTGCCGTGCAGGCCCAGGCGGGCATGGGGCGGTGCGTCCTGGACGCTGGCGAGCAGACGGTAGGAAGCCACGCCTTCATCGCTGGGCTTGGCCTGGTAGCTGGTGTCGAGGATTTCCCCATGCAGCGGATCGAGCGGGTAGGCGGTGAGGAACAGCGCCACCTGCGCCCCCGGCTCCAGCGCGATAGCATCGGCCACCGGCAGCTGGATGCGCATGCCCGGCGCCTTCGGGTCGGCGATCTGCAGGATGCGTTCGCCGGTCACCACCGGCTTGCCCAGCCAATCGTTGGGGTCGCTGTACACCGCTACGCCCGCACGCGGGGCGAGCACGCGGGTACGCGCCAGTTGCGCCTGTACGGCGGCCAGTTCGGCGCGGCGCTGGCGCGAGCGGCCGTCGAGCACCGACAGCTCGCTCTTGCTCTGCGGGCTGTCGAAGGCGCGCTGGCTGGCCGCCATGAGCTCGGCGTCGGCCACGGCGACTTCCTTGGCCAGCACGTCGGCGCGGCTGCGCAGGGTGGTCTCGTCCAGTTCGAAGAGCGGCGTGCCCACATCCACGCTCTGGTTGGGGCGCACCAGCATCTTGACGATCACCCCGTCGATCGGCGAACTGATCACCTGGGCGTTGCGCGAGACGATTTCCGCCGGCGCCAGGGCAGTCTGCCGCACCGGGATCAGCAACAGCGCGGCCAGGACGATCACGCCGAGCAGCAGCTGGCGCCTGCTCGGCCGCCAGTAGCGCAGGCGGGGACGCGGCCCGAATGATGCCCAGGCGTGCGCCCAGGTCTGCCAGATGCCCTGCAGCAGCGGTTGCAGGTTGCGCGCCGGCGGCTCGTCGAGCAGGAACAGCACCAGCCCCAGGCGCTTGCCCGCGCGGTCGTGCAGCGGCACGCACCAGAGCCCGGCGGGCCACCATTCGCTCCAGCCTTCGGCGATGTCGGCGGGCGGTTCGATGGCATCGCGGCCCAGCCAGGTGGGCGTTGCGTCGGGTAGCTGCCCGGCTACCCAGCGACTGGCGCGCTCCAGCCAGACCAGGTAGGGCGAGTCCTCCGTCGGCTTGGCCAGCCCCGACACCGCCAGCAGCTCGTTGCGCGATTCATGGCAGGCGAACACCAGCGCCTGGTGGAAGCGCAGGAGCGGGAACAGGTCGTTGGCGATGCTGAAGGCGAGGGCGCCGAGGGAGTCGGCCGTCAGCGCCTTGTCCCGCACATTGGCCAGGCTCAGCAGCAGCTGGGGTGGCGGCAGCAGCTCACTCATGGCTTTCGGGGAAGCGTGCGACCCCGCTCATGCCGGCGATCAGTTCGGGGTAGCTGGCGTCCAGCTTCGCTTCCAGCTCCACGGTCTGCGCTACGGCGTCGACCCGCGCGTTGATCACGCTGACCTTGGCCGGGTAGTGCTTGCCGGTTTCATGGATGTCCACTTCCAGGGGCATGTCCGGGCGCAGGCTGGGGAGCATGGAAGAGGGCACGTTGAGGCGCACCTTGAGGGCGCCGTCGCCGACCAGGTCGAACAGCGGCGTGCCGGCTGTCACCGTCTGGTACGGCTTGACGTAGACCTTGGCGATGCGCCCGGAGAAGGGCGCGTCGACCAGGCAGTAGCCGGCCTGGGCGCGGGCCAGGGTGAGGGCGCCGTCAGCCTTCTGTACCTCGGTGTTGGCCATGGCGACTTCGAGGTCACCCACCGCATCGAGCTTGCGCAGGTTCTGCTTGGCGGCGAGGTTGGACCGCGCCATGTTCAGCTCGGCGGCGGCGACCTTGGCACGGGCATTGACTTCCACGCAGTTGAGCTGGGCCAGCTCGGCATCCTTGGCGACCTTGTCGCCGAGGCTCGCCTTGAGCGCGCCGAGGGTGCCGTTCATCTGCGCGGAGAGGGTGGTTTCCAGGTTGGACACCAGCAGCACGCGAATGGCACCGGGGTCCTGGCTGTCGGGCAGTGGCGGCAGGCCGCTGGGGGCGTCGTCGGCCAGCACCGGCTGCAGGAACATCAGGCACAGCGGGAAGAGCAGGTACGACTTACTGCGCGGCATTGGCGGTTCCTTCTTGCCGGTTGGACAGTTGCCCTGCGGAAGCTTGCCCGGCGGCAGGTTGCACGGTCGTGGAGCCGCTGTTGGCGAGCAGGTTGGCGCTGGTCTGCTGCTCCAGCGTGCGCTGGATCTCCCGCGCCAGGGTCTTCACGTCGTGGTTCTCGATTTCCTTGGGCATCACCTCGAAGCCCACCGAGTTGTACAGCCGGCCCCAGGCGGCCTGAGCGTCGGAGTAGGCAGCTTCGCGCTGGTAACGCGAGAGCAGGTAGCGGCCTTCGGCACGGATCAGCTCCAGTTCGCTGCCCAGGGCGGCGCCACGGGCGGATTGGGCGTAGCTGAGCAGGCTCTGGTCGACGCGCAGGCTCTCGTCGGCGAACTCCACTTCCTGCCTGGCCAACTGGTAGCGCAGCAGGCCGACGCGGACCTGGGTGAGGATGGCCATGGACAGCGCGGTGCGGCGCATGTCGTCGGTCTTTTCCTGGCTGGCTTCGGCGGCCTTGATGTCAGGGTACTGGGCCAGGCGCAGCAGGTTCATCGAGACGTTGATGCCGGTCTGGTTCCAGTCGTTGTTGTACAGGTACTTGTTGGAGTCGTACTCGTAGCCGTAGTTGAAGCTGACGTTCGGCCACAGCTGGGCCTTGGCGATCTTCAGGTCGTTCATGTCGACCCGCTTGCGGTACCACTCTTCCATGATTTCCGGGCGGCGTTCCAGCGACAGGCGCTCGAGCTGTTCGACGTTGTTGGTCACCAGCGGCAGCGGCTGTTCGCCGATGTCGGCCAGGACCATCTTGGTGTTCGGCGGCAACGACATCAGTGCGGCCAGTTCGGCGCGGGCGAACTCCAGGTCCTGGCGGCGCACGGTGAGCATGTACACCGAGTCGAGCAGGGCACGCTGGTAGGCGAGGATATCCTGGCGCGGCAGCAGGCCCTTGCCCTCGGCCTCACGGGCAGAGGTCAGGGCGCGGTGGGTACGCAGCAGCAGGCCATCCACTTCCGGCAGCAGGCGCTGGGCGCCCAGCGCGCGCCAGTAGGCGTTGCGCACGTCCTGCAGGACATTCTGCGCGACCTTCTCGCGGCGCTCCTCGGCCATCAGCATCTGGTCGTTCTTCTGCTGGGTGCGGTAATAGGCGACGCCGAAGTCCAGCAGGCTCCAGGACAGCCCGAGGCTGTAGAGCTGGCGGTAGCGCTCTTCCGAGGTGGAGGGGCGCAGGCTGACCTGGCGGTCCTCGATGCCGATGGAGGTGCCGCCCGAGTCGTTGTTGCGCCCGGCGTAGCCGGCGGAGGCCACCACACGGGGCAGCATCTCGTGGCTGGTGACGTCGCGCAGGTCCGAAGCCAGCGCGCTCTCCAGCAGCTTCAGGCGGTAGTCGAGGTTGTACTTCAGCGCGCGCGCCGAGGCTTCGTAGAAGGTGATCGGCCCGCTGACCGGCTCCTGTTCCTTGTACATCCGCGCCTGGTCGTCGATCACCCGCTGGCGCATCTCCTCCTCGGTGTAGGGCTTGGGCTCGAACGCCGAGCAGGCGCTGAGGAATATGCTCACGGTGATGGTGGCGCTCAGGCATTTCAGTGCGTAGGCGGGCATGTTCTGTCCTTGATCATTTGCAGAAAGACGCAAGTTCCTCATTGGCCGCTCCGGCGCTGGGCGGCGTCGCGCAGTTGGGCACGGAAGCCCGGTGCGGTCTGTGCTTTGTCGGGTTTGCCGACCATGTCGGCGGGGAAGGGCGCCCACAGTGACGGGTCGGGCAGCAACCCGTCGGCGCTGAGGCTGATGACGCCATGGCGGCCGTCCACCCAGTTCTTGTCCAGCGCCGACGCGCGCCGGCTCTCGGCCACAGCGCGGGCTACGAACTGGCCCTTCACCTGGCCCAGCTGTGCGCCCAGCGACGGGCTTTCGATTTCCGGCGTGGCGAAGATGTCGATGTTGCTGCCGTCGGCGCCCCAGGCGGAGAGCGACAGGCGCTCGTCGATACGCTCCACTACCGGCTGCACGAAGATCGCCGGGTCCACGTCGGGAAGTCGATCACGTGGGTAACCGTCATCGCCGAGGCGGTCGAGGTGCGGGCCCGGCGGGATGTAGGGGGTGGCGATGTCCAGGGTGATGGTCAGCACCGCGTCGTCGGTGGCGCCGGCCAGGTCGCTGATGGTGTAGGTGAAGTTGTCTTTGAGTACTTGCCCCAGGCCTGCGGCCGCCAGCACTTCGCGGTTGCTCAGGTCGATGCTGTAGGTGTAGCTGCCGTCGGCGTTGAGGACGAGCGTGCCGTAGCGCCCGGCAATCGGCTGCCCGATCACCCCCGCAGTGCCGCTGCCGGTTTCCTGGCCGGTGCGGATACCGGTGACGGTGAGCGAATCGCCGCCATCCACGTCGCTGTCGTTGGGCAGCACGTTGCCGCTGGCCTGCGGGGCAGGCGTCTGGTCGGTGGCGCCGTTGCTGTCGTCGCGTGCCACCGGGTTGTCGTTGGCGCCCTGGATGACCACCGTCAGGCGTGCGTCCGAGATGGCGCCGGCGGTGTCGCGCATGCGGTAGATGAAGACTTCCTGCAGCTTTTCGTTGGCGCTGCGCATCGCCTGCACGGTGGGGTTGTCATTGTCGACGCGATACTCGTAGCTGCCGTCGGCATTGATAGTCAGCTTGCCGTAGAGGCCCTGCAGTACGCTGCCAGCGCTGGCCGTGGTGCCGTTCTGGTGGGTGAAGTCCACTACCGTCCTGGTTTCGCCGTACTGCACGCCGTCGACGTCGGTATCGTTGTCCAGCACGTTGCCGCGCGGATCGACTCCTGGCGTGCCGTTGTTCACACCGCCTGCCTCGATGGCGACGGCGCTGTCGTCGCTGGCGATGGGCACATCGTTGCGCCCGTCGATGGTGATGGTCAGCAGGCCGGGGGTGGCGCCGCCCCAGATGTCCGCGCCAATGTAGGTGAACCTGTCCTGCAGGGTCTGGCCGCTGGCGCGCAGGGCTTCGACCTCCGGCAGGGTGTTGTCCAGCACGTAGCTCCAGCTGCCGTCCTGGTTCAGCGTCAACGTGCCGTACTGGCCGCGCAGGGTCTGGCCGGGCGCGCTGATGCTGGTCGAGGTCGGGCTGTCGCCGGCCCAGAACGAGACCACGTGCATCACGTCCTGCGGGATGGTGGTGATGGTGTCCGGGTCGGTGTCGTTGGCCAGTACATTGCCCGAAGGGTTGCTGCCCGGCACGTTGTTGTGCAGGCCGCCATCTTCCACGGCGGTGCCGAAGTCGGGCTCGGTGATGGGCGGGTCATTGCGTCCGCGAATCAGGATGATCAGGGTGGCCTGGTCATGCAGGCCGCCGTCGTCGGTCACCTGATAGGTGAAGGATTCGAGGGCGAAGGCCAGCGGGCCGAGGGAGATGATGTCCGGGTTGGTGCTGTCGACGAAGTACTGGTAGCTGCCGTCGGCGTTGATCACCAGGGTGCCGAACGCCCCCTGGATGGTCTGTGGGCTGCCCGGCACCACGGATACGGTATTGACCTGGGAACCCTCGGGCCCCTTGGCGATGGCGGTGACGACCATGTGGTCGCCGGCATCGACGTCGGTGTCGGCGCCGATGCCGGCGAAGATACCGGTCAGGCCGGTGATCACGTTGCCGGTAGGGTTGCGTCCGCCGCTGCCGTCGAGGTTGGCCACGGCGTAGTTGATGTCGTCGTTGGCCACCGGGGCGTCGTAACGGCCTTCGATGGTGATGGTCAGCTGGGCGATGGAGCTGGCACCGGCGGCGTCGTGCATGCGGTAGGTGAAGGTCTCCACCAGGCTGTCACCCAGTTTGAGCGCCTGCACCGCGGCCAGGCTGTCGTTCACCGTGTAGCTGTAGGTGCCATTGGCGTTGAGCACCAGGGTGCCGTAGCTGCCGGCAATCACGCCGCCGCTGGCGGTGAGGTCGATGAGCGTACCGCCGGCGGCTTCCGCACCCGTGCGTGCGGCGTCCACCACCTTGGTTTCACCGTAGGCGGCGCCGTCGACGTCCAGGTCGTTGGGCAGCACATTGCCGGTGGCGGGGGCGCCAGGGGTGGTGTTCAGCGTGCCGCCAGCTTCGATGGCAGTGCCGGTATCGTCGGCGGCGATGGGGACGTCGTTCTGTCCGTGGATGATCGCCGTGAAGGTGCGGGTGATGAATTTTCCGTGGCCATCGCTGACCGTGTAGGTGAACACATCGCTGAGCGTGTCGTTGTAGGTGCGCAGCGACTGGACCGCCGGATCGAGGTTGTTCACCACGAAGCGGTAGCTGCCGTCGGCGTTGAGCAACAGCTTGCCGTAGTTGCCGGCCAGATCCGCTCCGACGGTTCCATTGGCACCGGTGGGACTGACCACGGCGGTGATGGTGAGCACGTCGCCGTCGGGATCGGTGTACGAACCGCGGATGCTGCCGGTGGGGTCCAGGCCGGGGATGTTGTTGTTCAGGCCGCCCGCTTCGGTGGCGTGGATTTCCACCGGTTGCACGATGGGCGGGTCGTTCACGCCCGTGACAGTGATCACCAGTTGCGCCAGGTCGGTCAGATTGCCGCTGTCGTGGATACGGTAGGTGAAGATGACGTCCAGGCTCTGGCTGGCGGTCAGTGCGCGAATGGCCGGGTCGTCGCTGTTGACGATGAAGATGTAGGTGCCGTCCACGCCCAGCGTGAGCTGGCCGAAGTCGCCGCCGATGACGGTCCCGTTCGCCAGCCTGGCCACGGTGCCCCTGATGACCGCGGGCGCACTGCTGCCAACATTGTTGGGGATGGTGGTGCCGGCGCTTTCCAGGCCGCTGCGCACGCCATCCACCTTCAGCTTGGCGGCGGTGGGCTGGTCGAAGTTGTCGACATCGGTATCGGCGCCGACACCACTGAGGCCGCCGGTGATCACGTTGCCGCTGGCATTGACCGGCGCCGGACTGCCGTCGCTGGCACCGGCGGTCGCGGTGTTGTGATCGTCTACCGCCACCGGCGCGTCGTTGGCGCCCTGGATGGTGATGGTCAGGGTGGCGATGGCGCTCAGGCCACCCTTGTCGGTGACCTGGTAGGTGAAGACCTCGGTGAGGGTTTCGCCCGGCGACAGTGCGTTCACCTGAGGGTTGCTGTTGTCCACCACGTAGCGGTAGGAGCCGTCGGCGTTCATGGTCAGGCTGCCGTAGAGGGCCTGCAGGGTCGCCGGCGCACCGGGAGCAACCGGGAAGATGCGCCCGCCGCCGATGCCGTCGTAGCGCACCAGGCTGACGGCCTTGGTCTCGCCGTAGACCGTGGAGTCCACGTCGGTGTCGTTGAGCAGCACGTTGCCGATGGCATCGGCTCCGGGGCTGCCGTTATTGGTGCCGCCGGACTCGACGGCGGTGCCGGCGTCGTTATGCGCAACCGGTGTGTCGTTGGCGCCGTGGATATCGATGGTCAGGGACGTCGAACTGCTGAGGCCGCCAGTGTCGCTGATGAAGTAGCCGAAGGATTCGCGCAGCAAGTCGCCCGCGCTGCGCAGCGCCTGGACTGCGGCGTTGGTGTTGTCGACCACGTACTGGAAGCCGCCCGTGGCCGTGATGTACAGCGTGCCATAGCGGCCGGCGAGGCTGGCCACGCCGGAGGCGGGTACCGTCACGAAGCCGCCGAGGGAGTTCTCCAGGCGGGTGACCTTGAGGACGTCGCCATTGGTGGCGATGTCCACGTCGGTATCGTTGGTCAGCACGTTGCCGGTGGGGTCGATGCCGGGATCGGCATTGTTCAGTCCGCCGGCCTCGAGCGCGATGGCGAGGTCGGGGTTGGCGATGGGGGTGTCGTTCACCGGGTCGATGACGATGTTCAGGGTGTTGGTGGCTTTCAGCGCATCGTCGGGGTTTTCGCCAGGGATGCCATCGCCGTCCGCGTCACCGAAATTGCCCTGGTCATTGGTGACCATGGTGAGGGTTTCGGCATTGCGGGCGGTGTTGAAGTCCTGGTCGCCCTTGTAATAAATCTGGCTGAGCAACACGTTGATCTGCTGCAGGGTGCCGGTGAGCACCAGGGTGCGGTTGGCGCCGGCCGGGGGGGCGTCGTTGGCGCCGGGCGTCGTTGCGCTCTGCCAGATCACGCCGTGCACCACGCTGAGGGTGACGGTCATGACGCCGTCGGTGTTGCCGGCGTTGACGTCCACGTCGCTGGTGGCGAGGCCGACGATGTGCAGCACGGTATCTTCCTGACCATGCTGGTCGGCGACGGTATTGATCGGCGCTTCGTTGATATGCACGTAGCCGGCATCGGCGATACCGATGGCGCCTTCGGCCAGGTTCAGGTTGATGTTGCCCAGGCCGACGGTGGAGGTCCCGCTGTCGGAGTCGACGCGCACGTGGAAGCGGTTGTTGCTCGCCTGGGCGAAGTTCTGCGCCACCGCCACCAGGTAATTGCCCGAAGGCAGGATGGCGAACTGGTAAGTGCCATCGGCGGCGGTCACGGTGCTGAAGGTGCGGTCGTCGGCGTTGCCGAACACGCCGTCGTCGCCGGCCCAGGTCAGGGTCACGCCGATGCCGCCCAGGCCAGGGCCGTCGGGCGTCGCGCTGGTGGTGGCGGACTTCGTGTCATCCCACAGGGTGCCTTGCACCACGCCCATGCCGGCGCCGTCGCTGAGGATGTAGTTGTTCAGCCCGTTGACGCCATCCTGGCCGGTGCGCTCGCCATCGGCGCCGCCGGCGGTCAGTGGCAGCGAACCGGCCCAGCCGGCGTTCTCGAAGCTGGTGGGCAGGCTGGTCCAGGTCAGGACCGCGGAGCTGGTGACGTCGTCGGGAACGATGGTGTTGGGCAGGGTGACGCCGTAGATCACCTGCACCTTGTCGTTGACGTTCAACTGATCGAAGTTGAGCACCACCTGGCCGCCCGCCACGCTGGCGGTGACGCCTGCCGGCAGGTTGCCGGTGGTGTAGCTGGTGCCGTTGATGACGATGCTCTGGATGGCGTAGTTGCTGCCGTTGGGGAACTGGTCGCGCAGCACGACGTTGTAGGCCGGTACTTCGCCGTTCTGGGTGAAGCCGACCGAGACCGTCGCCTGGGTCGTACCGGCGACACTGCCGGCGGCGATGTCGATGACCGACTTGTCCATGCCGGTGAAACTTGGCTCTACCACGTGCTCGAAGATCGTGGCGCTGTGGCCGCGGTCGACCCCACCGTTGAGCCCGACATGTTCGAACACGTTCATGCCCAGCTGTGAGCCAGTCTGGTTGCTGGCGATGTTGGCGACGCGGACGTTGAACTCGAGGATCACCCCTTCGATGTCGCCGTCGTTCACCTCGGTGTTGGTCAGGTTGCCGAGGTTGAAGGTGATGGTCCGGCCGTCCGTTGAAATCTGCAGGCGTCCGCTGTTGATATTGAATATGCCGGTGGGCTTGTCGCCGGAGAGGTCCGGATGGATCGGCAGCGAGACGTCGCTGTTCTGGTTGCCGATCATGGTCAGCGCGCCGCCGCTGATCAGGTCGGTGGCATCCGTGGTGAGCCCGCCCGTGCTGGAACCCAACGCGATGAGAATGTTGTTGAGGTCGGCGGGAATGAATTCCAGCCCGGGAGCCAGTTCGATACGAATCTGGTACTCGGGGTTGTCCCCGGTGGGCACCACGACCGCCACGCGGTAGCGGACGATCTCGCCGACCACCACGGTTTCCTCCAGGCCGGCGGTATCGGTGGCGCCCGAGGAGTTGGTCGCCGGTGGCGTGGCGTCGAGACCGCCGACGCGGGAGACCTGGATGCCGTTGGTGACCGGAATGAACAGGGTGTTGATCTGCCGGTAGTCGTTGAGCACCCCGGAGTTGAGCAGCCCGTCGTCGCCGCCGCGTTCGCCGGCGGCGGTGTCGGTGGTGTTGCTCAGGCCGTCCAGGCTGGTCCAGCGCACCACCACATTGTTCGAGATGACCGCCTGGCCGGCTGCCGTGGCATTCACCACGCCCGACAGGGAAATGACGATGCTGCCGCCATTGGCGATATCGATGTTGGCGCCGTTGGCGGTGACCAGCTGGCCGTTCTGGATGATGAAGTCCACGCCGCCGTTGTTGGTGGCACCGCCGTTGTAGACCTTGCCGGTGATCACGATGTTGTCCATCTGCGTGGGCAGTATGTTCAGCAGGCTGAGATCGAAGGCATTGGTGCCGGAGTTGTTGCTGATGGTGATGGTGTAGGTGACCGTGTCGCCTTCGTCGAAGCCGCCGAAGGTGGGCGTGGCCGTGACCTGCTGGCTCACCGTCAGGGTCGGCTCGACTATGGTCACAGAGGGCTGCTGCGCGCTGGCGACGTTGCGGTCCAGCGCTGCGGCGCCATTGGGCGTGTCGCCGTCCGGGTCGCTGTAGGTCAGCTGCGCGCCGTTGTTCAGGGTGACGCCCTGCTGGTTGCCCTGCACGTTGCTCGCCACCAGCACCAGGCGGATGACGAAGGCGTTGTTGCCGACGTTGTTGTCCGCCGTGGAGCCGGCGGCACTGAACACCAGGTTCAGGTCGCCGCCATCGCTGCCATCGCCGCTGAAGGTGAGGACATTGACGTTGCCGGCGAAGTCCTGGCCCAGCGCGCCGCTGCCGGCGACCGTGGTGATGATCTGGTAACCCGCACCGCCGAAGGCCGAGAGGTCCAGGCGCAGGCCCGGCGGAATCAGGTCGGAAAGGCGCAGGTTGGCGGTGCTGCCTTCGGGTAGCGTGACCACGATGTCGTAGGTCATCTTTTCGCCGATCACCAGGTTGCTGCCGGTGGTGTGGCCGGCGCTGGAGTCGTCGTCGGTGAGGCTGCCGTTCTGGTAGGTCTTGCTGATGGTCGGCGCGGCCACCTGCTGGTTGGCGACTTCGACGAGGTCCACCGGGGTGAAGTCCTGGCCGCCCTCGACGCTGGCGTAGCGGGTCAGCGCCGCGCTCGACTGCAGGGTGCGGGAGGCGAGGATGGCGTTGCTCACGGTGACGTCGTAGGTGATCACCACGACGTTGGCGCCAGAGAGGTCGTTGGCCGTGCCGGCGCGGCCGGCGAGCAGGGTGCCCTGGTTGTTGGCGTCGAGGAAGGTGATGGCGTTGCCGCTGACGCTGTAGTCGACGCCCTGCACCAGCAGGGTGCCGTCGCCGCGGTGAATCTGCAGGTTGGCGGTGGACAGGCTGCCGCCGACGAAGGCCAGGCCCGCCGGCAGGGTGATGCTGGTGGCGACGTCGTAGGCGTTGCCGCCGCCGCTGTTCTTGATCGCGGTGGCCAGGCGCAGGGTATCGGCGCCATCGATGCCGCTGACGTTGCCGTCCACGGCCGCCAGGCTGGTCACACTGCCGCTGAACGGAGTGCCGGCGGTGCCCGGCTGGGCCCAGGTGCCGGTGGTGCCGGTGACCGTGCCATGGGTGGCGGAGACCACGCCGTGCTTGATGTCCAGCACCGGTTCGGCGACCGACTCGATGACCGCGACATCCGAGGAGATCAGCGGCTTCTTGTCGATGGTGGTGGTCTGGCTGGATTGCGCCAGGACGTCGAGTTCGCGCTGGTCGGCATAGGGCTGGTCGCCGACCACCATGGTGAAGCGCACCTGCACGGTGCCGCCGTTGAGGCCGCCGGAAACGTAGTTGCCGAAGTCGAAGACGATCGAGTTGCCGGCCCCGGTGGTGACGCTGTCGGGCACGTCGAGAATGGTATTGCCGGCGCCGAAGCTCCACTGGCCGACGCCGTTGCCGGTGCTCCAGTTGATGCCGGAGGCGTTGAGCAGCGGCAGCGGCAGGTAGGCGGTGAGCTTGAAGTTCTCGTAATCCGCCACCAGCAGGTCATAGGTGATGGTGAAGGTGACCACGTCACCGGGGCGCAGCTCGCCGTTGGCCGGCGGGTTGCCGCCATTCACCTGGGTCAGGGTGATATCGATGTTGGAGGTGTCGATGGTGCTGGTGGTGCCGGAGCCATCGGTCTGTTCGCCGCCCAGGTTCACCGAATCGCGCAGCACCGTGGCATCGACCACGGCATTGTTGCTGATGCTGTCGCCCTCGTTGAGCTGGTCGTGGGGCGGGTGGTCGGTGGTGTAGGCGGTATCGACCGTGGCGTCGTAGATGATGGACATGCGTGTGGCGGCTTCCTGCGCATCGCCGTCCCACAGGTCGCCGAACAGCGCATACAGCCCCGGCCCCTGGACGGCGGCGGCGATGGACTGGGCGATGTCGAAAACCAGGGTGGTGCTGCCATCGGCGTTCACCGTGGCGGTGTAGATCACCGGGATCACCTGCGAGGCGCCGTGCTGCTGGATGACGATGCTCGGCGCATTGGCGGCGGAGAAGGTCTGGCCGTCGCTGAGCTGGTCGGTGACGGTGAAGGTGCCCATCCCCAGGATGTTCTTGCCAAAGGCATAGAAGTCGGAGATGGCCACGTCCATGGTGTAGCGCAGGGTGTCGCCGGGGGTGATGCCGGGCGTGCCGACGTCGGTCTGCAGGTTCACCGTCTTGAGCAGGGTGATCGATTTGGCGACGAAGGTAATGCCGGCGCCGTCGCCGGTGACGGTGAAGGGGTAGCCGTCCGGGTCGGTCGGGCGGTCGCGCACGTCCAGCGGATTCCAGTCGCCATTCACGCTGGCAGTGCCGAAGGTGATGGTGCGCGGGTTGCCCGTGGCGGGGTCGAGCACGGGGCGGCCGGCGGCGTCGATCTCCGGTACGTAGAAGCCGACCGTGGTGGTGCTGGCCGCGCTCAGGGTGTCGTAGTGAATGGTGTAGCTGGCGACGAAGGCGTTGGGGTTGTTCAGCGCCGCGGCGATCAGCGTCGGGTTGGTCAGTACGGTGCCGTCGTGCAGGGTGATCGAGGTCAGGGTGCCACCGGCGCCGGGGGTGATGGAGCTGACGTGAACCTGATCGGGCACCGTCTGGGTGACCGTCACGTTGGTCAGGGTCTGGCCCGGTGCCGGGGTCACGGTGACCGTTTCGGTGCGGGTGAAGTTCGGGCCTGTGACGGTCTCGCCCTCGGGCATGTTCACCGTCTGGGTGATCGACAGCAGCGTCGGGGTGACCACGAAACTGTGCAGCGCGGCCTCGACCAGTGTCGGGTCCTGGGCGGGGTTGTTCAGGGAATCGTTGCCGTACTCGAAGCCGCCGCGGGCATTGATGGTGAGATTGGGCGCGCCGTCGGAATAGCTGGTGTCGGCCAGGTTGCTCAGCTGCGCCGTGACCTGGATGTCGATGGCTGGCTGGCCGCTGGTGACGCTGGCGTAGGGCAGTTGCAGCACCACCATCTGGTCGCCCGGTTTCATGCCGACGCTGGCGGCATTGATCACCAGGGCGTTGCCGTTGGCGTCCTTGGCTAGGGGGTGGGTGGCGTTGCCGCTGGCGTCGAAAGTGATGACGAAGCTCTTCACCGCCTGGCCGAGGTAAGTGGCGGAGACGAAACTGGCGCCGTCGTTGCCGTCGCGGCCGGTGGCCGGCATGAACAGGTCGATATAGGGGGCATAGCCGACCTGGGACGACGGGTTGCTGAAGATCACGTCGAAGGTGAACTGATCGCCCAGGCGCACCGTCGATCCGCCACTGCCCATGGCCACCGTGGGGCTGGCATCGGCCAGCAGGCCCTGGAAGCTCACCAGGGTGTCTGCGCTCAGGGCGATGGACTTGTCCAGGTCGCCGGCGCGCACTTCCAGGTTCCAGTCGCCGCCGGCGGCGGTCGCGCCGGTGGCGTTGCTGGAGGCGCCGACATCCGCGCCCGTCCAGCGCGCCAATTCGTTGACCAGCGCCTGCCCGGCGCTGCCCGAGCCCACGTCGCAGCCGTAAAGCTGGATGTCCGCGCCGGCATTGAGCTCGCTGCGCCAGGCGCCCAGGCGATCGCCGAGCTGGTCGACGCTCTGGCTGGTGAAGGTCTGGTTGCCGAGGGTGAACTGGCCGGTAGCGCCGTGGGAGAAGATCTGGATCGAATCGACCTTGCCCAGTTGCGCCAGTGCGTTGCTGATCGCCGCGATGGCGTCCTGGCCAGCGTCCACCACCAGTGCGGTGGTGCCCAGCGGCAGGTTGGCGGCGAGCTGATCGCGATTTTCCAGGCGGGCGTCGATCACCACCAGGTTGCGCGGCGGCGCCTGTGCGGGGGCCGCTGCCTGGGCCCGCGCCTCGACCGCCGTGGCGGGCGTGGCGGTGTCCTTGGCTTCGGCAGCGCTGCTGTCGTAATGCTGCTGGTCGACGGCTGCCGCGGCGGCGCCGTCGAACAGGATGCGTTGTTCCAGCGCCAGGGCGTGGCCGACTGGCTGGAAGAGCTTCGAGCGATATTTAGCCTGCATTTCCCTATTTCCGGCTGATGAATCCCAGAGAAAAGCAGTCCTTCACATATCTGCTTACGGAATTGACGCTAGTCGGGAATGGAATTTTCGCCAGTAGAACAGCGACATAAGCGACAACCTGGTATCAGCGCTGTATCAGAATTCTTACAGCGTCCTGGGGCGAAAACCGCATCTTCCTAGGCGTGCGCAGGATTTGGCTGTCGATGGCGCGATAATTCCGCTGCCCGCAGGCAGGTAATCCGCTATTGACTACGCTTGGCCTGAGGTCCATCAGAGGCCGTGGCAGTGCGCCGGAACATCAGGGAGCGGGGAATGGGGATGCAACTGGGTCGATGGCTGGTGATGCTCTGGCTGGCGTTTGTTTGGGCGAGCAGCGGGCATGCGGAGGACAAACCGGCTGCTACAGCTGCTCCCGCCGATGCGGCAACGGAACTGAAGGTAGGTAATCGCTCCATTGTGGTGCTGCGCGCTACCTTGCTCGGGGAATCCCCGGCTGTCCGCGCCCATCGGGCCAAGGCGACCATCGAGGAGGCGCTGCAAGGCAGCGACGGGTTGGCGGTCAGCATCGATCCAGTCCAGGACAGCTACCTGGTGCTGCTGGGCTTCAGCCGCGCCTTCATCATTTCCCCGGCAGACCTCGACGCTCCCGGTGCCTCGGTACGCGCCGCCGCCGAACAGGCCGCCGCCAACCTGCGCCTGGTGGTGGAGGAAAACCAGGAGGCGCATAGCCTGCGCTTCCTGCTGACTGCGCTGGGCCTGGCGGCCCTGGCGACGCTCATCTACGGTGCCGCATTGCGCGGGGTCAGTTATGTGCGCAACAAGTTGCTGGAGCGGCTACCCGGCGTGATGAGCCGCCACAGCGGTCGACTGAAAGTGGGCCAGACGCCATTGCTGGGCAGCCGCTACCTCTATTACCTGGTCGGCCGGCTGATCTGGCTGGTCTACTGGCTGCTGGTGTTCCTGTTCAGCTACCAGTGGTTGAGTTTCGTGCTGTCGCGCTTCCCCTATACCCGGCCGTGGGGTGAAAGCCTCAACGTGCACCTGGTGAACCTGGCGCGCTACCTCATCAATGGCATGCTCGATGCCTTGCCCGGCCTCGCGGTGGCCCTCTGCATCCTGATCATCGCCCGCGCCATCAGCGGCTTTGCCCGCCACGTGCTGCAACGCATGGCGCGACCGGGAAACCTGCGCTGGTTGACCGAGGAAACCCTGCAGCCGACGACACGGCTGACTTCCCTGGCGATCTGGCTGTTCGCCATCGTGATGGCTTATCCGTACCTGCCCGGTTCCGGTACGGAAGCCTTCAAGGGCTTGTCGGTGCTGGTGGGCCTGATGATTTCCCTGGGTGCATCCAGCGTCATTGGCCAGGCTGCCTCGGGGTTGATCCTCACCTACTCGCGCACGCTGCGGGTCGGCGAGTTCGTCCGTATCGGCGACAACGAAGGCACGGTCACCGAGGTCGGCGTATTCAACACCACGATTCGCACCGGCCTGGGCGAGGTCCTGACATTGCCCAACTCGATGATCACCGGCTCGGTGACGCGCAACTATTCACGCATCGTGCAGGGGCAGGGCTATGTGGTGGATACGGTCGTCACCATCGGCTACGACACGCCATGGCGGCAGGTGGAGGCCATGTTGATCGAGGCGGCGCGACGCACCGACGGCATCCTCGAAGCCCCGGCACCGCAGGTGTTCCAGACCGCCCTGTCAGACTTTTACCCCGAGTACCGCCTGGTGGCCCAGGCAGTTCCGAGCGAGCCGCGCCCGCGCGCGCTGCTGCTGAGCGTGCTGCACGCCAATATCCAGGATGTGTTCAACGAGTTCGGTGTGCAGATCATGTCGCCGCACTACCTGGGCGATCCGCAGGAGGCCAAATGGGTGCCGCGCGAGCAGTGGCACGCGGCGCCGGCGAAACCCGAGAACCCGGCGGGGCGTTGACAGCGCCAACTCTCATCTATCCTCAGCGGTCCACGGGCGTGCGGCGCAACGCCGCGGCCGACTACTTCGCCATCGCCGGAGACATCCATGAACCTGCACCTCACCGACAAGCTCGCCCTCGTCAGCGGTTCGACCAAGGGTATCGGTTTCGCCATCGCCCAGGGCCTGGCCCGTGAAGGGGCGACGGTCATCGTCAACGGACGCAGCCAATCTTCCGTGGATGACGCGCTTGCGCGCATTCGCGCCGGGCAGCCGGATGCGAAGGTCGAGGGGTTTGCCGGTGACCTTTCCGATCCGCAACAGGTTGCCGCGCTGGTGAAGCGCTACCCGTCCGTGGACGTCCTGGTGAATAACCTCGGCATCTTCGATCCCAAGCCCTTCGAGGAGATTCCTGACGAAGACTGGGTGCGCTTCCTCGATGTGAACCTGCTTTCCGGCGTGCGCTTGTCGCGCGCCTACTTGCCGGGGATGAAACAGAAGAACTGGGGGCGAGTAGTGTTCATCAGCAGCGAGAGCGGGATGGTCATTCCGGTCGAGATGATTCATTACGGCGTCACCAAGACCGCCCAGCTCAGCCTGTCCCGCGGGCTGGCGGAAACCTGCGCCGGCACTGGCGTGACGGTGAACGCGGTGCTGCCGGGGCCGACCGCTTCCGAGGGCGTCAACGAATTCGTCGAAAAACTCTCCGGCGGCCAGCCGTTCGCGGAGTTCGAGGCGGAGTTCTTCCGCAGCGCGCGTCCCAGTTCGCTGTTGCAGCGCTTTGCGCGTCCGGAGGAGGTGGCCAACCTGGTGGTTTACGTCTGCTCCGAGGCGTCTTCGGCCACCAATGGCGCGGCACTTCGGGTGGACGGCGGCGTGGTGCGCTCGCCGTTCTGAGTCACTCGGCGATGCGGCTCTCGAACTCCAGACCCAGCGCCAGCTCTCCGCTGCCGAGCTGGCCCAGCCACCGCTGTGCCTTCGGGCCAGACAGGTGCGCGTCCAACTCGGCCTGACTGGTCCAGCATGTGCTGACCTGCCAGCGATCGGCGTCCAGCGCCCGTAGCTCCCCGGACTGGCAGCCGGGTTGCTGGCGGACCTGTAGGAGCAACTCATTGAGGTGATCGCCCAGCGCGGCAGTCTGGCCGGGGAATGCCTGAACGCGGACGATGGCAATGGCGGACGGGGACATGGCGAGGCTCCTTCTGTTGGCCGGATGAGCGGCCATTGGGCACTGAGGTTGCGATTCGATAAAGGCCGGAACCGGTTTTCAAAACCGATGCTGGAAGGTTACGGACGCGGCGCCTCCACCTGAACCACCAATTCTTGGGAAAACCATTGGGCCAATACGCCCCGCTTGACGGACCTGTAGGAGCGAGCTTGCTCGCGAACAAGCACCGTGCCATGCGGTTCGCGAGCAAGCTCGCGCCCACAAGGGCCCGGCAGGTGAGGGGAGCTGTACGTAGGAGCGGACTCGTCCGCGATCGATCTCCGGCAGCTCCGGGCCTGCCGGTGGCACATCGCGGACGGAGTCCGCTCCTACGCTCGCTGGGCATGATGGTATGGCTCAGGCCAACTGCTGCAACAGGTCGCGCACCTTGTCCAGGGCCGGGTCGATGTCCAGCGTGTCGATGGCGCCGAAGCCCAGCAGCAGGCCGTCGCGTACCGGCACCTGGTGATGGAAGGGCGCCAGGCCATAGAGGCCGACTTCCACCTTGCGCGCCAGCTCGGTGAGCAGCGCTACGTTGAGCGGCTCGCGCAGGAGCGCTGTTAGATGGAAACCGGCCACCGAAGGCACCACTTCCAGCCAGGGCGAAAGGTCGCCCGCCAGCCGCGCGAGGATGCGTTCGCGGCGCCCGGCATAGATGCCGTGGCAGCGGCGGATGTGCTTGAGCAGATAGCCCTCGCTGATGAACCTGGCCAGCGCCCACTGCGGCAGCGTCGAGCTGTGCCAGTCGCAAATCTGCCTGGCCTGCACCAGTGCCGGAAACAGCCTGGGCGGCGGGATCAGGTAGCCCAGGCGCAGCTCCGGCAGCAGCACCTTGGAGAAGGTGCCGATGTAAGCCACCACGCCGTGGCGGTCGAGGCTCTGCAGCGCGTCGGCGGGCCGGCCTTCATAGCGGAATTCGCTGTCATAGTCGTCCTCGATCACCAGTGCGCCCAGTTCCAGCGCCCGCGCCAGCAGCGCCTCGCGGCGCGCCGGGGTCATCGGCATACCCAGTGGGAACTGATGGGAGGGTGTGGTGTAGATCATCCGCGTGCCGTCGGGAATCAGCTCGACGCAGATGCCTTCGGCGTCCACCGGTACGCTGGCCACCTCGGCGCCCAGGGTCTGGAAGATCAGCCGCGCCGGGGTATAGCCGGGGTCTTCCATGGCCACCTTGTCGCCGGGGCGGAGCATGACGCGGGCGAGCAGGTCCAGCGCCTGCTGCGCGCCGTTGCAGACCATCACGTCGTCCAGCTGGCAGTTCACCCCGCGGGCATAGGCAATGTGCCGGGCGATGCCGTCGCGCAGCGGCGCGATGCCCTCGGGCGAGCTGTAATGCCCTCGCAGGCCGGCCATCTGGCGCATGGCATGGTTCACGCAGCGCCGCCATTCCTCCTGGGGAAACTGCAACTGGGTGGTGGCGCCGCCGATGAAGTCGGCTTTCGCCGTGCCAGTGCCGGGGTGGCGCAGGCGGGTGTCGAGGCTGGCCCAGCGCTCGATGTTGTCCTGGCTGGCGAAGCGCACGCCGTCCTGGCGCCGGTCGTGGCGCGGCAGGTGGGTGTTGACGAAGGTACCGCTGCCGATCCTGCCCACCAGCACGCCTTCGTAGGTCAGCTGGGCATAGGTGTCGGAGATGGTCTTGCGCGAGATGCCCAGCTGCTCGGCCAGCAGGCGGCTGGGCGGCAGGCGCGTGCCGGCGGCGAGGCGGCCGGAGTCGATGGCTTCGCGCAGCTGGCGATAGAGTTGCCCGGCAAGATCCTTCTGGCCGTGGATGATCAGGTGCAGCTCCAAGGGCGAACTCCGCAGCTTCTGGGCAGTGCGGCAAGCGTAGCGCCGGCTTGTTGCGCGGTGAAGTTGCGCGGTCGAAATCCGGCGGATTGGTCACCTGCCTGGGTCGCGGTGCGGCGCACAATGCCCCGGTCATTTATTGGAGTGCCATCATGGAGCCGCGTCTGGATTACTACACCGCCTCGCCGGAAGCGCTGAAGGCGGTGCTGGCGCTGGAAGCCGCCACCTTCGAACTGTCCGTGGAAAAACCGTTGCTGGAGCTGGTACGCCTGCGCGTGTCGCAGGTGAACGACTGCGCCTTCTGTGCCGACATGCATGCCATGGAAGCCCGGCGCAACGGCGAGACCGAGCGGCGCCTGTTCGCCGTCAGCGTCTGGCGCGAGTCACCGTTCTTCACCGAGCGCGAACGGGCGGCGCTGGCCTGGTGCGAATCGGTCACGCTGCTGTCCGAATCCAAGGTGCCGCTGGCGGTCTTCCAGCTCGCCCGCGAGCAGTTCAGTGAGCGGGAGCTGGTGGACCTGACCGTGGCCATCGGCGCGATCAACCTGTGGAACCGCCTGGGCGTCTCCTTCCGCCAGCAGCCGCCGGCCTGAACCGTGAATTTGTAGGGCGAATAACGCGCCAGCGTTATCCGCCATGAGGTGGTCGGCGGATAACCTGTTCCAGGTTATGCGCCCTACGTGGGCACCACCTCGGCGCGGCGCAACGGCAGGCAGCACAGCGCGCCGATCAGCAGTGCACTGGCCGCCGCCCCCAGGGCCGGGATGAAGCTGCCGGTCAGCCCGCGCAGGGCGCTGGCGGCCAGCGGCCCGACGATCTGTCCGATGCCATACAGTGCCGTCATCGCGGCGAGCATGTTGAATCGAACCTGTGCGGCCACCGCGCGGGCCGCCGGCATGGCGATGGTCACGGTGCCCATGAAGCTGCCGCCTACCAGTACCGCGCTGCCCAGATAAAGGAATGCCGAGTCGCCCAGTGCCGGCAGCATCACGCCCGCCGCCTGTACCAGCAGGTTCAGCGCCAATGCTCGCCGGCCGCCCAGCTTCAGGTGCAGGCGATGCCAGAGGAAGCAGGATGGCGCAGCCCCCAGGCCGAACGCGGCCCAGACCTGCAACGGGTCGATGGCGCCCAGGCCGCTCTTCATCAGCAATGGCAGGTAGGTGGCGGTGATGATGTAGCCGAAGCCGGCCAGGCCGTAGACCAGCAGGATGATCGGCGCGGACAGCTCCGGCACGGTCCCCACCCCGTTCGCTGTGTGATGCGGCGCGGTCGGTGCCTCCCGACCGAGCGCGGGCGCGGCCAGCAGCGCCAGCACCAGCCCGGCCAGCGCCAGCACGCACCAGATAGCTGCGCTGCCCAGACCAAAGGCGTTGCCGGCGGCGATCAGCTCCGCCGAGGCGAGGATGCCGATCCCCACGCCGGCGAACATCATCGGCGCGCCTTGGCTTTCACCCATGGCCTGCAAAAGCCATTGCGCGGCGCTGACCAGGGCCATGGCGCTGAGCACGCCGGCCAGCAGGCGTACGCCGATGGCGAACCCGGTCGGCGCGGGAATGGCCATGGCGGCGAGGGTGGCCAGGGTGCCGACCAGGGCGATCACGCAGATGCGAGCCGCATGTCGTTCGTGGCTGCGCGCCAGCAGCAGCGCGCCGAGCAGGTAGCCGGCGTAGTTGGCCGAGGCGGCCAGGGAACCGCCAGTGACGCTGAGCACGCCGTCACGGACCATCAGCGGGTAGAGCCCGGTGAAGGCGAAACGGCCGAAACCCATGCCGACAGCCAGGATCAGCGCTGCGGACAGTGCGGCGGGCAGGCGCCGAGTGCGGCTCACGAGCGTGCCTCCAGGGCTTCCCGCCAGCGCTGGAAGGCGCCGGTGGCGAAGCCGTCGCGCCAGATCAGCAGGGTGTCCACTTCCATCAGCGGTACCACCTGCAAGGCCGGCATGTCCCGTTGCAGCTCCAGCACCGAGCGCGGCAGGACGCCGAAGCAGGAGCCGGCATTCACACAGGCGAGGATACCGTGGTAGGAGCCCACTTCCTGCACGGCGAGCGAGGCCCCCTTCAACCAGCGCTCGAGCAGTTGGCGGTAAGTGCAGCCACGGGCGAAGCCCACCAGGGTGCGGATCTGCACATCCTCGGGGCGCTCGACTGGCGGGTGGTCGCCGGGCAGCACCAGCAGCAGTTCCTCGCGAAACACAGGTTCAGCGCACAGGCCCCGTTCCAGCAGCGATTCGAAACCCGGATCGGCGTGGAGGATGTCAGGGTGGGAAATCAGCGCGCAGTCCAGCTGGCGGTCCAGCACCTGATTGATCAGCTTCTGGCTATGCCCCGTGCTGACGTGCAGTTCGACCTCGGGATACGCGCGGTGAAAGCCAGCGAGGATATTCGGCAACCGGCTGGCCGCAGCGGCTTCCATGCTGCCCAGGCGCAGGCTGCCGGCAGCGCTCTGCGGGTGCAGCGACTGCCGCGCTTCGCTGGCCAGGGCCAGCAACTGCTCGGCGTAGCGGAGGAACTCGCGGCCCTGGTCGGTCAGCGTCATGCGCTTGCCGTCACGCAGGAACAGCGCCGCGCCGAGATCGTCTTCAAGCTGGCGGATGCGCGTGGTGACGTTCGATTGCACGCGCTGCAGGCGAGCGGCAGCGCGGGTGACGCTCTGTTCCTCGGCGACGCAGCGGAAGATTTCCAGGCTGGAGAGATCCATTGTCGATCTTCTTTAGAGAATAAGTTGTAGATAATATTCTCTTTGTGAGATTGTTGGTCAAGTGCAAATCAGCCAGGCGGCCCCGCCGCCGGCTCCGACCCCGAGGACCCCGTCATGCGCATCACCGAACTGCTCGGCATCCAGCACCCCATCATCCAGGCGCCCATGGTCGGCGTCTCCACCCCGGCGCTGGCCGCTGCGGTGTCCAACGCCGGTGGGCTGGGTTCCATCGGCCTGGGTGCGAGCAGTGCCACCCAGGCCCGGGCCCTGCTGGAGCAGACCCGCGTGCTGACCGACAAGCCGCTCAACCTCAACCTGTTCTGCCACCGCCCAGCCGTGGCGGACCCGGCGCGCGAGGCAGCGTGGCTGGAACACCTGCGCCCGCTGTTCGCCGAGTTCGATGCGCAGCCGCCTGCGCAGATCACCGAGATCTACCGCAGCTTCCTGGCTGACCCCCAGATGCTGGCGTTCCTCATCGAGGCGCGTCCGGCAGTGGTCAGCTTCCACTTCGGCCTGCCGCCGCAGGCGTGGATCGACCGCCTCAAGGCCGCGGGCATCCGCCTGCTGGCGACCGCCACTTGCCTTGCGGAAGGCCGGGCCATCGAGGCGGCGGGTATCGATGCGATCGTTGCGCAAGGCTATGAGGCCGGCGGGCACCGGGGCGTGTTCGAGCCGGAGAAGGACGCGCGCATCGGCACCTTCGCGCTGGTTCGCACGCTGGTAAAAGGCACCAACCTGCCGGTGATTGCGGCCGGCGGCATCATGGACGGGCAGGGCATGCGCGCGGTGTTCGAACTGGGCGCGCAGGCGGTGCAGATGGGGACGGCGTTCATCGCTGCCGACGAGTCTTCGGCCAATGCGGCGTTCAAGGCGGCGCTGCGAGGCGAGCGCGGGGAGCGTACCGAGGTGACCGCGGCGATTTCCGGCCGCGCGGCGCGGGGCATGGTGAATCGGCTGTTTACCGATCTGGGCAGCGCGAACGCGCCGGTGCTGCCCGACTACCCGATCACCTATGACGCAGCCAAGGCACTGACGGCTGCTGCGACAGCCAAGGGCAATACCGACTTTGCCGTGCAATGGGCCGGGCAGGGCGCGCCGCTGTCGCGGGAGATGTCGGCGGCGCAGCTGGTGGCAACCCTGATGCGGGAATTCCGCACTGGCGCGAATCTGTAGGAGCGAGCTTGCTCGCGAACAAATTTTCCGGCGACGCTTGCGTCAAGCGGTTCGCGAGCAAGCTCGCTCCTACGAGAACATCCGAGTCAGCGCGCGCCGATGGCGGCGGGCTTTGCCCGCGGTCGCCACAGCTCGGCCAGCAGCACGCCGGTCAGGGTCAGCGCGCCGCCCACCAGGTGGTAGCTGGTCAACTGCTCGCCCAGCACAACCGAGGCGATGGCGGCGGTCAGCACCGGCAGCAGGTTGAAGAACAGCGCCATGCGGCTCGGCCCCATGCGCTGCACGCCCTGCATCCACGCCAGCGCGCCGACGATGGAGGCCAGCAGCCCGGCATACATCACCAGCGGCAGGTTGGCAGCGTTCAGACCATGGTGCGGCGAGGCCACATAGAGCGGCGCCAGCGCGACGATGGCGACCAGCACCTGGAGGTACAGCATCAGCAGCGGCGGCAACGGCAGGTTCCACTTCTTCAACAGTACGCCGTACACGCCGTAGGCGAGGGTGGCGACGATCATCATGCCGTCGCCCAGGTTTACCCCGTGGCTGATCAGTTGCCGCGGATTGCCCTGGGTGATCACCAGCAGCACGCCACCCAGCGAGACGAGGGCACCCACCACTGCGGCAACGCTCAGCTTGTGGCGCAGCAGCACCGATGCCAGCGCAAGAGACATCAGTGGCATCAGCGAGAGAATGATGCCCATGTTGGTCGCCGAGGTGAGGGCCGCGGCATAGTAGGCCAGGCACTGGTAGACGGCCATGCCGAGCAGGCCGAGGGTGACGATCCTGCCCAGGTTGTCGCGGATCACCGACCCGTGCACGAGGGTGGCGCGCAGCAGGAAGGGCGTCAGCAGTGCGCCGGCCAGAACCCAACGGAAGAAGCCGATCTCCGCCGGGGCGATCTGCCCCACGGCGAGCTTGTTGACGACGGTATTGCCGGACCAGATGACCACGGCCAGCAGGGGGAACAGGTAATTCATGGGTTCTTGCAGGTCTCAGGTTTTGGTTTGGCGCGGGGATTTTTCCCTCTCCCTCACCCTGAAGGGAGGGGGGACGGTCTGGCGCGTGCGGTGCTCGCCGGCTGACTCTGCTGTAGCGCTGCACTCCGGACGGCTCCCTCTCCCTTCGGAGCGGGGCGCGTAGCCAGGGCTGGGGAGAGGGTGCTCCACAATCGACCGCCATTGTCCGCCCGTCCGAATCCAGACGTATAATGAAAACCGGACAATCCACCCCGGCATTCGGACATGACCCGCGCACTGCCGCTCCCGCTTCCCGACATCGATCAACTGCCCGCCGAGCTGTACTTCCGCTACGACGAGTTCGACGCCGGCACCCACTCGCCCAGCCATCGCCACGCCTGGGGCCAGCTCAACTACGCCTCCCACGGAGTGATGGAGCTTGAGGTGGACGGCCAGCGCTTCCTCTCGCCGCCGCAGTACGCCGTGTGGGTGCCGCCGGGGCTCGAACACAGCTGCTACAACCGCCAGGCGATCATCTACCGCTCGCTCTACGTATCCGCCGAACTGGCCTGCAAGTTGCCGCAGTCCCCTTGCACGCTGGCGATCAGCGACATCCTCAAGGCGATCCTTTCCGATTTCGCCGCGCGCGGGGTGAACATCCCGCAGAGTTCGGCGGACCAGCGCCTGGCCGAGGTGGTGATGGACCAGCTGCAGGCCGCGCAGCCGCACGACGACTACCTGCCGTATGCCAACGGTGGTGCACTGGGTGAAGTGCTGGCCGCGCTGCAGGCCGAGCCGGGCGACAACCGCACCCTCGCACAATGGGCCGAGCGCGTGCACAGCACCGAGCGCACCCTGGCGCGGGCGTGTCAGCGGGAATTGGGAATGTCGTTCGGCGAATGGCGCCAGCGCCTGCGGTTTCTCGCCGCCATCGAGGCACTGGCATCGGGGGAGGGGGTGCAGCAGATCGCCTTCAACCTGGGCTACAGCAGCCCTTCGGCGTTCATCGCGATGTTCCGGCGGTTGTCGGGCACCACGCCGGAGCAGTATCGACTGACCTTCCGCGCCCTGGCGGAAGGCTGAGGCTCAAAACGGAATCTCAGGGCTTGCCGTCTTCCAGCCCCTTGAGGGTCTTGCGGCAGTGGACCAGCGCATCGCGCACCATGAAGTTCACCAGGGTCGGGGAAACGCCCAGTTCCTCGGCGATCTCCTTCTGCGTGCGGCCGTGCAGGCGGTACATCTCGAAGGCGTAGCGGGTGCGCTCGGGCAGGGTCTGCAGGGCGCTGGAAATAGCCTCCAGGGTCTGCCGGTCCTCGTGCTCGGTCTCCGGTGACGCGGACGGCGTCGCGATGTGCATGCCTTCTTCCTCGCTACCCGAGTAGCGCTTCTCCAGCGCCTGGCGGCGATAGAGGTCGATGGCCAGGTTGCGCACCACGCGCATCAGGTAGCCGCTCTGCGACTGGATGCCGGGAGTGAGGTCGCTCGCATTGAGCTTGATGTACGCATCGTGCACCACGTCTTCGGCATGGCTGCGGCAGCCGAGGATGCGTGCGGCCGCATTGATGAAGGTCTGCCGGTGGGTAGCGAACAGCTCGTGGAGAGCGGGGCGCGGCTCGGCGGGCATTGGCTTGGACATGCAAGGTTTCCTATGCGGCGGCGGAGGCGGGGACGTCCACATGGGTTGAGGCGGTCAATCTAGATCAAATGATAATTATTATCAATTTATTCGGAAGACTCCGACTATCGCTCTGGAACAGGGTTCCAACACCAGTGTGAAGATTTTTCATTCGAATCCATTCGTCAGGTCTCTCGGTACTCGGGTGAAGGACAAGCCTGGAAATTTCGCCGGCACATATCTTATGAGAATTAATCGCATCCGAGAACACTAACTATTTCATCATCTCCCTCGTCTTCATGGCAGAGCTGGAAAACATCGGTAATGGCCGGTGGCCGGCATTCCATACAGCTGAAGGAGAAGGGCGATGGCGTTCGATCGCGAAGATGCGGTTTACAAGGTGCTGGTCAATGGCGAAGAGCAGTACTCGCTGTGGCCGGACTACAAGGAAGTCCCCGCCGGCTGGCGCGAAGCAGGCAAGCAGGGCAGCAAGGTCGACTGCCTCGCCTTCGTCGAAGCCAACTGGACCGACATGCGCCCGCTGAGCCTTCGGCAGAAGATGGCCGAGGTGCAGTAACCGATGCTGCGCCTGTTCTGCCTGCCGTACTCCGGCGCCAGCGCCATGGTCTATGCCCGCTGGAAGCGCCAGTTGCCGAACTGGATCGAAGCCTGCCCGGTGGAGCTGCCCGGCCGTGGCCGGCGCTTCGCCGAGAGCCTGCAGACCGATCTGCGTGCCCTGGCCAGCCAACTGGCGGATGAAATCGCCGCGCGCCTCGACCAGCCCTACGCGCTCTTCGGCCATAGCCTCGGCGGCCTGCTGGCCTTCGAGCTCGCCCACGCCCTGCGCGAGCGCGGCCTGCCGAGGCCGCAGGCGCTGTTCGCCTCGGCAGCCTCCGCGCCGGCCCGCCGCGACAGCCATCGCGAGCTGGCACAGGAGCAGAGCGATGCCCAGCTGATCGAGCGCATGCGCCGCCTGGGCGGCACGCCCGAAGCGGTATTCGCCGACGAGGAAATGCTGCGCCTGACCCTGCCGGTGATGCGCGCCGATTTCCTCCTCTGCGGCCTTTACGACTACCGCCCCCGTGCACCGTTGGCCTGTCCGATCCATGTGTTCGGCGGCAAGGCCGACCGGCTCTCGGTGGATTCCCTGTCCGCGTGGCAGGACGAAACCAGCGCAGGCTTCTCCCTGGAGATGCTCGACGGCGGCCATTTCTTCCTCAATACCGGCGAGGCGCGCCTGCTCGAGCTGCTGCTCGGCCACCTGCGCCAGCCCGGCCAGTCGACCAGCGCAGCGCTGGCCTGATCGATTCAAGCGGAGACCCCGATGCCAAGCTCCTCTCTGTTCGACATTGCTCCCCTGGCCGAAGCGCGCGGCGGCCTGCCGCTGCTGGTCCAGGCCCGCGGCGACGGCATCGACCTGCTCGACGCCCTGGCCGAGCTGCGCCCGCTGGTGGCGGAACGCCTGCCGGTCTGCGCCGGCATGCTCTTCCGCGGCTTCCAGGTCGGCGCACCGGAGCGCTTCCGTGAGTTCGCCGCCGGCTTCGGCCATCCGCTGCTCAACTACGAGTTCGGCTCCACCCCGCGCAGCAACGTTACCAGTGGCGTGTACACCTCCACCGAGTACCCGCCGCACCAGCACATCCCGCTGCACAACGAGCAGGCCTACACCCGCGAATGGCCCATGAAGATCTGGTTCCACTGCGTGCAGGCCGCACAGAGCGGCGGCGAGACGCCCATCGCCGACAGTCGCGAGATCTACCGCCAGGTGGACGAAGGCATCCGCCGCCGCTTCAGCGAACGCGGCCTGATGTACACCCGCAACTTCGGCAACGGCCTGGACGTGGCCTGGGAGCAGGTGTTCAACAGCGATGATCCGGCCGTGGTGGAGGCCTACTGCAAGGCCCACCGGATCGGCTGGGAATGGAAGGAAGACGGCGAGCTGCGCACCCGCCAGGTCTGCCAGGCCGTCGCGCAGCACCCGGTGACCCGCGACTGGGTCTGGTTCAACCAGGCGCACCTGTTCCATGTCTCCAACCTGCCGCCGGAAGTGCGCGAGAGCCTGCTGGAAATCGTCGACGAGGAGGATCTGCCGCGCAACGTCTACTACGGCGACGGCAGCCCCATCGAACCATCGGTACTCGACGAAATCCGCGGCGTGCTGGAGGAGGCCAAGGTGAGCTTCCCCTGGTGCAGCGGCGACGTCCTGATGCTCGACAACATGCTCGCCGCCCATGCGCGCTCGCCGTTCTCCGGGCCGCGCAAGGTAGTGGTGGCGATGGCGGAAGGGCATGGGGCTGACGCACAAGCCTGAACGCCGCACGGATAGCTCCCGCTCCCTAGCCCTGGCTGCGCGCCCCGCTCCGAAGGGAGAGGGGACTGGTTCGGAGCAGATGGATGTATCAGGAGTACGCCGGACGTAAAGGCCGGCACGGATAGCTCCCTCTCCCTTCAGGGAGAGGGCGGGGGAGAGGGCAGCGCCCAGCACCGCAGTAGCGGGTAGCACTCTCTCCCTGACCCTCTTCCTGAAGGGAGAGGGAACAGTTTGGAGTACCGGGAAAGCCCATGCCAGGCACGGGCGCCGGTAAGTCCCAGGAATTTCCCCCGGCGAGCCCCCACGCGCTCGCCGCCAGAACAGGTGATGTCATGAACGACCGTTACGAAGCCGCAGGAAACCTGGTCGAGGCCCTGCTGCAACGCGCCTGCGAAATGCCGCGCAAGACCGCCCTGCGATTCATCGCCGAGAACCTCGAACAGCCCATCAGCTTTCGCGAGCTGGACGAGCGCGCCCGTGCCATGGCCGCCTGGATGCTGCGCCACGGCCAGCAGGGCGACCGCGCCGTGCTGCTATTGCCCAGCGGCCCTGAATACGTCACCGCCTTCTTCGCCTGCCTCTACTCGGGGATCATCGCCGTGCCGGCCTATCCGCCGGAGTCGGTGCGCCCGCAGCACCTGGCGCGCCTGCGCTCGATCCTCGATGACGCCGAGCCCAGCCTGGTGCTCACTGACTCCACGCTGATCGAAGCGCTGCGCCCGGCCTGCGAGCGCGAGAACGGCGACAGCCCGCTGCTGCTGGCGGTGGACCAGGCCGACCCGGCGTTGGCCGTGGAGTGGCAGATGCCCGAGCTGGCCGATGACGACATCGCCTTCCTGCAGTACACCTCCGGCTCCACCTCGACGCCCAAGGGCGTGCAGGTCAGCCACGGCAACCTGGTCGCCAACGAGCGCCTGATCCGCCACGGCTTCGGTATCGGCGACGACGACGTGATCGTCAGCTGGCTGCCGCTGTTCCATGACATGGGCCTGATCGGCGGACTGCTGCAGCCCATCTACAGCGGCATCGAATGCGTGCTGATGTCGCCACGCTACTTCCTCGAACGCCCGCGCCGCTGGCTGGAAGCCATCGCTCGCTTCGGCGGCACCGTCAGCGGCGGCCCGGACTTCGCCTATCGACTGTGCTGCGAGCGGGTCAACGAAACCGCCCTGGAAGGCCTCGACCTGAGCAAATGGCGCGTGGCCTTCTCCGGCTCCGAGCCGATCCGCCCGGACACCCTGGAACGCTTCGCCGCCTGGTTCGCCCCGGCGCAGTTCGACGCCTCGTCCTTCTACGCCTGCTACGGCCTCGCCGAAGCCACCCTGTTCGTCACCGGCGGTGTGCGTGGCGAAGGCATTGCGCAGCTGGAAGTCGACCTCAACGCCCTGGGCGAGAACATCGCCCGCCCGGGCCGTGGTACCTCGCTGATCAACTGCGGCCGTACCCAGCCGGACCACGACGTGCAACTGGTCGACCCGGTGAGCGGCGAAACCCTCGGCCCGGACCGCGTCGGCGAAATCTGGAGCAGCGGCCCCAGCGTCGCCCTCGGCTACTGGCGCAACCCGGAAGCCAGCGCGCGCACCTTCGTCGAAAAGGACGGCCGCACCTGGCTGCGTACCGGCGACCTGGGCTTCCTGCACAACGACGAACTCTTCGTCACCGGCCGCCTGAAGGACATGCTCATCGTCCGCGGGCAGAACCTCTACCCGCAGGACCTGGAACGCTGCGTGGAAGAAGAGGTGGACCTGGTGCGCAAGGGCCGTGTCTCGGCTTTTGCCATCGAACACCAGGGCCGCGACGGTATCGGCATCGCCGCCGAGGTCGGGCGCAGCGTGCGCAAGCTGATCTCCGCCGAGGCGCTGGCCAAGGCCATCTCCGCCGCCGTGGCGGAAACCTTCCAGGAGGCGCCGTTGGTGGTGGCGCTGCTGGAGCCCGGCGCACTGCCCAAGACCTCCAGTGGCAAGCTGCAGCGCTCGGCGTGCCGTGCCCAGTTGCTGGACGGCAGTCTTCAGGCCTACGCGATCCAGCGTGCCGGCGAGCCGATCAGCGATGGCGCCAGCGTCAAGCCGGTCGCGCCGTTGTCCGCCCAGGAGCAAGTCATCGCCGCACTGTGGAGCGAAGTGCTGGAACTGCCGGCGATCCGCCGCGACGACAACTTCTTCGCCCTGGGCGGCAACTCCATCAAGGCCACCCAGCTGATGGCGCGGCTGCGCGAACGCCTCGGTCGCGCCGTGGAGCTGCGCCTGCTGTTCGAGGCGCCGGAACTGGGCGCCTTCGTCGCTGCACTGGCAGCACTGCCGGCCAGCGAAATCGAAGCCATTGCGCAGGTCCCGCGTGACGGCCTGTTGCCGCTGTCGCCCGCCCAGCGCCGCCTCTGGTTCCTCTGGAAGCTCGAGCCGGAAAGCGCCGTCTACCACATCGCCGGGCGCATGAACCTGCGCGGCGAATTGCGCCGCCCTGCTGTGGAACAGGCCTTCGCGATGCTGTTGGACCGCCATGAAACCCTGCGCAGCCGCTTCGTCGAGCAGGCGGACGGCGAGGTGTCGCTGAGCCTGTCCGAGGCGAACCAGGTCGAGCTGACCGAAAGCGACTTCAGCTCCCTGGGCAATGCGCGCCGTGACATCGCCGCCCGCGAGGATGCCGACGCCTTCGCCGCGCAACCGTTCGACCTGGCCGCCGGCCCACTGCTGCGCCTGCGCCTGCAGAACCTCGGCGGCGGCCGCCAGGCGCTGCTGCTCTGCGTGCACCACATCATCGCCGACGGCTGGTCGCTGAACCTGCTGCTGGACGAGTTCGCCGAGTGCTACCGCGCCATCGTCGAACAGCGTGAGCCGGTGCTGCCGGTCCTGTCGCGCCAGTACCTCGACCTCGCCGCCGCCCAGCAGAACAAGCTGGAAGCGGGTGAGGGCGCACGCCTGCTGGACTGGTGGAGCGAGCGCCTGGGCAGCCAGCATTCGCCGCTGGAGCTCCCGTTCGCGACCGGCGAAAAAGGCCAGAGCGCCGAGCTGATCGAGCGTGAAGTGGACGCCGATCTGACCGCTCAGTTGCGCGGCCTGGCCCAGGCCCACGGCGCGACCCTGCCGATGCTCCTGCTCAGCGCCTACAACCTGCTGCTGCAACGCTACAGCGGCCAGCACGACCTGCGCATCGGCCTGACCCAGGCCGGTCGCGAACAGCTCGACAGCGAGCGACTGGTCGGCTTCTTCGTCAACCTGCTGGTGCTGCGCAGCGAGCTGCCCGAAGGCGCCAGCCTGCGCGGCGTGCTCCGCCAGCTGCGCGACGACCTGCTGCAGGCCCAGGCGCACCAGGGCCTGCCGTTCGAACAACTGGTGGAAGCCCTGCAGCCCGAACGGGGCCACGGCCGCCATCCGCTTTGCCAGGTGGCATTCGACCACCAGTGGCAGCCGCGCGCCGGCAACGGCTTGCCGGGCGTCAGCGTGGAAGCGCTGGAACAGCTCGACCTGGAAACCCCGTTCGACCTGGTGCTGCGTGTCCGCGAAGGCGAGCAGTCTTTGCGCGTGAGCTTCTGCTACGCGAAGGAGCGCTACGCCGCAGCAGGCATGCAGCGCCTCGTCGGGCACTTCCTCGACCTGCTGCGCGCCTTGCCGCAGATGAATGCTGACGCCGTGCTGGACGCCCGCGACTGGCTGCCCGCCCGTGACTGGAGCATTGCCGTGGCCGGTGACGCGCCGGCGTTCGAGGCGCTGAGCGAGACTATCGCCGCCCAGGCCCGCCGTCATCCCGCCAAGGTCGCGCTGATCGACGCGCAGCGCGAAGTGAACTTCGCCGAGCTGGAGGATCGCTCCAACCGCCTGGCGCAACGCCTGATCCAGCGTGGTATCGGCCCGGAACGCCGGGTTGCCGTGGCGCTGCCGCGCGGCGTGGACATCCCGCTGGCCCTGCTGGCCGTCATGAAGGCCGGCGGCGCCTACCTGCCGCTGGACGTCGACTATCCCGAAGAGCGCCTGGCCTGGCTGATGCAGGACGCCGGGGTCGACCTGCTGCTGACCAACGCCGAGCTGGCCGAGCGCCTGCCGCTGCCCGAAGGTGTCGAGCGCCTGGTACTGGAGGAGGCGGACCTCGGCAATGCCCTGGCGGTGCGCCCGCTGGTGCGCATCCAGGCGCAGAACCTGGCCTACCTGATCTACACCTCCGGCTCCACTGGCCAACCCAAGGGCGTTGCCGTGGCCCACGGCGAGATCGCCGCGCACTGCCGCGCCATCGGCCAGCGCTACGCGATGACCAGCGAAGACCGCGAACTGATCTTCATGTCCTTCGCCTTCGACGGCGCCCACGAGCGCTGGCTCACCGCGCTGTCCCACGGTGGCAGCCTGCTGATCCGCAACGATGCGCTGTGGACCGCCGAACAGACCCTCGATCAACTGCGCCAGCATGAAGTGACGGTCGCTGCGTTCCCACCGGCCTACCTGCAGCAGCTGGCCGAACAAGCGACGGCTCTGGATAAAGAGCACGGCCATGCACCGAGCATGCGCATCTACTGCTTCGGTGGTGATGCCGTGCCGGAAGCGGCGTACCAGCTGGCGCACCAGGCGCTGAAGCCGCAACACCTGATCAATGGCTACGGCCCGACTGAAACCGTGGTCACCCCGCTGCTGTGGAAGGCCGACGCCCGCACCGTTTGCGGCGCTGCCTACGCGCCTATCGGCGAAGTGGTCGGCGAGCGCAGCCTGTACATCCTCGACGACCGTCTGCAGCCGCTGCCGCGCGGCGTGGCCGGCGAGCTGTACATCGGCGGGCATGGCCTGGCTCGCGGCTACCACCAGCGCGCCGGCATGACCGCCGAACGTTTCGTCGCCGATCCCTATGCCGACGGCCTTCGCCTGTACCGCAGCGGCGACCGCGTGCGCTGGCGTGAAGACGGCGCGCTGGACTACCTCGGCCGCGTCGACCAGCAGGTGAAGATTCGCGGCTTCCGCATCGAGCCGGGGGAGATCGAAGCCCGCCTGCGCGCGCTGCCCGGCGTGCGCGAAGCGGCGGTGATCGCCCGTGACAGCGAGCGCGGCAAGCGCCTGCTGGGTTACGTTTCCGGCGAGCACCTTGCCGAGGACGCGCTGAAAGCCGCCCTGCGCGCGCAACTGCCGGACTACATGGTGCCGACGCGCTTCCTCGTGCTGGAGCAGATGCCGCTTAACGCCAACGGCAAGATCGACCGCAACGCATTGCCTGAGCCACAGGACGCAGCCAGCACCACCGAGGCCCCGCGCGACGGCCTGGAAAGCCGTGTGGCGGCTGTCTGGGCCGAAGTGCTGGGCGTGCCGGCCGTAGGCCGTGAGGACGACTTCTTCGAGCTCGGCGGCCATTCGCTGCTGGCCACCCAAGTCATCTCCCGCCTGCGCCGTGACCTGGGCCGCGAAGTCCCGCTGCGCGATCTGTTCGAGGCCAGCCGCCTGGACGAATTCGCCGGCCGGCTCAGTGCGCTGAGCCTGAGTGCCCGCCCGCAGCTGCGGGCCGTGGCTCGTGATGGCAACCTGCCGCTGTCTGCCGCCCAGAGCCGCCTGTGGTTCTTCTGGCAGATGGAGCCGGCCAGCGCAGCCTACAACGTACCGGGTGCGCTGCGTTTGCGCGGCGCACTGGATGAGTCCGCGCTGCGCCGAGCCTTCGACGTCCTGGTCGAGCGCCACGAAACCCTGCGCACCACCTTCGATGAAGTGGATGGCCAGGCCTTCCAGCGCATCCAGCCGGCCCGGCCGCTGGACCTGGCGCGGGTCGACCTGTCCGCTGAAAAAGACGCCGAAGGTGCCGCACGCCAGCTGGCCCAAGTGGAAGCGCAGCGTCCGTTCGACCTGCGCAACGGCCCGCTGCTGCGCCTGACGCTGATGCGATTGTCTCCAAAAGAAGTGGCCGACGCCGACCACGTGCTGCTGCTGACCATGCACCACATCGTCTCCGATGGCTGGTCGATCCGCGTGCTGGTGGACGAGTTCAGCCGTCTCTACGGTGCCTTCGCCGCTGGCGAGGAGCTGCAACTGCCGGCGCTGCCGGTGCAGTACGCCGACTACGCCCAGTGGCAGCGCGAGCTGCTGGCGGGCGAGGAGGGCCAGCGCCAGCTGGGCTGGTGGACCGGACAACTGCATGGCGAGACGCCCGTGCTGGAACTGGCCGCCGACCGGCCGCGCCCGGCCGTGCAGAGCTACCGCGGCGGCAGCCTCGGCTTCAGCCTGGACGCCGGCCTTGGCGCGCGCCTCAAGCGCCTGGCCCGCGAGCAGGACGTGACCCTGTTCATGCTGCTGCTCGGCGCCTACGCCGTGCTGATGCAGCGCTACAGCGGCCAGCGCGACCTGCGCATCGCGGTGCCCATCGCCAACCGCCAGCAACTGGAAACCGAAGGGCTGATCGGCTTCTTCGTCAACACCCAGGTCATGCCGTTCGCACTGGCTGACGACGAATGCTTCGCCGCGCTGCTGGAGCGTCTCAAGCCGCTGGCCCTGGGCGCGCAAGCGAACCAGGACCTGCCGTTCGAACAGCTGGTGGAAGCGCTGCAGCCTGAGCGCAGCCTGGCCTACAACCCGCTGGTGCAGGTGAAGTTCAACTTCGGCTTCGACGTCAGCCGCCTGCCCGACGCCGGGTCGCTGAAGCTGGAACTGTTCAGCGAGGAACAGTACGGCGCGCGCTTCGACCTGGCCCTGGACATGGCCGAGGCGCTGGACGCCAGCGGCCAACCGGGCGATGAACTGCGCGGCAGCTTCGTCTATGCCCGCGACCTGTTCGACGAGGACAGCGTCGCTGCCATCGCCGGCCAGTTCGAGGCCCTGCTGCGCCAGCTGTGTGCCGAGCCGCAGCGCGCCCTCGGCGAGTTGCCCCGCCCGGTGGCCTCGCGCCGTCGTGGCGAAGTCAGGCAGTGGCCGCAGCAGGACGTGCTCGCGCTGTTCGCCGCGCAAGTGGCCGCGCAACCGGATGCCATCGCCGTGCAGGATGAGAGCGTGCGCTACAGCTACGCGGAGCTGGATGCGCGCACCAACCGCCTGGCCAACGCGCTGATCGACAGCGGCGTGGAGCAGGGCGAGTGCGTCGCCATCTGCCAGGAGCGCAGCGCGCAGTGGGTGCTCCTGCTGCTGGGCGTGCTCAAGGCCGGCGCCACCTACGTGCCGCTGGACCCGGCGCAACCGGCCGAGCGCCTGCGCCAGTTGCTCAAGGACAACCGCATTGGCTGCGTGCTGGTGAGCGAGCCTGCGCTGCTGGAAACCTTCGGTGACGCCGCCGCCCTGATCCCGGCCGGCGGCCCGGAGCAGGGCAGCGCCGCCGTACCTGCTCGGAGCATCGACCCGCAGAAGGCCGCCTACGTCATCTTCACCTCCGGCTCCACCGGCCAGCCCAAGGGCGTGCGCGTCAGCCACGGCGCGCTGGCGAACTACGTGCAAGCCGTGCTTGAACGCCTGCAACTGGACCAGGGCCGTGCCCGGGGCCTGGGCATGGCGATGGTGTCCTCGGTGGCGGCCGACCTCGGCCATACCACGCTGTTCGGCGCGCTGTGCAGCGGCGGCCGGCTGCACCTGGCCGATGCCCAGGCGGTCGCCGACGCCGAACGCTTCTCGCAGTTCATGCGCGACGTGGATGTGCTGAAGATCGTCCCCAGCCACCTTGCCGGCCTGCTGGCTGCCGCGCCCAATGCCGCCGCCGTGCTGCCACGGCGCCTGCTGGTGGTGGGCGGTGAGGCTTGCGACGGCGCGCTGCTGCAACCCATCCGCGAGCTGGCCCCGCGCCTGCGCATCGTCAACCACTACGGCCCCAGCGAATCCACCGTGGGCGTGCTGACCCACGAATGGTCGCTGGTGGATGATCTGCCGGCGGCCAGCCTGCCCATCGGTACGCCGTTGGCAAATACCGCCATCCGTGTGCTCGACGAGAACGGTCGCGACCTGCTGCCGGGCGTAGCGGGCGAGCTGTACATCGGCGGTGCCGGCCTGGCACTGGGCTACCTCGGTCTGCCGGAAATGACGGCGGAGCGCTTCGTAGAGATCGAAGGCGAGCGCCTGTACCGCAGCGGCGACCGTGTGCGCCTGAATCGGCGCGGCGAGGTGGAATTCCTCGGCCGCGTGGATGACCAGGTGAAGATCCGTGGCTACCGCGTCGAGCCGGGCGAACTGGCGCAAGCGCTCAAGCGCCTGCCCGGCGTGCGCGATGCCGTGGCCCTGGCCGAGCGTGAGGGCGACGGCCCGATGAGGCTGCTGGCCTGGGCCGTTGCAGAAGGGCAGAGCGTTGAAAGTCTGCGTGAAAGCCTGGCCGCCGAAGTCCCGGAATACCTGCTGCCGGCCCAGCTGATGCTGCTGGAACGCTTGCCGCTGAACGCCAACGGCAAGGTGGACCGCAAGGCCCTGCCGCGTGTCGAGACGGCTGCCAGGCCGTTGGACAGCGCGCCGCTCTCCGAGCTGGAACAGCGCATCGCCGACATCTGGCAGGCGGTGCTGAAGGTCGAGCGCGTCGGTGCGCAGGACAACTTCTTCGAACTGGGCGGCGACTCCATCCTCAGCCTGCAGATCATCGCGCGCATCCGCAAACTGGGTTACAAGCTCAGCCCGAAACAGCTGTTCGAGCGGCAGAGCGTCCGCCAGCTCGCGCAGTGGCTGGAAAGCCGCGCGCCGGCTGCCGCGGCGGCACCGGCTCCGGTGGCCGCCGTCAGCGGCGAGGTGGCCCTGTCGCCGGTGCAGGCGCGCTTCTTCGAACGCGTACCGAGCGCCCAGCGCCACCACTGGAACCAGGCGCTGCTGCTGCAACCGCGTGACGCGCTGGATGGCGACGCCCTGGCCCGTGCCCTGCACTGGCTGGTCGGCCAGCACGACGCACTGCGCCTGCGTTTCGACGGCAGCCGCCAGCGCTACGCGGAACAGGGACCGCTGGACATGACCCTGCTGTGGCGCCGCCGTGCCGCCGACGCCCGCACCCTGGAGCGCCTGTGTGATGACGCCCAGGCCAGCCTGGATCTCGCCAATGGCCCGCTGCTGCGCGCCATGCACGTCACCCTCGAAGAGGGTGGCGAGCGCCTGCTGCTGGTCATCCACCACCTGGCGGTGGATGGCGTGTCCTGGCGCATCCTGCTGGAAGACCTGCAGTACGCCTACCGCGAATTGCGCGCAGGCCGCACGCCGGCAGCGCTGCCGCGCAGCGACAGCTACCAGGCCTGGAGCGCCCGCCAGCAGGCGGCAGCCCATAGCGCTGAAGCGGCCGCCGAGCTCGATTACTGGCAAGGCGAACTGCGCGATGCACCACGACTGACCCGCGCCCGCAGCGACGCCCTGGCCACCTGGAAGGAGGCCGCCAACGCGCGCTTCAGCCTCGATGCCGAGAATACCCGCCAACTGCTCGGACCGGCACTGAAGGCGCAGCGCGTGCAGATCAACGACCTGCTGCTGACTGCACTGGCCCGCGCCCTGTGCGCCTGGACCGGCGAGACCTCCGCGCTGGTGGAGATGGAAGGCCACGGCCGCGATGCGGTCGATGGCGAAACGGCACTGGACCTGAGCCGGTCCGTCGGCTGGTTCACTGCTCTGTATCCGATCCGCCTGCAGGCCGGCGGTGAGCCGGGCGCGGACCTGCGCGCCACCCGCGAACACCTGCGCAACCTGCCGCGCGCCGGCATGGGTTACGGCCAGCTGCGCTATCTCAGCCAGCACGCGGCCAGCCTGCGCGACCTGCCGGCGCCGCAGGTCACCTTCAACTACCTCGGCCAGCTCGACCAGGCGTTTGCCGACGCCGACTTCCTGCCGGCCTTCGAAGGCGTGGGTTGCAGCCAACCGCTGAATGCTGCGCTGGGCAATGCATTGGTCTACGCCGGTCGGGTGCTGGGCGGTGAGCTGAGCCTGGAAGTCACCTACAGCAGCGCGATGTTCGACGCTGCCGACATCGACGAGCTGCAAGCGCTGCTGCGCGCCGAGCTGCAAGCGCTGGTCGCCTATTGCCTGAATACCCCACGCAAGCTGGAAGCCAGCGAGTTGCCGCTGCTCGGCCTCGACCAGCAGCAGCTCGATGCGCTGCCGCTGCCGGCTGGTGTGGACGATCTCTATCCGCTGTCGCCGATGCAGCAGGGCATGCTGTTCCACGCCCTCGACGTGCCGGGTTCCTCGCTCTACGTCAACCAACTGCGCGTTGACCTCGACGGCCTCGATGAAGCCTGCTTCCTCGACGCCTGGCGCGCGGTCGTCGCCCGCCACGCCAACCTGCGCACCGGCTTCCTCGCCAGCGCGGATGCGGCGCCGCTGCAGTTCGTCCTGCGCCACGTGCAACTGCCGGTGCAGTCCTTCGACTGGCGCGATCAGCAGGTTGGCGAACAGCAGCTCGACAGCGTCGCGGATGCCCAACGCAACCTCGGCTTCGACCTGGCCAAGCCACCGCTGCAGCGCCTGGCGCTGGTGCGTCTGGGCGAGCGCCGCTACCACCTGATCTGGACCTGCCACCACCTGCTGCTGGACGGCTGGAGCAGCGCGCGACTGATCGGCGAAGTGCTCGCGCTTTACCGAGGCGAAACGCTGCCGGTACCTGCCGCGCAGTACGGCGACTACATCGCCTGGCTGCACGCCCAGGATGGCGCTGCGGGCGAAACCTTCTGGCGCGAACGCCTGAAGGACTTCGATGAGCCGACCCTGCTGGCCACCGCCTGCACCGCCGGCTTCCGCGACGAGCCGCTGCGCAAACTGCACAGCCGCCTCGACAGCGCACCGCTGCAACGCTTCGCCCAGGCCCAGCGCATCACCCTCAACACCCTGGTGCAGGGTGCCTGGGCGCTGCTGCTGCAACGTTACTGCGGCCAGCGCAGCGTCACCTTCGGCGCCACCGTGGCCGGGCGACCGGCCACCTTGCAGGGGGCGGAGGAGAGCCTCGGCCTGTTCATCAACACGTTGCCGATCCTGCAAAGCCCGGATGACGCCCAGCGCGTCGGCGACTGGCTGCGCCAGCTGCAGGCCTTCAACCTCGACGTGCGCGAATTCGAGCACACGCCGCTGTACGACATCCAGCGCTGGGCCGGCCGCGCCGGGCAGGCGCTGTTCGACAGCCTCATCGTGTTCGAGAACTTCCCCATGGACGCAGCGCTGTCTTCCTCCAGCGAGGACGACCTGCGCATCCTCGGCCACCACCCGGTGGATGGCACCAACTACGCCCTGGCCCTGGTGGCCAGCGCCGGCGAGCAGCTGGACGTGCGCTACACCTACCGCGCCGACCGCCTGAGCGCATGCCAGGTCGAGCAGCTGCGTGGCCACTTCGAGCACCTGCTGCTGACCCTGGTGGAAGACGCCGAACGCCCGCTGGGCCGTGTCAGCCAGCTCACCAGCGAAGAGCGCAGCACGCTGCTGCAACGCTTCAACGACACCGAGGCGACGTTCCCGGCTGATGTGCAGCTGCAGGAGCTGATCGAGCGCCAGGTGGCCGCGACCCCGGATGCGCTGGCCCTGCAGTTCGCTGACGAGTGCCTGAGCTACGCCCGGCTCAATGCCCGCGCCAACCAGCTCGCGCATTGGCTGCGCGGCCAGGGCGTCGGGCCGGATGTGCTGGTCGGCGTGGCCGCCGAGCGCTCGCTGGAACTGGTGGTGGCCCTGCTGGGCATCGTCAAGGCCGGCGGCGCCTACGTGCCGATGGACCCGGACTACCCGCAGGAGCGCCTGCAGCACATGCTGACCGATAGCGGCGTGAGTCTGCTGCTGACCCAGCAACACCTGCTGGATCGCCTGCCGACGAGCGATGCCCGATTGATCTGCCTGGACAGCCAGTGGAGCGAGATCGCCACGGCCTCCGAACAGAACCCTACCATCGCCGGCAGCCCGCAGAATCTTGCGTACCTCATCTACACCTCCGGCTCTACCGGCAGACCCAAGGGCGCCGGCAACAGCCATCGCGCACTGGTCAACCGCTTGCACTGGATGCAGAAAGCCTACGCGCTGGATGCCTCCGACCGCGTGTTGCAGAAGACGCCGTTCAGCTTCGACGTGTCGGTGTGGGAGTTCTTCTGGCCGCTGATGACCGGAGCGGCGCTGGTGGTGGCTGCGCCCGGCGCGCACCGCGATCCGACGGCACTGCGCCAGGTGATCGAGGCGGGGCAGGTCACTACGCTGCACTTCGTGCCGTCGATGCTGCAAGCCTTCGTCGCTTCCGGCGAACTGGAGCGCTGCCCGTCGCTGTTGCAGGTGATGTGCTCCGGCGAGGCGCTGTCCTTTGATCTGCAACAGCAGTTCCTCCAGCGCAGCAGCGCGAAGCTGCACAACCTCTACGGCCCGACGGAGGCGGCAATCGACGTCAGCTTCTGGGCCTGCATTGATGCCAACGCGCGGCACGTCGTGCCCATCGGCCGGCCCATCGACAACCTGCGCCTGGTGCTGCTGGACGAGCGCCTGGAACCGGTGCCGCAAGGCGTGGCCGGCGAGCTGTACATCGGCGGGGTGGGCCTGGCACGCGGCTATCACGCGCGCCCCGGCCTGACCGCCGAGCGCTTCGTCGCCGATCCCTTTGGGAGCGGTGAACGCCTCTATCGCACCGGCGACCTGGCTCGCCAGCGCGAAGACGGCGCCATCGAGTACCTGGGGCGCCTCGATCACCAGGTGAAGATTCGCGGCCTGCGCATCGAGCTGGGTGAGATCGAGGCCCGCCTGCAAGCGCAGCCGGAGGTCAGCGAAGCGGTGGTGGTGGCGAAGGACGGCGTGCTGCTGGCCTACGTGGTCGCCAGCGCCGAGCCCGAAGCCCTGCGCCAGGTGCTGCAAGGCGAGCTGCCGGACTACATGGTGCCGTCGCGGATCATCGCCCTCGACGCCATGCCGCTGTCGCCCAACGGCAAGCTGGATCGCAAGGCCCTGCCGGACCCGCAACTGGGCGAGCGCCTGCGCGAGTACGTGGCGCCGCGCAGCGACCTGGAAGTGGAGCTGGCCGGCATCTGGCAGCACGTACTGCAGGTGGATCGCGTTGGCCTGCACGACGACTTCTTCGAACTGGGCGGCCATTCGCTGCTGCTCACCCAGGTTGGCCTGACCCTGCGTCAGCGCCTGGGCCTTGAGTTGCCGCTGCATCGCCTGTTCGAGCTGAGCAATATCGAGGCGCTGGCCGCCTGGATCGAAACCCAGCGGGCAAGCTCCGCCAGCGCGGAAGAGGAACTGGACCTGATGGACGAACTGCTCGGCGAGTTGGAGAACCTGTAATGACCCACCCGATGGACGCCCAGCTGAAGCAGGTCGCGGAGCGCCTTGGCGCGCTGCCCGAGGACAAGCAGATCGTCTTCCTGCGTCAGCTTCGCGAGAAAGGCGTGAGCCTCTCGCGCCTGCCGATCCTCCGCGAGGGGCGCGAGCATGCGCCGCTCTCGGCGGCCCAGGCGCGCCTGTGGTTCCTCTGGCAGATGGAGCCGCACAGCGCCGCCTACAACATTCCGGCCGCCGTGCGCCTGCGCGGCTCGCTGGACGAGGGTGCGCTGGAGCGCGCTTTCACTGCGCTGATCGCGCGGCACGAGAGCCTGCGTACGGTCTTCCGAGAAGTGGAAGGCGAGGTGAAGCAATGCATCCTGCCTCCCTGCACGCCAAGCCTGGAGCGCCGCGAGTTCAGCGAAGAAGCTGCCGCTCGCGACTGGCTGCAGAGTGCCGCCCAAGGCGCCTTCAATCTCGCCGAAGGCCCGCTGCTGCGCCTGCACCTGGCGCGCCTGCCGGGTGAAGCGCTGCTGCTGGTGAACCTGCACCACATCATTGCCGATGGCTGGTCCATCGGCGTGCTGATCGATGAGTTCGCCGTGCTGTACAGCGCCGAGGTGCAGGGCGCGAAAGCCGAGCTGGCCGAGCTGCCGGTCCAGTACAGCGACATGGCCCGCTGGCAGCGCCTGTGGCTGGCGGCCGGCGAGGGCGAGCGGCAGCTTGCCTACTGGAGGGAGCAGCTGGGTGACGAATCCCTGCTGCTGACCCTGCCGGGTGACCGGCCGCGCCCGCTGGTGCAGAGCTATCGCGGCGCCACCTTCGACTTCGAGCTGCCGCGCGAACTGAGCGAAGCGCTGCGCGACCTGGCGCGCGGGCAGGGCGCGACGCTGTTCATGCTGATCCTCGCGGCCTATCAACTGTTGCTGTCGCGCTACAGCGGCCAGCGCGAGCTGCGTGTCGGCGTGCCCATCGCCGGCCGTGGCCGTGCCGAGAGCGAGCGGCTGATCGGTTTCTTCGTGAATACCCAGGTACTGTCCGCGCGCATCGACGGCGACGAAACCTTCAGCGCGTTCCTGACCCGCACCCGGGAAGCCGTTCTTGGCGCCCAGGCCAACCCGGACCTGCCGTTCGAGCAACTGGTGGATGCGCTGCAACCCGAGCGCAGCCTGAGCTACAACCCGCTGTTCCAGGTGGCCTGCAACCACCAGCCGAGCCGTCGCGATGCGCTGCGCGAGCTGCCTGGCGGCCTGCAGCTGGAAAGCCTGGAGCTGGACAGCGGCATCGCCAAGTTCGACCTGACCCTGAACACCGAGGAAAGCCGCGACGGCCAGGTCCGCGGGCAGTTCATGTACGCCACCGACCAGTTCGACGCGGCGACCATCGAGCGCCTCGCCGGGCACTTCCTCAACCTGCTGCGCGGCCTGGTTGCCGACCCGCACTGCCCGGTGGCGCGCCTGCCGCTGCTCGATGGCAGCGAGCGTGAGCAGTTGCTCTACGGCTGGAACGACAGCGCGATGGACTACCCGCGCGAGGCCTGCCTGCACCAGCTGATCGAACAGCAGGTGCAGCGCTCGCCCGCTGAGGTGGCGCTCACCGACGGCCAGCGCAGTTTCACTTACGCCGAACTCAACGGCCGCGCCAACCGCCTCGCGCACTGGTTGCGCGAGCAGGGCGTCGGCCCTGACAGCCGCGTCGGCGTGGCGCTGGAGCGCTCCGTCGAACTGCCCGTGGCTTTGCTCGCCGTGCTCAAGGCGGGGGGCGCCTACGTGCCGCTGGACCCGGAGTTCCCCGCCGAGCGCCTGGCGCACATGCTCGAAGACGGCGACGTACGCCTGCTGCTGACCCAGCAGCACCTGCTCGGCGAGCTGCCGCAGACCGGCGCCCGCGCGTTCTGCCTGGACCGCGACTGGGCGCAGCTGGATGGCTACGCCGACAGCGACCTGCACAACCTCGCGACGCCGGATGACCTGGCCTACGTCATCTACACCTCCGGCTCCACCGGCAAGCCCAAGGGCGTCGCGGTGCGCCACGGCGGGGTGGTCAACTTCATGCTCAGCATGGCCCGCGAGCCGGGCCTGGAGGCGCAGGACCGCGTGCTCGCGCTGACTTCGCTGTCCTTCGACATCTCCGCGCTGGAGCTGTACCTGCCGCTGCTGGTGGGCGGCCGCGTGGTGCTGGTGGACCGCGATGTCGCCCGCGACCCGTCGCGCCTGCTCGGCGTGGCGCTGGAGCAGGGCGTGACGGTGATCCAGGCGACCCCGAGCACCTGGACGCTGCTCAGCGGTCACGAGGACTTCCCGCGCCTGACCGGCTGCCGCTTCTTCTGCGGCGGCGAGGCGCTGTCCGCCGAGCTGGCCGACAAGCTCACCGCGCAGACCGAGGCGTTGTGGAACCTCTACGGCCCCACCGAAACCACCATCTGGTCGGCGGCCTGGAAGATCGACAAGGGCGCCCGCGCGCTGCTCGGCAAACCCATCGCCAATACCCAGCTGTATATCCTCGATGGCGAGCTGCAGCCGGCGCCCATCGGTGTGGCGGGCGAGCTGTACATTGCCGGTGACGGCCTGGCGCGCGGCTACCACGGGCGCCCGGAGCTGACCAACGAGCGCTTCGTCGCCGATCCCTACGGTAGGGAATCCGGCGCGCGCATGTACCGTACCGGCGATCTGGCGCGCTGGCGTGCGGACGGCGTGCTGGAGTACCTCGGCCGCATCGACCACCAGGTGAAGATTCGCGGCTTCCGTATCGAGCTGGGCGAGATCGAATCCCGCCTGCTGGGCCAGCCCGGCGTGCGCGAGGCGGTGGTGATCGCCCGCGACGCGGGAGCGGTGAAGCAACTGGTGGGCTATGTGACCGGGCAGATCGAAAGCGACCTGCGCGCTGCGCTGCTGGAAGAACTGCCGGACTACATGGTCCCCGCGCAGATCGTCGCGCTCGAGCGCATGCCCCTGACGCCCAACGGCAAGCTCGACCGCAAGGCGCTGCCGGAGCCGGACTTCAGCCTGCTGCAGAAGCGCTATCGCGCGCCGGAAAGCCCGCGCGAACAGGCCCTGGCGGCCATCTGGTGCGCGGTGCTGGGCCTGGAACGGGTCGGCCTGGACGACAACTTCTTCGAGCTGGGCGGCGACTCCATCGTCTCCATCCAGGTGGTCAGCCGCGCCCGCGCCGCCGGCCTGCAACTGAGCCCCAAGGACCTGTTCCAGCACCAGACCCTGCAAGCTCTGGCCCGTGTGGCCGCTGACTACGTCGCCGTGGAAACCCCGGCCACCCCGGCCACCCCGGCGGCCATCGCCGCGCCGGACGCGGTGCAACTCGCCGCCCTCGGCCTGAACCCGGCCGGGATCGAAGACCTCTACCCGCTGTCGCCCATGCAGCAGGGCATGCTGTTCCACGGCGTGGACGGCAGCGAAGGCGGCGTCTACGTCAACCAGCTGCGCGTGGAAGTGCAGGGGCTGGACGTCGAGCGCTTCCGAGCGGCCTGGCAGGCCGCGCTGGATGCCCATGACAACCTGCGGGCCGGCGTGCACTGGCAAGGCCTCGACAAGCCGCTGCAGGCCGTGCACAAGCACGTCGAGCTGCCGCTGGAGGTGCTCGACTGGCGTGGCCGCGAAGACCTGGGCGCAGCGCTGGACGAACTGGCCGCCGCCGAACGCAGCCGCAGCTTCGACCTGGAGCGCCCGCCGCTGCTGCGCCTGGTACTGGTGCGCAGCGACGAAGTCAGCCACCAGTTGGTCTACACCCATCACCACATCCTGCTCGATGGCTGGAGCAATGCCCAACTGTTCGCCGAGGCACTGCGTCGCTACAACGGCGAGACCATCGCCGAGCAGGGCCGCTACCGCGACTACATCCACTGGCTGCAAGCCCAGGACCCGCAGCAGGCGCAGGACTTCTGGAGCGCGCGCCTGCACGGATTCGCCCAGCCCACCGTGCTGGCCGACAGCCTGCCGCGCCCGGCCGAAGGCAGCGGTCACGGCCTGGAGTACAGCCGCTACGACGCGGCGGCCACCGAGCGCCTGAAAGCCTTCGCCCGCAGCCAGCGGGTGACGCTCAATACCCTGGTGCAGGCGGCGTGGATTCTCCTGCTGCAACGCTACACCGGGCAGCAGCGCGTCGCCTTCGGTGCCACCGTGGCCGGCCGCCCCGCGCAACTGGCCGGCGCCGACAGCCTGCTGGGCCTGTTCATCAACACCCTGCCCATCGTCCAGGCGCCGGCCGAGCATGCTGACCTGGGCGACTGGCTGCGCGAGCTGCAGGCCTACAACCTGGACGTGCGCGAGTTCGAGCACACGCCGCTGTACGACATCCAGCGCTGGGCCGGCCAGGCCGGGCAGGCGCTGTTCGACAGCATCATCGTGTTCGAGAACTACCCGGTCGACGCGGTACTGCGCAGCGCCCAGGGGCCGCGCTTCGGCGAACTGAAGTCGAAGGACGAGACCAGCATCCCGATGGACCTCGCCGTGCGCGTCGGCGACCGGCTGGAGATCGAGTACCAGTACCTGCGCGCACACTTCAGCGCACCCGCGGTGGCACGGCTGCGCGGCAACATGGAGCAGGTGCTGGACAGCCTGCTGCATGGCGCGGGCAAGCGCGTCGGCGAGCTGCAATGCCTGTCAGCCAGCGATCGCGCGGCCCTGGCCGCCTGCCGTGGCCCGCACCAGACGCTGCCGCCAGCCGAGCCGGTGCACCTGGCGATTGCGCGTCAGGCCGCTCTGCGCGGCGATGAGGTGGCGCTGATCTGCGGCGACGAGGCAATCGACTACGCGGCGCTGGAGCGCGACTCCAATCGCCTGGCCCATCGCCTGATGGCGCTGGGCGTCGGCCCGGAAGTCCGTGTCGGCGTGGCCCTGCCGCGCAGCGTGCGCATTCCATTGGCGCTGCTGGCGGTGCTCAAGGCCGGCGGTGCCTACGTGCCGCTGGACGCCGAGTACCCGCGCGAGCGCCTGGAATTCCAGATGAGTGACGCCGGCATCGCGCTGCTGATCACCGACAGCCGCCTGCGCGAACGCCTGCCGCTACCGGCTGGTGTGCAATTGCTGGAGCTGGACGGTCTTGATCTCAGCGCAGAGGACAGCGATCTGCCGGTGGTGGGCCTGGAGCCGGAAAACCTCGCTTACCTGATCTACACCTCCGGCTCCACCGGCAAGCCCAAGGGCGTGGCGGTGAGCCACGGCCCGCTGGCCATGCACTGCGCGGCCATTGGCGAGCTGTACCAGATGGATGCAGCGACCCGCGAGCTGCACTTCATGTCCTTCGCCTTCGACGGCGCCCACGAGCGCTGGCTGACTACCCTGGTCCATGGCGGCAGCCTGGTATTGCGCGGCGATGAGCTGTGGACCCCGGAGCAGACCTACCGCGTGCTGCACGACAAGCAGGTCAGCGTCGCGGCCTTCCCTCCGGTCTACCTGCAACAGCTGGCCGAGCATGCCCTGCGTGACGGCAATCCGCCGCCGGTGCGCATCTACTGCTTCGGCGGCGACGCGGTGCCCAATGCGAGCTTCGAACTGGCCAAGCGCGCGCTGCGCGCCGAACACCTGATCAATGGCTACGGCCCCACGGAAACGGTGGTTACGCCGCTGCTGTGGAAGGCCGACCGCGCCACCGCCTGCGATGCCGCCTATGCACCCATCGGCAAGGGCGTCGGCGCGCGCAAGCTGTACATCCTCGACGAGCAACTGCGCCAGGTGCCGCTGGGCGTCGCGGGCGAGCTTTACATCGGCGGCGACGGCCTGGCGCGCGGTTACCACGAGCGTGCCGGCCTGACTGCCGAGCGCTTCGTCGCCGATCCGTTCGATGCGAGCGGTGGCCGCCTGTACCGCTCCGGCGACCTGGTGCGCGGCCGCGCCGATGGCGTGATCGACTATGTCGGGCGGATCGACCACCAGGTGAAGATCCGCGGCTTCCGCATCGAGCTGGGTGAGATCGAGGCGCGCCTGCAGGATCACCCGCAGGTGAGCGAGGCACTGGTGGTCGCCCGCGACGGTATCAGCGGCAAGCAGCTGGTCGGCTACGTGGTGGGTGAAGCGGAAGGCGACGCGCTGCGCAGCTTCCTCCGCGAGCAGGTGCCGGACTACATGGTGCCGGCGCAGATACTGCGGCTGGAGCGATTCCCGCTGTCGCCCAACGGCAAGATCGACCGCAAGGCGCTGCCCGAACCGAGCTGGCAGGGTGAGGCCTACGAGGCACCACGCAATGAGCGCGAGCGCGCCCTGTCGGCCATCTGGCAGGACGTGCTGCAGGTGGAGCGCGTGGGCATCCGCGACAACTTCTTCGACCTGGGCGGCGATTCCATCCTCAGTCTGCAGATCGTCTCCCGCGCTCGCCAGGCGCTGGGCGAAGGCGTGGAAATCCGCCTGCGCGACCTGCTGCAGTACCAGACCATCGCCGGTCTGCTGGAGCGCGCCGAAAACGTTGCGGAGGTAGCACCGACGTTGGCCGTGGAGGTCGTCGATGACGGCGAGTCCTTCGGCCTGGTGCCGATCCAGCAATGGATGTTCGAGCAGCAATTGGAGGAGCCCGACCACTTCAACCAGGCGGTGCTGCTGGAGTGCCGCCAGCGTCTGGATGCGGATGCGCTGGAAGCGGCGCTGCAAGGCCTGCTGGCCGAACACGGCAGCCTGCGTCTGTCCTTCGGCCGTGGCGCGGATGGCCAGTGGCGCCAGCGTTATCGCGAAGCCAGCGAGATCACCGGCGCGCTGCTCTGGCAACGTCAGGCGGCGAACGCCGAGGAGGCGCTGCTGATCGCCAACCAGGCACAGCGCAGCTTGGACCTCGGTGAAGGCCGGCTGCTGCGCGGCGTGCTCACCGACATGGCCGACGGCACCCAGCGCCTGCTGCTGGTGATCCATCACCTGGGCGTGGACGGCGTGTCCTGGCGCATCCTGCTGGAGGAGCTGCAACAGCGCTACGCCGCGCAGGTCACCGGCGAGCCCGCGCCACGCTTCGAACGCACCAGCACCTACCGGGCCTGGGCCGAAGGGCTGCGCGAGTACGCCGACAGCCAGCTGGCCCAGGCCGACCTGCCGTACTGGCTGGAGCAGACCGAAACCGAGGGCCTTGGGGAGCCGCACCGCGACAACCCCCGCGGCGCCGAGCGCATGGCGCATTTGGAGCAGCTGTTCCTGCGCCTGGACCGCCAGCAGACCCAGCGCCTGCTGAAGGTGGCGCCGGAGGCTTACCGCACGCAGATCAACGACCTGCTGCTGACCGCACTGGGCCGCACGCTGTGCCAATGGTGCGACAGCGAGTCGGTGCTGATCGGCCTGGAAGGCCATGGCCGCGAGGACATTCTCGACGCGGTCGATCACAGCCGCACGCTGGGTTGGTTCACCAGCCTGTTCCCGCTGCGCCTGACGCCGGGGCAGGGCGACTACGCCCAGGCCATCCCGGCGATCCGCCAGCAGCTGCGCGCGGTGCCGGACAAGGGGATCGGCTACGGCGCCCTGCGCTATCTGGGCGACAGCGCGCTGCGCCGCCAGCTCGCCGCGCGCGCGGAGCCGCGGGTCACCTTCAACTACCTCGGCCAGTTCGACCAGAGCTTCGATGACCAGGCGCTGTTCGTGCCGCTGCAGGAGAAGCCCGGCGACACCTATGCCGCCAGTACGCCGATGAACAACTGGCTGGAGATTGTCGGCCAGGTCTACGACGGCGAGTTGACCCTGCGCTGCATGTTCAGCCGCCGGGTGTTCCGCCCGTCGCGCATCGAGGCGCTGATGGCGCAGCTGCGCACGGAACTCGAAGGGGTGATCAGCCATTGCTGCGCCCAGGTCGAAAGCGGCGCGCGCAAGGAGCAGGCCACGGTATGAACGCATTGATGAAAGAGGTCGGCATGCTGCACCCGGAGATTTCCGCCTTCCTGGACATGGTCGACGACGGCCGCCGCGCGGGTCGTCCGGCGCTGCATGAACTGCCGGTGGAGCTGGCGCGGCAGGACTTCGAGGCTTCCTCGGAGTCGCTCAAGGCCGGCGCGCCGTCGATGCCGGTGGAGGAACTGCTGGTCCCGGCGCGCGAAGGCCGGCAACTGCCGGTTCGCCTGTACCGCGCCGTGGGGGCTGGCGACGGGGCGATCCTGTACTTCCATGGGGGTGGTTACACGGTCGGCAGCCTGGATTCCCACGATGGCTTGTGCCGGCTGCTGGCGAAGTACTGCGATTGCGCGGTGATTTCGGTGGGCTACCGATTGGCACCGGAAGCGCCGTTCCCGGCCGCTACCCACGATGTGCGCGATGCCTGGAATTGGCTGCTGGATTCGGCCGCCAGTCTCGGCCTGAATCCGCGCCGCCTTGCCGTTGGCGGTGACAGCGCGGGCGCCACGCTGGCTACCGTGCTCTGCGCCGAGTTGGCCGGCGAGGGCGCCGGGCAACCCTGCGCCCAGCTGTTGTTCTATCCGGCGGCGGACGCCAGTGTACGCAGCGAATCCCAGGAGTTGTTCGCCGAAGGTTATCTGCTGGAGACGGCCAGCCTGGAATGGTTCTACGAACACTACCTGCCCGACGTTACGCAGCGCCGTGATTGGCGCTGCTCGCCGATTCATGGCGGTGTGGCGCTGCAAGGCAGCGCGCCGGCACTGCTGCTCGCAGCCGAGTTCGACCCCTTGCTGGACGAAGGCCTGGCCTACGCCCGAGCGCTGTTGGAGCAGGGCGTGGAAGTGGAGGCGGAGCGCTGCTGCGGGATGACCCATGACTTCCTGCGCATGGGCAACCTGGTGCCGGAGGTGGAGGGGTATTACCGGCGCGTGGCGGAGTTTCTTGCGGCGCGCTGGTGACAGGGCTCTGCCTTGAGTGCGGTTCGCCAGTGAGCTCGCTCCTGCTGGGGGAGCGCGGGTATAAAAAAACCGGCCCGAAGGCCGGTTGAGGGACTCTGGAGTCGCTGCGCTCAGCGCATCACGCGCGCTTGAGCACCAGGGTCAGGATGTCGTAGCTGGCGACCAGCTCGCCCAGCTGGTTGGTGACCTCCACGTCCCAGGCCACCACGCCCTGCGGCTCGCCCTTGGGGCTCTTCTTGCCCTGGTCGATCTTGCGCTTGCAGGTCAGGCGGGCCTGGATGGTGTCGCCGATGCCCACCGGGTTGATGAAGCGCAGGGTGTCCAGGCCGTAGTTGGCCAGCACCGGGCCGACGCCGGGGGAGACGAACAGGCCGGCCGCTGCCGAGAGTACGAAGTAGCCATGGGCGATGCGCTTGCCGAACTGCGAGTCCTTGGCCGCCAGCTCGTCGAAATGCATGTAGAAGTGGTCGCCCGACAGGCAGCCGAAGTTCACCAGGTCGGCTTCGGTGACGGTGCGGCGATGGGTCAGCAGCGATTCGCCGATCTTCAGGTCGTCGAAGAAGCGGCGGAACGGGTGTACCTCGGTCTCGTAGACCTTGGCGCCGCGCACGTATTCGCCGGTGACGGCCATCAGCATGCTCGGCGAACCCTGTACGGCGGTGCGCTGCAGGTAGTGCTTCACCGCGCGCAGGCCGCCCAGTTCTTCACCGCCGCCGGCGCGGCCGGGACCGCCGTGCTTGAGCACCGGCAGCGGCGAGCCGTGGCCGGTGGATTCGGCGGCGGATTCGCGGTCGAGGATGTGCAGGCGGCCGTGCAGTGCGCCCATGGCCGGAACGACTTTCGCCGCGACCTGCGGGTCGCGGGTGATCAGGCTGGCCACCAGGCTGCCCTTGCCGCGCGCGGCCAGGGCGACGGCTTCATCGATGTCGTCGTAGGCCATCAGGGTGGTCACCGGGCCGAACGCCTCGATGTCGTGGGCGCCGCCTTCGGCGTGCGGATCGCGGCTGCGCAGCAGGGTCGGGGCGAAGAACGCGCCTTCGTTGACGCCCTCGCCACGGGGGGCGAAGCCGTCTTTCGCGCCGAACAGCAGATCGCTGGATTTAAGCAGGGCTTCGACGCGCTCGGCGACGTCGGCCTGCTGCGCGTGGGAAGCCAGGGCGCCCATCTTCACGCCTTCCACCGATGGATCGCCGACCACCACCTTGGCCAGGCGCTCACGCAGGCGTTCGGCGACGGCGTCGGCATGCCTGGCGGGGACGATGGCGCGGCGGATGGCGGTGCATTTCTGCCCGGCCTTGACGGTCATCTCGCGGGCCACTTCCTTGACGAAGAGGTCGAACTCTTCGTCATCCGGGGTGATGTCCGGTGCGAGGATGGCGCAGTTGAGCGAGTCGGCCTCGGCGTTGAACGGCACCGAGTTGCGGATCAGGTTGGGGTTCACGCGCAGCTTGGCGGCGGTGTCGGCGGAGCCCGTGAAGGTCACCACGTCCTGGCCCTGCAGGCGGTCCAGCAGGTCGCCGGTGCCGCCGATGATCAACTGCAGGCTGCCGGCCGGCAGCAGGCCGGACTCGTGCATCAGGCGCACGGCGGCCTCGGTGATATAGCTGGTGGCAGTCGCCGGTTTGACGATGCACGGCATGCCGGCGAGGAAGCTCGGCGCGAACTTCTCCAGCATCCCCCAGATGGGGAAGTTGAAGGCGTTGATGTGCACCGCGATGCCGCCGCGCGGCACCAGGATGTGGCTGCCGGCGAACTTGCCGGTCTTGCCCAGCGGGATCGCCGGGCCTTCGTGGACGACGTTGCCCGACGGCAGCTCGCGGCCACCGACGCCGGCGTAGGCGAACAGGGTGCCGGCACCGCCTTCGATGTCGATCCAGCTGTCGGCGCGGGTGGCGCCGCTGTGGCGGGAAATCTCGTAGAGCTGTTCCTTGCGCTCGGTCAGGTACAGCGCCAGGGCCTTCAGGCGCTGGGCGCGCTGCTGGAAGTCCATGGACATCAGTTCCTTGAGGCCCTGCTCGCGGGCGTGGGCGACGGCCTGCCCGAAATCCAGTGCCTCTTCGTGGGTGCGCGCGACGGTCTGGCCGTTGAGCGCGCTACGCAGCGCCTGGGCGCCATGCTGGCCGACCCAGCGGCCGCCGATGAAACTTTGCAGGATTGGCTCTTGGGCCATGGTTGTCTTCCTCCGGATCGCTACGCAAGGGGACCGGCTGCTGCCGGTGACCGCCGCGCCGGGTCGGCGTCGGCGGCGCGTTGTCAGGTGGCGGTACGAGCCGCCGGATAAGGGCCGCCAAGTCCTTGTGGGCCGTTGGCGGTTGGAACATGAACGATTCGTCGTGGGACGGGGCCGAGGGGGGGGGGGGGGGGCCGCCCACCCCAAACCAGAACCCCCCCGGGGGGGGCGGCCGCAC
>NZ_JAKSXG010000003.1:0-441300 GCF_022380625.1 Pseudomonas sp. DP-17
GCGGGGGCGGGGGCCGATCGCGGACGGAGTCCGCCCCCCCCCATTGGCCCCCCCCGCGTAGGAGCGGACTCCGTCCGCGATCAGGGTTCCGCTTTATGCCGAGGGCATCGGCAGCGTGCGGTTCGCGGGCATGGCCCGCTCCTACAGGTGTTGGCTCAGAGCTGGTCGAAATCGAGCACCACGCTGTCGCTGACCGGATACGCCTGGCAGCTCAGCACGTAGCCGGCCGCCACTTCGTAATCTTCCAGGGCGAAGTTGCTGTCCATTTCCACCTCGCCGGACACCACCTTGCACTTGCAGGTCGAGCACACGCCGGCCTTGCAGGAGTAGGGCAGTTCGGCGCCGTGTTCGTTGCCGGCGTCGAGCACGCTGACGCTGTTGCGGGCCAGCTCGAAGGACAGCTCGCGGCCATCGCTGATGACGGTGATCCGGCTCTTCGCGCTGTCGACTGCGGCGGCGGCCTGGCGCGCTTCGCGCTTGCTCTCGCTGCCAGCGGCGGCGAACAGTTCGAAGTGGATGCGCTCGGCCGGCATGCCATTGCCCTCGAGCTGGTCGCGCACGGTCTCGGTCATTGCCTGGGGGCCGCAGATGAAGGCGGCGTCGAGGCTCTTCACGTCGAGCCAGCGGCTGAACAGCTGGCCGCACTTGTCGGCGTCGATGCGGCCGTTGTAGAGGTCGACATCCTGCTGTTCGCGGCTGAACACGAAGATCAGGTTGAGACGCTGCAGGTAGCGGTTCTTCAGGTCTTCGAGCTGTTCGCGGAACATCGCGGCGTTGCTGGAGCGGTTGCCGTAGAGCAGGGTGACGCGGCTGTCCGGCTCGGTTTCCAGGGTGGTCTTGACGATCGACAGGATCGGCGTGATGCCGCTGCCGGCGGCGACCGCCAGGTAGTTGCCGTGGCGCGCCGGGTCCAGTTCGACGTTGAAGTGGCCGGCCGGCGGCATGACGTCCAGGCTGGCGCCGACCTTCAACGACTCGTTGGCGTAGGCGGAGAAACGCCCGCCCGGTACGCGCTTGATCGCCACGCGCAGCTCGCCGTCGTTCACGCCGCTGCAGATGGAGTAGGAGCGGCGCACTTCCTCGCCGTCGAGCTGGGTGCGCATGACCAGGTGCTGGCCGTGCTGGAAGCGGAAGCTGTCGGCCAGGTCCGCCGGGACGTCGAAGGCGATGGACACGGCGTCGCGGGTTTCGGCGCGCACTTCCTTGATTTTCAGGCTGTGGAACTTGCTCATTGTTCTTCTCCGGCGGCGGCGCCGCTCAGATGCACTTGAAGTAATCGAACGGCTCGCGGCAGTCGACGCAGCGGTACAGCGCCTTGCAGGCGGTGGAGCCGAACTGGCTGAGCTGCTCGGTGTGCAGGCTGCCGCATTGCGGGCAGCGCACTTCCGGGGTCTCGCCGAGCAGGCTGCGCTTGCTGGTGCTGCCCGCCGGCGGTGCGATGCCGTAGTCGCGCAGTGCCTTGCGGCCTTCGTCGCTGATCCAGTCGGTGGTCCAGGCCGGGTCCAGCCGGCGTTCCAGTTGCGGCGCGGCGAAGCCGGCGTGCTCCAGGGCGTGCTGGATGTCCTGCTCGATGACCTCGGTGGCGGGACAGCCGGAGTAGGTCGGGGTGACCACTACGCGCAGATGCCCGTCCTGCCAGTCGAGCCCGCGGACGATGCCCAGGTCGACCACGCTGACCACCGGGACTTCCGGGTCCATCACCGCGCCGAGCACGTGCCAGGCGCGGCTGAGGTCGTCAGCCGTGCCGGCGCGGGCGCCGCGATCGCTGGTAATCAGCTCACCAGGTTGCATCGGGGTAGGCTCGCTGGAGGAACTGCATCTCGGCCAGGAGGATGCCCAGGTGCTCGGTGTGCAGGCCGCGACGACCGCTGAGGTAGAAGTTCACCGCCGGTTCGGGCAGCGGCAGGGTCGCGGCGGCGAAGATGTCGGCGACCTTGGCTTTCCAGGCAGCGGCCAGTTCCTCGGGGTTCGGCGCGATACCTTCGGCGAACAGGCGCTGCTCGATCTCGTCCGCATTGCAGAGTTCTACGGTGAAGCGCCAGACCTGGGGAATTGCCGCGAGCATGCGCGCATGGCTTTCCTCAGTGCCGTCACCCAGGCGCTGCACCCACTCGGAGGAGCGGCGCAGGTGGTAGGTGACTTCCTTGAGTCCCTTGGCGGCGATGGCTTTGACGCGCTCGTCGCTGGAGGCGCACAGGGCGTGCAGCACCTGGAAGTGCCAGGCGTCATAAAGGAACTGCTTGGTGATGGTCACGGCGAAGTCGCCGTTGGGCTGTTCCACCAGCAGCAGGTTGCGGAAGGCGCGCTCGTCGCGGCGGAAGGCCAGGGCATCGGCGTCGCGGCCGTCGTCCAGCAGCTCCACGGCGTATTCGTACCAGTTGCGCGCCTGGCCCACGAGGTCGAGGCCGACGTTCATCAGCGCCAGTTCTTCTTCCAGCGCCGGGGCGTGGCCGCACCATTCGCACAGGCGCTGGCCCTGGATCAGGGCGCTGTCGGCGAGGCGCAGCAGGTATTCGATCTTGTCGTTGTTGGGGCGTGTCATTTGCTGTTTCCTCTTCCGCGCCGAGCCTGCTGTAGCGCAGGTTCGGAGCGGGGGAGCGTGTTGAATTTCAGTCGTTGCTCAGCAGCTGTACTGCGCAACAGCAGGCCCGGCCCTTCGGGTTGCGCCTGAAAGCTGGCCATGCTGCGTTGCTGTCTTTGCCAAGGGAGTGCCATTGCCTGCAGACAGCGCCTTGCCTGACCAGCTTTCAGTCGGCAACGCGATGCGGGAAACAGCAAAAGACACGCCCTTCATCGCACGCGTCTCACATGTGGCCGACTTCGGGCGGCAGCTCGTAGAAGCTGGCGTGGCGGTAGACCTTGTCCTGCGCCGGGTCGAACAGCGGGTCCTTCTCGTCGGGGGAGGAAGCGGTGATCAGCGCGGAGGGCACCACCCACAGGCTCACGCCTTCGTTGCGGCGGGTGTACAGCTCGCGGGCATTCTCGATGGCCATGGCAGCATCGGCGGCATGGACGCTGCCGACGTGCTTGTGGTTCAGGCCGTGTTTGCTACGCACGAATACTTCGAACAAGGTCCACTCGGACATGACTTTTCTCTCCTCGCGGCTCAGGCGGCGTCTTTCTTCTGTTGTTGTTTGCGGGCATAGGCGACCGCGGCTTCGCGGACCCAGGCGCCATCTTCGATGGCCTTGCGGCGGGTGGCGACGCGCTCGGTGTTGCATGGGCCGTTGCCCTTGAGCACTTCGTAGAACTCTTCCCACTGGATGTCGCCGAAGTCGTAGTGGCCGCGCTCCTCGTTCCACTTCAGGTCCGGGTCCGGGGCAGTGCAGCCGAGCAGTTCGAGTTGCGGCACGGTCTGGTCGACGAAGCGCTGGCGCAGCTCGTCGTTGCTCTGGCGCTTGATCTTCCAGGCCATGGATTGCGCGCTGTTGGGGGAGTCGGCGTCGCTGGGGCCGAACATCATCAGGGCCGGCCACCAGAGGCGGTTGATGGCGTCCTGGACCATGTCCTTCTGCGCCTGGTTGCCGTGGCGCATCATGGTCAGGAGGATTTCGTAGCCCTGGCGTTGGTGGAAGCTCTCTTCCTTGCAGATGCGGATCATCGCGCGCGAGTACGGGCCGTAGGAGGTGCGCTGCAGCACCACCTGGTTGACGATCGCCGCGCCATCCACCAGCCAGCCCACCGCGCCCATGTCGGCCCAGTTCAGCGTCGGGTAGTTGAAGATGCTCGAGTACTTGGCCTTCCCGCTGTGCAGCTTGGCGATCTCGGCGTCACGGTCGGCGCCCAGGGTTTCCATGGCGCTGTAGAGGTAGAGGCCGTGGCCGGCTTCATCCTGGATCTTCGCCATCAGTTGCAGCTTGCGCTTCAAGGTCGGCGCGCGGGTGACCCAGTTGCCTTCAGGCAGCATGCCGACGATCTCGGAGTGGGCGTGCTGGGAAATCTGCCGGATGAGCGTCTGGCGGTAGGCGTCGGGCATCCAGTTCTTCGCTTCGATCTTGATCTCGGCATCGATCTTTTCCTGGAAGGCGCGTTCTTCCGGCGACATCTCGTCCAGCGCCTTGATGCGCTTCACGCCGGTCTCAACCAGTTGTGCGTACATGCTGTGTCTCCAGCCTTTTGTCGTGTTCGTGGGACGGCCTTGGCCATGGCTGTAGTTTTAAATGATACAGAAATGAATGTCTAACACTAAATGATGTGTCGTAATTGGATTCTGTATCGCTTTAGGGGTTTTCCGCGTTGTTGTGGGCGCAAGAGGGAGCGCGTTTCATGGATTTAAATTCATGAAAATCGCTGATTGTGCGGGTATTTGATGGCGTTATGGGCGTAACAGTTTGCGTGCTGTGCGCGCTGTCCATGCCTTGGAAAAACGATGAAGTGATACGAAAACGTATTCATTATGAATGAATCGTATGCGGGTGTTTGGAAAGTGGAGGAGCGAGCTTGCTCGCGAACCCGCCCAGCGCCGGAGCTGCCGGGAAAGTCGTTCGCGAGCAAGCTCGCTGCTACAAAGGGCCGTGCGGCTGGGAAGGCGCAGGCGTCAGGCCTGGACGATCACCTCGAAGCCGCCAAAGATCATGCGCTGGCCGTCGAAGGGCATGTTGCTGAACTCGGTTTTCATTCGCGCGTCCTCCATGAACCTCTTCATCCCTTCGTCGCGCGCGGCCTTGCTGGGCCAGGTGATCCAGGAGAACACCACGGTTTCGCCCTCCTTGAGCTGCACTGCCATGGGGAAGGAGGTCACCTTGCCCTCGGGTACGTCATCGCCCCAGCACTCGACGACGCTCAGGGCGCCATGCTGCTTGAACAGCGCCGCCGCCTTGCTTGCGACTTCGACGTAGCGCTCGCGGCTGGCGGTGGGTACGGGTACGAGGAAGCCATCGACATAGTTCATCGTTCATCTCCTGGGTATGGCGGACGGCCGAGTGCTGACTGCCTTTGAGGGATAGTCGAAGGGCAGGGTGAAGGATCGACATGAATGGTTGGTGGGGCGACGGGCGGTTGCGGTGTGGCGGACATTGCCCGGAATGGGAACTTGCGCCGGTATTCCAGGTGGCCTGTAGGAGCGAGCTTGCTCGCGAACGGCCTTGCCGGCGGCGTTGGTGTTGGGCGGGTTCGCGAGCAAGCTCGCTCCTACAAAAAGCGGAAAAGCAAAAAATCAGAAAAGCAAAAAACCCCGCCTAAGCGGGGCTTTTCATGACGCCGACCGATCAGCCCTTGGGCCGATTGTCGTACACGTGACAGGCCTTGCCTTCCGAGCGCTTCAGGCTATGTGAAGGCTGCACCAGCACGCGGGCACTGACACCGATGTGGGTCTTGATCTGCTTGCCCAGCTCGCTGCCGATGGCCTTCTGCTCGTCCGCCGAGAGGCCCTGCAGGTCATGGCGCAGCTCGACGTGCACATCGATGCAGTCGAGGTTGCCGTTGCGGTGCAGGTGGATCTCGTAGCACTCGGCGAGCTGCTTGATCTTCAGCACCTGCTCCTCGACCTGGGTCGGGAAGACGTTGACGCCACGGATGATCAGCATGTCGTCGCTGCGGCCGGTGATCTTGTCGATCCGTCGCATCGGCCGCGCCGTACCCGGCAGCAGGCGGGTCAGGTCGCGGGTGCGGTAGCGGATCATTGGCAGCGCTTCCTTGGACAGCGAGGTGAACACCAGCTCGCCGTATTGGCCGTCAGGCAGCACGGCGCCGGTCGCCGGGTCGATGATCTCGGGGTAGAAATGGTCTTCCCAGACGGTCGGGCCGTCCTTGGTCTCGGCGCACTCCATGGCCACGCCCGGCCCCATGATTTCCGAGAGGCCGTAGATATCCAGCGCGGTGATGCCCATGCGCTCCTCGACCGCGCGGCGCAGCTCGGCGGTCCAGGGTTCGGCGCCGAAGATACCCAGGCGCAGCTTGAGGCTGTGCGGGTCGACGCCCTGGCGCTCGATCTCGTCGGCGATGTTGAGCATGTAGGACGGGGTGACCATGATGATGTCCGGCTGGAAGTCGCGGATCAGCTGGACCTGCTTCTCGGTCTGGCCGCCGGACATCGGGATCACGGTGCAGCCCAGGCGCTCGGCGCCGTAGTGCGCACCCAGCCCGCCGGTGAACAGGCCATAGCCGTAGGACACATGCACCTTGTCACCCTTGCGCCCGCCGGCGGCGCGAATGGAGCGCGCCACCACATTGGCCCAGGTGTCGATGTCGTTCTGCGTGTAGCCGACCACCGTGGGCTTGCCGGTGGTGCCGCTGGAGGCGTGCAGGCGCACGATCTCGCTCTGTGGCACGGCGAACATGCCGTAGGGGTAGTTGTCGCGCAGGTCGTTCTTGCCGGTGAAGGGGAACTTCGCCAGGTCGTCGAGGGCGGTCAGGTCGTCCGGGTGCACGCCGGCTTCGGCGAAGCGCTTCTGGTACAGCGGGACGTTGTCGTAGGCGTGCTTGAGGCTCCAGCGCAGGCGCTCCAGCTGGTGCTGGCGCAGCTCGTCGACACTGGCGGTTTCCATCGGGTCAAGCAGGGCACGTTCGGCATCATGGTACATGTTCATGGGTTCACTCGATTTGTTCTTGTACGCCAGCCCCGGTGAGGGCTGCGAGTGTCATGGGAGCAGGATAGCGCCCCCGTTCGCGGAAGGATTCGAACCCCTGCCAGAGACCTTGCTCTGCGTGTCAGCCGGTGCATAAAAGCGACTGGCGGTGTCGGGTTCGATCCTGCCGATGGATCAGATTCGTTCGATGATCAGCGCAATGCCCTGGCCGACGCCGATGCACATGGTGCACAGGGCGTAGCGGCCGCCGCGTTCTTCCAGTTCGTGCAGGGCGGTCGTCACCAGGCGCGCGCCGCTCATGCCCAGCGGGTGGCCAAGGGCGATGGCGCCGCCGTTGGGGTTCACTCGCGCGTCGTCGTCGGCGAGGCCCAGTTCGCGCAGGACGGCAAGGCCCTGGGCGGCGAAGGCTTCGTTCAGCTCGATCACGTCCATGTCGGCCAGCGACAGGCCGGCCAGTTCCAGCACCTTGCGGGTCGCCGGTACCGGGCCGATACCCATGATCCGCGGTTCGACGCCTGCGGTGGCCATGGCGACCACGCGGGCGCGGGCCTTCAGGCCGTGGCGCGCCGCGGCGGCCGGCGTCGCCATCAGCAGGGCGCAGGCGCCGTCGTTGACGCCGGAGGCGTTGCCGGCGGTGACGCTGCCGCCTTCGCGGAACGGCGTGCCGAGCTTGGCCAGCTGTTCCAGGGTGGTGTCGCCGCGCGGGTGTTCGTCCTGCTCGACCACCTTGGCCGGGCCCTTGCGCTGGGGGATTTCCACCGGGACGATTTCCTTCGCCAGGCGTCCATTGGCCTGGGCGGCGGCGGCCTTGTGCTGGCTGCGCAGGGCGAAGGCGTCCTGGTCGGCGCGGCTGATGTTGAACTGTTCGGCCACGTTCTCGGCCGTCTCGGGCATGGAGTCGATGCCGAACTGCTGCTTCATCAGTTTGTTGACGAAACGCCAGCCGATGGTGGTGTCGAAGATTTCCGCGCTGCGGCCGAAAGCCTGCTCGGACTTGCCCATCACGAAGGGTGCGCGGGACATGGATTCCACACCGCCGGCTAGCATCAATCCGGCCTCGTTGCAGCGCAGGGCGCGGGCGGCGCTGCCCACGGCGTCCAGGCCCGAGCCGCACAGGCGGTTGAGGGTGGTGCCCGGCACGGTGACCGGAAGGCCGGCCAGCAGCGAAGCCATGTGCGCGACGTTGCGGTTGTCTTCGCCGGCCTGGTTGGCGCAGCCGAAGATCACGTCGTCGATGGCGCTCCAGTCCAGCTCCGGGTGACGCTGCATCAGGGCCTTGAGCGGGATGGCCGCGAGGTCGTCGGCGCGCACGCTGGACAGCGCGCCGGCGTAGCGGCCGATGGGTGTGCGCACGGCGTCGATGATCAGGGCGTCGGTGAGGTCTGTCATTCGGAGGTCTCCTGCGCCAGCACGGTGCCGCGCACTTTGTAGGATTTGCCGTGAAACAGGGCGATCAACTGGCCCTGGGTATTCTCGATGCGCACGTCGTAGTTGCCGGTACGGCCGCTGCGGCTCTGTTCGAAGGCGCTGGCGATCAGTTCATCGCCCTCGCGCGCCGGCGCCACGTAATCGATGCTGCAGCCAATGGCGACGGTGGCGTCGTTGTAGCTGTTGCAGGCGAAGGCGAACGCCGAGTCGGCGAGGGCGAACAGGTAGCCGCCATGGCAGGTGCCGTGGCCCTGGATCATGTCCTCGCGAACGCGCATCGACAGCTTCGAGCGGCCGGGGCCGGCATCCAGCAACTGGATGCCCATGCGCCGGGTCGCCTGGTCGCGCTCGTACATCGCCTCGGCGCAGGCGTGGGCCAGTTGGGCGGCGTCATTCATGGAAAGCTCCCCCTTCGGCATGCAGGCGGCGCAGCAGCAGGGACGGGCGATAGCGGTCCTCGCCATAGGCGGCCTGCAGGTTGTCCAGCACGCGCAGCACGTTACCGATGCCGATCTGCCCGGCCCAGGCCAGCGGACCCTGCGGGTAGTTCACGCCGGCACGCATGGCGAGGTCGATGTCACCCGGGCTGCCCACGCCTTGCAGCACCGCATCGGCGCCTTCGTTGGCGAGCATGGCGACGGTGCGCAGCACGGCGAGGCCGGGGGTGTCGCTCAGGCGGCTGGCGGCGATGCCTGCCTTGACCAGCAGGGCGACGGCCTGGTCCAGCGCCTTGGGCGTGGTATCGGCCGAGCAGGAAACGCCCAGGCGCGTGGTGGTGGTGTAATCCAGTGCGAGGTCGATCAGCACCAGGTTGCGCAGGCCGTCTTCCTTGGCGCGCTGGCTGGCGAGGCGGCCATCGGACAGGGCGATCACCGCATCGCCGACGCGCAGCAGGCCGCTGCCGGCGCGCTGGGTGATCTCGATGCCCGCATCCTTCAGGCGCTGCACCAGCGGCCGGGCGACGCCCAGGTCGCCTTCCAGCACGCAGGCGCTGACGGCAGCGGTACTGCTCAGGCTGGCGGGCTGCGGGCGCTCGGCACCTTCGGCGTAGTCGTAGAAGCCGCGGCCGCTCTTGCGGCCGAGGCGGCCGGCATCCACCAGTTCCTTCTGGATCAGCGAGGGTTGGAAGCGGAAGTCGCCGTAGTAGGCGGCGAACACCGAGCAGGTGACGGCGTAGTTGACGTCGTGGCCGATCAGGTCGGTCAGCTCGAAGGCGCCCATGCGGAAGCCGCCGGCGTCGCGCATCAGCGCATCCAGCGTCGCGCAGTCGGCGGCGCCTTCCTGCAGCAGGCGCAGGCTCTCGGCGTAGAAGGGGCGCGCCACGCGGTTGACGATGAAGCCGGGCGTGGATTTGGTATGGACCGGCTTCTTGCCCCAGGCCAGGGAGGTGGCGTACAGGCTGTCAGCCAGCGCCGGATCGGTGGCGAGGCCGGAGACGATTTCCACCAGCGCCATCAACGGAGCCGGGTTGAAGAAGTGCATGCCAACCACCTGTTGCGGACGCTTGAGACCGGCCGCCAGGCTGGTGATGGACAACGAAGAGGTATTGCTGGCGAGAATGCAGTCTTCGGCGCACAGCGCTTCCAACTGCTGGAACAGACCGCGCTTGACCTCCAGGTTCTCGACGATGGCTTCGATCACCAGCTTCGAGTCGGCCAGCGCCTCGATGGCTTCCACCGGTTGCAGGCGCGCGACGATGGCGGCGCGTTCCTCGGCGGGCAATTTGCCTTTTTCCACCAGGCGACCGAGTTGGCGGTCGATGCCATCGACGGCCTGGGCGGCGGCGCCGGGGCGGTTATCGTGCAGCTTCACCGGGTGGCCGGCCTGTGCGGCGACCTGGGCGATGCCTGCGCCCATGGCGCCGGCGCCGATCACCGCGACTTTGGCGTTTTTCGAAAGTGCGCTCATCGATCAGCGGCCCTTGAAGCTGGGGGTGCGTTTTTCCATGAAGGCGGACACGCCCTCGCGATAGTCCTCACTGCGACCGGCCAGGCGCTGCAGGTCGCGCTCCAGCTCCAGCTGCTCGTCGAAGCTGTTGTTCAGGCTGGCATTGAGGCTGCGCTTGATCAGGGCCAGACCGTAGGTCGGCTGGGTCGCCAGGTGGCGGGCGAGCTTGAGGGCTTCCTCGCGCAGGTTGGCGTCATCCACCACCTGGTAGATCAGGCCCCATTGCTCGGCCTGCTCGGCGCTCAGGCGATTGCCCAGCAGCGCGAGGGCCTTGGCGCGAGCCATGCCAACCAGGCGCGGCAGCGTCCAGGTGCCGCCGGAGTCGGGGATCAGGCCGATCTTGCAGAAGGCCTGGATGAAGCTGGCCGAACGCGCGGCCAGCACCAGGTCGCAGGCCAGCGGGATGTTCGCGCCGGCGCCGGCGGCCACGCCGTTGACGGCGCAGATGACCGGCAGCGGCAGGTCGCGCAGGGTGCGGATCAACGGGTTGTAGAACTGCTCGATGGACTGGCCCAGGTCGGGCATGTCGGCGCCCGGCGCGACGTTGCGGTCGGACAGGTCCTGGCCGGCGCAGAAGCCACGACCTTCGCCGGTCAGCAGCAGGACGCGGGCCTCCGGGTTCTGCCGGACCTGCTTGAGCGCCTCGCGCACTTCGCCATGCATGGCGGCGTTGAAGCTGTTGAGCTGCTCCGGGCGGTTCAGGCTGAGGAGGGCGACGCCGTCCTCGATGGAAAACAGGATGTGCTCGAAGTTCATGGGCGGGCTCGCTCCATCAATGGGCAGTCTTTTGCCGGAAAAGAAAGGGGGATGGGCTCAGCAGCCCTGATAGACGGGTTTGCGCTTTTCCTGGAAGGCGCGGATGCCTTCTTCGCGGTCGGCGGTGCCGGCCAGCAGGGTGAAGGCATGGCGTTCGAAGCGCAGGCCGCTGGCCAGGTCGGTGTCCTGCGCCTTGAGCAGCGCTTCCTTGGCCAGGCGCACGGCCAGCGGGGCCTTGGCGGCGATGCTGCGGGCGATCTGCAGGGCTCGCTCGACAGTGAATTCGGGTTGGGTGACTTCGCTGACCAGGCCGGCGCGCTGGGCCTGGCGGGCGTCGATGGCTTCGCCGGTAAGCACCATCTGCATCGCCAGCGGCTTGCCCACGGTGCGCAGCAAACGCTGGGTGCCGCCGGCGCCGGGCATGATGCCGAGGTTGATTTCCGGTTGGCCGAAGCGGGCGTCTTCACCGGCGACGAGGATGTCAGCGTGCATCGCCAGCTCGCAGCCGCCACCCAGGGCGAAGCCGTTGACGGCGGCGATCAGCGGTTTGGAGAAGGCGGCGATGCGCTGCCAGTAGCCGACGCGCGGGTCATTGAGGATACCGACCAGGTCGCGCTCGGCCATTTCCTTGATGTCGGCGCCGGCGGCAAAGGCCTTTCGGCTGCCGGTGAGCACCACGGCGCGGGTTTCGCCGTCCTGCTCGGCGGCGTCGAGTTCGGCGGCCAGTTCGCCGAGCAGTTCGGTGTTCAGTGCGTTCAGCGCCTCGGGGCGCTGCAGGGTGATCAGGCGGACGCCCGCTTCAGGCATCTGAACGGCAAGGGTGCGAGGCATGACATCGTCCTCAGGCTGCACGCGCGGCTGCTTGGCCGGCTGTATTGGAATTATGGGAGGCAGGCTTTGCCCGACTCCGGCCTTTTTGCAGTATAGGCCTAAAGTGATACGGAAAAACAACAACAAAAGTTTAATAACGTGTCTAATGGTTTTCTTGTGGTGCCAAAGAAGGAGTGGCAAGGGTGCTGTGATTTGTCTTGAATCCAGCGTGTCATCTGGTTTTATGGGCTTATCAACGGCCCTGTCGAGGACGTCCAGAAGTGATACGTCAGATTTAGATTGGAGGTGCTTGCCTTGATGTGATACAAGATTTGCAAAAGAACAAAGCGTTTTGTGCGGTGATGCCGAAGACCGGCAGCGCCGCAGGAGAACCCGATGCCCTGCTATAGCCTCGAAGGCGTGCGCCCGGTCGTTCACCCGACCGCCTATGTCCATCCCACTGCCGTGCTGATCGGCGACGTCATCGTCGGCCCCGGCTGCTATATAGGCCCTTTGGCGGCGCTGCGCGGCGACTTCGGGCGGATCGTCCTCGAAGAAGGCGCGAACCTTCAGGACACCTGCGTCATGCATGGCTTCCCTGACAGCGACACCATCGTCGAACGCAACGGCCACATCGGCCACGGTGCAGTGCTGCACGGCTGCCGCATCGGCGAGGACGCCCTGGTCGGCATGAACGCCGTGGTGATGGATTACGCGCAGATCGGCCCGCGCTCCATCGTTTCAGCCGCAGCCTTCGTCAAGGCCAAGTTCGAGTGTGCTCCGCAAAGCCTGGTGATGGGCGCGCCGGCCAGCGTAAAGCGTAGCCTCAGCGATGAGGAAATCGCCTGGAAGCGCCTTGGCACAGAGCAATACCAGGCCCTGGCCAAGCGCTGCATCGCCAGCCTGGTGGAATGCCAGCCGCTGGCGGAGATGGAAGCAGAACGCCCGCGCCTGGGCGATTCCGGTTTCCGGCCCAAGGCAGAAGCAGGGAAGGGCGCATGAATACTGGGGTTCGCACCAATGGCCAGGCGATGCGGCGGACAGGTATAGTCGCCGCTCCTTCGACTGCGCAACGTGCCATGACCGCTCTAGCACCGCTGAATCAGCTGATCAACCGCTTCCAGGAACAGACGCCGATCCGCGCCAGCTCGCTGATCATCACCCTCTATGGCGATGCCATCGAACCCCACGGCGGTACCGTCTGGCTGGGCAGCCTGATCAATCTGCTGGAACCGTTCGGCATCAACGAGCGGCTGATCCGCACCTCGATCTTCCGCCTGACCAAGGAAGACTGGCTGACCGCCGAAAAGGTTGGCCGGCGCAGCTACTACAGCCTGACCGGCACCGGCCGGCGGCGCTTCGAGAAGGCCTTCAAGCGCGTCTACAGCTCCAGCCTGCCGGCCTGGGACGGCGCCTGGACCCTGGTAATGCTCTCGCAGATCGCCGCCGACAAGCGCAAGCAGGTCCGCGAGGAACTGGAATGGCAAGGCTTCGGCGCCATTTCACCGACCGTCATGGCCTGCCCGCGAGCCGACCGTAGCGACGTCATGGCGACCCTGCAGGACCTGGACGTGGCCGACGACTGCATCGTCTTCGAAACCCGCGCCCAGGACGTGCTGGCCTCCCGCGCCATGCGCATGCAGGTACGCGAGAGCTGGAAGATCGACGAGCTCGGCGAGCACTACAGCGAATTCATCCAGCTGTTCCGCCCGCTCTGGCAGGCGCTGCGCGAACAGGACCAGTTGCGCCCGGAAGACTGCTTCCTGGCGCGCACCTTGTTGATCCACGAATACCGCCGGCTGCTCCTGCGTGACCCACAACTGCCCGACGAACTGTTGCCGGGCGATTGGGAGGGGCGCGCGGCGCGGCAGCTGTGCCGCAATATCTACCGACTGATCCACGCCAAGGCCGAGGACTGGTTGAACCGCAACCTGGAGACCGCCGACGGCCCGCTACCGGATGTCGGCGAGAGCTTCTACAAGCGCTTTGGCGGATTGAACTGACAGGAGTTGGCGTGAAAAATGCTCCCGCTCTGCAGCGCTGCGGTTGCAGGGTGGGGACACCGACGTGAGTCTTCCTGAGAAGATGGGCGACGGACGATGACGACAGGCCCTGGAGGCCGTCGCTGAATAACAACAATCAATGCGTGTGAGGCTCTGCAGGTCATGAATTCTTCATCGACATTGAGGGATGACGCTTTCGAGGCGTGGCTGGGACAGGTCAACCGGGCGTGCGGTCGTTTCGATGCGCGAACCCTTGGCCCCCAGTTCCATGGACGGTTGCGGGAATACCAGGGCGGCGCAATCAAGCTTTCCGTGGTAGACATGGCCCAGGTGCACCTGTACCGGACCAGCAAGGAAGTCGGCAGCAGCGCGGGCGGGCACTATTACGCGGTGTTCCAGCTCGAAGGGCGCTCGCGCCTGGAGCAGGGCGACAACCGGGTGGAACTGTCACGCGGTGACATCACCCTCATCGACGCCAGCCGGCCCAGCGACATGACCTACCTGGAGGAGTCCCGGCAACTCTCGCTGATCCTGCCGCGCCAGGTGATCGAGCGCGGCCTGCGCATGTCGGAGGTGACCTGCGCGTCGAAGATCCCGGCCAGCTCGCCGATCGCCGTGCTCGCCAACCGCCTGATCGTCGAGACCAGCCAGCAGGAAAGCCTCGGCATGCTGGAAAGCGAAGCGACCCTGGACGCCCTGGTGACCCTGCTGCGCCCCGCGCTGGCCAGCCAGGACGCCGAACAGGACAACCACGAACGCATGTTCCGCAAGGCCACGGCCTTCATCGACCAGCACATCGGCGCCGAGGAGCTCTGCCCCGAACTGATCGCCCGCGAAGTGGGCATCTCGGTGCGGGGCCTGTACCGCATGTTCGCCAAGAAGGGCCTGGTGGTGGCGCAGTACATCAAGAACCGCCGCCTGGACTTCTGCGCCGAAACCCTGCGCAACGCCCAGTTCGAGCAGAAGCTGTCAGCGCTGGGTTATGCCTGGGGTTTCTCCGATTCGAGCTACTTCTCCACGGCGTTCAAGGGCCGCTTCGGGGTGTCGCCGGGCGAGTATCGCAAGCGTTACGCCAACTGATTCAGGTGGTGCGCGCGGTATCCACGGGAATGACGGGTATCGCTGCGCTCCACGCCATCCTACGTTGATGCCCGCCTGCACCATTGCCTTCGACTGACGCCTTCGCAGGATGGGTGGAGCGCAGCGATACCCATGCTGCCGGGTTGCACCTGTACCGTACTCGCGAACGCTTTCGCGCAATGACCCTCGTCACCTGAGCGCCATCCTGGCACTCCCGCCAATACGTCTGGCACAGAGGAAAAGACCCTCCCCAGCGCCACTGGCAACAATCCCCTTCGATGACGCGCGCCTTCTCGGCCGCACGCTGTACTCGAAGGTGATATCCCGATGTCCCGCAACAAGCTCCGATTCCGCGCCCTTGGCCTGCTGCTGGCCGGCGCGCTGCTGCGACCGATCCTGGCGTTTGCCGGCGACTGCCCTGCCAGCGACGCCCGGCAAGGCGAAACCGTGTTCGCCCGTGACTGCTCGATCTGCCACACCGCCAAGGCCGACGGCCCCGGCATGATGGGCCCCAACCTGCACGGCGTGGTCGGCCGCATGGCCGGTTCGCTCGCCGGCTTCAGCTATTCCCAGGCGATGAAGGGCAAGGCCGCAGTCTGGTCGCGCGACAACCTCGACGCCTTCGTCAGCCAACCCCAGGCCGCCGTGCCCGGTACCTACATGCCCTTCGCAGGCCTGGCCGACGCGGCCGAGCGGCGGGCGCTCACCTGCTGGCTGAGCCAGCAGCACTGATCCCTCAGGAGAGACCATGAACGTCACTGAAATCCTGCCCAAGGTCGCTGACTTCCTGCAGCGCAAGCATGGCTGCTTCATCGACGGCGCCTGGGTGGTGCCCGAAGGCGCCCGCACCGAGGTACTGAACCCGGCTACCGGCCAGGCCATCTCCAGCGTCGCCGACATCGACACCGACCTGCTCGACCGTGCCGTGCAGTCCGCCCAGGCGGCCTACAAGTCCCGCGTCTGGGCCGACCTGCGCCCGGCCGACCGGGAGCGCATCCTCCTGCGCTTCGCCGACCTGGTGGAAGCCAACGGCGAGGAACTGGCCCAGCTGGAAACCCTCAGCCAGGGCAAGTCGATCAACATCGCGCGCATGCTGGACGTGGGCGCCACCGTCGAGTTCATGCGCTACATGGCCGGCTGGGCGACCAAGATCGAGGGCCAGTCGCTGAACGTCTCCATCCCCCTGCCGCCGGGCGCCAAGTTCACCGCCTACACCCGCCGCGAGCCGCTGGGCGTGGTGGCCGGCATCGTGCCGTGGAACTTCCCGCTGATGATCGCCGTGTGGAAGCTGATCCCGGCCCTGGCCACTGGCAACAGCGTGGTGATCAAGCCCGCCTCGGAAACCCCGCTGACCGCCCTGCGCCTGGCTGAACTGGCCTTCGAGGCCGGCGTACCGGCTGGCGTGTTCAACCTGGTGACCGGCGACGGCCCGCGCATCGGTGGCGGCCTGGCCAGTCACAAGCTGGTCAACAAGGTGTCCTTCACCGGCTCCACCGCCGTGGGCCGCAGTGTCGGCCTGGCTGCCGTGCAGAACATGACCCGCTTTGCCCTCGAGCTGGGCGGCAAGAACCCGATGATCGTGCTGGCCGACGCCAACATCGACAACGCCGTGCAAGGCGCGCTGCTGGGCGGCCTGCTGAACAATGGCCAGGTCTGCGCCGCCGCTTCGCGCTTCTATGTGCACCGTTCACGCTACGACGAATTCGTCGAGAAACTGGCCGCTGCCGTCGCAGGCATGAGCCTGGGCGAGGGCATGGACCCGACCGCACAGATCAACCCGCTGGTTTCGGCCAAGCAGCAGCGCAGCGTGCTTGCCCACATCGCCCGTGCCGGCGAGCAGGGCGCGCGCATCGTCTGCGGTGGCGAGCAGGTCGGCGGCAGCGGCTTCTATGTGCAGCCCACCGTGCTGGCCGATGTGACCATGCAGATGGCCGTGGCCCGTGACGAAGTCTTCGGCCCGGTGCTGGCGGTGCTGCCCTTCGACGAGGATGACGAGGCCATTGCCATGGCCAACGACAGCGAATACGGCCTGGGCGCGAGCCTGTGGACCAACGACCTGTCCAAGGCGATGAACCTGGTGCCGCGCATCGAATCCGGCACCGTGTGGGTCAACGCCCACGTGCTGCTCGACCCGAGCATGCCCTTCGGCGGCGTCAAGCAGTCGGGCATGGGCCGCGAGTTCGGCCGCGCCGTGGTCGAGGCCTATACCGAGATCAAGTCGGTGTGCATTGCACACTGATTGATAGTGAGAGCAACACCCTCGTTTAGCAGCGGGCCTTCGGGCCCTTTTTTTTGCACAGGGAGGTTCAGAGTTCGGCTCGCCGGCGGTCAGCTTCGTAGGATGGGTGGAGCGCAGCGATACCCATGCTGATGGCGCGGGGAATTGATGGGTATCGCTTCGCTCCACGCCATCCTACGTGGAGCGGCGGGCGCGGCGGTCAGTGGGCGGGCAGAATCCGCCCACGGCACTCGCCGAAGCCGATGGAGGCATGCCCCTCGCGGCGGCAGCGGGCGCGGAGGATGACCTCGTCGCCGTCTTCGAGGAAGCGGCGTTCCTCGCCGTTGCCCAGCACCAGCGCCTGCTTGCCGCCGAAGGTGAGCTCCAGCAGGCTGCCGAAGCTGTCCGGGGTTTCGCCGGAGAGGGTGCCGGAACCGAACAGGTCGCCCGCTTGCAGGCGGCAGCCGTTGACGCTGTGGTGCGCCACCATCTGGGCGACGGTCCAGTACATGTTCAGCGTGTTGCTCACGGCGATGCGCTCCGGACCCTGGTGCTCGCGGCGCATGCGTGCGGTGTGCAGCAGGACTTCCAGTTCGATGTCCAGCGCGCCGTGCTGCTGGTCGGCCTCGTCGTAGAGATACGGCAGCGGCTGCGGATCGCCTTCCGGCCGGGCCGGCTGGGCGACGCGGAAAGGCTCCAGCGCCTCGGCGGTGACCACCCAGGGCGACACCGTGGTGGCGAAGCTTTTCGACAGGAACGGCCCCAGCGGCTGGTATTCCCAGGCCTGTACGTCGCGCGCGGACCAGTCGTTGAGCAGGCAGAAGCCGGCGATGTGGCCAGAGGCGGCGTTGATCGGGATAGCCTTGCCCTGGTCGTTTCCCTGGCCGATCCAGATGCCCAGTTCCAGCTCCAGGTCCATCCGCGCGCAGGGGCCGAACACCGGTGCCTCGGCGCCGGCGGGCAGGGTCTGGCCGTTGGGGCGGCGCACTTCGGTGCCGGAGGGCACAACGGTGGACGCGCGGCCGTGGTAGCCGATGGGCACGTACTTGTAGTTGGGCAGCAGCGGGTTGTCCGGGCGGAACAGCTTGCCGACGTTCTGCGCGTGGTGGATGCCGACATAGAAGTCGGTGTAGTCGCCGACCCGGGCCGGCAGGTGCATGCGGCACGCGGCCTGTGGCTTGAGCAGCGCAGCGCCCAGGTGTTCCATGCGCTTCTGTTCGCTGCAGCCTTCGCTGAGCAGGTGGATCAAGGCGTCACGCAGGGTGCGGCGGGCCGTGCCGCCGAGGGCGAAGAAGGCGTTGAGGCTGTCGCCGCTTGCCACCAGCGCGGCCTGGTGGGCGGCGCCGTGGAAGAGGCCGGTTTCGCAGGCAGTCCTCAGGTCGAAGATGTAGTCGCCGATGGCGACGCCGCCTCGGGGCGAGTCGCCGGGCGGGCTGAACACGCCCAGCGGCAGGTTCTGCAGGGGAAAGTCCGGGTGGCCATTGGCCGATTCGATCCAGCTTTGTGCGTTGTGGGCGACGCTCATGTCATTGCTCCTGGGATGGGGCGAAGGTCTTCTGCATGCCGCTCCAGCAGCTGTCGTAGTCGCGCTGCAGTTGCGGGCAGTCGAGGGCGAAGCGGCTGGGGCGCAGCACGCGGCCGGTCTCGAACATGAAGGCCATGGTCTTGTCGATCTTGTGGGGTTTGAGGTCGGCGGCGATTGCCTGCACGGTGGTGGCGTTGTCCGGGCCGTGGGCGCTCATGCAGTTGTGCAGCGAGGCGCCGCCGGGGACGAAACCGTCAGCCTTGGCGTCGTACACGCCCTGGATCAGTCCCATGAATTCGTTCATCAGGTTGCGGTGGAACCACGGCGGACGGAAGGTGCTTTCGGCCACCATCCAGCGTGGCGGGAAGATCACGAAGTCCATGTTGGCCATGCCGTGGGTGTCGCTGGGCGAGGTCAGCACGGTGAAGATGGATGGGTCCGGATGGTCGTAGCTGATCGAACCGATGGTGTTGAAGCGGCGCAGGTCGTACTTGTAGGGCACGTTGTTGCCGTGCCAGGCGACGACGTCGAGCGGCGAGTGGTCGAGCTGGGTGGCCCAGAGTTCGCCGAGGAACTTCTGCACCAGCTGAACCGGGGCTTCCACGTCTTCGTAGTGCGCCACCGGGGCGAGGAAGTCGCGCGGATTGGCCAGGCCGTTGCTGCCGATGGGGCCGAGGTCCGGCAGGCGCAGCGCGGCGCCGTGGTTTTCGGCCACATAGCCGGCGGCTTCGGCTTCCAGCAACTCGACGCGCAGGCGCATGCCCCGCGGGATAACGGCGATCTCCAGTGGCTCCAGCTCCAGCACGCCCAGCTCGGTGACCAGGCGCAGACGGCCGGCCAGGGGCACGATCAGCAGCTCGCCGTCGGCGTTGAAGAACACCCGGCGCATCGAGATGTTGGCGCGGTAGGCATACAGGCTGACGCCGCTGACGGCCTCGGCTTCGGAGTTGGCGGCCATGCATAGCAGGCCGTCGACGAAGTCGGTAGGCTCCTGCGGGATGCCGAAACTGTTCCAGCGCAGGCGGTTGGGCGTGACCGGGCCGAGGGCGCTGCCGGTGATCTGCCGCTCCAGGCGCTCGAAGCACGGATGCGCGGCGGACGGCCGGATGCGGTACATCCAGGTGCGCCGCGCCTCGCTGCGCGGCACGGTGAAGGCGGTGCCGGAGAACTGCTCGGCGTAGAGGCCCAGCGGCACCTGCTGCGGCGAGTTCATGCCCACGGGCAGGGCGCCGGGAAGGGCCTCGCTGGCGAATTCATTGCCGAAGCCGGATTGGTAGGCAGGGGAGGCGGTCATGGTGGTTTCTCTTGTTATCGTAATCCAATTACGATTAACGTAATTTCGTAGTGGCGGGCCGTCAAGTCCGTCTGGGAGTTCCTTTAAGTTGAAGACCATGAACGACGCTGAAGACTCCGTCCCGACGAAGGGCGCGAAAGTACAGTCCGCCGAGGTGGGCACGCAGATCCTCAAGGCCCTGGCGGACCTCGCGCCGAGCACCTCGCTCAAGCGTCTGGGCGAGTACCTGGACATGCCGGCGGCGAAGGTCCACCGCTACCTGCAGGCGCTGATCGCCAGCGGTTTCGCCGAACAGGACCCGCTGACCAACCATTACGGCCTGGGGCGTGAGGCGTTGTATGTCGGGCTGGCCGCGATCCGGCGGCTGGATGTGGTGAAGGTGGCCAGCCCGGCGCTGGCCGATCTGCGCGACGCGCTGGGGCAGACCTGTTTCCTTGCCATCTGGGGCAGCCACGGGCCGACCGTGGTGCAGGTGGAGCCGGCCCAGGGCATGGTGACGCTGGTGACCCAGGTGGGCTCGGTGCTGCCGCTGCACGGCTCGTCCACCGGGCTGGTGTTTGCGGCGTTCAAGGCCGGGCTGGAGGAGGGCGCGGACCAGTCAGTGCTGGAGAGCATTCGCAGCGAAGGGGTGCATGCGATCCACGGTTTGCTGATGCCTGGAGTGAACGCGCTGTCGGTGCCGCTGTTCAAGACCGGCCGCGAACTGGCCGGGGTGATTACCGTGGTCGGCTCACAGGCGAGCTTTGCCGCCGAAGCGCACGGCGAGGCGGCGCGGACTCTGCTGGAGGCGGCGCGGGAGATCAGTTTGCGGATGGGGGGAGAGGTTTGACTGTCTGAGGCTTCGGTGCTCGGGCGAGCCCTCTCCCTGAAGGGAGAGGGCGCGGAGATCGGGTGGTCATGCCGAGCAAGTTACCTTCAGGGAGAGAGCCTTCGCAGGACCGAGGGAGACGCCTAGTCCTTGCTCGCGAACAGTTCCGCAACGGGGCCGGTTCGCGAGCCAGCTCGCTCCTGCAAATCCCTGCTCACTCCCGCTCCATCCCCGCCCAGTCCGTCCCCTTCACCAGCACATCGCTCAATGCCTGCGCGGCGCTGGAGAGCTTGTGCTCCGCCAGGCAGAACAGCCCCACCCGGCGCTCGATACGCGGTTCGTCGAGCGCCACGCAGCGCGCGCCCAGCTCTTCCATCTGCTGCCTGCACAGGCGCGGTACGGCGCTCACGCCAAGCCCCTCGGCCACCATCCGGCCCACCGTCACCAGTTGATGGCTCTCGAACGCCACCGGCAGTCGCCCCTGCAGCTGTTCTTCCAGCAGCAGACGCACGGCCGATGGGCGTTGCAGGGTGATGAAATGGTCTTCCAGCAACTGCTCCCAGGTGATCCGCGATTCGTTCGCCAGAGCTGAATCTGCCGGCAGTACGGCGATGAAACGGTCGGTGTAGAAAGGCGTGAAAGCCAGTCCGTCGAGGCTGTCCGGCTCCAGGGCGATGCCCAGCTCCACCCGATGGTTGCGCACCATCTCCAGCACCTGCTCGTTGATCACGTCGTGCACCGCAACGTTCACTTTCGGGTGACGGTCGCGGAATGCACGCAGCACGGCAGGCAGCAGGTTGCCGGCGAAGGAGGGCATGGCGGCGATGGAGACCTTGCCCAGTTGCAGGGTGAAGTGCTGATGCATCACTTCCTCGGCATTGTCCCAGTCCGCCAGCAGGCGGCGGGCCAGCGGCAGCAGCGTTTCGCCCTCGGGCGTGAGCGCCACGCTGCGGGTGGTGCGCACCAGCAGCTGGCCGCCCAGGGACTCCTCCAGGCTCTTGATCGCCAGGCTCAGTGCCGGTTGCGACAGGTGCAGGCGCTCGCAGGCCTGGGCGAAGCTCAGCGTCTGGGCGACGGCGAGGAACGCGCGCAGTTGCTTGACCGTCATTGATAGGCAATCCAAATCAATCAATTGGAAAAACAAACTTAACAAATCAGTCTCCACCAGTGAAGCTGCATTCGCTCTCTGACCGGCTGGTCGGATACCCCAAATAAGAAAGAGGCAGCAGCAACATGGCAGGACTCGACAAGCGTGTAGGCAGTTACGAGGAGGCCCTTGCCGGGCTCACCGACGACATGACGGTACTGGCGGGCGGCTTCGGCATCTGCGGCATCCCGGAAAACCTCATCGCGCAGATCCGCAGGATGGGTGTGAAGGGCCTGACAGTGGTCTCCAACAACTGTGGCATCGACGGCTTCGGCCTCGGCGTGCTGCTGGAGGACCGGCAGATCCGCAAGATGATCGCTTCCTACGTTGGCGAGAACGCGCTGTTCGAGCAGCAGCTGCTGTCCGGTGAACTGGAGGTCGAACTGACCCCGCAGGGCACCCTGGCAGAAAAACTCCGCGCTGGCGGCGCCGGTATCCCTGCTTTCTTCACCGCCACCGGCTACGGCACTCCGGTCGCTGACGGCAAGGAAGTGCGCGAGTTCGACGGCCGCCACTATGTAATGGAGCGCGCCATCACCGGCGACTTCGCCATCGTCAAGGGCTGGAAGGCCGACCACTACGGCAACGTCATCTACCGCCACACTGCGCAGAACTTCAATCCGGTAGTCGCCACCGCGGGCCGCATCACGGTCGTCGAGGTGGAAGAAATCGTCGAGCCGGGCGAGCTGGACCCGACCCAGATCCACACCCCCGGCATCTACGTCGACCGCATCATCCAAGGCACCTTCGAGAAGCGCATCGAGAAGCGCACCGTTCGTTCCTGAGCCCACCGGACAAGAGAGAAAAGAAGATGGCATTGACCCGCGAACAGATGGCTCAGCGCGTGGCGCGCGAGCTGCAGGACGGCTTCTACGTGAACCTGGGCATCGGCATCCCGACCCTGGTCGCCAACTACGTGCCCGAGGGCATGGAGGTGATGCTGCAATCGGAGAACGGCCTGCTCGGCATGGGCGCGTTCCCCACCGAAGACGAAGTTGACGCCGACATGATCAATGCCGGCAAACAGACCGTCACCGCCGTGAAGGGCGCCTCGATTTTCTCCTCCGCCGAATCCTTCGCGATGATCCGTGGCGGCCACGTCGACCTCACCGTGCTCGGTGCCTTCGAGGTGGACGTGCAGGGCAACATCGCCTCCTGGATGATCCCCGGCAAGCTGGTGAAAGGCATGGGCGGCGCCATGGACCTGGTGGCCGGCGCGGACAACATCATCGTCACCATGACCCACGCCTCCAAGGACGGCGAATCCAAGCTGCTGGAGCGCTGCTCGCTGCCGCTGACCGGCGCCGGCTGCATCCGCAAGGTGCTGACCGACCTGGCCTACCTGGAGATCGAGGACGGCGCCTTCATCCTGCGCGAGACCGCGCCGGGCGTGAGCGTTGCCGAGATTGCCGAGAAGACCGCCGGCCGCCTGATCGTGCCGGACGATGTGAAGGAAATGACCTTCTAAGCGCATTGCACCCTAGAGCGCCCGCTCCCTAATCCTGGCTACGCACCCCGCTCCGAAGGGAGAGGGGACTGGTCCGGCGCGAGATCGAAGATCGGTGTCCATTCCAATGGCTTGATCGAACGATGCACGGACAGCTCCCTCTCCCGCTTGCGGGAGAGGGCGGGGGGAGAGGGCAGCCCAAGCCTTCCGGAGAAAGATTCATGCAGGACGTAGTAATCGTTGCCGCCACCCGCACCGCCATCGGCGCCTTCCAGGGCAGCCTCGCGAACATTCCCGCCCATGAACTGGGCAGCCTCGTCATCCGCTCGCTGCTCGAACGCAGCGGCGTGAAGCCGGAGCAGATCGACGAAGTCATCCTCGGCCAGGTGCTCACCGCCGGCGCCGGGCAGAACCCCGCGCGCCAGGCCGCCATCGGCGCCGGCCTGCCGGTGGAAGTCCCGTCGATGACCATCAACAAGCTCTGCGGCTCCGGCCTGAAGGCGCTGTTCCTCGGCGTCCAGGCGATCCGTTGCGGCGACGCCGACGCCATCATCGCCGGCGGCCAGGAGAGCATGAGCCTCGCACCCTACGTGCTGCCCAAGGCCCGTACCGGCCTGCGCATGGGCCACGCCGAGCTGCAGGACACCCTGCTGCGCGATGGCCTGATCGACGCCTTCAACGGCTACCACATGGGCATCACCGCCGAGAACCTGGCGGAAAAGTTCGGCATCAGCCGCGAAGCGCAGGATGCCTTCGCCGCGCAATCCCAGCTCAAGGCGGCCTCGGCCATCGAGGCCGGCCGTTTCAAGGACGAGATCACCCCGGTGCTGATTCCGCAGCGCAAGGGCGAGCCGCTGTCCTTCGACACCGATGAGCAGCCGCGCGCCGGCACCACCGCCGAATCCCTGGGCAAGCTCAAGCCGGCCTTCAAGAAGGACGGCACGGTCACGGCCGGCAACGCCTCCACCCTCAACGATGGCGCCGCCGCCGTTCTGCTGATGAGCGCCGAGCGCGCACGCAGTCTGAACCTCCCGGTTCTGGCACGCATCCAAGCCTATGCGAGCAGTGGCGTCGACCCGTCGATCATGGGCATCGCCCCGGTGACAGCGACCCGCAGCTGCCTGGAAAAGGCTGGCTGGAGCCTCGATGAAGTCGAGCTGATCGAGGCCAACGAAGCCTTCGCCGCACAGGCCTTGTCGGTCGGCAAGGAGCTGGGCTGGAACGCCGAGAAGGTCAACGTCAACGGCGGCGCCGTCGCCCTTGGCCACCCCATCGGCGCCTCGGGCGCCCGTGTGCTGGTGACGCTGCTCCACGAAATGCTTCGCCGCGATGCGAAGAAGGGCCTGGCGACCCTGTGCATCGGCGGCGGCCAGGGTGTGGCGATGGCTCTGCTCCGGGATTGAAGGAGCGGGACTGAGGCCATTCGACCAACGATTGATTGGCGAGCGCCGGCCGGCATGTAGCAATGCCGTACCGGCAGGCGGGATGGTGGGTGGGCACACCGACAGACGAACATCCCGCCGTGGTTTCCGGCGTCCCCCGGCGCCGGCAAACCCTTGCGTCACCGCTCGGCCCCACGCAGGCCGGGCGGTTTTTCATTCCAGGACGGGAATTGCCACCAGCCCCGTTCGACGATGAACCATTACAAGAACAACGAGGTAGACCCTTATGAATTCCCCTGTGCACACCCCCGGAACCGCCGTGCAGGACAGCCGCTCGGCGCGCTTCGCCATGGCCTGTTCCAACTGGGCCGAGCGCTGGTTCCCCGACTCCTGGGTCTTCGCCGCGCTGGCGGTGCTGATCGTCAGCGTCGCCGCACTGGCCATCGGCGCGCCGGCCACCGAGACCGCCAAGGCCTTCGGTGACGGCTTCTGGAGCCTGATCCCCTTCACCATGCAGATGGCCTTCGTGGTCATCGGCGGCTATGTCGTTGCCAGCTCGGGCCCGGCCTCCAGGCTCATCGACCTGTTTGCCCGCGTGCCGAAGAATGGCCGTTCGGCAGTCGCCTGGGTCGCGGTCATTTCCATGGTCGCCTCGCTGCTCAACTGGGGTCTTTCCCTGGTGTTCGGCGGCCTGCTGGTGCGCGCCCTGGCGCGCCGCGAAGACCTGAAGATGGACTACCGCGCCGCCGGCGCTGCGGCCTACCTCGGCCTGGGCGCGGTGTGGGCGCTGGGCCTGTCGTCTTCCGCCGCGCAGCTGCAGGCCAACCCGGCCAGCCTGCCGCCGTCGATCCTGGCGATCACCGGCGTCATTCCTTTCACCGAGACCATCTTCCTCTGGCAGTCCGGCGTCATGCTGCTGGCCCTGGTGCTGGTGTCGCTGGTCATCGCCTACATGACCGCACCCGGTGCGGCCAGCGCACGTGACGCCAAGGCCTGCGGCGTGGACGTCAGCTTCACCCCGCCCAGCGCGCCGAAGGCCACCCGCCCGGGCGAATGGCTGGAGCACAGCCCGCTCTTGATCCTCATGCTGGTGGCCCTGGCCGCCGGCTGGCTGGTCCACGAATTCAGCACCAAGCCGGCGATCACCGCGATCTCCGGGCTGAATACCTACAACCTGCTGTTCCTCATGGCTGGCGCGCTGCTGCACTGGCGCCCGCGCAACTTCCTCGATGCCGTGGCGCGCGCCGTGCCGACCACCACCGGGGTGCTGATCCAGTTCCCGCTGTACGGCTCCATCGCGGCGATCCTGACCACGGTGAAGGGCGGCGACGGTTCCACCATCGCCCACCACATCTCCACCTTCTTCGTGCAGATCGCCTCCCACGACACCTACGCGCTGCTGATGGGCGTGTACTCGGCGGTGCTGGGCTTCTTCATCCCGTCCGGCGGCGGCAAGTGGATCATCGAGGCGCCGTATGTGATGCAGGTGGCCAACGAGCTGCAATACCACCTGGGCTGGGCGGTGCAGATCTACAACGCCGCCGAGGCGCTGCCGAACCTGATCAACCCGTTCTACATGCTGCCGCTGCTGGGCGTGCTGGGCCTGAAAGCCCGCGACCTGATCGGCTTCAGCTTCGTCCAGCTGCTCGTCCATGTGCCGCTGGTGCTGTTCCTGCTCTGGGCGCTGGGCACCACCCTGCAGTACCTGCCGCCTGTCCAGCCGTAACCACGCATTCGGCCCTGACGGCAAAAAGCCCGGATGTCGCAAGACCGCCGGGCATTTTCTTTTGCGATGCATGGTCAGCCCCGGCTGGCTTCCACCGACCCGAGCACGCGGCCGTCCAGGTGTTCGCCGCTGAGCTGCGCGGCGTCCTGGTCGAATACGTCACGCAGCCAGTCGCTGACCGCCTGGAAGCGGCCGATACGACCGGCATCGCGGTGGGCCAGCAGCCAGATTTCCCGCACGACCACCGCGCCGGAAAGGCGCACCAGTCCCTCGCGCTCGCCGAGAAAACAGGGCAGCAAAGCCATGCCCAGGCCGCTTTCACAGGCGTGGATCAGCGTGGTCACGCTGCTCGCGCGCAGGGCGAAATTGGCGTCCGGGACGCAGCGGCGCAGCCAGCACATCTCCGGCGTGTCATCCAGGTCTTCGCCGTAGCCCAGCCAGGGTTGCTGCGGCCACTGTTCGGCCGGGACCTGGGCGAAGGGTCTGGCGGCGTAGATGGCGAAACCGATGTCGGCGACCTTGCGCATCACCAGTGCGGCGTCTTCGGCCGGGCGCGCCAGGCGCAGGGCGAAGTCGGCCTCGCGGCGGGTGAAGGACAGCGCGCGGTTCGCCGGAATCAGCTGCAACTGCAGGTTCGGGTAGGTGCGTGCCAGTTGCGGCATGTGCTGCACCAGCCAGTGGCTGAAGAGGAAGTCTACCGCGGTGATGCGTACCGAGCCGCTGATGGCGCTGGCCTCGTTGCGCGTTTCCAGCAGCATGCTCTGCACGTCGCCGAGGATGCGCTCGGCATAACCGAGGAAGGCCGTGCCGGCGTCGGTGGCCTTGTAGCCGGCGTTGTCGCGGATGAACAGGCGGGTCTGCAACGCGGTTTCCGCCGCCACCAGGCGCCGGCTCATGGTCGAGGGGTCGACTCCCAGCGCGCGGCCGGCGGCGCTCATGCTGCCGTGGCGGGCGAGGGCGAGGAGGATCGGGATGTCGTTCCAGTCGAAATTCACGGTGATGGCCTCGCGGGCTTCAGAAATGCACGTCGGCAGCCGGGATAACCTTGGCGCGCTTGCCGAAGCTGCTGATGCTGCCCAGTACCGCGTTGTGGTGCGCGCTGATCTGCGCGGCGCTGAGCACGGCATTGTCGACGGTGGAGTGGGAGTCGCTCACCAGCGTAACCGCGTAGCCTTGCGCCAGGGCGCGGCGGGTGGTGGTATCGACGCAGTAGTCGCTCTGCAGGCCGCAGATCACCAGGTGGTCGATGCCGCGTGCTTCCAGCAGTTCAGCCAGGTCTGTGCGCAGGAAGGAGTCAGGGGTGGTCTTGCGCACCTTCAGGTCCGCAGGGGCGGTGAGCAGGCGCGTTTCCAGCTGCCAGCCGGCGCTGCCATACTGCAGGTCATCGTCCTCGTGCTGCACCAGCACCACCGGCACGCCGGCCTCACGCGCCGCGCGACTCAGGCCATTGATGCGCTGCAGCACATTGTCGATGTCGAAGCAGGCGTAGTCGCCGGTACACAGGTCGGACTGGACGTCGATGATCAGCAGGGCGGTGCTCATGGCGAGCGTATTCCTTTCAAGAGAATGGCGAAGGTCGAGTGGAGCCAGGAATGGTAGCCGGCCTGGTGGCTTGGGCCAATGCCGGCAAGCATTTGCTGCGAAAGCCGTATTTTCCTTTGTCGCGTTGTCGGCGATGGTGACCGCCACGAACCGGACCGGATGCCGATGAACAGCCTTCCCGCCAAGACCCTGACCCTCGCCAACGGCCTGCGCGCCACGCTCATCCATACCGCCGGCGCCAGTCGCGCCGCTGCTTTGTTGCGGATCGCCCGTGGCAGCCATGACGAGCCGGAAGCCTTTCCCGGCCTTGCGCACTTCATCGAACATCTGCTGTTTCTCTGTGGCGAGCGCTTCGTCGAGGGAGAGCGGCTGATGCCCTGGGTGCAGGCCCGTGGCGGGCGAGTCAACGCCAGTACGCGCGCGCGGCAGACCGACTATTTCTTCGAAGTGCCCGCCGACGATCTGGGTGACGGGCTGGCACGGCTGGTGGACATGCTGGCGCGGCCGCGGCTGGATGAAACCGTGCAGGTCGCCGAACGCGAAGTGCTGGAAGCCGAGTTCCTCGCCCGCGGCCGCGACCCCGATACGCTGATCGACGCGGCCCTGGCGCTGGCGGTAGCGCCTGGGCATCCGCTGGGGCGCTTCGTGGCCGGGCGACGCGACAGCCTCAAGGTGGAAAGCACCCGCTTCCAGAAGGCGCTGTGTGAATTCATCCGCTGCTGTCAGGCGGGCGGGGCGCTGGAACTCTGGCTGTCGGGCCCGCAGTCTCTGGAAGAACTGGCGGCGCTGGCCGAACGCGAGGCGGCTGTATTTGCGTCGGGCGCGCAGGGCGACCCTGCCAGTGCCGAATCCCTCCTGCCGCTGCCCGGTCAGGAGTTGAAGCTGCGCCTGCCCGGTGCGCCGCGGCTGGTCCTGGCCTTCGCCCTGGAGGGTGTGGCGGGCGAGGGCGGAGTGCTGCTCGAGCAGTTGCAGGGCTGGCTGGCCGACGAGGCGCCCGGATCGCTGATGGCCTTCCTGGGGCTGAACGGACTGGCCGACAGTGCCCGTACCCGCTTGAGCCGTTTCGCCAATGGCCAGGCGTTGCTGCGGTTCGATTTCGAGCTGGCCGAAGCCTCCACCGCCGATCTCGTGGAGTCCGCCTTCCTATCCTGGTTGGAGGCACTGCGCAAGTTGCCGGCGGAGATGTTCGCCGCCGCGCCTGTCGATGAACCAAGCGGCGCGCTGGAGTTGCTGCAACGTCACGCGGCACGGGCCAATCCATCGGCATGGCTCAGCCATTTGGTGACGCCGCGCATGATCCGCCTGCTCGCCTGCGAGTCGGTCATCGGCGAGTCCCTGACCGCTGCCGGCTTCATCCTCGATGTTGCGCGCAGCCCGCAACGCAGCATCGAACCGCTACGGGGCGAGCGATGGTCCTTCCTGCCGTCACAAGCGGCCACGGACGTCGAACCCGCCGCCCTTTACTTGCGCTGGCGCTTTGCGCAGACGCCGGGGCGGTCGGCCTTCCTGTCCGCCCGGCAGGCGCTGCGCCCATTGGCCGGCTCGGCGCGGCACGAGGGTGGCAGCCTGCGCCTCGAAGCCATGGAAAGCGACTGGACGTTGATGCTGTCAGGGGCGAAGAACCACCTTGCCGAACTCGCCGAGTGTGCGATCCATGCCTTGCAGCATCCGCCGGCTGCCGTGCTGGGGCAGGGCGCGCGTCTGCTCGCCGCCGAAAGCCGTCGGCGCGAAGGGGAAATGCCGATCCGCCAGTTGCTCGACCTGCTGCCGCGGATGCTGGCTGGAGACAGCGACGCTTCGCCGGACTGGTCCGCCGCCCATTGGGACGACCTGGCCCTGGGTATCGAGTTGCCCGATACCCTGGCCGGTTACTCGACCACCAGCGCGCTGCCGCCGCGCAGCGGCCCGGCCGGCCGGCATCGCCAGGTGCTGGAACTGCCGGGCGAAGCCGCGCTGTTGCTGTTCTGCCCGCTGGCTTCCCGCTCGGCGACGGACGAGGCCGCGTGGCGTCTGCTGGCCCGTGTGCTGGAACCGGCCTTCTTCCACTGGCTGCGCGGCGAGCGGCAGTTGGCCTATGCGCTGTACTGCGGCTTCCGCCAGGTGGGCATGCGCCGCGGCATCCTCTTCGCCGTGCAGTCGCCGTTGCTGTCGGCAGTGGAGCTGCAGGCCGAGGTCGACAGCTTCCTCTACCGCCAGGGCGAAGCCCTGCTGCGCATCGACCCGCAGCGCGTCGACAACCTGCGCGCTCCGCTGGCCGCCGAGCTGGCGCGCACGCCGGGCGATTTCGCCGAGCGCCTGCAACAGGCCTGGAGCGACCAGTTGGCCGGTGTCGGGCCCTCGCACCGCGACGCCATGGTCCAGGCGCTCGGCAGCCTCTGCGCCACCGAATTGCGCGCCGCGCATTCGGCGCTCAGCTCCGCCCAGGGCGGCCACTGGTTGCTGCTCAGTCGCGCCTGATCCTCGTACTTTCGACCAGGGGGCCCGTCCGCAAGGCGGTGCCACGGCCGACTTTCGCCTTACGTCCGGTGTGCTGGCCCAAGGTAGTTGCCCGGCGGTCGCGACGACTCGCGACCATCGCCGCGCGTCCGAGGTCGCGTCCGTCTCAGAGCCTTGCGCAGCGCTCCCGCAGGACGCCCGCAAGGCCCGTGCAACCGGCGCCAAAGCAGCGTATGGCAAGGCCGCGGGCGTTTCGATAATCGCCTCCGACACGACTGAGCCGCAGTCGATCCCCACCCGGAGAGCGCCATGAACAAGAACAAGATCGCCGTCCGCCGCCAGCTCCTGCCGCTGGCACTCACCACCCTGGCCCTGACAGTGTCGAGCGGGGCCAGCGCCGACATCACCCTGTACGACAAGGACGACACCACCTTTTCCACCGACGGCTACTTCAACGCCTTCTATGTGAACAGCGACGTCGACCGCAACGGCGAAACCTATGACCGCCGCCAGTCGCGGGTGAAGATGGGCTTCCTGCCCAACTATATCGGCTTCAACTTCGGCAAGAAGATCGACGACCTGACCCTCACCGGGCGCTCCTCGTTCTGGGTGACCATCAACGACAGCGAGCAGGACGGCACCGATACCGCCATCGATGTCCGCCAGTTCTATGGCAACGTCGCCGGCGACTGGGGCGAGGTACTGATCGGCAAGGACTTCGGTCTGTTCTCGCGTTCGAACATCTTCCTCGACGAACTGCTCGCCGGCTTCGGCAACGCCAGCGATACCCTCGGTCTGGTGGACGGCAAGGGCGTGTCCTTCGGCAACATCGGCACCGGCTACCCGTACCCGTTCCCGACCTCGCAGATCACCTACCGCAACAACAACCTGGTGGACGGCCTGCGCGTGGCGGTCGGCATCATGGACCCGATCGACACCAACCAGATCGACAAGGACGCCAGCGACGGCCTCGACGACAAGGCCTACCAGGACAACCCGCGCTACGAGAGCGAGATCAGCTACCAGTTCGACGTCGGCGGCGCGCAGATCTACAGCTGGGTCAACGGTGCCTACCAGACCTCGAAGAACACCAACGACGAAGTCGACAGCGTGACCTCCAAGGGGCTGGGGTACGGCCTCCAGGCAAAGATGGGGGGCTTCTCGCTGACCGGTTCGGGCTTCACCGCCAAGGGCATCAACCCCTTCTTCACCAACAACGCCGGCGAAGCCGCCCTGCGTGAAGTGGACAGCCGCGGCGTACTGCTGCAGGGCTCCTACAGCTGGGGCAAGAACCGTGTGGCGTTGTCCACCGGCGAGACCCGCGACGACGGCAACGGCCTGGGCAGCGCGGCGGACTATTCCACCCAGGGCATCGCCTACTTCCGCACCATCAACGACAACCTGAAGCTGGTGGCCGAGTACAACGTCTACGAGATCGACGGCCGCAAGGGTTCCACCGTCAGCGAGGACACCGATACCTTCGCGGTGGGCGCCGTCCTCAACTGGTAAATCCCCCGACTCCTTTGGCTCCAGTTCGGCGGGTCGGCACGGTGTGTCGCCCGCCTTTTTTCTTCAGGGGGCCTTTCAGGACAGCCGAGCCATCAGAAGTAATACGGGAACTTCACGCTGAAGCTGAAATCCGGCGCATCCGGCGAGATGCCGATGGACAGGTTCGGCACTATGGTCAGGTTGGGACTCCAGGCGTAGGTCAGTCCCCAGTTGAAGTACGCCGCGTTGGCGTCGCTGCCGGTGACGGTGGTCCAGTCGCCGCCGTCGGCCTTGATCTTGCTTTTCTGGGCGATCAGGTCGGAGAAGGAGAACGACATGCTGGTCTTCTCGTTGAGGGCGAAAGCCACGCCCGCACCGATCTGGAACCAGTCGCCGAGATCGACCTTGCCTTTCTGCTTCACGCCCTGGGTAGGGCTGATGTCGTCGAAGGATTCCTCGAGGTTGTAGGTGTAGGAGAAGCTGCCGAACAACACGGCGGGGTCGACGGTCTTGACCAGCGAGATGCCGGGCGTGATCGACCAGACGCCGTTGCCGGTGGGCAGGGACTCGGGCACGTTGAGGTTGTCGTTGTCCGAGGCGCGCTTGAGCTTGATGCCGTAGGGTTCCTTGCCGGTGGGGGCCTTGATGCGCAGGCTGACCACTGCGTCGGGGCGGGATTCGGTCTCGTCCATGAACTTGTAGGCGATGCCGACGTTGACGTCGCCCAGGGTCGGGTCGCGGGTGACCTTCTCGTCGGTGGACTGCGCCGTGGAGTTGCCGGCGCCGGCCGATTCGAAGGTGCTCTCGCGGTACACGACGGGGGCGTTTATGTCGAACTGCCAGCGGTTGTTCCAGTTGTAGCGGCCGGTGAGGTCCAGGGTCCAGTTGTCGGCATTGATATTGTCCACGCCGATGTTGCCCAGGAAGATCGTGTCCAGTGCGAGGAAGCCGTTGAGGATCAGTTGCTTGGTGTCGTAGTGGGTGTAGGTGATACCGGTCTCGAAACTGAAAGCGCCGTTTCCGAAGAAGCCGCTGGCTTCATCGTAGAGGTTCTCCACGCTTTTGGGCGGGCCAGCATCATCCTTGAGCGACTCGCCATAGGAGCTGCCGCTGGAGGCGACGGTATTGCCGGTTCCGGGCGGCGTCGGCTTGCCGGTGGAGGTGACCAGACGCTTGGGCTGGGCAGGTGCGGCCGGGGCTTCCTCGACCTGCCTGACCCGTTGCTCGAGCACCATCAGCGCCTTCTGCTGCGCCTCGTAGCGCTGCTTGAGTTCGAGCAGCTCCTGTTTCAACGCCTCCACCTCGGCCTCCGTCGCTGCGACGGCGAAGGTCGAGGGAAGTAATGCGGATACACAGATTGCAGTTCCTAGCGAGAGCGATCGGTGCATGGCGCGCTGTCCTTGTTTTAGGTTGGACCTCACAGTCGCACTGGAGCGAAATCACATACCCATGGTGCGAAGCCCTTTGAGTTGGTCGAGATTGCAGTCCAGCGCTCCAGACGATGGAAGGTTGTTTTTGAGTACCACGCTGAGCTGCGCCAGGTTGTTGACGGCATTATTCCCACCCACCATCTGCGCGGCCTGGAGCAGCCCGCCGGCGGCCAGTTGCTGCATGGCAGCGCCCTGGCCGTTGGCGTTGATCGCCAGCTGGATGCCTCCATTGCCTGGCGTCACGCTGACGGTGCCGGCGCCGTTGCTGGCGGTGACGGGGGTGGTGTCCAGCGGCGCTCCTTGCGGGGCTGCCATGGGCGGCGCCTGGTTGGCTTCCTTGACGTCGATGCTGACGGTGTTGGCGGCCGTGTTGTAGTCGCCTGCCGCACGGACGCTCTGGGTGACGCCCTGGGTCTGGTTGAGTCCGGCGCCTCCGGTGACGGTGCCAGTGCCCGCCGCGGGCGGGGCCGGGTTGCCGGTGGCTGGTTCATCGATGGTGGTCACGTAGAACTGCGGTTTGATGGTCGACTCCTGGACCTGCATGCTGACCCTGGCGCCGATGTTGTCGCCCACGGCGTTCTTCCAGGTGCTGCTCATGATGATGCCGAAGCTGATGACCCGGCCAGGCATCACGTACTTGCCGCGAAGTTGGGCCAGCTCCTGATCCTTCAACTCGATCGGCTTGAAGACGCTTTCCGCCTGGACCGGCAGGCAGGCCACCAGGCAGGTGGCGGCAAGCAATGGGATCACTTTCATTGGGGTTCTCCCCGGAAGGGTTCCTGCCTTCCGTTCTTGTGCGGTCCTAGAGGAAGTCGCTCTGGATGAAGCCGAATTCCATGAGCTCCGCATCCTTGACCGGGCTGAACGCGTTGATTCGGTCCCTGGCCGTCAGTGGGTCGGGCGGGTTCATCAGGGCGTTGGCCTGCTCGTAGCCCGGACCGATGACGGCAAAGATGATGCCGTTCCAGCCTTTGAGAAAATCTTCCTGGGTGAAGCGCTTGTGGCCCAGCACCGGGTCGCCGATGTAGACGTAGCCCTTGTAGGCCCGCTGCATCACGACGAAGTGTTTGTAGCCACGGATGTCCATCAGCACTATCACCGGGATCGTCAGCTTCTCCAGAGACGCCGGCGGGATCCGGTACCCGCGTGCGCGCATGCCGATGCCTTCGAGGTAGGTCTTCATGTCCAGCATCGAGAAGCCCTGGGTGCGCACCAGGTCCGGGTCGGCGCGCACCAGCATCCCCTTGATCACGAACTCCTCGTCCACGTCCAGCGCATAGGCCTGGCGGAGGATCGTCGCCAGCGCGGCAGCGCCGCAGCTGAAGTCGGTCTTCTGCTGGACCAGGTTGCTGAACTTGCGCTCGCGGATGCTCTCGACCTGCTTGTAGGCCATCGCCCCGCCGGGAAGGATGGCGAAGGGGAGTTGCGCGGCCTGCGTCGTGAGGCTGAAGAGGGCGAGCAAAAGCAGGGCGGACGTTCGCATGATCCTGACGCCTTCGGATGGCTTGCGGAGAAGGGAGGCTCCGTTGCCGGAGCCTCCAGGTGCTACGCCGTGTCGCTACAGGCAGGATTTGCAGCCTGCGGCGATGGACAGCGAGTTGCTCTGCTGGTTGCCGACCCCTGCCGCGACGTTGGCCCCGACGTTACCCGACACGTTGTTGAGCGAGTTGGTCAGGTTGGCGTCGTTCTTGACCGGGTCCTTCCAGCCGGTGGGGACCAGGACCTGGTAGGTGGCCTGGCCCTTCAGGTCGACTGTGCCGGCCTCGACGAAGAACAGCGGGTCCTTGTCGGTCTTGCCGCCACCATTGCGGCTGTCGTGCCCGCCATAGCCGGACTCGTCGACCACGTAGCCGGTGCCAGCGCCCTTGTAGGTGCCGTGGGCCTTGAACTCGGACTTCAGGGTTTCCTTCTCGTAGGTCAGGAAGGCCACGTTGCCCACGGTGTTGCCCGTGGAGGTCTGGGTGGCACCGCTGTAGGACTCGGCAGTGGCGCCGCCGGAGACGGCAGCGGCCATGTCGTTCTTCTGCTGGTTGTAGTTGCCGGCGGCGACGTTGATGCCGATGTTGCCGGACGCGCCATTCGCCGAGTTGTTGAGCGTCGCCTTGTTGGTGGTGGACAGGTTCAGGGCTGTGTTGCCGGTGTTGGTCTGGGTCACTTCGGTGGAGGCAAAGGCGGAGCCGAAGATGAATTTCTCATCCGCGGTCGCCAGCGCGGCAGCGTTGGCCTGCTGGTTCAGGTCGCCGCCGGCCACGTTGACACCCACGTTGCCGGATGCGCTCCCCAGCGATCCGTCGACGTTGGCGGTGTTCTTCGTGCCCATGTTGACGACGCTGTTGTCGCTGCTCTCCTGGGTGTCCTCCACCGTGGCGCTGGCGCCTGCGTCGATCCGCGGGTCCTTGTAGGGATCGTACGGAGGCTTGGGTTGATGTTGTTCATGACCGTGGCCGTTGCCATGGCCGTGACCGTGCCCGTTGTTGTTACGGTTATCCGCGTGCACTGCTACAGCCATGACCGCTGCGACGGCGAAAACCAGTGGCTTGAGAGCCATTGTCGGTTTCATGGTGTATCTCCTTGCTTGTTGGCGTGCTTAGTGTTTTTAGGAGTTGGCGTGGGTCAGTCCGCGACCCGGATGCTCAGGGTGTTGGCAATGCGATTGCCCACCCCGGCGCTCTGGCTCATCTGCACGACGCCACGGCTGCCGGCAAAGGCCTGGTCGCTGGTGACGACCTGCCGGTTGCCCGTGGTGGAATCCGCTGAGCCTGAGTTCAGTGGCAGCGCGACGTTCTGCTGGGAAAGCACGCTGTCATCGACGCTCTGCGGCACGGCACTGACGCTGATCCGCATGGCGTTCACTTGCTGGTTGGCGGCGCCGGCGGCCTGGTTCACGCCCAGTGCGCCATTGCCGTTGCTGAAGGCGTTGCCGGTGATGCTGGCCGATGCCGCCTGGCCGAAGTCGACCTTGGCGTTGACCACTTGCCGGAACTCAGTGGTGGCCTGGGCATTGCTGCCGATGGCGATGGCGCGTCCGTTGGCCTGTTGCTGCGCGTCACCGGCCGCCTGGTTAACGCTGGCGACACCTCGGTAATTGCGCACGGCGCTGTCGATGCTGGCGTTGTCGATCACCGAAGGATCCGCGGCCAGGGCCGAGACGCTGCAGATCAGGAGAGCAAGAGCGTACAGGCGCGCGTTCATCTCAGCGGTCCCCCGTCAGCATGCGCAGGGGCGAGAGTCCTTGCTGTACGGTACGGTTCACCGAGTTGGAGATGCCGGCGCCACCGCCTGCCGCGCCGGCGCCCAGGGCGTTGCCGTTGAGAGCCTGGTTGGCGCCGTTGTCCATGCCGACCAATTGACCGCCGGGCAGGATGTGCCGCTGCAGGCTCGAGCCGCTGGTGACGCCGGCGAAGTCGCTGTCGCTCAGCTCGGCGTTGCCGGTCTGGCGCACGACCTGCTCGGAGATGTTCGGGTTGACGGTGACAGGGTTCGGGTCGGGAATGTCGGTCGGCCGCGTGGCGACGCGGGGTTGCACCTGGCGTTGCAGGACGATGGTGCCGTCGCCGGCGTGTGCGACAGGGAACAGCGGCAGGCTGGCCGCGCCGCAGGTAAGCGTGGCGAGGATGATGGCTATCCGTGAGTCGGTGTTCCCCATGATGGCGATCCTTCTTGGTGCGCTGAGCCCTAACCAGCGGTACCAGGATGGAGCAGGGGGCGTGCCGCTTTTAAACAGCTATTGAGAATCAATGACATGGCGTAACGCCATGCGCGCCATCACGGCGCGTCGTGTTTCATGGCTGATACGGGGCGAGCGCGGGAAACCGTGGCGAGAGCCTTGGCACGGGGGGCACAGCACAATCGAAGCGGATTCTGTTGCCTGGCTGAAACACAACGCTGGGCGAAAACGGGCAAGCTGCTGAGCGCTGCGTCTGCGCGCGGTCCAGTGTGTCACCGGGCTAACACAACAGGGTGTTTTTTAACCTTTCTGGTACTTGAGTAGCGCTGTGTTTTCAAGGAATTAGGCATTTTGCATGATGGCACGAACCGGTTGCGTTCACCGTTGTCTGCATCTGGCGGGCGAGGAAAGCCGAGCTTTTTTACCGAACTGCCAACATCTCCGCTGCGGGCGCTGGTTGCGAGAATTTTTTGTGAATTTCATAGCCATCCGCAGGCAATGCATTAGCATGCCGACGCCGCTGCGGCGCCGGCGCGCCGGGAGCCGGCAGCGGAATAACCATTAGAAGTGTGCGAGCCAGCGTGCCTCGCGGGGGAAGTAGCATGGATTTGTGGAGCGCCTTTCAGGCCTTCATTCTGGGCGTGGTCGAGGGGCTTACCGAGTTCCTGCCGATTTCCAGCACCGGCCACCAGATCATCGTGGCGGATCTCATCGGCTTTGGCGGCGAACGCGCCGAAGCCTTCAACATCATCATCCAGTTGGCAGCCATCCTGGCGGTGGTCTGGGAGTTCCGCCGCAAGATCCTCGATATCGTCTGCGGCCTGCCTACCCAGCGCAAGGCGCAGCGCTTCACCGTCAACCTGCTGATCGCCTTCTTCCCGGCCGTGGTGCTGGGCGTGGCCTTTGCCGACTACATCCACTATTACCTGTTCAACCCGATCACCGTAGCCGTGGCCCTGGTGGTGGGCGGGGTGATCATGCTCTGGGCGGAAAAGCGCCAGCATGTGATCCACGCCCAAACCGTGGACGACATGACCTGGAAGGAGGCCCTGAAAGTCGGTTGCTGCCAGTGCCTGGCGTTGATACCGGGCACCTCGCGTTCCGGCGCCACCATCATCGGCGGCCTGCTGTTCGGCCTGTCGCGCAAGGCGGCCACCGAATTCTCCTTCTTCCTCGCCATGCCGACCATGGTCGGCGCTGCGGTCTACTCGGGCTACAAGTACCGGGACATCTTCCAGCCCGCGGACCTGCCGGTCTTCGCCATCGGCTTCGTCACCTCGTTCATCTTCGCCATGATCGCCGTGCGCGGGCTCCTGAAGTTCATCGCCAACCACAGCTATGCGGCCTTCGCCTGGTACCGTATCGTGTTCGGCCTGCTGATCCTGGCGACCTGGCAGTTCGCCCTGATCGACTGGAGCAGCGTCAAACCCTGATCCGATAGCGAGTGAACGTGGAAAAGAACGGCACCATCAGCCGCTGGGACGATGACAAGGGCTTCGGCTTCATCCGTCCCCAGGCCGGCGGCAAGGAAGTCTTCCTGCACATTTCCGACTTCCGCGGCGACCGCCGCCCGGAAGCGGGCGACCAGGTCTGCTATGTCGAAGGCACCGGCAAGGACGGCCGCCCACGCGCCGACCATGCCCGCCTCGCCGGGCTGGCCATCGATACCCCGGCAATCCGCCGCAAGCCGGTCGCCGCGGCCACCCGCGAGCGCGTTCGCAGCGGCCGCGAAGTGGCCTTTCCCAGCGCCCCGAAACGCTCCCTGGGCAAGGCGCTGGCAGTCCTCGCCGTGCTGCTGGCGCTGCCCGTCATCGGCTCGGTGCTCTGGCTGAAGGACAGCTACTTCGTCTGGTTCCTGCTGCTCTATCCGGTGTTCAGCCTCCTGGCCTTCCTCGCCTACTGGCGGGATAAGCGCAGCGCCGAGCGCAACGACTGGCGCACCCCCGAACAAAGCCTGCATCTGCTGGAACTGCTCGGCGGTTGGCCGGGCGCCTTTCTCGCTCAACAGGTGTTTCGCCACAAGACCCGCAAGCTGTCCTTCCAGCTGGTGTTCTGGTCCATCGTCCTGCTGCACCAGTTGTTCTGGGTCGACTGGCTCAGCGGCGGCCGCCTCCTGGGCTGGATCGGCGCACTGATGGGCCTGGCGGCGACTTCGGCGTAAGGGCTGTATTCAGACGGGCCAGTCGTCTTTCGAGAAGCCTTCCTCCAGATAATCGAGCAACGCCCGCACCGCCGGCAGAATGCCGCGCCGGTGCGGATACACCGCCTGCAGGTAGGCCTCCGGCTCGCTCCAGGCGGGCAGCACGCGCACCAGACGACCGTCGTCCAGTTCCTGGGTGCAGTAATGCAACGGCAGTGTCGTTACGCCCAGCCCCGCCAGTGCCACGTTCTTGCGCAGGTTGAAATCCTCCACGGCCAGCCGCGCCTCGAATGCCAGTTCCTTCAATTCTCCCTGCGGGCCGGTGAGCTTCATGTGCACGCGGCGGTCGTTATCGATGGCACCGAGAACGGGCAGGGCGGCCAGGTCCTCCGGCTGACGCAGATCGACGCCCTCGAGCAATGAAGGTGCAGCGACCAGCGCAGTCTTGGCCCGACGCAGGCGCCGTGAAATCAGCGACAGGTCTTCATCCCCCGGCGCCCGCACGCGCAGCGCGACGTCGATGCTCTCATTGAGCAGGTCGACGCGGCGGTTGGTCAGCATCAGCTCCAGGTTCACCTGCGGGTAAGCCGCGAGGAACCCAGGCAGCATTTCGTTCAGCGAGGTTTCCGCCAGTGCCACCGGGCACGACAGGCGCACCCGTCCGCGAGGCTCCGCGCTCAATTGTGCGGCCACTTCGTCCGCCATCTCGGCTTCCACCAGCATTGCCTGGCAGTGCCGGTAATAGCGCTCGCCCAGGTCCGTGAGCGCCAGTTTGCGGGTGGTGCGCTGCAGCAGGCGCACATCCAGGCGCGCTTCCAGCTCCGCTACACGCCGGGACAGGCGGGACTTCGGCAGGCCCAGCAGGCGCCCGGCGGCGGCGAAGCCTCCAGCTTCCACCACCTTGGCGAAATAGAAGAGGTCATTGAGGTCCTGCATGGGATTGTCCTGCTGATGAGACGAATCATTGCATTTTTACCGACTTATCGAAGATTGGCCACATGCGTAGTCTTGCCTCCAACGACAAATGCCTCCGCCAACCCACTGGCCCCCTTTCTGGAGAACACAGATGAAACTGCTGCATATCGACTCGAGCATCCTCGGCGACAACTCCGCTTCCCGCCAACTGAGCGCCGAACTGGTCGCTGCCTGGCCCGCCGCCGAGCCGGGCGTCGAAGTCACCTACCGTGACCTGGCCGCCGACGCCATCAGCCACCTGTCTTCCGCCAGCCTGGTTGCCGCCGGTACTCCGGCAGAGCTGCGCGATGCTGCGCAGAAGCACGAAGCCGCCCTGGGCGAGAAGAGCATCGAAGAGTTCCTCGGCGCCGACGCCATCGTCATCGGTGCTCCGATGTACAACTTCTCCATTCCCAGCCAGCTGAAGGCCTGGATCGACCGCATCGCCGTCGCTGGCAAGACTTTCCGCTACACCGAGAACGGCCCGGAAGGCCTGGCAGGCGGCAAGAAAGTGATCATCGTCTCCACCGCGGGCGGCATCCACGCAGGCCAACCCTCCGGCATCGCCCACGAGAATTACCTCGAACTGGTACTGAACTTCCTCGGCATCACCGACATCGAGGTCGTTCGTGCTGAAGGCCTGGCTTATGGCGACGAACCCCGCCGCAACGCCATCGCCGGCGCGAAGGCGAGCATCGCCAGCCAGTTCGCCGCTGCCTGATCGCTGTCCTGAGCAGAAAAAGCCCCGCGCATGCGGGGCTTTTTTTGTGTCCGGACAGCGCCGCCTGTCTGCGGGCGCGGAGCGAGCCCAACTGGCGCGTAGTATGCAGTGATTCCCTGCAGGCGGCGCCCGGTGGTCTGAGCATTCACCAACAAGGCCTCGTGGCGCCTGATCCGGGGACACATCGGGGGCGAATTGCACCATGGCGAGGCGCTTGTTCTGGTTCCTGCTGCTCGTTACCTTCAGTACCGCGAGTTGGGCGGCGCAGGGCTGGAATGTGGGTTTTCACCGCCTGCAGGTGAGCGATCCACTGGACCAGCAGCCGATGAAGGCCATCGCTTTCTACCCTACACGCGCCCCCGAACAGCCCCTGCACCTGGGCAACTTCATCCTCGATGTTGCCTACGAGGGGCAGACCGCCAATGGCCGCTTCCCGCTGCTGGTGATGTCCCATGGCAACTACGGCACCCCGCTGGCCCACCGTGACCTGGTCCAGGCACTGGTGCGCAAGGGCTTCGTGGTGGTGACCTTGCTGCATCCGGGCGACAACCTGCATGACCACAGCCGCCTGGGCGCGGTGAGCAACCTCTATGGGCGGCCATTGCAGGTGTCGGAAACCATCAGTGCCGCACTGCTCGATCCGAAGGTTGCGGCCATTGCCGATCCACGCAAGGTCGGGGTGATTGGCTATTCGGCGGGTGGCGAAACCGCGCTGATCCTGGCCGGCGCACAGCCCAGGCTGGATCGGCTGATCAAGTATTGCCAGCAGCACCCCGACGACCGCGACGCCTGCAGCGAGAAGGGTGAGGTGCGCGCCGACCGGAACGATCTGGTGCCCATGGCAGACCCGCGCGTTGGCGCCTTGCTCCTGCTGGCGCCGCTGAGCCTGATGTACGGCGTCCATGAGCTGGAGGATGTGCAGGTGCCGGTGCTGCTTTACACCGGCAACAACGACCATATCCTCGACTGGAAGAAAAACGCCGCCGCGCTGGCGCGCAAGCTGCCGCAGCAGGCGGACCTGAGGGTGCTGGACGGGGCAGGGCACTTCGTCTTCATGTCGCCCTGTTCGGATGAGGAAATGGAAGCCACCCCCGACCTCTGTGCCGACACCCAGGGTCTGGACCGCAAGGCGATCCACCGCGACCTGGCCGCCTCGGCGGCGGAGTTCTTCGACGTCAGCCTCGGAAGCGCGACGATGCAGACTTCCGGCCGCTGAGCATTCCGTGTGTTTTTCGTCAGCGAGCTTGCTCGCGAACCGAACCCCGCCGCTCCTGACGCCAGCGCAGAGAAAAGAAAAAGCCCCGCATTGGCGGGGCTTTTTCATCACAGCGGGGCGCAGATCAGACGATCACGCCCTGGCTGCGCAGGTAGTCGTCGTAGGTGCCGCTGAAGTCGGTCACGCCGTTCTCCGACAGCTCGATGATGCGGGTGGCCAGGGAGGACACGAACTCGCGGTCATGGCTGACGAAGATCAGGGTGCCGGGGTAGTTTTCCAGCGCGAGGTTGAGTGCCTCGATGGATTCCATGTCCAGGTGGTTGGTCGGCTCGTCCATCACCAGCACGTTGGGGCGCTTGAGGATCAGCTTGCCGAACAGCATTCGGCCCTGTTCGCCACCGGAGATGACCTTCACCGACTTCTTGATGTCGTCGTTGGAGAACAGCATGCGGCCGAGGGTGCCGCGCACCAGTTGCTCGCCGCCCTGGGTCCACTGGGCCATCCAGTCGAACAGGTTGTAATCGTCCTCGAAGTCCTCGGCATGGTCCTGGGCGAAGTAGCCCACGTCTGCGCTGTCGGTCCACTTCACCTCGCCGGAGGTGGGCGCCATCTCGCCGACCAGGGTGCGCAGCAGGGTGGTCTTGCCGATGCCGTTGGGGCCGATGATGGCGATGCGCTCGCCGGCTTCCACTTGCAGGCTCAGGTTCTTGAACAGGGCGACACCGTCGAAGCCCTGGCTGACCTTCTCCAGGGTCACTGCCTGGCGGTGCAGCTTCTTGTGCTGCTCGAAGCGGATGAACGGGCTGACGCGGCTGGACGGCTTGACCTCTTCCAGCTGGATCTTGTCGATCTGGCGCGCACGGCTGGTGGCCTGCTTGGCCTTGGAGGCGTTGGCCGAGAAGCGGCTGACGAAGGTCTGCAGCTCGGCGATCTGGGCTTTCTTCTTGGCGTTGTCCGACAGCAGGCGCTCGCGGGCCTGTTCGGCCGCGGTCATGTACTCGTCATAGTTGCCCGGGAACAGGCGCAGCTCGCCGTAGTCCAGGTCCGCCATGTGGGTGCAGACGCTGTTCAGGAAGTGACGGTCGTGGGAAATGATGATCATGGTGCTGTTACGCGCCGTGATGACGTTTTCCAGCCAGCGGATGGTGTTGATGTCCAGGTGGTTGGTCGGTTCGTCCAGCAGCAGCAGGTCCGGATCGGAGAACAGCGCCTGGGCCAGCAGTACGCGCAGCTTCCAGCCCGGAGCCACGGCGCTCATCGGGCCGAAGTGCTGGTCCAGCGGAATGCCCAGGCCCAGCAGCAGCTCGCCGGCGCGGGATTCGGCGGTGTAGCCGTCGAACTCGGCGAACTGCACTTCCAGCTCGGCCACGGCCATGCCGTCTTCCTCGCTCATCTCCGGCAGGGAGTAGATGCGGTCGCGCTCGGCCTTGACCTTCCACAGTTCCTCGTGGCCCATGATCACGGTGTCGATCACGCTGAAGTCTTCGTAGGCGAACTGGTCCTGGCGCAGCTTGCCCAGACGTACGCCGTTTTCCAGCATCACCTGGCCACTGGACGGCTCCAGCTCGCCACCGAGGATCTTCATGAAGGTGGACTTGCCGCAACCGTTGGCGCCGATCAGGCCGTAGCGGTTGCCGTTGCCGAATTTGACGGAAACGTTCTCGAACAGCGGCTTGGCGCCAAACTGCATGGTGATATTGGCGGTGGAAATCAACTGACTGACCCTTGGCTGGACATGGTGCGCGCCGGGCGCAGACGGCGCAGGCGGGCAGGGAAGGCGTTCTTGTCGACCGAGGCCGACAGGCGTCTGGCAAAGCCGCTCATTATGCCACAGCAGTGCCCGCGCTGCATGCTTTGCCGCTGCAGCGCCCGTTGTGCGGGCGTATGGCGATATCAGACAGTTGAAACCCCCCGTTGTCCTGCATCAGAATTCGGTGTTCAGAATTCTGGTGGGGCTGTATGAAAATCCTAAACGCTCAACATTCGCTCAGGCATTACCTGGAGCAGGTCAGCAACAAGCTGATCACCGTGGTCTCAGCCTCCGCCAGTGAAACCGAGTCACTGATCGAAACCCTGGCGGAAAAGGGCAATCGCCTGGATCTGCTGGTGGGCACCATCAACTCCTTTACCTCGCCGGACTTCATCGATTACTGCGTCCGCGATGCCGGTCCCAACGTCACCCTGCACGTCGACTTCCGCGCGCAGAACAGCGTGCACTGGAAGCTGATCCTGATCGAACCGGACGTGGTCATCCTGGGTAGCGCCAACTTCACCGAGATCGGCCTGAGCCTGACCCGCGACACCTGTACCGTAATCCAGGACGCCTCGTTGTACGCCGACTACCTGGGGCGCGTGGCCGAGATCAAGGGCATGGAAGGCGTGGTACTGGGCGAAGACACGCCGGCGTTCGACGAGCAACTGGAAGACTATCGCCAGAGCCACCGCCGCGTGCAGGCGAGCCTTGCGCGTAGCGCGCAGTACCTGGACGGTGAGAGTTGGCTGGGCGACGAGACCAACCAGAGCATCCCGCTGTTCATCTGGTACAGCGACCACTCCGACGATTCCGAGGAAAAGGCCGAAGCCTTCCTGCACGCCAGCAGCGACGGCGTGGACTGGGATGACGTGCGCGAGTTCTTCACCTATGAATGTGCCGAGGGCGTGCTGCCCTACGAGGAGGGCGACATGGTGCTGACCGCGCGCTGCAACGGCACGCACATCGGTTTCTACACCTTCGACCGCATCCTCTACCGCGACGGCACCTACTACATCTACTCCTACCGCAAGAAGCGCTACACCCAGCCGTTCAAGCTGGAAGATGCCAAGGAGCGCCTGCGGGACGTGATTCCCGAGTGGTACGAGGAAATGCGGACTTCGCTCAACCGCCATGACATCAATAGCGTTGTGCGCTAAGCGTTAGCCGTTCATCGGCGCGTAGCCGGTAACCCGGCGGTCCCGGCCTGCGCGCCTTGGCAATCAGGTCGCGCATGGCTAGCATCCTGCCAGTATCTCGACGTCGCATGCCGCAGTTGCGTGAGCCCGTCAGAAACCTGTCAGGAGGCAAAGGATCATGCCGCAACTTCCCCCCGATGAAGTCCCCGTCCGCCGCCGCATGCGTTGGCATTGGCGGCTGTTGACGCTGAAGATCTACATACTCTGTGCATTCCTGCTCGCCTGCATGCTGGGCGGCAGCGCGATGCTGTTTCTCAATGTGCTCAATGACACACTCGAACCGGTCCAGCGCCTTGGATCCTTCGCGGCCGGCGCGCTGATCCTGCTGCTGTGCTTCCACATCCTGCGCATGGCGTTGCCGCCCATGCCGTGGCTGTCGAGGCGGCGCACCGTCGAATAGCCGCCACAATGAAAAACGCCCCGTGGCATCGCTGCCACGGGGCGTTTTCTTTCGAGCCGGATCAGGTCGTCAGAAGATGTTGACCGGGTACTCGACGAAGACGCGCACTTCATTGCCGTCGTCGTTGTAGGAGCGGGCATCGTTGGACACGCGCAGCCAGGAACCGCGCAGCTTGACCGACAGGTCCTTGGCCGGGCCGCTCGGTACGACGTATTTCAGCTGGTTGAAGATTTCGCGCTCTTTGCCGTTGCTGGTCTCGGCGGTCTTGATGTTGTCGCCGTAGACGTAGGCCACGGTGTAGCTCAGGCCCGGTACGCCGTACTCGGAGAAGTCCAGGCTGTAGCTGCCCTGCCAGGAACGCTCGTCTTCGCCGTTGAAGTCCGACCAGTAGGAGTTGGCCAGCCAGATGGTGGTGCCGCCATCGCCCAGGCCGCCCTGGTTCTGGTACCAGCCGTAGTTGTAGCCGGAGTCGCCGTTGTTGCGCTGGTGCGCGATCATGAAGGTGTGGACGCCGATGTTGTAGGCGGCCGACAGGCTCCAGATGGTGTTCTTGGTGCCATCGATGCCGTTGTCGGCAGCGAAGTCTTCGTTCACGCGGGTGCGGTAGCCGTTGAAGTCCAGGGTCAGGGACTGCTTGTCGGCCACCGGAATGACGTAGTTCAGGTTCATGTACTGCTTGCGAGCGACGTCTTCGCTCTCGTAGCCGTACAGCGAGCCGCTGAAGTTGTCGGTGAACTTGTAGCTGCCGCCGAACACGTCGATGCGCTTCAGGCCGCCGCTGTCACGCCCTTCGGCGCTCTTGCGGGTTTCCGAAGTGAAGCGGCCGACGTTCAGCTCCAGGCCTTCGATCTCCTTGGAGGTGATCAGGGTGCCGGTGAAGCTTTCCGGCAGCAGGCGGGAGTTGTCGTAGCTCAGGATCGGGAGGGCCGGCATCTGGTCACCGTACTTGATCACGGTGTTGGAGAAGCGGGCCTTGACCGCGCCACCGGCACGGGCCAGGTCGTTGGCGGCTTCGCCGCTGTCGCCCTGCTTGAAGAAATCGATACCGGCAGCGCCGCTCTTGCCCTTGCCACCGTCCAGGCGCACGGCGTACATGCCGAACGCGTCAACGCCGAAGCCCACGGTGCCCTGGGTGAAGCCGGAAGCGAAGGTCGCGGTGGCGGCCTGGCCCCACTCGGCCTTGTCATCGCGGCCGTGCTTGTAGTCGCGGTTCATGTAGGCGTTGCGGAAGAAGAGGTCCAGGTGGCTGTCTTCGACGAAGCCCTTGGCGGTGGACTGGTCTTCGGCCATGGCGGCGGTCGACGCGAGGATCCCCAGTGCGAGCAGACTGATCCGGTGGTTCAGCATCTTGATTTCCTTAATGGTGCAGCGCCAGCGACGAGAGGAAAAAAGCTCTCCGCCCCGAAGTGCTTGATCGGGGTAGGTGGAGTCCTGTGCTGGCCTATTCTTTTGGTTGTAATCGGGACGTGGTCGTCCCGGCGCCGCGGGATGATAGCAGAGGTTCGAACTTTTTCGTCCAGCCCCTGTCACGCTGACGTCATGTTTGCCAGATCAGCGTTTTTTGCCGCCGGATCGCGGCGGATAGGCGAAGTCACTGCGCATGGCAGCGCGGCCAGTCTCAGCGGGAGAACGAGCGCTGGAACAGCCAGAGGCTGAGGATCAGCCCGCTGAATGCCGCGAGTGCGGCGCAGAGGAAGATCGAGCCGAAGCCGAAGCCATTGGCGACAGCGCCCATCAGCGGCCCGGTAATGCCCAGGGACACGTCGATGAACAGCGAGTAGGCACCCAGCGCCGCGCCGCGGTTGGAGGCGGGCACCAGGCCCACGGCTTCCACGCCCAGGGCGGGGAACACCAGGGAGAAACCAAAACCGGTCAGCGCCGCGCCGGCCAGCGCAATCCAGGGCGTAGGGGCGCTCCACAGCAGGAGCAGGCCGAGGCTTTCTACCGACAGGCAAGCGATAGCGACGCGGAAGCCTCCGTGGCGGTTGATGGCGTTGGCGAACAGCAGGCGCGCACCGATGAAGCAGCCGCCGAAGGCGGTCAGACAGTAGACCGCGTCCTTCCAGCCGAGGCTGGCGTAATAAAGAGTGATGAAGGTGGCGATGGTGCCGAAGCCGATACCACCCAGCGCCAGGCCCATGCCGTGGGGGAATACCCGACCGAGCACGTGGTGGAAGGGCATGCGCTCGCCATGCACCAGCGCTGCCGCCCGCTTGGGCCATGCCAGGGCGAAACCGAGCGCGGCCAGCAGGACCACGCTGCCGCCCAGGCTGGCCAGCCCGAGCTGGCCGACCATCAGCACGCCCAGGGGCGCGCCGAGGGCGAGTGCGCCATAGCTGGCGATGCCGTTCCAGGAGATGACTTTTGCAGTGTTCGCCGCGCCGACACGGTCGATGCCCCAGGCGATCGAGGCGCTGCCGACCAGGCTTTCCGACGTCCCCAATACCAGCCGCGCGACCATCAGCAGGCCGAGACTGAACCACGGCAGGCCCTGCATCGCCCAGGAACCAAGCATCAGCGCGCCGCTGCCGGCGCAGCCGACCATGCCGTACAGCACTGCACGCTTGGGCCCGAGCGTGTCGATGACCCTGCCGGCGTAGGGGCGGGTAAGGAGAGTGGCGAGGTACTGGATGCTGATGACCAGGCCGGCCATCACCGAGCCGAAGCCCAGGTCGCTGTGCACGTAGCCGGGCAGCACGGCCAGCGGGATGCCGATGGTCAGGTAGGCGATGAAGGTGAAAAGGACGACGGACACCACCTGCAAGGTGGTGGACGAGGACGAGCGGGAATCGGCGGACATGTGCTGCAGTTCGGTACGGCGAGTGGTCTCATATGATGGACCGCGTCGAGCCTGTAGGAAAGCTAGCTAACGAACTACCTTTCAGTTCCGGCCTGTGCAAACCCATCGCGGGCGGAGTCCGCTCCTGCGCCCCGGTCCGCGCAGTACCCGTGGTGCGAGCTTGCGCGCGAACCGTTTGACGCGGGGCCGGCCGGATGAATCGTTCGCGAGCAGGCTCGCTCCAGGAAAAGCGGATCAGGCCCGGCGGAAGAGGGTGGGATAATCAATGACCAGGCCATCGTCATCTACGGTCAGCAGTGCCTGGAAGTTCGTTCCTTCGAGGTTCTCATAGCGATAGTGATGCGCATCGATCCGCGTATAGCCCTGGCGCATTCGTACCGGCTTGAGCTTAGGTGCTTCCAGATACACCACCGCCAGCTCCCGACGCTCGCCATCGGCGAGTTGCAGGCGGCGGATGGGGAAGGTGTTGGTGAAGGGCGAAGGCCAGATGTCGATGTCCAGGCAGCCCCCCAGGTTCTCCAGCGAGTCGCCTTCGGCGTTCTGCCAGTGGCCTTCGCCATCGGTCAACAGGTGCAACTGATGCGTGCCGCGGGCGCTTTCCACGCTGAAGCGCGCTTCCCGCAGACGCCATTGATCATCCCATTCCAACTGGTAGTCGAGCTGATAGGAAGGCCCACCCGCCTCATCGATGGCGCGCAATTGGCTCTCGGCACGACGTTCACCCAGCTGCAGCGATTCCCAGCTGGCCGTCGGTGCGTGCCAGATGCCTTGCCAGTCGAGCGTTCGCATCAGGGCGTCTCCAGCACGAGGCCCAGGCGTTGCCGTTTGGGCAGGCGGGCAACCACCAGTTGGTGCGAGCGGGTCAGCGCCTCGCGCAGTTCGGCGTCGCCCATGGGGTAGGGGCGCTGCATGGCGATCCAGAAAGCCCGCGCCAGGTAAGGCGCGGGGCGGATGCCGGGGCGGTCGACATAGCCCAGGAACAGCTCCGGGCCGACCTTGAAGGCCAGGCTGCCGTTGCCGCTGTCGAGAAAATCCAGGATGGCGAACATCTTGTTGCCGGCGACCGAGAATACCCGGTTGCTGCCCCATTTGATGTCTTCGCGGGCGCCGGGCAAATCCAGGCAGAAGCGGGCGATCTGTTGCGGCGTCATGTTTCGCGGTTCCCTCAGTCGCGGAAATAGACCTCGACCAGATGGTAGCCGAACTGGCTTTTGACCGGCCCGTGAACCACGCCGACCGGCTTCTTGAAGATCACCTGGTCAATGCTGCGGACCATCTGGCCAGGGCGCACCTCGCCCAGGTCGCCGCCGCGTTTGCCGGAGGCGCAGGTGGAATGCTTGCGGGCCAGGGCGGCAAAATCCTCGCCCTTGGCCAGGCGTTGCTTGAGCTGCTCGGCTTCGGCGGCGGTCTTGACCAGGATGTGTCGGGCCATGGCGACGGGCATTGGTTGGATCCTTGAATGAAAGCGTCTGGGCCGCATTGTACGGCAGCAGTGATGCAGGTCGCATTTCGCGATGGGTTGCATTGTCTGGCGCAAGGGTGCTCCATAGAGTCAATCAGCTCATTCTTATTTGTAGGACGCTGCTGAAAGACGGCGTCCGCCGCCACCTTGCGTACGGATGCAGTTCAATGGATATCCAAGCGATGCTCAAGATCCTGGCCACCCAGGATGGTTCGGACCTATACCTCTCCACCGGCGCGCCGCCCTGCGCCAAATTCAACGGGGTGCTCAAGCCCCTGACCAACGAGCCGATGAAGGCTGGTGACGTCGCCCGCATCGGCTATGGGTTGATGGATGAGGAGCAGCGCGCGGAATTTGACCGTGAACTGGAAATGAACCTGGCGATTTCCGTCGCGGGTGTCGGCCGTTTCCGTATCAACCTGTTCAAGCAGCGCAACGAAGTGTCCATCGTGGCGCGGAACATCAAGCTGGATATCCCGCTGTTCGCCGACCTCAAGCTGCCGGAAGTGCTGCTCAAGGTGGTGATGGAGAAGCGCGGCCTGGTGCTCTTCGTCGGCGGCACCGGCTCGGGCAAGTCCACCTCCCTGGCGGCCCTGATCGACCACCGCAACCGCAACAGCGGCGGCCACATCATCACCATCGAGGACCCCATCGAGTACGTGCACCGGCACCGCAAGTCGATCATCAACCAGCGCGAAGTGGGCGTGGACACCCGCAGTTTCCACGCCGCGCTGAAGAACACCCTGCGCCAGGCGCCGGACGTGATCCTGATCGGCGAGATCCGTGACCGCGAGACCATGGAGCACGCCCTGGCGTTCGCCGACACCGGGCACCTGGCGATTTCCACGCTGCATGCGAACAACGCCAACCAGGCACTGGACCGCATCATCAATTTCTTCCCCGAGGAGCGCCGCCCGCAGTTGCTCAACGACCTGGGCAACAACCTCAAGGCCTTCGTCTCGCAGCGCCTGGTGCGCACCCAGGACGGCAAACGCCGCGCAGCGGTGGAAGTGCTGCTGGGCACGGCGACCATCAGCGACATCATCAAGCGCGGCGACTTCAGCTCGATCAAGGAAATCATGGACAAGTCCCGCGCCCTCGGCATGCAGACCTTCGACCAGGCGCTGTTCGACCTCGCGGTGGAAGGGGCGATCACCGAGGAAGAGGCGGTGAAGAATGCCGATTCGGCGAACAACCTGCGTCTGAAGCTCAAGCTGTACAAGGACAACCCGGGCAGCGTCGGTAGCGCTGCTGTCCCCGCAGCCGCCAAGCCAGCTGCGCCGGCACCGGCTGCGCTGCCAGCGGCCGCGCAGCCGGTGGAGGCCTCGAGCTGGGGGTTGGAACTGGCGCTGGAAGAGATCGAGGCGGAAGACGCGGAGAAGCCGGGCGGGGCGTAGGAGCGGACTCTGTCCGCGATCGATTGCCGACGACTCCGATGAGCAGGGAGTTTGGCCAACCCTATCGCGGACGGAGTCCGCTCCTACGCTCTTTAGGGAGCGCGGCGTTTACAGCAGCGACAGGGGATAGCTGATGATCAGCCGGTTCTCGTCGAAGCTGTTGGTGCTGCCCCAGTCACGGCGCATCGTGGAGTTGCGCCACTTGACGTTCAGCGTCTTGAAGGTGCCGCTCTGCACCGTGTACGCCAGCTCGCTCTCGCGGCCCCATTCGCGGCCGTCGTCGGTGCTGGCGTTGTGCACGTTGCGACCCTGGATGTAGCGGTTCATCAGGGTCAGGCCGGGAACGCCGAAAGCGGCGAAATCGTAGTCATGGCGCAGTTGCCAGGAACGTTCCCTGGCGCTCTCGTAGCTGCCGTTGTAGCTGTCGTTGGCCAGGGTGCCGCCGCTGGTGCCGTTGACGCGGAACCATTCGTCCTCGCCCATGACCTTCTGCAGGCCCAGATAGAAGGTGCTCGCGCCGTATTTTGCCGAGAACAGCCCGGAGAAGGTGCGGTTATCCAGATCACCCGCACGGGCGCTGCCGTCTTCCTTGCCCCAGAAGTAGCCGATATTCGCACCGAGCACCCAGTCCCCTAGCGGTTGGCTGTGCTGCAGTTGCAGGTACTGCTGTTGGTAGATGTCCTTGAGCTGCGCATTCCACAGGCCGACCAGGGTACGGTCGTGGTTGAAGCGGTACTCGCCACCGGCGAAGTTGAAGCGATCCGAGGTGAAGGCCGGGCGGGTAAAAAGCGACATGTCTTCCATGCTGGCGTCGTTGCGCGGGCTGTTCTGGCGGAACTGGCCGCCGTACAGGGTCAGACCGTCGATTTCCTTCGAGGTGACCTGCGTGCCCTGGAAGGTCTGCGGCAGCGAGCGGCCGTCGTCGGAGCGCAGGACCGGCAGCACCACCATCCATTCGCCGGCCTTGAATTCGGTCTTCGACACCTTGGCCTTGCCGGCTACCGCCAGGCGGCCGAAGTCGTCGGCGGGGCGGCCGTCGTCGTGGGTCGGCAGCAACTGGGTGCCGGCCGTGCCCTTGCCGCCATCGAGCTTCAGGCTGTAAAGCCCGAGCACGTCCAGGCCGAGGCCGACGGTGCCCTGGGTGTAGCCGGAGCGGGCGTCCAGGATGAAGCTCTGGGTCCATTCCTCTGCCTTGCCCTGCCGGGCGTCCCCGACATAGTTGCGGTTCATGTAGAAGTTGCGCAGCAGCAGGCTGCTCTTGGCGTCGTCGAGGAAGCCGCCTTCCTCGGCATGGGCCAGGACGGGCAGGGTGGGTAGCAGGCAGGCGCTGATGGTGAGGTGGGGCAGATGGCGGAGCATGGGTGTTCCCTCGGCATTCTTGTCGTTGTTCAGGGCGAACGGAGCCCTCCGCGCGTTTCTGTCGAAAGCGGCGGATGGACGTTTAAACGGTCAGCGAGCGCGGATCAGGCGATCAGCCAGGCGCAAAGGGAATGCAAGAGAGCATGCGAAGAGAGAAGGCGGAAGCGGTGCACGCGCGCAGGCGTGCCAGGGAGAGCGTGAGCATGTGAACGGACCTTTCTTATAGTTGTTGGCGCCGCATCGAGGCGGCGGCTGGGGTCATAGTGGTGCTCCCCGGCTGGCCGCCGCAATTCGCCCGTGGCGTAAACGTTCGCTGTTCGAACGATAATTAACCAAATGGAACATATACCCACCGGTATTGCGGGTAGGATGCCTGCCACAACGCCGTGCAGAACCCTTATCGCCCGGCCTTCCAGCGGACCCGCGAGGTGCTCGCGGCGTGGCGTGGCGGATTCTTTCTGCGGTGCCTCCTGCTAGGCTGTGAAGCTTCCGAGTGCCTGCCGCATCTGTCCTATTGAATCCGTGAGTCGATGAGTACCAGTCAATCGCCGTTGTCCGGCGTTCACCAGCCCTTCAAGGGCATCCTGCTCATCGTCCTGGCGACCTTCCTGTTCTCCAGCCACGACGCGCTGTCCAAGTACCTGGCGAGCATCTACCCCATCGTCATGGTGGTGTGGGCGCGTTATGTAGTGCATACGCTGCTGATGGCGGGCATCTTCCTGCCGCGCGCCGGCCTCGCTGTGCTGCGCACTCGCCATCCCTTCCTGCAGACGGCCCGCGCGCTGTGCCTGCTGGGCACCAGCTTCCTGTTCACCACGGGTCTGCAGTACATCCCGCTGGCGGAAGCGACGTCGGTGAACTTCCTTGCGCCGCTGCTGGTGACGGCGTTGTCGGTGCCGCTGCTGGGTGAGCGGGTGACCGTGGGACAATGGTCGGCAGTGATAGTCGGCTTCATCGGCGTGCTGATCATCGTCCACCCCGGTGGCGATCTGTTCACCCCGGCGGTATTGCTGCCGTTCGGCTCGGCACTGTGCTTCAGCTTCTACCAGTTGCTCACGCGCAAGCTCAGCCAGGCGGACAGCCCGACCACCAGCAACTTCTTCGCCGGGCTGTGCAACACCCTGGTCGTCAGCGCCCTGGTGCCGTTCTTCTGGCAATGGCCAGGGCTGGTGCATGGCCTGATGATGCTGGCCCTGGGTACCTGCGGGATGACCGCGCACCTGTTCCTGACCCAAGCCTTCAAGCATGCCGCGCCCGCGTTGCTGGCACCGTTCAGCTATTGCCAGATCGTTTTCGCAGGGCTGCTGGGCTTCGTGATCTTCGGCCATACGCCAGAACCATCGGCGCTGCTGGGTATCGCGGTGATCTGCGGCAGCGGGCTGGCGGCGGCGTGGTTGCAGAGCCGCAAGCGGTAGACGCTTTGCTCTTCCTGTAGGAGCGAGAGGGACGCCCAGTCCTTGCTCGCGAACGGATTTGCCGGCGGCTCGGGAGCTGGGCGGGTTCGCGGGCAAGCTCGCTCCTACAATGTTCTGCCCGTCATTCGATCTCGAACAATCCATGGCGGATCGGCCCGACCTGCAGGCGCTGACGCACGTCGTCGTCGATGCGCGGGTCGTCCGGCTGGTAGAGCTTCACCTGGCGATAGGCGCTGATGCGGTTGATCTCCGGGCCCAGGTACTCCCAGACCACCCGGGTGCACGCCGGGGTGCGGCGGTCGCCACTGGAGACACCGGTCTTCAGGCCGTTCAGGCGGGTGATGCGACTCTTGAAGCTGGGAATGAGGATGGTCTGGCTCATTTCGTTGACGGTGAGCGACTCGTAGTCCAGCAGGAATACCCGGTCCTGCAGTTGGAAGGCCGCGCCCAGGTAGCGGCAGCGCACCCAGTCCTCGGCCTGCACGTCGGTGCTGCTGGAGCGCTCCTGGCGCTCCTGGCGTTCGAAGAGGAAGTTGCCGTCCTGCTCGTACAGGTGCACCAGCGACAGCAGGATCGACCCGGGCACCGACATGCAGTTGGAATATTCGAAGTAGTAACCGCAGTAGCGCGACAGGTTTCCGGCGTGGTCGCGCAGCGGGCGGAGCATTTCCATCAGCGGATCGTCACGTCGCACGTTGGCCGGCGAGGTGCCACGCGCGCCGATCAGGCGGGCGAACTGCTCCGGCGGCAATTGCAACTCGTAGTCCTCGACGCCGAAGAAGTCACCGATGCGCTTGAGGTTGTACGCCGTGGGCTGGCTCTGTCCGCCGAGGTACTTATTGAACTGCGCGCGATTGATCGAAAGCTTGCGGCAAACCTCCGAGATAGAGCGGTAATGAGCGCAAAGCAGCTTGAGGTTGGGACCGAGGTTGTCGGACATTCGTACCAGATCCAGGTGATGCGACTGGCGCAAGTATAGCGTCAGGTCGCATCAAATCGTAACAAGCCGCGAAATTGTTTCCAGACGCTTCGAGCGCAACCATGCGCCCCCAGTGAGCGGGCCAGCCCCAGGTCCGTGCTCCGACAATAACAATCGAGGCCCCAGCACATGCTCGACGCGATCAACGATTTCCTCTCCGGGAAAGTCCTCATCGTCCTCATCGTAGGACTCGGTGCGTATTTCACCCTGCGTTCCCGTTTCGTCCAGTTCCGCCACTTCGGCCACATGTTCGGCGTGTTCAAGGAATCGATCCGCGGCCAATCCGGCCAGCTGAGCTCTTTCCAGGCGCTGATGCTGAGCCTCGCCGGCCGCGTGGGCGCCGGTAACATTGCCGGTGTCGGCATTGCCGTGACCCTGGGTGGCCCCGGCGCCGTGTTCTGGATGTGGGTCACCGCGCTGGTGGGCATGTCCAGCAGCTTCTTCGAGTGCACCCTGGCCCAGGTCTACAAGCGCAGCGACGGTAACGGCCTGTATCGCGGCGGCCCGGCCTACTACATCCAGCACGGCCTGAAGTTGCGCTGGATGGCCATGACCTTCGCGGTCCTGCTGCTGGTCACCTACGGTTTCGCCTTCAACGGCCTGCAAGCCTTCACCGTGACCCATTCGCTGCAGAACGCCTTCGACATCCCGGTCCTGTACTCGGGCATCGCCCTGGCCGTGCTGCTGGCCATCGTGTTCTTCGGCGGCATCCAGCGCATCGCTGCCGTCTCCGACCTGCTGGTGCCGGTCAAGACCCTGGCCTACATCGCCGTGACCCTGTACGTGATCGTCACCCAGATCGAGCTGGTTCCGGGCATGCTGACTACCATCGTGAAGAGCGCCTTCGGCCTGGAGCCGGCCTTCGCCGGCCTGCTGGGCAGCGCCATCGTGATGGGCGTGAAGCGTGGCGTGTTCGCCAACGAAGCGGGCCTGGGCAGTGCGCCGAACGTGGCCGCCGTCGCCGCCGTGCGTCACCCGGCGTCCCAGGGCGTGGTCCAGGCGTTCAGCGTGTTCCTCGACACCTTCGTCATCTGCACCTGCACCGCGCTGCTGATCCTGCTCTCGGGCTTCTATACCCCCGGCTTCGAAGGCGATGGCATCACCCTGACCCAGAACTCGCTGGCCGCGGTGGTCGGTGACTGGGGCCGGATCTTCGTCAGCGTCGCGCTGTCGCTGTTCGTGTTCACCTGCATCACCTACAACTACTACCTCGGCGAGAACGCCCTGCAGTTCATCGTCGGCCGCAGCCGTACCGCGCTGATCGCCTTCCGCGTGCTGGTGCTGGGCCTGATCCTCTGGGGCTCGATGCAGAACCTGGGCACCGTGTTCGCCTTCGCCGACATCACCATGACCTGCCTGGCCTTCGTCAACCTGGTGGCCCTGGCCATGCTGATCAAGGTCGGCCTGCGTGTGATGCGCGACTACGACGAACAGCGCGCCGCCGGCGTCGAGCGTCCGGTGTTCGATGCCAGCAAGTTCGCCGACCTGGACATCGACCACGACGCCTGGCGCGACGCCCACAAGATCAACTCCACTGCTCCGGCCCACGGCAGCCTGCCCGCCCAGGGCTGATCCGCTGACTTTGGTCTGATACGCGAGGCCGGGACTTCTCCCGGCCTCGCGGTTTATCCTGTGAACTTTCCTACAAGAGCACTGGCATGCGTCGAGTGAAGAATCTCTTCGTCCTCTATACCGGCGGCACTATCGGCATGCTGCAAACCGCCGAAGGCCTGGCGCCGGCTGGCGGTTTCGAAGCTCGCATGCGCGAACAACTGCAAGGCCAGGGCGAGATTCGCCTGGACTGGGCCTTTGCTGAACTGCAACCGCTGCTCGACAGTGCCAACATGACCCAGGCCAACTGGCTGGCCATGCGCGACGCCATTGTCCACGCGGTGGAGCAGGGCGGTCATGACGGCGTGCTGGTGCTGCACGGCACCGACACCCTGGCCTACAGCGCCGCCGCGCTGTCGTTCCTGCTGCTGGGCCTGAAGGTGCCGGTGCTGCTGACCGGCTCCATGCAGCCCATGGGCGCGCCGGAAAGCGATGCCCCAGGCAATCTTCTGGGCGCGCTGAATGCGCTGGAGGTCGGCGTCGAGCCGGGCGTCTGGCTGTACTTCAATGGCGAGCTGATGCATGGCGCCCGCGTCACCAAGCTGCGCAGCGATGCCTTCGATGCGTTTGCCGTGATGCCGCGTGAACGCAACGGCGAGCGCGCGGAGTCGCTTCCCATCGAGCTGGGCTACCGCCAGCCGCGCCAACCGGTGAACCTCGCGGTGCTGCCGCTGTTTCCCGGCCTGGCTGCCGAGCACCTGCGTGCGCTGCTGGGCACCGGCGTGCAGGCATTGCTGCTGGAGTGTTTCGGTAGCGGCACGGGGCCTTCGGATAACGAAGACCTGCTGGCTGCGTTGCGCGAAGCTCACGCCCGTGGCGTGGTCCTGGCGGCGATCAGCCAGTGCCCGCAGGGCCATGTGGCCTTCGATGTCTACGCCGCCGGTAGCCGTCTGCGCGATGCCGGGTTGGTCTCTGGCGGTGGCATGACCCGCGAAGCGGCGCTGGGCAAACTGTTCAGCCTGCTGGGCTGCGGCCTGCCGCCTTCCGAGGTCGAGCGGCTGTTCGCGCTCGACCTGTGCGGCGAGCGCGTCGACGCCCGGTAAGGAAACGCGCCCCGCTCAGGGGCGCGACTCTTCCAGCGGCACGTTGAGCACCTCGCGCACCAGCATGGCGATGCTGCTCACGCCCATCTTTTCCTTGATCTTGGTGCGGTGCACATCAACCGTCTTGACGCTGATGTTCAGCTCGCGGGCGATGACCTTGCTGGCCTTGCCATCCACCACCATCATCAGGATTTCCCGTTCCCGCCCGGTGAGCAGGTCGAGCTTGTGCTTGAGGTTCTGCTTCTGCTCCTGGCCCGCGTGGACCTGCACCGCGCTCTTCAGCGCCGCCTGGATGCGGTCCAGCATCTGCTGTGGGTTGTAGGGCTTTTCGACGAAGTCCAGCGCACCGTTCTTCATCGCCTTCACCGACATCGGGATATCCCCGTGGGCGGTGACGAAGATGGTCGGCAGGTCGATGCCCTTGTCGTTGAGCATTTCCTGCAACTGGAAGCCGCTGGTCTCGGGCATGCGTACGTCGAGCACCAGGCAGGCGGGGAGCTTGGGGTCGTATTCGCGCAGGAATTCCTCGGCGCCGCCGAAACACAGCGACTCGATGCTGACCGACTCGAGCAGCCAGGCGAGGGAGGTACGCAGGTCCTTGTCGTCGTCGACGATGTAGACCACGGGTTTTCTAGCTTCCATCAGGCGTTGCCACTTTCTTTTTTTATCGTTGTAGAGCTGCACGTAGGCCGCGTCCGCCGGGTGTTGGCCCCGGTCGTCGCAATGGCATGGCTCGGAGCATACCCATAGTCGCCGAGGCTGACGATAAAGAAACCACCTACATGACTAGCGGCCACTACCCTCTGGCGTGGTAATCGTCTGAATGTTTCGCCCCGCGGCGCTGCCCTACGCTGACCCCCTACAAGAAAGGCCGGGCGTGCCGGCCACTCCAGCACAAGGGGCGAAGAAATGGCCAATACCCTCAGCCAGACCCAGATCGACTTCCGCAATGCCATGGCACAGCTGCCGGCAGCGGTGAACATCATCACCACCAACGGCCCGGAAGGCCGCTGTGGCATTACCGCCAGTGCGGTCTGCTCGGTCACCGACTCCCCGCCCACGGTGCTGGTCTGCGTCAACCGTGGCAGTGCTACCCACGATGTGTTCCGCAGCAACGGCCACCTGTGCGTCAACGTGCTGTGCGGCGAGCAGGAAGAGCTGGCCAAGCACTTCGCCGGGATGACCAAGGTCTCCATGGAAGAGCGCTTCGCCTGGGACCTCTGGGACGACGGCTACGCCGGCCTGCCGGTGCTGCGCCAGGCGCTGGTCAGCCTGGAAGGGCGGATCAGCGACTGCAAGGAAGTCGGCTCGCACACGGTCATGTTCGTCGAGTTGGAAAAGGTCGCCGTGCGGGAGCGTCAGGACAGCCTGGTGTACTTCAACCGCGTGTTCCACCGCGTCGAGCGCGAAGCCGTGCTACGCGCCAGCTGATCCCTGACCGAACCCAGAACAACAGGAAAGAGGTAATCACCGTGACCCTGAAGATTTCCCAGACTGCCGACATCCAGAAGTTCTTCGAAGAGGCCAGCGGCGCGCTCAATGACGCCGGCAATCCACGCGTGAAGCAGTTGATCCTGCGCATCCTGCGGGACACTGCCAAACTGATTGAAGACATGAACGTCACCCCCGATGAGTTCTGGAAAGCGGTGGATTACCTCAACCGCCTCGGCGCCCGCCAGGAAGCCGGCCTGGTCGTTGCCGGCCTGGGCATCGAGCACTACCTCGACCTGCTGCTGGATGCCCAGGACGCGGCGGCCGGCATCGGCGGCGGCACTCCGCGCACCATCGAAGGCCCGCTGTACGTGGCCGGCGCACCGCTGTCCGAGGGCGAAGCGCGGTTGGACGACGGCAAGGACCCGGGCACCGTGATGTTCCTCTCCGGCCGCGTGTTCGACCTCGACGGCAAGCCCCTGGCCGGCGCCGTGGTGGACCTCTGGCATGCCAACACCAAGGGCACCTATTCGTACTTCGACAGCAGCCAGTCCGAGTACAACCTGCGCCGGCGCATCGTCACCGACGCCGAAGGCCGCTACAAGGCGCGCAGCATCGTGCCCAGCGGTTACGGCTGCCCGCCGGACGGCCCGACCCAGGAGCTGCTCAACCAGCTCGGCCGCCACGGCCAGCGTCCGGCGCACATCCACTTCTTCATCTCCGCACCGGGCCATCGCCACCTGACCACGCAGATCAACCTCGCCGGTGACCGGTACCTGTGGGACGACTTCGCCTACGCGACCCGTGACGGATTGGTGGGGGAGGTGCGTTTCGTCGAGGATGCGGAAGCCGCCAAGGCGCGCGGCGTGGAAGGGCGCTTCGCCGAGATCGAGTTCGACTTCCAGCTGCAGCAGGCGGTTTCCGCCGATGCGGAAGACCGCAGCAGCCGTCCCCGCGCGTTGCAGGAAGCCTGATTCTCCGACGGCTCCGATCCTGCCGGTAACCCCATCCTGCGAAAGGCCGCTGAACTCAGCCGCGGCGCTCCCGATGCATCAGCCAGAGGAAGTAGGGGCAGCCGATGAACGCCGCCAGCAATCCCGCCGACACCGGCCACGGATAGGCGATATTCCGCCCCAGCCAGTCCGCCACCACCATGATCAGCGCCCCGGCCACCGCGCTCAGTAGCACTTGCGGCGCGGCGCGGCGCACGCCGAGGTGGCGGGCGATGTGCGGACCGATCAGGCCGACGAAGCTCAGCGGGCCGACGATGATGGTCGCGGTGGCCGTGAGCACGGCGGCCGTCAGCAGGATGGTCAGGTGGCTCAGGCGCAGCCTCAGCCCCAACGCGGTCGCCGTACCATTGCCCAGCGTCAGCAGGTCCAGTGGACGAGCCAGCAGCAGGCTGACACCAATCATCACCGCGCCGACCAGCAGTCCGGTGGTCGCCGACAGCACATCCACCTGATAGGTCGAGCCGGTCATCCAGCTCATCATCGCCGTCATGCGCGGATCGCCGCTGGCCAGCAGCAGGGTGCTCAGCGAGTGCAGCAGAGTGGTCAGGCACACGCCGGTGAGCAGCAGTCGCTCGGCATTGAAGGTCTTGCGCCAGGCAAACCACAGCAGCAGGCCGAGGGTGAGCAATGCGCCGATGCTGGCGGCCGGGACCATATAGGCCTGCGGCTGCGGCATCACCAGGAACAGCACCAGCACCGCGATCGCCGAGCCGGAGGTGGCGCCCAGCACTTCCGGGCTGGCCATGGGGTTGCCGGTCAGGCGCTGCACCAGCAGGCCGGCCACGGCGAGCATGGCGCCGGCAGCCAATGAGCCGAGCACGCGCGGCAAGCGCCATTGCGCGATGGCGTCGCTCAGGCCTGCGTCGCCCCAGTGCCAGCCGTTGGCATCCACCGCGAAGTAGATGGCCGGCAACGTCAGCAGGCCTAGCAATATCGCTGCACCGATGATCAACCGCCAAGGATGCTCGCACTGCGGCTTGGCCGCTGCCGGGCGTGGGACGATGCCGCCGCTGCGCTGGCGGCTGAGCAGCCACAGCAGCAGCGGCACGCTGAAGACGCCGGTGAGGATGCCGGCGGGAATCTCCCCGGCGAAGCGCGACAGCTCGCGGGCGATCTGGTCCACCACGCAGAGCAGCGCGGCACCCAGCAGCGGCGCCCAGATCAGCCGCTGCCTGAGCGTGCGCGCCCCGCACAACCGGGCAATGGCCGGCGCGGCCAGGCCGACGAAAGCCAGCATGCCCACGGCGCTGGTGACGAACGCGCTCAACGCCACGGCCACGGCCAGGCCCATGACGCGGGTGCGCAGCAGGTTCACGCCCACTGCCGCCGCACCCTCATCCTCCAGCCCCAGTGCAGCCAGCGGGCGCGCCATCAGCAATGCGATGACCATGGCCACCGCCAGGCGGGGCGCCAGATAAAGCACGCCGTCCCAGCCGCTCTGGTTCAGCGAGCCGGCCTGCCAGAGCAGCAGGTCGATCAGGTAATCGTGGTTGAACAGCACCAGCAGCGCGTTGAGCGACACGCAGTACAGGCTGATGACCATGCCGGCAAGGATGAAGCGCAAAGGCGACAGGGTGCGACCCCAGGCAAAGGCGAACAGCAGGCAGGCGGCCAGCGCCGCGCCGGTCAGGGTGACGGCCTCCAGGCCGTGCACCAGCAGGGCAGGGGCGAAGATGGTCGCGGCAGAGAGGGCCAGGTTGGCGCCGGCCGAAACCCCCAGCGTCACCGGTTCCGCCAGCGGGTTGCGGAGGATCTGCTGGAACAGCGTGCCGGCCAGGGCCAGTGCGGCGCCGGCCATCAGGCTGACTGCCAGGCGCGGGAAGAAGCTGAAGTGCAGCAGCACCTGGCGCACATCGTCCAGGTCCGGCGACCACAGCGCCTGCCACCAGAGGTCGCGGGGCAGGGCGCCCTGCAGGCCATGGAACACCAGCAGGCCAGCCAGAAGCGCCAGTACCAGCGTCCAGAGCGCCGGGCCCAGCAGCGGGCCGCTACGCGGCGCGGTGAGACCGAGGGTCGATTCAGACATGGGCGACCTCCGTGGCGCTGTCCAGGTAGGCCGCGATGCGTTCGGCGAGGTCGAGCACCGAGGCGGCGCCGGCATAGGGGTAGAAGCGCTGCAGGGTCAGGGTGTGGCCCTGGCGCACGGCGGGCAGGTTGGCCCAGAGGTCGTTGGGTTGCCGCAGGCTCTGCAGGCGTGCCGAGGTGGTGGGGATGTCGACGTAGACCAGGTGCGAACCCGGGCGCTCGGCCAGCCGCTCGATACTGACCATGGCCAGCCCGACGGGGCCGACCGGTCCCTGCCAGGCATTCTCGACGCCGAGGTGGTCGAGCACGTCCTGGACCATGCTGTTCCTGCCGTAGACGGCAGCGTGACGGCCGTCCTGGTTGAGTACGGCGACACACACGGGGGGCAGGCGGCGGTGAGCCAGCTTCGCCCGCAGCTCTGCCAGGCGCAGTTCGCCCGCGGCGACGTAGTCGGCGGCGACCTGCTCGATGCCCAGCCGCCGCGCCAGGTCGCTCATGAAGTCGGTAGTGGCTTTCCAGGCGCCCTCGGGAGCTGGGTAGATCGCGACTTTCTCGGTGGGGGCAATGCCGTTGAGCCGCCGCTGCAAGGTCGGGGTCATCGGATCGCTGAGGATCAGTTGCGGTTGCAGTTGCTGGATCAGTTCGAGGTTCGGTTCCCAGTAAGGCCCCACGTCGCGCACGCTTTCCGGTAGCGCCATGGTGGGCATGCGCACCCGGTAGTAGCGGTCGTCGGAGATCGCCAGCGGCGGCACGCCCAGGGTCAGCAGCGTCTCGGCGGCCACCCAGTTGAGCGCGACGATCCGCGTCAGGCGTTCGCCGGCGAACACCGGCAGGCCGGACGCGCAGGCCAGCCCGCCGATGGCGAGCCCCTGCAGCAGATGGCGACGGGTGAGGGACATGCACTACTCCTCGCTTGAAACGACAGTCTTCTGAAACAACAGTCTTCTGAAACAAGAAAGGCTCCCTGCGCACAGGGAGCCCGGAAAGAGCGCGTGGAGGCGACGCGAGCCGCCTCCACGAGTGCCTTACCAGCTGTACTTCACGCTGGTCATGACGGTCCGGCGCAGGCCCGGGTAGCAGGAGATCGGGCTGTCGCAGGTCGCGGCATATTCCTCGTCCAGCAGGTTCTGGGCGTTCACCGAGAGGGTCACGTTCTTGTTCAGCGGGTAGCTCACGCCGGCGTCGAACAGGGTGTAGTTGTCGACGTGGTAGGTGTTGGCGTTGTTGCCGTAGAGCGAGCCGGTGTAGCGCACGCCGCCGCCGATGGAGAGGCCGTCGACCGCACCTTCGTGGAAGGTGTAGTTCAGCCAGCCGTTGGCCATGTGCTCGGGCACGTTGGCCGGGCGGTTGCCTTCGTTGGCATCGTTGCTCTTGGTGATCTTGGCCTTGGTGTAGGTGTACGAGGCCAGCAGGTCCCAGTTCTGGTCCAGCTTGGCTTTCAGCTCGGCCTCGATGCCGCGCGAGCGCTGTTCGCCGGTAGCCTCGCTGAAACCGGTGGGCACGCCGTTGGCGTTCAGCTGGTTGGTGAGGATGTTTTCCTTGGTCAGCTCGTAGGCGGCCAGGGTGATCAGCAGGGTTTCGTCCGGCTGGAACTTCACGCCCGCTTCGTACTGGTGCGCTTCGCTGGCCTTGAAGGCGCTGCCGTCGGAGCTGATGCCGGTGTTGGGCACGAAGGACTCGGAGTAGCTGACGTAGGGCGCCAGGCCGAAGTCGGTCAGGTAGGTCAGGCCGACCCGGCCGGTGAAGGCGTTGTCCTTCTGCATGCTGTGGGCGCCGACGTGGTTGTCCAGGTCGTTGCGCACATAGTCGTAGCGGCCGCCAGCAGTGAGAATCCAGTGGTCGTCGAACTTGACCTGGTCCTGCAGGTAGGCGCCGATCTGCTCGATGTTCTGGTCGTAGTCGATGGACTGGAGGCTGTTGCCCTTGTTCGGACGCGGCACGCTCTGGCCGTAGATCGGGTTATCCAGGTTCAGCGACGGGCCGAGGGTACGCCAGCGGGCGACATTGGCGTCCTGCCAGCTGTAGTCCGCGCCCATCAGCAGGGTGTGCTTGATGGCGCCGGTGTCGAAGTTGGCCTGCAACTGGTTGTCCAGGTTGAAGGTGTCCATGTGCTGGTCGAAGCGATCCGCCGTGCGGATGATGTTCCGACCGACCTGCAGTTGCGGCAGCAGGTTGTTGAAGATCAGGTCGACCTGGCCGTAGCGGGCGTTCTGGCGGAATTCCCAGGTGTCGTTCAGGCGGTGGCGAAACTCGTAGCCCAGGGTGTACTGGTCCTGGTCGAAGTGGTTGTAGTTGTGGTCGCCCAGCAGCGTGCCGGTGGGGTGGCCATTGACGCTGTAGTCGAAGATCGAGCCGGAGTTACGGTCGCGCAGGAAGTCGGTGAGGATCGTCAGGCTGGTGTCTTCGTCCGGCGCCCAGGTAAAGGACGGGGCGATGTAGTAGCGGTTGTCCTCGACCTCGTGGCCATCGTCGTATTCGGCCTGGGTGTTCGAGTCGCGGGCCAGGCCCACCACGCGGTAGAGGAACTGGTTCTGCTCGTCCAGCGCGCCGCCGAGGTCGAACTGGCCCTGCTTGCGGTCATGGTTGCCGCCGGTCAGCTGGACCTCGTTGACGTGGTTGGCGGTGGGCTTCTTGCTCACACGGTTGACGATGCCGCCGGCGTCGCCCAGGCCGAACAGGCTGGAGGACGGGCCACGGACCACGTCGATGCGCTCGAAGGCATAGGGCTCGCTGCGAAAGAAGGCGTAGCTGTTGTTCTGCTGACGCAGGCCGTTGAGGTAGTCGCTGGTGGCCTGGGCGTTGAAGCCGCGGATGTACAGCCAGTCGAAACCCTTCGGGTCCAGGCCATAGGCTTCCACCTTGACGCCAGGCACGTAGCGCAGCGCTTCGGTCACGGTCTGCGCGCCCTGGGCGTCCATCTGCTTGCGGGTGATCACCGAGATCGACTGGGGGATTTCCAGCAGCGGGGTGTCGGTCTTGCTACCGCTGTTGGAGGTGCGCGGCACGTAGCTGTCCTCGCCTTCGACCGCGCCGGTGATGACCTGGGCAGACATGTTCAGCGTTTCGCCGCTGGCGGAGTCAGCGCCCAGCAGGGTCACTCGGCTGCCTTCGACCTGGTACTTGATCCCGGAGCCCTGCAGCAGGCGCTCCAGCGCCTGGGTGGGCTCCATCTCACCGCGCACGCCGGGGGCGCGCAGGTTCTGCACCTGGCTCTGGTTGAAGACGATCTGCAGGTTCGACTGCGCGCCCAGGCTGGTCAGGGCGGAAGCCAGGGACTGGGCCGGGATGTCGATGCGAACCGGGGCGGCGTAGGCGGCGGTGGCGGTCAGGACCATCCCCAGGGCGGTGGCGCGGACCAGGCGGGCCAGGGGCTTCACCGGGTGCTGGGATTGCAGCGCAGTGCGGGTGCGACTCACTTGTTTAGCTCCTATGATCTCAATGCAGTTTCTAATAAGAATGATTCAGCTTGGTGTGGCAGGCCGGTGCAGGCACCGGAACAATCCGTTCGCTCTTTTTTTCTCGGTAATGACCGGGTGGAAGGGCGGCCAGCCGCACCGCCCGGCGGTCAACCCATGGCTACGCCGGAGCCGCCATGAGGCGATGTGGCGCGGTGGTCCTCGATCTCCACTATCTGTCCGGCGCTCATGCGCAACAGGCGATCGGCGACATCGAAATAGCGGTCGTCGTGGGAGATCACGATCAGCGTCTTGCCCTGGGCGCGCAGCTCGGGCAGCAGCTCGGTGTAGAAAATCCGGCGGAACTCCGGGTCCTGGTCCGCCGCCCACTCGTCGAACACCAGCACCGGACGTTTCTCCAGCCAGGCCTGCACCAGGGCCAGGCGCTTGCGCTGGCCGGTGGACAGATCGGTGGTGGAGAATTCCTGGCCCTGCAGGCTGACCTTGTGGGCGATCTCCAGGCGCTCCAGGTAGCGGCCGGCTTCGGCGGGGATGTCCTGGCTGCCCTTGAGCAGGTCTTCGAAGAGGAAGTAGTCGGCGAAGATGGTGGTGAACAGCTGGCGGTAGTCATCGCGGTTGGCATCGTTCACCGGCTGGCCGTTGAGCAGCAGCTCGCCGCCGCGCGGGGCGTAGAGGCCGAGCAGCAGCTTGATCATGGTCGTCTTGCCACAGCCGTTCTCACCGGCGATGAAGAGGATTTCGCCTCGACTGACCTTCAGGTCCAGCGGGCCGACGCCGAAGCCACGGACGCCGTCGTCGGTGGGGTAGTGGTAGGCCAGCTCGCGCAGCTCGATGGACTGGAAGTCCAACGGCTTGCGACCGTCGTCGGCCAGCAGGAGGTTCGGCTCCGGCGAGGAGAAACGCACCGACAGCTCGGCGATGCGGCGGAATGCGACCTGGGCGCGCGTCACCACCGGCAGCTGGCCGATCAGCCCCTCCAGCGGGCCCTTCATGTACAGCAGCACCAGGATGAAGCCGGACAGCGTCGCCTGGTCGGTGCTCGGCCACAGCGACTGGTAGGCCAGGGCCACGCCGATGACGATGAAGAACAGGGTCGAGCCGAAGCCCTTGGCGACGTTGAACAGGTTGATCGAGCGCAGCTGGATGTCGCAGATCTCGTCGGCGGTGCCCTGCAGGCGCTCGCTGTAGTGCTGGAAGCGGCGCGGGCGGCTGATGCGCAGCTCCTTGGCACCCTCGGCAATGGCGCGGTAGTGCTTCTGCAGCTCGTCTTCCTTGTCCCGTGCCTCGAAGAAACCCTTGATGCCCTTGGCCCTCGCGACATATTGCACCGCGCTGCCGACGACGATGGCGATGGCGGTAGCGAGGAACATCGGTGGCGACAGCCAGGCCAGGTAACCCAGGCAGCCGAGCGTGGTGGTCAGCGCGACGGCGAGCGGTGCGAAGGCGAAGGCGAAGTCGCTGATGGTGTCGATGTCGTGGGTCAGCACCGGGATCAGCCGGTGGCTGCGGTAGCGCTCGATCTGCTCGATGGGTGCGGCGATGATCTTGCTGCCCAGGTCCTTGCGCAGACTGGCGATGACGTGCTGGCCGACATAGTTGGTGCCGCGGTCGGAGATGATCGAGCCGATCAGGGCTACGCCGCACAGGCCGGCGAAACCCAACAGCAGCGCGGCCGACATGCCGCCTTCGGAATGCAGGCCGTAATTGATGGTGGCAAGCAGCGCGGTAATCGCGGCACCGCCAAGAATCCCCAGCAGGGTAGCGAGGGCCAGCGGCAGCCAGTACGGCCGCAGCAACTTGAGCATTTCGCGGAACGCGCTTGGAGCGGGAGTCTGCATCGTCTTTTCCTGGACCCGACCTGCCGGAAAGCAGGTCGCACAACGGGACGAGACGGCGCGCGAATCAGCGGATCATCGGCAAATCCGAATCGTTGCTATCAAGACGAATGAGCCGGAAGAAAACTGAAGAGAATTTGCGAAAAGTTCGCAAACAAGAAGATGTATCCGATTGGTCGCTCCAGTTTCGAGCGCCCGCAGGAGCGGGCGCGAACCCCACGGCACGCCGCTGCCCGGCATGTCCGCGTGGCGAATTCAGAGCTGAACGTAGCGGCTGGCAAGCACCATGCGGCCCTGGTTGTCCTTGTGCAGGTCCAGCGGCAGGACCTTGGGCAGTGAGTCCACCAGCGCCTGGAGGTCGTCGGTGCGGTAGATGCCGCCGATGCGCATGGCGGCGACGGTGGCGTCATCGAGGAACACCGGCTGCTTGAGGTAGCGGTTGATCAGCGGGATGGCCGATTGCAGCGTCAGGTCGTCGATCACCAGCTTGCCTTCGAGCCAGGCAATGGCGCCGGCGGGCGCGACCTGGGCCAGTTCGATGCGCTGGCTGCCCTGGCTGTAGCGCGCCTGCATGCCCGGCGTGAGCTGGGCGCTGTTGCCATCGACGCTGTCGGGCGGGCTGACCACCACCGAGCCTTCGAGCAGGGTGACCAGCATCTGTTGTGGGTCGGTCCAAACGTTGAAGCGCGTTCCAGTAACCCGCACGCTGCCGTTGTCGGTATAGACCGAGAAGGGTTGCAGGGTGTCGTGGGTGACCTGGAAGTAGGCTTCGCCACCGCTTTTCAACCAGGCGCTACGTCGGTCGCGGAAGTTGGCGAAGAAGAGCTGCGAGTGGCTGTTGAGTTCGACTTTCGAGCCATCGGCCAGTTCCACCTCGCGTGCGCCAGGCTGCGCGGCGTAGTAGCCGACCTTCGAGGGTAGCAGCCCGGCGCACCAGCCGGCCGACCAGATCGCGCCGATGGCGACCAGCACGCCGGCCGCGATGGCGGCAATGCGTTCGCCGCTGCGCCGCCGGCGAGCAGTGCTGCGGGGGCGGCGCTCGCGCAGGGGCGCGGGAACTGCGGATCCTGGTGCGGTTCGCGCGGTCCGCGGCAGCAGTTCCGAAAGTTGCCAGATGTCCAGCATTGCCTGGTATTCCTCCCCGTGCCGCGAGTCGAGCGCGAGCCATTGGGCGAACTCGGCGCGGTCGGCATCGCTGCACTCTTCGTCGTGCAGACGCGCGCACCAGTGCGCAGCTTCGGCGCTGATGCGGTCATCGTCGAACGGGGAAGGGGAGCTGGTCATCGGGAATCTCGGTAAGGCCGTTGGCGGCCGATATCACACTTTCTTTTCGCGTTGATGCGACTGATTATAAATAAGCCCGACTCGCACTGTCAGCAGGCGCCTGCAGCCTCGACGATTTTTCGCGGGATGCCCGACGAGGCGGAAAGCGCGTTCATCGGCTCACAAGGCACTCGCTCTCCACCTCGATCGCAGCCTTGGCGAACTGCCGGCGGCCTGTCGAGATCATGCAGGCCATGGGCAGCCTTGCCGGCTGTGCCTGTAGGCCTGGGGCAGACACAAGCGGACTCTGCCCTCGATCGACCCCCGCCGCTCCAGTCCGCCTCATGAGCACGTTGATCCGGTTTACCTCGGTAGACGTGCAAGCGCGTCCAGTATTTAGTCCCGCGCGGGTCGCGCACGATTTCCCCTGACTGACTTCCATCCGCCATTTGGAAATTCTCATGACTTAGTGAGAATCATTCTAAATTTCCCCAGGCCTGTCTCGTCTCTCCAGATAACGCGCTATCGACAGCGCAAATCATGGGCGACACGCAGGAGCGAGCGCCGACCGCCCGATGGCGGGGCGCTCCGGGCAGAGCAGTAAGCCGCCGACTCCGGCGTGGTCACGCCCCAAGGCCATCGCGATACAGGACATTGGCACCATGACCCAGATGATCACCCCGACCTACGACGTGCTCGGCATCGGTTTCGGCCCCTCCAACCTGGCGCTGGCGATCGCCCTGCAGGAGCAGGCGCGACGCGAGGGTCGCCACTACCACGCACTGTTCCTCGACAAGCAGGCCGACTACCGCTGGCACGGCAACACCCTGGTGGCGCAGAGCGAGCTGCAGATTTCCTTCCTCAAGGACCTGGTGACCCTGCGCAACCCCACCAGCCCCTACAGCTTCGTCAACTACCTGCACGCCATGGGCCGGCTGATCGACTTTACCAACCTGGGCACCTTCTACCCGTGCCGAATGGAGTACAACGACTACCTGCGCTGGGTCAGCGATCAGTTCGCCGAGCAGCGCGTCTGCGGCGAGACCGTCAGCCGCGTCGAACCGGTGCAGGGGCCGGATGGCATCGAGCTGGTGAAGGTCATCTCCAGCGACGCCCGCGGCCACGAACGCTTCCGCCTGGCGCGCAGCGTGGTGGTGAGTACCGGGGGAACGCCGCGCTTCCCGTCGGCCTTCAACCACCTGCGCGACGACCCGCGCGTGTTCCACCACGCCCGTTACCTGGAGTGCATGGCCAAGCAGCGCTGCAACCAGAACGAGCCGATGCGCATCGCAGTGATCGGCGGTGGCCAGAGTGCGGCCGAAGCCTTCATCGACCTGAACGACAGCTTCCCTTCGGTGAAGGTGGACATGGTTCTGCGCGCGGCGGTGCTCAAGCCGGCGGACGACAGCCCCTTCGTCAACGAGATCTTCGCCCCGCGCTACACCGACCTGGTGTTCAACGAGCCCAAGGCCGAGCGCGAGAAACTGATCCAGGAGTTCCACAACACTAACTACTCGGTAGTGGACCTCGACCTGATCGAGCGCATCTACGGCATCTTCTACCGCCAGAAGGTGGCCGGCGTGGACCGCCACGCCTTCCTTTGCCGGCGCAATGTGGAGGCCGCCAAGGCCGACGCCGAAGGTATCGAACTGACCCTGCGCGACAGCGCCACCGGCGCCGTGGAAACCCATCGCTACGACGCGGTGATCCTCGCTACCGGCTACGAACGCAAGTCGCACCGCGAACTGCTCGCACCGCTGCAGGACTACCTGGGCGACTTCGAAGTGGGCCGCGATTACCGCGTACTGGCCGACGAGCGCCTGCACGCCGGCATCTACCTGCAGGGCTTCACCCAGGACAGCCATGGCCTGAGCGACACGCTGCTGTCGGTGCTGCCGATGCGCGCGCAGGAAATCGCCGCGTCGATGTTCGAGCACCTGCCGCCGCACGAGACCGCGCACAAGCCGACGCGCCCGCTGACTGCGGAAAGCGCGTGATCTGCAGGCCCGGAATCGACTTCCGGGCCGGCTAAATTTCCGCCGACCCTGCTCGTCATACGGGCGGGGTCGTTGCATTCACCAAAGGGAACCCACCATGACGCCCAGCTTCTCGCTTCCATTGCCTGACGGCCGCAAGCTCTCCGCCGACCACGGCACCCAAGGCCTGACCCTGCTGCTCGACGGCCAGCCGCTGCTCAGTGCGCAGCGCGAAGGCGAGTGCTGGCAACTGAGTTCCGCGCCGTCCGTGGAGGCGCTGTGGGCGCTGGCCTACTGGACCTTCGCAGGCGATGTACAGAGCGAGCGCGTGCAGTTCGCTGCCGCCAGCGTGCCCGCCGAGGCGCTCGCAAAAGGCCTGGTGAGCCGAGATGAAGTCGGCGGACGCCTGCAGATCGAGCGCACGGCCTTCTGGCAACTGGGGGCTGCCTGGCACAAGGGCGCGACCAGCGCCAACTACCCGCAGGTCTACCGCATGAGCAACGGTCGTCGTCATCCGTTGCGCGCGCCCAAACCGCAGGGCGAGGTCTATCGCCGCTTCGACGCCAAGCTGGGGCAGTGGATTTCCCTGCGCACCCTGGATATCGAACTGGACCTGGAACGCTTCAGCCGCTGGCAGAACAGCCCGCGCGTGCTGGAGTTCTGGCAGGAGGGCGGCACCCTGGAGCAACACCGCGCCTACCTGGAAAAAGCCGCCGCCGACCCGCACACCAGCACCCTGATCGGCTGTATCGACGACGAGCCCTTCGCCTACTACGAGGCCTACTGGGCCAAGGAAGACCGCATCGCGCCGTTCTACGAAGTGGACGACTACGACCGTGGCATCCACATGCTGGTGGGGGAGGAATCCCACCGTGGCCCGCACAAGGTGGAAAGCTGGATGACCGCCCTGGTGCACTACCTGCTGCTGGACGACCCGCGTACCCAGCGTATCGTCGCCGAGCCGCGCGCCGACAACGCGAAGATGATTGGCCACATGCAGCGCCTGGGTTTCTGGCGCGAGAAGGAATTCAACTTCCCGCACAAGCGCGCCGCGCTGATGGTGCAGAGCCGGGAAACCTTCTTCGAGCGTTGCGGCCTGTGCTGACAGCGGCTCGCCGCGTGAGCGAGGGCTGCCGGTGATCGCAGCCCTCGCGCCGCTGTATTTCAGCGAGTTCGCCAGCTACCGCGAGGTGCTGGTGACCCGCGACGATCCCCGTCCCTCTGTCTCCGCGCGCGCCTTGCTTGAGCGGGAAATGCTCGACAGCGTGCTGCGCCGCTTCGATCCGCCGCACGCCGATGGCGACCGGCGCGCACTGGCTTCGCAGTGGTCCAAGTGGTACCTGGTACGCCTCATTCCGCCGGTGGTGGCTGCTGCGCTGGTGCTGGGCCGCACGTTGCCGTTGGCGTTCGATGACATCGAAGTGGTGCTCGACGCCCAGGGCATTCCCGAAGCCTTCAAGCTGCCGGGGGAGGGTGGGCCATTCACCGCGCCACCCGGCGATCCGTTCGAGCGCTTTGCCCATCTGCTGGAGGATCACCTGCAGCCCTTCGTGCAAGCGATAGCCGCTGAGGTGCGCCTGTCGCCCAAGGTGCTCTGGAGCAACGCCGGCAACTACTTCGAATGGTTCATCACCGAGATGGCCAGGCTGCCGCCGCTGGCCCCGATGCTCGGCCACGGCCGCGAACTGCTGGAGGCCGAGCGCCGTCCGGACGGCACGCGCAATCCGCTGTACAAGCCGATCCAGTATGTCGAGGTGTCCTGCGAGCAGCGCCCGGACGGGCTCTGGCGGCAGCGCCGGACGTGCTGCATACGCTACCGGCTGGGCAGCATCGGAAACTGCGACAACTGCCCGCTGATCGACGAGCCTCCGGCCCAGGCAAGCGACCTGTAACGGAACTCCCGTAGGGCGGATAACCTGTCCCAGGCTAGGCATCCTGCGCCGGGCGACCAGGCTTCATCCTGTGCCGAACGGCGCCTTCTCCCGCTGCGGGAGAGGGGCTCCCGGCCATGCCCGCGAGGGGCGTTTCCGCTCACACGGGGATCAGGGAGGCGCAAGGACGTAGGATGCTGTGGAGCGCAGCGATACCCATCGAGTTCCGCGCACCCTCAGCAGCATGGGTATCGCAAGCTCCACCCATCCTGCAGATGCGCTCACGGGGAGGCTGACAGGGGACGGTTCGTCCCAGCAGGGGCTTAGCGCAGGTAGCTGATCGGCGACCCATCCGCCGGGTTGCTCAGCACGCCCATGGGGATGCCGTAGATGTCTTCCAGCGTTTCCCCGCGCATCAGCTCGTCCGGCGTGCCCTGGGCCAGCAGGCGACCACCGTGCAGGGCGATGAGGTGGTCGCAGTAGCGCGCCGCCATGTTGATGTCATGCAGCACCACCAGCACGCCCAGGCCGAGCTCGCGGCTGAGCTCGTGGACGCGGGAAAGCACTTCCACCTGGTGGGCGATGTCCAGCGCCGAAGTCGGTTCGTCCAGCAGCAGGTAGCGGCTGTTCTGCGCCAGCAGCATGGCCAGCCAGACGCGCTGGCGTTCGCCACCGGAGAGCAGGTCCACCGGGCGCCCGGCGAAGGCGAGGGTGTCGGTGAGATCCAGCGCGCGGTCGATCTGCCGACGGTCCTCGCCGGTGAAACGGCCTAGAGCGCCGTGCCAAGGATAACGGCCGAAGGCGACCAGCTCGCGTACGGTCAGGCCGTCGGTCTGCGGCAGTTGCTGCGGCAGATACGCCACCTGGCGCGCGAAGTCGCGGTTGCCCCAGTCCTGCAGTGGCTTGCCGTCCAGGCGGATGCTGCCGCCGCTGGCCTGCTGCTGGCGAGCCAGGAGCTTGAGCAGGGTCGATTTGCCCGAGCCGTTGTGGCCGATCAGGCCGATCATGTTGCCGTCCGCCAGCTGCAGGCTCAGCGGTTGCAGGAGCGTGCGACCGGGGACGCTGAAACTGACATTTTCCAGTTCGAACATGGGGTCATCCGTAGGGGAGGCGTGGCCGGAAAAAGCGGGAGACCGACTCTAATCCAATTGCTAATGGTTATCAATTTTCCCAGACCTGGCGGAACCGCCGGATGGATTGCCTGTCACTGTCGCAAACCGCTTATGATTCAACGTCGTACATGATCTGGTAGGACCCATGGAGTCTGCTGTCGAACGCTACAAGCGGCTGGTTGCCGAAGCCCTTGCGCGTTATTTCCCCCGTACCACCCAATACCTGCGCGACGAGCGCGAAGCGGCGCAACCCAAACCAGGGGCGCGCGGCAAGGCGAAGGGCAAGGCCAGGGCGCCGGCCAAGCGTACTGCCGGGGCCAGGAAGGACGACGACTCGCCTGCGGCCAAACGCCCGCGCGCCCCGGCTGCTGCCGGCATCTACGGCAGCGCCAGCGCGCCGGACGAGCAGCACGCCCTCGATATGCGCCAGCGCGTGGCCCAGGCCGCTGCCCACGGGATCGTCAGCCTGCCATCAGACGAGCAGTGGGCGATGATCCTTGCGCCCGAGCCGCTGGCCCGAATCTTCGCCGGCGCCGGCTCCGGCAAGTCCACCACCCTGGTGCTGCGGGTGGTCTACATGCTCTGCCATCTGGGGATAGACGCCGAGAAGGTGACGGTGATTTCCTTCACCAACGCCTCCTGCGCGCAACTTCGCGAGCAACTGGTGAAAGTGCTCGGCTACTGGGGGCATCCGTTCGACGCGGCGCAGGCGCGGCAGTGCGTGCGGACCTTCCACTCGGCCATGGGCACCCTGGCGAAAGTTGCGCTGAAGCATCCACGCTGGTTCGAACAGCTGGACGAGCGCGCCCCAGTCGATGAGCTGGACAACCCCTTGCTCGCCGGCCGCTTGCGCCCGGCTCAGCAGCGCCTGCTCAAGCAGGTCTATCAGCAGTGCTACGCCGATCAGGCGCCGTTCCGCACCCTGGTGCACCAGTTGCTGGAGCTGCCGCCACCGCCGGAAGCCGGCGAAGACGGCAAGCCGCCACGCATCGGCAAGGCGCCGCTGGATGCCTTCAAGCTGCCAGGTGAGTTCACCGCGCTGCCGCTGTTCGAGGCCTTCCATGCGCAGTCCGGCTTCATCGAGAGCATCGGCCTGCGCATCGACCGGCTGCAGCCGAACAAGCTCGGCTGCCCGCCGCGCGAGCGCCAGTTCATCCAGGCATTGCAACTGTTCTGGGCGGCTTTCGACGCTGCCTTGCAGGAGCAGGGCCTGCTGACCTTCAACCTGGCGTTCCAGCGCCTCACCGACCAGCTCGGCGACGGCAAGCTGCCGGCCGAAGCCCTGGCGCCGTTCCAGCACCTGCTGATCGACGAGTTCCAGGACGTCTCGCCGCAGATCGTACTGTGGCTGCAGGCGCTGCACCGCGACCTCGCCAAGCGCGGCGAGGCGGTCAGCCTGATGGCCATCGGTGATGACTGGCAGTCCATCTACGCCTGGCGCGGCAGCTCCCCGGAGCTGTTCATGGACTTCGACCGGCATTTTCCCAGCAAGGGGCGGCGCAAGAGCCGCGTGCTGCTGCTGGAAACCAACTACCGCAGCATCGACCCGGTGATTCGTGACGGTGAGCGCGTGCTGGTGGGCGTGGCCAACAAGCAGGCCAAGACCTGTCGTGCCTTCAAGTCGGCGGAGGCGGGCGACCACGGGGTGAAGCTGGTACAGCGCTTCGATGCGCGCAGGAACCTGCCGATCCTGCTGGAGGAAATCCGCAGGCAGTGCGAGCACGTCGCCGCGCGCGGATCGAAGGAGAAGACCGCCGTGCTGCTGCTCAGCCGACGCAACGAAATCCTGCAGACCATTCTCGGCGAGCTGGACCGCAAGCTGCCGGTGAAGGGCATGACCATCCACCGCGCCAAGGGCCTGCAGGCGGAAGTGGCGATCATCGTCGACGACTGCGCGCCACCGGAAAAGCACCCGCTGCGCAGTGCGCTGTACGCGGCTTGCGGCTTCTTCGCCAGCAGCTACGACCAGGCCCAGCAGGACGAGCAGCTGCGCCTGGCCTACGTGGCGATCACCCGAGGCGTGAGCCGGGTCTTCTGGTTCACCCGCAAGGCTCAGGGGCCGACGGCGATCCTGGCGATGCGGCGCAACGTTGAAGCTGCGCCGGCATGAGGATCAGTCGTCGCGGGTGAGGACTTCCAGCAGTTCAATCTCGAACAGCAGGTTGGAGTTGGGCTGGATGTGCGCGCCCACCTGGCGCCCGCCGTAGGCCAGGTGCGCGGGTACGAACAGCTTGCGCTTGCCGCCGACTTTCATCCCCATGAGGCCGGTGTCCCAGCCCTTGATCACACGGCCGGTGCCGATCACGCACTGGAAGGGGCGGCCCTTTTCGTAGGACGAGTCGAAGACGGTGCCGTCCTCCAGGGTGCCCTTGTACTGGGTGGTGATCAGGGCGCCCTTGACCACGGCCTTGCCGTCGCCGACGACGATATCTTCGATCCGCAGTTCGCTGCTCATGGAGTTCTCCGTTGTTGCGGGTGCGGCACGAGCGCCGCGCGGGCGTGCGTTTTCGCAGGAAAGCCCAGCCTTTGCAAGCTGCCGCAGCGATCAGCCCAGGGCCATTTCGCCGAGAATCCATTCGCGGAAGGCCTTGATCCGCGGTTCGTCCGCACTGGCCTGCGGATAGACCAGGTTGTAGGCGTAGTCCTCGGCGACCTGCACGCCCAGATCGAACGGCTGCACCAGCAGACCCTGTTCCAGCTCGCGGGCGACCATGGCGTGATCGGCCAGCCCGACTGCGCCGCCTTCCAGCACCGCCTGCACCACATGGCTGGTGTCCTCGAAGGTAACGCAGCCGCTGGAGTCGAAGTCCTCCACGCCGGCCGCCGCCATCCAGCGCGACCAGTCCGGCCAGGGCGCGCCTTCGGTTTCGCACACCACGTGACACAAGGTGTGGGCCTTCAAGTCGCGCGGCTCGCGCAGGGGCGGGCCGTCTTCCAGCAGGCTCGGGCAGCACACCGGGATTATCTGGGTATCGAACAGGCGCTCGGCCTGCAGGCCGGGGTAGCGCCCGCTGCCGAAGCGGATGGCGAGGTCGATATCGTCGACGGCGAAGTCGCGCAGTTCGTCGCTGACGTCGAAGCTGAGTTTCAGCCCCGGATGCAGAGCGCGGAACTGCGGCAGGCGCGGCAGCAGCCAGTGGGTGGCGAAGCGCGCGGTGAGCGAGACCCGCAGTTGTTCCGAGGTACGCGCCAGTCGCCGCGCCCGCACGGTGGCGCGGTGCAGCAGGCCGAGGGATTCCGCCGCCGCCTCCAGCAGCAGCGCGCCCGCCGGGGTCAGCTGGATGCTGCGGCTGGTGCGCACGAACAGGCCGAGGCCGAGCTGGTCTTCCAGCTCCTTGATCTGGTGGCTGACTGCCGCCGGCGTGAGGCCGACTTCTTCCGCGGCGCGGGTGAAGTTCAGGTGGCGGCCGGCGGCCTCGAAGGTGCGCAGCGAGCGGATGCCGGGAAAGGAACGGCTCATCGATCTTCAAATCCTGCTTGATGATCCATCGAGAAATACTCGTTTCTCCAGGCTTCGTCAAAGGCCGATAGTGGGATCACCTTGAAGATCCCCCAGAAGACAGTCGAGCAGAGGAAGCCAACCCAATGTCCGCCACCATTCACCCGTGTATCACCCAACGCAACGCCCAGCCCGCCAGCGCCGACGACCTCGCGCCCCTGGCCTTCGCCGGCTATGCGCACTTCACCGCCATGCAGGTGCGCGACGGCGGTATCCGTGGCCTGGACCTGCATCTGGAGCGCCTGCGCAATGCCTCGCAGCGGCTGTTCGGCCAGAGCCATGCCGACGAGGAGATCCGCGCGGCGTTGCGCGCCGCCCTGGAGCAGGCGCCGGCGGATACTTCGCTGATGGCGACGGTGTACTCGTCTGCCGGGGAATTCACCGTCGCCGGCCCCGAGCACCGGCCCGAGTTGCTGGTGCGCACCTCGCCGCCGTCGGATGGGCCGCTGGGGCCGCTGTCGCTGGCCATTGCCGGGCACGAGCGGGTACTGCCGGAGATCAAGCACGTCGGCGAGATCGCCAAGACCTGGTACCTGCGCGAAGCGGTGGCCGCCGGTTTCGACGATGCGGTGTTCACCGACCACCGTGGCCGTTTCAGCGAGGCGACCATCTGGAACCTGGCGTTCTGGGATGGCGAAACGGTGATCTGGCCGCGGGCGAAGATGCTCACCGGCACCACCATGGGCATTCTCCAGCGGCAACTGGAACAGCTGGGCGTGCGCCAGGTGACGCGTGCCATCGACCCTCAGGACCTGCCCGGCCTGAGCGGCGCGGTGGTGATGAACTCCTGGACGCCGGCAGTACCGGTGAAGCGCATCGGCGATGCAGAGATCCCGCCGGCGCCGGAGTTCGTCGAGTTGCTGCGCAGCGCCTTCGTAGCGGAGCCTCGTGTGAGGCCCTGAGGCGTGGGCGGTTCGCGAGCAAGCTCGCTCCTACAAAAAGCCGCGTGCATGACCCTGTAGGAGCGAGCTTGCTCGCGAACATAAGGTCAATCCAGATGCGCTGCGAAGCCAGTGGCGCCCTGGTTGATCTCTTCCCGCAAGGTCAGCGCGGGAATTTCGTAGTCGCCGCCGTTCTGCCGACGGAAGGGGATGGGCGCCGTGGCCTGCAGGTTGTCCAGGCGCTCGCCCAGTTCCCGCTCGATCTGCGCGTAGCGCTCGGCATCCACGCGGCTGGTGCGATAGACCAGGTAGGGCGGCAGTACCTCGAAACCGGGGTAGTGCAGCACACCGTGGTGGATCGGGAACAGCAGGTCATCGATCGGCCCGTTGATGCCGCGCGCGCTGTAGTGCGACTCCCAGCCACCGGTGGTGACCACCAGCATGGCGCGCTTGCCGGCCAGGTTGCCTTCGCCGTAGCGGTCGCCCCAGCGGGCATCGGAGTGCTCGCCCACGCCATAGGCGAAACCGTAGGCGTAGACCCGTTCGACCCAGCCCTTGAGGATCGCCGGCATGCTGAACCACCACAGCGGGAACTGCAGGATCAGCGTGTCGGCCCAGCGCAGTTTTTCCTGTTCGGCGGCGATATCGCTGCTCTGCCGGCCGGCGGCGTAGGCGCGCTTGGAATCCAGCGATGGGTCGAAACGCGCCTCGGGGTCGCGGTCGAGGCTGTCTGACGCGTCCAGCGTGGCTTTCCAGTTCGTCGCATAGAGGTCGGATACCTGCACTTCATGGCCAGCGGCCTGCAGGCGGCGCACGGCGAAATCCTTCAGCGATCCATTGAGCGAGCGCGGTTCGGGGTGTGCATGGACAATCAGTACGTTCATGGAGGCGTTCATCCTTCAGGTGGGGATGGGCGCAGAATGAGAGGTTCAGAGGTATAGTTGAAATGAATATCCGAAATCCCAGGTATATGGATGACTAATCTGCGGCGTCTTGACCTCAACCTGCTCGTCACCCTCGACGTGCTGTTGCGTGAGCACAATGTGACCCGCGCCGCCGAGCAGCTGAACTTCTCGCAGCCCTCGGTAAGCGTGCACCTGGCCAAGCTGCGCGACATTTTCGGCGATCCACTGTTGCTGCCAGGGCCGCGCGGCATGCGTCCGACGGCGCGGGCCGAGTCCTTGCGCGAACCCTTGCGTATTGCCCTGGAGGCGCTGGAGCAGGCGGTGGCGCCATCAGCACCCTTCGAGCCGGCCCTGGCGGACAATACCTGGCGCATCGCCGCGACTGACTACGGCGAATCCACCATCCTGCTGCCGGCGTTGAGCGCCATTCGCGGCAACGCGCCGGGCACGCGCCTGGCCCTGCTGGAGCTGTCCCCGCCGCGCATCGCCCGGCAGGCGGAGCAGGGTGATATCGACCTGGCCTTCCACACCACCGAAGGCAGCCCGCCGGGCATGCGCCGCCGCACGCTGTTCAGTGAGCGCTATGTGCTGGCCGGCCGGGCCGGGCACCCGAAGCTCAAGCGCAAGCCGACCCGGGCGCAGTTCTGCCAGCTGGAACATGTGATGGTGTCGCCCGATGGCGGCGGATTCAGTGGCGTGACCGACGAAGCGCTGGCGGCGGTGGGACTCAGCCGGCGCGTAGCCTTGTCGGTACCGCACTTCCTTTTCGTCATCTCGGCGCTGGCCAGCAGCGACCTGGTGGCGATGGTGCCGGCGCGGCTGGTGCGGGGTAACCCGGCGCTGCGCGTGGTGGAAGCGCCGGTGGAGGTGCCGGGTTACGAGATGTCGATGCTTTGGGACGAACGTTCGCACCGCGACCCGGCGCATCGGTGGCTGCGCGAGCAGATTGCTGCATCAGTCTGAGCGTTGATGCTTTTGTAGGAGCGAGCTTGCTCGCGAACCACCGCCCAGCACCGAAGTGGTCGGGGAGTTCTTGTTCGCGAGCAAGCTCGCTCCTACAGGTAGCTCCGGCGAAGTGTCGCGTGCTCTTCGGGAGGCGGCGCGTCAGGTCACTGGGTAAACCGCGTCCGCAACAGGTACTGCAGCGAAGCGGCCAGCGTCTGCCCATGGCTCATGCCATCGAAGGCATGGAACCGGGCCTGCATGCCCGGCACCTTGGCGACGTCGTCCACCAGTTGCTGAGCGGCGCGGGGAGCGCTGGGGGTGATGTCTTCGCGCGGCTTGAAGGGCTCCTCGCCGCCGCGCATCAGCAGTAGCTGCGCGGAATGTCCGGCCAGGCGGTGGGCGAAGCCAGTCTGCTCCTTGAGGATGGCGCCGTCGCCCCACCACAACGAAGGGCTGGCAGGTGCGTAGAAGCTGAACTGTTGCGGCCGGGTCAGTAGCGCGTGGAGCGTCAGCAGGCCGCCGTAGGAATGGCCCCAGAGGGTCTGCTGCGAGCGGTCGATGGGCGCCTGGGCTGCCACTGCCGGCAGCATCCGGTCGCGCATCAGGTCGAGGAAGGCATCGGCGCCACCACTGGGGTCGCCGGTGAGCGGGTCTTTCTGCTCGGCAACGGTGGCGCGCAGCGGGGTGTAGTCGCGGGTGCGGCCGGTGCGGTCGATGCGCAGCGGCGTCTGGTAGCCGACAGCAACCAGCAGCGGAGCCTTGCCGTCGTTCAAGTCGGTCAGCAGTCTCTCGTCCAGCGCGCCGATGGCGGCGTTGCCGTCGAGCAGCCATACCACCGGGTAGCCGGCGGCGGGAGCGGGATGGTTCGGGCGCGCGATCCACAACTGGTAGTGACGCTGGCCGTCGGCGGAGTCCAGTTTCAGCTCGCTGAAGCGGTAGGCCAGGTCGCTGCGTTGCAGCAGGTAGGTGTCCATTTTCTGGTCGGTGGCAGGCGCGGCGTGCGCTGCCAGCCCCGGCAGGGCGAACGCCAGTGCCAGGGCCAGGAGGCGAAATTTCATCAGGCTCTTCTCTAATCAGAACGACGCGGTGAGGCTGGTGTACAGCGTGCGGCCCGGTTCGTTGTAGGTGGCGGCGCCGGCGCCCTCGATGCCGTTCACGCCCTGGGCGTTGCCCTCGCGGAACAGACGCTTGTCGAAGACGTTGTCCACCCCGGCGGTGAAACTCAGGTTCCTGGTGAACACATAGGTGCCGCTCAGGCCGGCGATGGCGTAGGGCGAGAGCTGGTTGTTGGCGCTGCCGGTGACGCGGTCGCCGTGATAGTCGTACTTCTTCGGCTTCTGCTTGCCGTACCAGGCGACGCTGGCCTGCAGAGACAGCGCGTCGGTGGCCTGCCAGTCGAGCATGGAGTTCAGGGTGTACTGGGGCGTCACCGAGAGCACGTCGCCGGTTTCCTTGTTCTTCGACTGCAGCATGTAGGTGAAATTGTTGCTCCACTTCAGCTGCTCGTTCAGCGGGATGGTCAGGGTGCCTTCCAGGCCTTCGACCAGCGCCTTGGGCACGTTCTCCCACTGGTAGATCGCCGCGTTGGCATAGCTGCCGGTGCCGCCGGTGGCCTGATCGACGGGCAAGAGGCCCGACTCGATCTTGTTCTTGTAGTCGTTGCGGAAGTAGGTCAGGCCGGCGATGAGCCCGCCCTGGTTGAACTCGATGCCCAGTTCCTTGTTGACGCTGGTTTCCGCCTTGAGGTCCTCGTTGCCCTGCAGGTAGCAACTGGTGCTCTGGCCGTAGCAGCCCTGGCCACGGCTGTAGAGCAGGTAGTCGGGGTTGAGCTGGTACAGGTTCGGCGCCTTGTAGGCGCGGGCGATGCCGGCCTTCAGGGTGACGCTGTCGGTCAGCGCGTGGGACAGGTTCAGCGACGGGCTGAAGTTGTCGCCGACGATGCTGTGGTGGTCCCAGCGCAGGCCCGGGGTGAGCATGGTGCCGGGCAGCAGCTCGATGTTGTCTTCGGCGAACAGCGAGAAGATCTGTGCCTGCGAGGTGGTATCCCGGTTGGTGCCGGTCAGGCCGGGCACCGAACCGCCTTCGCTGGTGGTCTGGGTATTGGCGCTCGGGTCGTCGAGCTTCTGTTGCACCCACTCGCTGCCCAGGGTCAGGGTCTGGTCGCGCCAGGCGTGCAGCGGCAGGTTCACTTCGCCGTGGGCGTTCAGGTCGCGCAGGGTGGCGGTGTAGAAGTCGGTGTTGCTGAAGATGCCTTCGGTGCCGCCGGCCAGGCCTTCGTTGATGCGGCTGTTGCGGGTCTTCTCGTACTGCAGGTAGGCCATGGAGCTGCCGAAGTCCCACTCGCCACGATGGGTGATCGAGTAGTTCTCGCGGTACAGGCGGTTGGTCTCGTGACCGAGCATGGATTTGACGTTGGCGTTGCTGTTGGTGTTCTGCGTATCGCCGGTGTAGATGTTGCCCTGGCGGCTGAAGCCGGCCTCGAAGTCCAGCGTCTGCTCGGGCGTCAGGTGCCAGCTGAGCAGGCCATTGACGTCCTTGTTGCGCACACCTTCGCGCCCGGCGGGCAGGGTGCCGGCCTGGTTGCCGGTGCGGTTGGATTCGTGGCCGGCGTTGATGTCCCAGTCGTCCGCATCGGTCTTCGCGACGTTGCCGTACACGCGGTAGCTCAGGCTGTCGGTCAGCGGGCCGTTGAGGCCGAAGGTCATGCGCTGGGTGGCGCCCTCGTCGCGGTGCTGCGGGAAGTTGCTGTAGACGGTGACGTCGCCGTGGGTTTCGTTACCGGCCTGCTTGGTGATGATGTTCACCACGCCGCCCGCCGCGCCGTTGCCATAACGCGCCGCTGCCGGGCCGCGGAGGACTTCGATGCGTTCCACCTGATCGGCCGGCACCCAGTTGGTATCGCCGCGCGAGTCGCGCTCGCCGCGCCAGCCGTAACGCACCGCGTTGCGGCTGGAAACCGGCTTGCCGTCCACCAGGATCAGGGTGTTCTCCGGACCCATGCCGCGGATGTCGATCTGGCGGTTGTTGCCGCGCTGGCCGCTGCTGGAGTTGCCGGTCAGGTTGACACCCGGCATGGTACGGATGATCTGCGACAGGTCGCTGGCCGGCGGGCGCTTCCTGATGTCCTCGGCGGTGATGATCGACACGCCCGGCATCTGCTTGGCTTCTTCTGCGGCGGTGGCGACTATGGTCTCGCTGTCGAGTTCGACAGGCTCGGAATCGGCGCTGGCGGCCTGTACGGCGAAGGACAGCAGGCAGCTGGACAGCAGCAGGAAGGGCGGAAGGAACTGCATCGGACGGGACGACATCGGTGATCTCCGAAGGAGGACGATTACTAAGAGATCACAAATGATAATGACTACTATTTGCTGGTAAAGCGCATTAACTTTCTAAACACTTGCCGCCACTGGCTCGGTCGACGCCGCCGGCAGCAGCAGGTGCAGGCACAGCCCGGCCTCGCCGTTGCGCGTGCCGTTCTCCGCCCACAGGCGCCCGTCGGCCAGCTCGACGCCGCGCCGGGCGATGGCCAGGCCCAGGCCGAAGCCGCTGGATTCCGAGGGTTGCAGGCGCTGGTAGGGCTGGAAGATGCGTTCGAGGTCAGCTGGTGCCACGCCCGGGCCGTCATCGCTGACGCACAGGTGCCAGTATTCGCCCTCCCGCCAGCCGTCCAGGCGCACCTGGCCGTTGCGCGGCGAATGGCGAATGCCGTTGCGCAGCAGGTTCTCGATGGCCTGGGCGAAGCTGTCCAGGTGCACCTCGACCACGCAGTCGGTGCCCAGCGAGCAGGGCAGCCGCTCGGGCTCCCAGCCGCTCTCGAAGCAGGCGTCCTCGCGCAGCGCTTCCCAGACCGACAGCACCAGCACCGGCTCGCGTTCCAGCTGCGGGCGCTCGGTGTCCATCCAGGCGAGATCGAGGGTGTCTTCCAGCAGGCGCTGCATGTCCTGGATCTCGCGGTCCAGGCGCTGCCGCAACTGCTCCACCGGCAGATCACTGTCATGGGCAATGCGCAGGCGCGCCAACGGTGTACGCAACTCGTGGGACAGCGTGCGCAACAGCAGCCGCTGCTGCGCCAGGCTGTGCCGCAGGCGGTCGGCCATATGGTCGAATGCCAGCGCCAGTTCGCCCAGCTCGTCACGGCGGTGGGCCAGCGGTGTGCCGGGCCCTTCGCTGTCCAGATCGTCCGCCCGCAGGGCATCGGCACGGGCGCGCAGACGATTGAGTGGCAACACCAGGTGGCGATAGATCAACAGGCCGAGGATGGCGGCCAGCAGGGTCGGCACCACGCCATGGCTGAACAGGTGCGTCCAGGGCGTCAGGCCGCCGGGCAGCAGCCGCTCGGGGAGTTGCATGACCAGCCGGCCGCGCTCAGGGTGCTCGGGAAACTCGATGCTGACATAGGGCAGCTCGTCCTGCAGGCGCCGGCTCATCGGCCAGTCCAGCTTGCGCATGAAGGTCAGGTGGCTGTATTCCTTCGCCGTCAGCGGCGTGGTGCCCAGGCTCTGCAGGTGTTCGCCGATCACCGCGACCCAGGTGTGCTCGGCGGCGGAAAGTTCGCGGCGAAAGCGCTCTACACCCTCGGCACCCTGCTGTTCCAACACCCTCTCGGCCTGCTCGGCATGGCGCGCCAGATAATCGCGGTCCTCGCTGCCGAGGAAGTAGGTGCTGCGCTCCAGCGACAGGCCCCAGGTCCAGATCAGCCAGGTTAGCAGCAGGCAGAATCCGACCTGCAGCGCGGCGATCTTCCACAGCAGCGGGTGACGGCGCATCAGTGGCGATCCGCGTCCACCAGGATGTAGCCCTGGCCGCGCACGGCCTGGATCTGCACCTGTTGCGCACCGATGGCCGCCAGCTTGCGGCGCAGGTTGCAGACATGCACGTCCAGCCCGCGGTCGAGCCGCGTATAGGCGCGGTGCAGCACGCTCTGGTAGAGGAAGCTCTTGCTCAGCGCCTCGCCAGCGTGGGCGTGCAGCGTCGCCAGCAGGCGGTATTCGGAATGTGTCAGGCCCGCGTGTTCGCCGTTGCGGGAAACGTCCTGCAGTTCATCGTCGAACTGCAACGAGCTGTGCCGTTGAGGCTGGGCCGGCCCGGTGCGGGTGCGATCCAGGCTGACCCGGCGCAGCAGTGCATCGATGCGCGCATCCAGCTCCGCCAGGCTGAAGGGCTTGGGCAGGTAGTCGTCGGCGCCGCGGGTGAAGCCGGTAATGCGGTCCTGCTCCGCACCCAGGGCGGACATCAGCATCACCGGCGTGGCCCGGGAACTGCGCAGCTTATCCAGCAGCGACAGGCCATCGATGCCGGGGAGCAGGATGTCCAGCAGGACCAGGTCGAAGTCGGTCTGGTGGACGGCCACCAGCCCCTGGTCACCGTTGGCGCAAGTCGTGACGACAAAACCGCGCTGACAGAAATGACGTTCGAGGTCCAGGCGAAGACGGGAATCGTCTTCCACCAGCAGGAGCGAAGGGGACACGGCAGACCTTGATGCGAATATTTACCATTTGCAAATATCCCATCCTTTTCTGTCAGAAGGCAATGGCGATTTGCCGGGTGACTGTCTGAAACGGCGTCAGACCCAGCGCCGCACCCGAGTGCAGAAGGCATCGAATTGCGCACCGAACAGCTCGCGCAGCGCCCGTTCCTCCGGGCGGATCTGGAAGCGCCCGATGTACAGCACGAAGGCCGCCACGCCGAGCACTGCCAGCGCCGAACCGAGGAACACGCACCAGCCCAGCAGCATGATGGCAAAGCCCAGGTACATGGGGTTGCGCGTGTGCCGGTAGATGCCGGACACCACCAGCGAAGAGGCTGATTCCGGCTTCAGCGGATTGACTGTGGTGCGCGCGCGGCGAAACGACGCTACGCCCGCCAGGCAGACCGCGACGCCAGCCAGCGCCACCAGCAGCGCCAGCCACGCCCGATGGCCCAATGGCGCCACCGGGCGTACCGCCAGCCACATCAGCACGCCGGTGATGAACACCACCAAAGGTGGGGGGATACGGTGCTCCAGCCAATCCATGCTCGGTCTCCGGGCCAGTGCGGCCATCTCCAGTGAGGTGCCAACACTAGCGCAGATTAGCGCGGTCGCCGAACCGCGCGGACCTTGCCGCTGTTGCCGCCGCCGCAGTAGAAACGCTCGCCGCCGTCGGCTTCCAGGCCGGAAACATGTACGCCTTCGGGCAGGTCCAGCTGCTCCAGAACCGCGCCGGACTGCGGGTCGATGCGGCGTAGCTCGCTGTAGGTGGCTTCCGGCTCCCAGGTGGCATGCCAGAGTTGGCCTTCAACCCAGGTCACGCCAGTGACGAAACGATTTGAATCAATCGTACGAAGGACTTCACCGGTTTCCGGGTCGATCTGATGAATCTTCCGTGCGCGATACTCGCCGACCCAGAGCGAGCCTTCCGCCCAGGCCATGCCGGAATCGCCCCCGGCGCCCGGCGCCGGGATGGTGGAGAGCACCTTGCCGCTGGCCGGGTCGATCTTCTGGATGATGTTCTCGCCGATCTGGTACAGGTGCGTGCCGTCGAAGGCGGTACCGGCATGGGCCGGGACCTGGATCGACGCGCCCAGCTGCCCGCTCTGCGGATCGAGGCGGCTCAGTTTGTCGCCCGTTGCGATCCAGACCTGCTGACCGTCGAAGGTCACTCCGGCGACGGATTCGACGCCTGGAAACGGGCCGTACTCCTGCAGTACCTGCGCGGGGGATTGTTTGTAGTGAGTCGTCATTTTGCAGCCCTGCCAGTTGTGGGTGAGCCTTCAGCCTATTCAGGCGCCGAAGGGGGCGGGGAGTAACAAGGTCGTCGCGAATCCTGGCGCCGGTGACAGAATCCAGCACCGCGCACGCCCTTGCCCCAGCGCCTGCACGCGGCCGGCTTCGGCCAGCGCCTCGAGGGCGCGCTGCACCGTGCGCTGGCTGGTATCCAGTGCCAGCGCCAGTGCCGAGCTGGACCAGGCCTGGCCATCACTGAGCAGGGCCAGCACTTCAGCGTTGGCTTCTTCCCGCGGCGGTGCAAGGACCAGCGGATTGGCGGCACTCAGGAGGTAGCCACGTGACGTGGACTCGATACCCGCCAATGGCTGCAGCAGTTGCCGCAAGCGGCCGATTTCCACCCTCAGGCGTGCGCGGTGGGTCTCGTCGGGGTGGCGGGTGTGGAACACCCGACCGATCAGATCCGTACGCGATACGTCCCCGGGCCAGGCTTCAGCCAGCGCGCGGGCCAGGGCGAACAGCAGCGGACGGCTGCTCAGCGACACCGCGCCGATGCGGTTGCGGCAGGCGTCCACCACCAGGGCATCGGAGTGCAGCAGGCTTTCCACTTCCTCCAGCGACAGCAGGCGCGAGGTCTGTTGGGCAATCAGCCGTGCCGCCGGCGCTTCGAGAATGCGCGTCGCCTGGTCGACCTCCGCGCGCAGGGCGGGAATGCCCGCCGCTGCCGCCGCTTGCGTGGCTTGACCTAGCGCCTGGCGCGCTGCAGCCGCCTGAAGCCGGCGAACGGCGATGCCCGAGACAATCAGCCAGTGCACGGCGCGCAAGGCCGGTGGCAGCGAGCCGGGATCGACGCCGCCGAGCAGGGATTCGGCCTCGTCCACCTGGCCGAGCAATAGCGCGCGGCGAATCAGCAGATAGCGCGCGTGGGCCGCGTTGCCCCGATCGCCATGGCGGGCGAGCAGCACGGCGGCGTCTTCCAGCGGTTCGACCGGCCAGTTCAGCTCGCGGCTGGCCAAAGCCACTTCCGCCTCGGCCACTCGGCAACGGGCGCGCTCCATCGGCTCGTGGGTACCGAAAGCGCGGGCAGCCCGCCGTAGCAGAGTGCGTGCACGGGGGAAGTCGCCCAGCTGGGCCATGGCGATGCCGCGCAAGGCCAGCGCCGGCGGATCTTCGCGCAGCGCCACGCGGTTCAGCGCGCCCAGCGGATCGCCCGCCGCCAGGGCACGGGCTGCCGCGGTGATCAGCGAATCCATGGAAATCCTGCCAACTTTGTCACTCTCCTCGACTTCGGCTCGCTGCCTAGTCTAAGCCATACCCACCGAGCCGCCGCAGGCGGAGGAGAACTGCCATGAATGCCCATCCTGTTGCCACCCGTGAAGAATGGCTGGCCGCGCGCCTGGAGCTGCTGGCCGAGGAAAAGGCGCTGACCCGGCGCAGCGATGAGCTGGCGCGCAGGCGCCAGGCGTTGCCCTGGGTGCTGATCGACAAGGACTACCGCTTCGACACCGAGCAGGGCCCGGCGAATCTCGCCGATGTGTTCGCCGGCCGCTCGCAACTGTTGGTCTACCACTTCATGTTCGGGCCGGATTACCGGGCCGGTTGCCCGTCCTGTTCGAACATCGCCGACGGCTTCGATGGCTACGCCACTCACTTGGCAAACCATGACGTGACGCTGCTGGCGGTATCGCGCGCGCCTCTGGAGAAGTTGCTGGCGTACCGCCGGCGCATGGGCTGGAGCTTCCCCTGGGCGTCATCCCACGGCAGCGGTTTCAACTACGACTTCAACGTGTCCTTCACCGAGGCCCAGCAGCGCGGCGGGGAGGTCGACTACAACTTCCGCCGCGAGGGCCCGGCCAGCGGCCCGGCGCCGGAACCGGTGGTGGCGACTGCAGCCTGCTGCGGCACCGACGTGGCGACTTTCACCCGCGACCTGCCGGGCATGAGCAGCTTCGTGCGTGAAGGGGGCAAGATTTATCACTGCTATTCCACCTACGCCCGGGGGCTGGATGTGCTCTGGGGACTGTTCCAGTGGCTCGACCGCGCGCCGCTGGGGCGCAACGAACAGCGCATGTGGTGGCGCCGGCACGACGAGTACTGAGCCTCATGCCGCCTTGCGGTAGTCCGGTCGCAACCTCGCCAGCAATGCGGCCGCCAGGTCCAGCGCCGAGCACAGCAGGAAGTACAGCAGGGCGACGAACAGGAAAACTTCCGTGGGGTGGACCATCACCCGGTTGCTCACCTGGGTGGCGACGAATGACAGCTCGCCGACACCGATCACGTAGGCCAGGGACGTGTCCTTGATCAGCGAGACCCATTGGTTGAGGAAGGACGGCAGCATGACCGGCAGCGCCTGCGGCAGGATTACCAGGCTGAGCACCTGCCACGGGCGCAGGCCCAGCGCACGGGCGGCGTCCCACTGGCCCTTGGGCAGGCTTTCGATGCCGGCGTGCACCGAGTGCGCCAGATACGCCCCGCCGATCAGCGACAGCGCGCAAACCACGGTGCCCAGGGCTGGCACGTCGAAGTGGAAGACGATGGGCAGCAGGAAGTAGCTCCAGAAGATCAGCATCAGCACCGGGATCGCCCTGAAGAAGCCGAGGAAGGCCACCAGCAGCAGGCGCGGTTTGCCGCGCAGTACCGAGAGCGCGATACCCAGCGCCAGGCCGATCAACGCTGATGCGACCCCGGAGGCCAGCGCCAGGATGACCGTCAGCGCGGCGCCGCCCAGCGGGCCGTCGGGGTAGGCGCCGACGAGGAAGTAGGAGAGGTTCTCGTGGATGACGGAGAAGTCCATGTCAGGCTCCCTGGCGGTAGCGGCGGGTGTGCTGCAGCGCCTGGCCCAACGCCTCGATCAGGGCGATCGCACCGATGTAGAGCAGGGTGGCGATGCCGAAGGCCTGGAAGGTCTTGAAGGTCTGTGTCTCCACCTGGCGCGAGGCGTAGGACAGCTCCGCCAGCCCGATGGCCATCGCCAGCGAGGAGTTCTTCAGCGCGTTCATGTATTGCCCCATCAGCGGCGGCAGCGCGGTGCGCAGCGCCTGCGGCAGGATGATCCAGCGCCACACCTGCAGCGGGCGCAGCCCCAGCGCCATGCCGGCTTCACGCTGCCCGGCTCGTACCGAGTCGATTCCGGCGCGCAACTCCTCGGCAATGAACGCCGTGGTGTAGAGCGTCAGGCCCCAGGCGGCGGCGAGAAATTCGAAGGATGGCCAAGCCAGCCTGCCCAGCTCGTGGGGCGTGTTCAGCCAGAAGACGAAATCCTCCGGCAGCAACGCCGGCACGCCGAAGTACCAGAAGAACAGCTGCACCAGCAGCGGCGTATTGCGGAACAGCGCCAGATAGGCTCGTGCCGGCCACGACAGCCAGCGCGACTTCGCCTGGCGGGCGATGGCCAGCGGCGCGCCGAGCAGGGTGGCGAGGACGCAGCAGAACAGGGAAATACCGAGGGTGAGCAGGAAACCGTCGAGCAGCCAGCTCAGGTAGGTCGGGGCGAGCAGTTCGCCGAACATCGGAAGTATTCCATCGACAGGGCAGGGAAACGGCAACGCCCCACGGATGCGGGGCGCGCGGTCGTGCAGGTATCAGTGGGTCAGCTCTTGTCGCCGATCCTGTACAGGCGCGCCAGGGGCGTCCTGGTGGTCGGGCCGAACCAGGCGTCGTAGATGCTCTGCGCCTTGCCGCTGGCTTCCAGCTCGGTGAGGCTCTGGTTGACGAACTCGGTCAGGGTCTTCTCGCCCTTGGGAATGCCGACGCCGATCAGGTCATTGGAGATGGTGAAGGGCGGCACTTCGTACTTGTCCTTGTCCGGCACGTTGGCCAGCAGGCCGATCAGCTTCGGGCCGTCCTGGGTGATGGCCTGGACCTGGCCATTGCGCAGGGCGGTGAAGGCGAAGGGGGTGTCGTCGTAGGCGATGACCTTGGCGCCGGGGAATTTCTCCCGCAGCACGCCTTCGTTGACGGTGCCCTTGTCCACGCCGACGCGCCACTTGTTCAGGTCTTCCGGCGATTTCAGGCTGCCTTTCCTGACGATGAACTGCTGGCCGGACGAGAAGTAGGGGATGCTGAAGTCCACCTGCTCGGCGCGCTCGGGGGTGATGGTGAAGTTGGCCAGCACCAGGTCGACCTTGTTGGCGGTCAGCAGCGGAATGCGGTTGGCCGGGTTGGTCGGCAGCACCTGCAGCTTCACTCCCAGCTTGTCGGCCAGGGCCTTGGCGTAATCCACGTCCAGGCCTTCGATCTGCTTGCTTTTGGCATCGACGTAGCCGAACGGCGGGTTGCTGTCGAACGCGGCGACGCGCAGCACGCCGGCTTTCCTGATGTCCTCCAGGCGGTCGGCGTGGGCCAGTCCGGAGAGGACGGCCAGGGCGAGGGCGGTAACGGCAGTGAGTTTCTTCATGAATATCCAGCTCCTTCTCGGGCCCGTTCATGCGACGGGTTCCCGCAATGATCGAGTGCGGGCCTTCGAGGGTGGGGAAAGGCCCGTTCCAGAGCGGCGGGGATGGCCCACCGGCGGTGCCGAGTGTGGCAGCGAGGCGGTGGGGCCGAGAAGGAATGAATTGGTCTAGCTAATAACCATAAGAAATATAAAGCAACAATCTAAATAACCATCTGCATGAAATTTCCATGTGCGTAGAAGCGGACTCTGTCCGCGATTGACTCACCGCCGCACCCGGCCGAACAGGGCGCTGGGCGGAATCATCGCGGACAGCGTCCGCTTCTCCCCCAGGTTCGAATCGCGCAGCTTCACTTCGCCAGCAGATCGATCACTTCCTGATCGCTCAGCTGGCGGAAGTCGCGGTAATGGTCACCGACGGCGCGAAAGGGCGAAGGCGTATCGAGGCAGATCAGCGTGTCCACTTCCTCGCGCAACTTCTGCACGGTTGCCGCCGGGCCCACCGGCACGGCCAGGACCACCCTGTGCGGATGCTGCGCCCGCAGGCACTTGAGCGCGGCGCGCATGCTGCTGCCGGTGGCCAGGCCGTCGTCGACCAGGATCAGGTCGCGGTTCTCCAGTTGCGCCGGAGCTTTCACGCCACGGTAGAGCAAACGGCGGCGCTCCAGTTCGCGGAGCTGCTCCAGCACCTGCTGCTCGAACCACTCGGGCGGCGGATCGAAGCGCGCCAGCATCTGCTCGTCCACCACCCAGTTCGGCTCGGGGCCGTCGACGATGGCGCCGAGGGCGAATTCCTCGTTGCCCGGCGCACCGATCTTGCGCACCAGCAGCACGTCCATCGGGGCACCGAGGATGCGGGCGATTTCCTTGGCAACCGGCACGCCGCCGCGGGGCAGGGCGAGGATCAGCGGGTCGACCAGGGGCATGTCGCGCAGGACCATTGCCAGGGAGATTCCGGCATGGCGACGGTTGGTGTAGCGCGGGCTGGGCATCTGAACCTCCTTTCGCGGGTCACAGCAGCCTGTCCAGCGTGATCGGCAGCTCGCGGATGCGTTTACCGGTTGCATGGTAGACCGCGTTGGCGACCGCCGCCGCCACGCCGATGACGCCGATCTCGCCGACGCCCTTGGAGCCCAGCGGGTTGATCACCGCGTCGGGCTCGTCGACGAACAGCACGCGGATATCACCGATGTCGGCCTGCACCGGGATGTGGTACTCGGCCAGATTGTGATTCATGAATCGGCCCAGGCGATGGTCCATCAGGCTGGCTTCGTGCAGCGCCATGCTCACACCCCAGACCACACCGCCGAGAATCTGGCTGCGCGCAGTCTTGGGGTTGACTACCCGTCCTGCGGCGATGGCACTGACGACCCGGCGGACCCGAACCGTGCCCAGCGCTTCATCCACCGCCACCTCGACGAAAACCGCCGAATGGGTGGCTGTCGCATAGCCATTGCGCAGCGGTGACGGATGTGCCGTGGCATTGCCCTGCAGGCTGCCGTAGCGCTGGAACAGCTCGGCAAAGCTGACCCGGTGCTCGGCGGTTTTCGCCTGCAATTGGCCGTCGCTGCATTCGACCTGGTCGTCGGTGAAGCGCTGGAAGGGCCCCGATGGCAATTGGCGCGCCGCATCCAACAGGTTCTGACGCAGCGCCAGGCAAGCTTCGCGCACCGCACTGCCCACCGACGACACGGTGAAGGAACCGCCTTGCAGCGGCGCCTGCGGCAAGGCCGAATCCCCCAGCACGAAGCGCACCCGCTCTGGCGGCAGGCCGAGGGTCTGCGCGGCGATCTGGGTCATGGCGGTGTAGGTGCCGGTACCGATATCGGTGGTCGCGCTGGCTACCACCACGCTGCCGTCAGCTGCCAGTGCCGCGCTGGCGCTCGCCGGCATCTGCAGGGCTTCCCAGACACCGGTGGCCATGCCGAAACCGATGCGCAACCCCCCTTCGCGCTGCGAACCTGGGGCGGGCATCTGCGTGGGCCAGCCGAACTGCCGCGCGCCCTCGCTGTAGCAGTCGCGCAGCGCCTTGCTGGAGTAAGGCTTGCCGAGGTTCTGGTTGACCTCGGTGAAGTTGATCAGGCGCAGGTGCAGCGGGTTGACCGCCGCGGCCCAGGCCAGTTCGTCCATTGCGCATTCCAGCGCGTACACCCCTTCGGCGGCGCCGGGGGCGCGCATGTCCAGGGGCGTGTAGACGTCCAGGGGCACCAGGCGGTAGGTCAGGCGGACGTTGTCGCAGTGGTAGAGCATGCCGGACCACTCCGCGACGTGGGCGGTGAACTGCTCGAAGCGCGAGGTCTGGCCGGTCACCTGATGCACCAGCCCGAGCAGGCGGCCTTCTTCGTCGGCGCCCAGGCTCAGGCGTTGTACCGTGCGCGGCCGATAGCCGAAGGTGAACTGCTGCTGGCGGGTCAGCGCCACGCGCACCGAGCGCTGCAACTTGAGCGCAGCCATGGCGGCCAGCGGCAGCTGGTATTGCGGACGCAGCCCGGAGCCGAATGCGCCACCGACGTAAGCCGCCCGAACCCGAACTTGCGCCGGGGCGAGCTTGAGTACCTGGCACAGGTAGGCCTGGCTGTTCTGCGAGCCCTGGGTCTTGTCGTGCACCAGCAGGCTGCCATCGGGTCGGTAGATCACCGTGGAGGCGTGGGGCTCCATCGGGTTGTGGTGTTCCACCGGCAGCTCGTACTCGGCCTCGATGCGCACCGGTGCGCTGCATAACGCGCCGTCGGCATCGCCGCGCGGGCCGGGCAGCTCGGCGGGGGCGGGGACGGCTTGCGCCAGGCTCCTGCGCAGGTCGGTCGAGTGCGGTTCGGCTTCGTACCTGACGCGAACCAGCGATGCGGCATGCCGCGCAGTTTCCAGATCCTCGGCCACGACCAGGGCTACCGGCTGACCGTTGTACAGCACACGGTCATTGAACAGCGGGCGGAAAGAAGAGCCCTCGGCGGAATCCTGGTCTTCGTAGCTGTCGTCGTCGGCGGCCAGGGGCGGGCGGTTGAGGTGGGTCATCACCAGGTGCACGCCGGGCAGGGCGCTGGCAGCATCGCTGTCGATGCCAAGGATGCGGCCGCGGGTGATGGTGCTGCTGACCACCGCGCCATGCAGCAGACCTGCGGTACTGTATTCCGCCGCGTAGCGCGCGCCGCCGGTGACCTTCAATGGGCCGTCGACCCGATCCAGCGGCGTGCCGATGGCGTGGTGCAGCTTGCTGTTCATCGCTCACCTCCTGCCGCCAGTTGCAGCGCGCGCACGATGCTGCGTCGCGCGAGTTCCACCTTGAAGGCGTTGTCGTTCAGGGGCCGTGCCAGGCGCAGCAGATGATCGGCGCAGCGCCGGAAATGCGCCGTCTCGGGCGCCTTGCCCAGCAGCATCTCCTCGGCCTCGGCGTCGCGCCAGGGTTTATGGGCCACACCGCCGAGTGCGAGATTGACCTGGGCCATGCGCCCGGCGCCGTCCAGCAGCAGGCCCACGGCCACGGATACCAGGGCGAAGGCATAGGACGCGCGGTCGCGCACCTTGAGGTAGGCGCAGTGATCGGCGAAGCCTTCGCCGGGCAGCTCGATGCCCAGCACCAGTTCATCGGCGGCGAGGATGTTGTCCTCCTGTGGGCGGCTGCCGGGCAGGCGGTGAAACTGCTCGAAGGACAGGCAGCGTCGCGCCTGCGGGCTGCGTACGTGCACCACGGCATTCAGCGCGGCCAGCGCCACGCACAGATCGGAGGGGTGCACCGCCACGCAGTGCTCGCTGGCCCCAAGGATGGCGTGCTGCCGATTCAATCCGTCCTTCGCCGGGCAGCCGCTGCCGGGCTCGCGCTTGTTGCAGGGCACGGCGCGGTCGTAGAAATAATGGCAACGGGTGCGCTGCAGCAGGTTGCCTCCGGTACTGGCCATGTTGCGCAGCTGGGGCGAGGCGCCGGCAAGAATGGCGCGGCTGATCAACGGGTAGCGTTCGAGGATCTGTGGGCTGGCGGCGAGGCTGGCGTTGTCCACCAGTGCGCCGATGTACAGGCCGCCGGTGTCGGTTTCGCGAAGTTCGCGCAGCGGCAGGGCGTTGATGTCGATCAGTCGCTGTGGGCGCTCCACCTCTTCCTTCATCAGGTCCACCAGGTTGGTGCCGCCGGCGATGAAGCGGCTGTCCGGGCCGGCCAGCGCCACGGCCTCGTCGATGGCGGCGGGGCGGCTGTAGGCGAAGGGGGTCATAGGTCCTCCAGGCGGCTGGCGGGCAGGGCATCCTCGATAGCGTCGAGGATGTTCGGGTAGGCGCCGCAGCGGCAGAGATTGCCGCTCATGCGTTCGCGCAGTTCATCGCGGTCGTGGGGCGCCGGCTCTCGGGCCAGGGCGACCGCCGAGCAGATCTGCCCGGGCGTGCAGTAGCCGCATTGGAAGGCGTCGTGGCGGACGAACGCGGCCTGCATCGGGTGCAGCTCGCCATCGCGAGCCAGCCCTTCGATGGTGGTCAGGCGGTGGCCGTCGAGCATCACCGCCAGCAGCAGGCAGGCGTTCACCCGGCGGCCGTCGAGCAGCACGGTGCAGGCGCCGCACTGGCCGTGGTCGCAGCCTTTCTTGCTGCCGGTGAGCTCAAGCTGCTCGCGCAGCAGGTCGAGGGTGGTGGTCCAGGGCAGTACTTGCAACTGCCGGTCCTCGCCGTTGAGGGTCAGGTGGATCGTCTGTGCCGCCATGGACGGCTCGCGGTTCGCGGGCATCGGGGCCTCCGAGGGATTCAGCGCTTTGCCAGGCGTGTGAGTAGGCCTCCGGACGTTGGTTCGGAAAAACCGTGCGAGCGGTCACCTGGCGAGGCAGCCGGCATGGCGTTGCCGAAGCCGCCAGGCCGTTCGCCAGCTCACAACGCCCAGGCTTCTTCGCTCTTTGCCGCCAGGTGCTGGCCGAGGTGGGCCAGGTCGCGTTCGCCATGGCTCTGCCGAAGAAACACCGGCAGGTCCGCTGCCAGGCGGGCAAAACGCCGGTCGTGGAAGAAGGGCGTGTCGCCCAATGCACGGCCCACGTGCCATTGCACCGCTTCCACGGCGCCTTCCACCTGGGCGCGTACCCTCCGCGCGGCCAGCTCCGAGGGGGCTGCCGGGTTCTCGTCGATCCACCCGGCGCATTCGCGCAGCGCACCGGCAGCGCCGGCCAGCGCGGCGTCCACCGCTCCCAGGTGTGCCATGGCATGGGGATTGTCGATATGGCCGTTGCGCAAATAACTGGCCAGGCGGCTGGCGGCGCCGTACCAGCAGGCCGCTATGCCCGCCCCAGCGTGCCAGTAGCCGGGACGTTCCAGGTATTCGCCGGGCCCGCCGATGCAGCGCGCCAGTGCATGATCAAAGTCCACCTGCACGCTGCTGGTGGCCGCCATGCCCACTGCGTTCCAGCCGCTGCGGCCGATGCGCACGCCGGGTTGGTCGAGCGTCACTGCCACCAGCTGTGGGCGCTGTTGCTCATCCTTCACGGTCAGCAGGGCGTGCTGCACCACGCCGGCACCGGAGCACCAGGGCTTGTTGCCGCTGATGCGGACCCAGCCAGCCTCCCGCGCAGTGAGCTGCATGCCTGTGCCCAGCGGGTCGGCCGCCCACACGGCCCAGGGGCCGGGCAGTGCTTCGCCTTCGAGCTCGGCCAGTATCGCCAGCGCATTGGTATGGCCCTCGTACAGCTTGAGCAGCGACAGGTCGGCGCCGGCCACCGTGGCCAGCGCCTGCCAGCGGCGCAGGGTTTCGCCGTTACCCGGGCGTGGCAGGCGGTCCAGACCATCGTCGCTGAGCTGGCGCAGCGCGGCGCCCAGGAAGGCGGGATGCTGGGCTGGATCCAGCGGGAGTTCGAAATCGCGCAGCAGGTCGCGCAAGAAATGAAGACGATCCTGAGTCATGGCTTTCCCCGGTGGAGTTTCCTTAATCATCCGGACTGCGACTGGCGCCCGCAGGTTCAGACGAAATTCACCATCGCTCCTTCGGTTTGAACGACGGCACGCGGCGTCACTCCTAGTGATAAGTCCTCCCAGAAGAGACGCCGATGAACATCTCCGTGAAGCCCCTCGCCGCGCCGCGCGAGATATCCGCGCAGCGCACCGTCACCCGGCACCTGACGCTGTTCATCCTGATTCTGATCGGCGCCCTGGGCGTGAGCGCAGCGGTGATGGGCCACATCGCCAGCCTGCAGGACCAGATGGCCCGCGAGCAGACGCGCTTCTACGTCGGCAAGGCGCTGCAGAACCGCATCGCAACTTCCGAACTGCTGCTCAGGAACAACGCCTTCTGGAACGACGCCTACCGCAACCTCAGCCCACCGCTGAACCTCGCCTGGGCCTACAACGAGGACAACATCGGCCCGCAGTTGTACAGCGCCAACGGCTACGAGCTGGTCTGCGTGCTCAACCAGGGCGGCGAGGAGTACGTCATGGAGGAGGGCCGGTTGTCGCGCAACCATTGCACCAGCCTGATGCCGATCAACCTCGACGAGCTGCGCGACGATGCTGCCGCCGCTGCCCAGCGGGACCGCGCCGTCAGCCGCTACGTCAGCGTCGAGAACGCGCCGGCCATCGCATCCGCCGCACTGGTCAAGCCTTCACGCGACGGCGCGCCGCTGGACGGCCCGCTGATGATCCTGGTCGATCGCCTGACACCCACCAAGCTGCAGAAGCTGGGCCGCGACTTCGGCGTCGGCGGCCTGCAGATCCAGCCCGATGACCTGCGCGCGAACACCGGCAATGCCGTGACCCTGGGCAACTCCGGCTTCGAGATCAGCTGGCACACCCCGACGCCGGGCACCGACATGCTGCATCGCCTGGCGAGCGCCTGGGCAGCGGTGGTGGTGCTGATGTTCGTCTTCCTGGTCTGGCTGATCCGCACGGCGCTCGCCAATGCGCGGGTGGTGGATCACTACCAGCGCAGCCTGAAGGACAGCAACCTGGCGCTGGAAACCAGCGAGCAGCGCTTCAAGGCCATAGCCGAAGCGAGTTCCGACTGGATCTGGGAGACCGACGAGAACTTCCGCCTGACCTACCTTTCGGCACGCTTCGAAACACTCACCGGCTACCGGATCGGTGACTGGCTGGGGCGGCGCATCGACGACCTGATCACCTGCGACACCACCAGCCTGATCGCCTGGCTGGAGAAGATTCCCCAGCAGGGCCATTCCACGACGCTGACCTGTGGTTTCCGCGATGCCCACGAGCTGCGGCGCATCTGCAAGTTCACCGCATCCGGCGCCGGCGGGCGCGGCTATCGCGGCACCAGCGCGGACATCACCCATGAAGTCGAGGCCCACGCGCGTATCCAGCACCTGTCCCTGCACGACGCCCTGACCGGCCTGCCCAACCGCAGCAAGCTGGCGAGTTTCATGGACGAGCTGCTCGGCAGTGGTCGCGAGCAGCAGTTGGCGGTGCTGATGCTCGACCTCGATCGCTTCAAGCCGATCAACGACACCCTGGGGCATCCCGCCGGCGACGCCGTCCTGCAGATAGTCGCCGAGCGCCTGCGTGATTCGATCCGTGGCGAGGACCTGGTGGCGCGACTGGGCGGCGATGAGTTCGTCATCGTCGACAGCCAGTCCCAGGGGCGCGAGGACGCCGAGGCATTCAGCCGGCGCCTGGTGGAAATCATCAACCAGCCCATCGATTACGAAGGGCATTCGCTGCACGTCGGCACCAGCATTGGCATCGTGCTCTCGGGCGATGCCAGCGGCGATGCGCAGAACCTGCTGCGCTGCGCCGACGTCGCCATGTACGAGGCCAAGACCGCCGGGCGCAACGCCTGGCGCTTCTATTCCGAGGTCATGGACCGCCAGCTGCTGGCCAAGAAACGCAGCGAAACCGAGCTGCGCAACGCACTGCGCCTGGGTCAGCTCGAACTCTACTACCAGCCGCGCTACCGCGTTGGCGACCTTGCGATCGTCTCGGCCGAGGCGCTGCTGCGCTGGAACCACCCCACCCGCGGACTGGTAGGGCCGGATGAATTCATCGCGCTGGCCGAGGAGAGCGACCTGATCGTCGACATCGGCCAGTGGGTGCTCCAGCAGGCGTGCCGCGAGGCTGCCGGCTGGCCGGAGTCGATGCTGGTGTCGGTGAACATCTCGCCTACCCAGTTCGCCCATGCCGACATTGTCGGCCAGGTGAAGCAGGCGCTGATGGATTCGGGGCTGTCGGCGGAGCGACTGGAACTGGAAGTCACCGAGAACAGCATGCTCAATGATGTCGAATGCGCCTTGCAGACCATGCAGGAGCTCAAGGACCTGGGCGTGAAGCTGAACATGGACGACTTCGGCACCGGCTACTCGTCCCTGGGCTATCTGCGTGCCTATCCGTTCGACAGCATCAAGATCGACCGCCGCTTCATTGCCACCCTCGACACCACCGGCCGCGACCGTTCCATCGTCCAGGCCATCATCGGCCTGGGCAAGGCGCTGAACCTGGCGGTGACGGCCGAAGGCGTGGAAACCGAAGGCCAGCTGCGCATTCTCGAGGACGAGCAGTGCGGCGAGGTGCAGGGCTTCCTGTTCAGCAAGGCGGTGGATCGCCAGAGCCTGGCCCGCCTGCTGAGCGAGACGTCGACGCCGGAAGATCAGAGCCCGAAGGGATAGGTCTGGTCTTCGCCCTGGGTGCTTCCACTGTCCAGCGGCGTGACCGCGCGGGTACGGGCGAACCAGAGATAGGCGTCGAACTGGCTGCCCAGCAGGGCGGTGAAGTAGTGGCTGCGGCGCTCGCTCTCGGGCCGGTAGATCACCCCGATGGCGCGTTCGAGCAGCGGTTGCTCGAGGGTCTGGCGCAGGGTCGGGCGCTGCCGCCAGTCCACCAGGCACATCGGCAGGCCGGTCTCGAGGAACTGGCGCTCCCAGCTGTCGGGCAGCGAAGGGCGCACCTGCTTGAGGGTCAGTTCACCGTCCCACTCGTCCGCGGCGGCTACCAGGCCGCTGTCGGTCCCCATGCCGACCAGCGCCGCGGAGTCGCCCCAGGTCATCCGGCACAGCTGGCCGAGGTTGAACTGGCCGTTCCAGCCCATCTCGGTGGCGGCGGCGTCACCGACGTGGGAGTTGTGCGCCCAGACCACTGCCTTGGCCTGCGGGCCACGCCGACGCAGCACCTGGCGCAGGGTGTCGAACATGTGGTTGTCGCGCAGGTTCCAGGAGTCCGAGCCGCCCCGGTACATGGCCCGGTAGTAGTGCTCGGCGGCACGAACCACACGGGCGTTCTGCGCGGCATCGAAGGAGTCTTCGTGAGGGTCGAGGGCTTCCAGGCGCGCCATCAGCAATTCGTTGAGCTGGGTGATGACCGCTTCCTCGCAGGGCGACTCATCGCCTTCGAGCACCGCGCGCCCGTAGCTCACCGGGTTGTCCTGCCAGGGTGTCAGGCAGGCGTAGCGGCGCCGTGCCTCGGCCGCCTGCTGCGGGTCGTGGCGATCCAGGTAGCGCAGCACCTCGGTGATGGAGCCGCGCAGGCTGTAGATGTCCAGTCCGCGGAATTCCACGCGCTGGTCCGCCGAGAGGTGCGAATTGTGCTCACGCAGCCAGGCCAGGAAAGCCTTCACCTCGCGGTTGCGCCACATCCATGAGGGGAAGCGGGTGAAGGGCGCCTCACCGGCCGGCTTCACATTTGCGCGCAGCTGGCGGTCGACCACAGCCGCGTCCGGCCAGTCGCCCTCGATGGCAACGATGTTGAAACCCTGTCGCTCGATCAGCAGGCGGGTGATAGCCGCGCGCGCCTGGTAGAACTCGGCGGTGCCGTGGCTGGCTTCGCCGATCAGCACGACACGGGCGTCGCCCAGTCGCGCGAAGGGCGCGGCGAACTCCGCGGTGCCAGGGTCGGCCAGGGGCTCGGCATAGCGGCGCAGGACGGCGTTGATGGTGGAAGCGGAAGTCGGCGTGGCGGTGACGGGCATGGCGCGGCTCCTTCTGATCGGTTCTGGCACGGGGTTCTTCTGAAGGTTTCGGCCCTGTAGCTGCCCTGGAGTTCAGCGCATCCGGCCAGCAGGCCCGCCGGGGAATTCTTCTGAACCCGCTGGCGGGCCGTGGGTCGGTCCAGACAGGGGCGCAAGCCCCATCCGCATTCGCTACAGGAGGAAACCATGTCCCAGACGGTCGCCGATCAACTGCTCGAACGCCTCTCGCAATGGGGCGTGCACCGCGTCTTCGGGTACCCCGGCGACGGCATCAACGGGATCATGGGCGCCTTCGGCCGGCGCGCCGAAGATTTCGATTACATCCGCGTTCGCCACGAGGAAATGGCCGCTTTCATGGCCGGCGCCCATGCCAAGTTCACCGGCGAAGTGGGTGTCTGCCTGGCGACGTCCGGGCCGGGGGCTATCCACCTGCTCAATGGCCTTTACGATGCGCGCATGGACCACCAGCCGGTGGTTGCCATCGTCGGCCAGCAGGCGGTGACGTCCCTGGGCAGCGATTACCAGCAGGAAGTGGATCTGCACACGCTGTTGCGCGACGTGAGCAATTATGTCGAAACCGTGGCCCACCCCGGCCAGTTGCTGCATGTCATCGACCGCGCCCTGCGTGTGGCCTGCAGCGAGCGACAGGTCGCCACCGTGATCATTCCCAACGATGTGCAGCAGATGCCTGCCGAGCAGCCGCCGCAGAAGCACGGCCATGTGTATTCCGGCGTCGGCTTCATCACTCCGCGCCCCTATGCCCGTGACGATGAGCTGGCCGCTGCTGCGGAAATCCTCAATGCCGGACGCAAGGTCGCCATCCTGGTCGGCGCCGGTGCGCTGGGCGCCCACGCCGAAGTCGAAGCGGTGGCCCAGACGCTGTCCGCCGGCGTCGCCAAGGCACTGCTGGGGAAGATGGCGATTGCCGATGATCTGCCTTTTGTCACCGGTTCCATTGGCCTGCTCGGCACCCGCGCGAGCGCGGAGTTGATGCAGCGCTGCGATACCTTGCTGCTGATCGGCACGACCTTCCCGTACAGCGAATTCCTGCCCAGACCCGGGCAGGCCAAGGCAGTGCAGATCGACCTGCACGCCCGCAACGTCAGCATGCGCTACCCCATCGACCAGGTGTTGCTGGGCGATGCCGGGGAAACCCTGCGGCGCCTGCTGCCCTTGCTCAAGCCCAAGCGCCACGGTACCTGGCGCATCCGCATCGAGAGGGCGGTGGAAGACGGCTGGAAGGAACTCGAAGCGCAGGCGATGCAGCCTGCCGAACCGATCAATCCGCAGCGGGTGTTCTGGGAGCTCTCCGCGCAGTTGCCCGATGACGTGATCCTCGCCGGCGACAGCGGCTCGCATACCAACTGGTACGCCCGCAACCTGCGCGTGCGACCGGGGATGCTCGGTTCGCTGTCCGGCAAGCTGGCCAGCATGGGCAGCGGCGTGCCCTATGCGCTGGCGGCGAAACTGGCGCACCCGGATCGCCCGGTAATCGCCATGGTCGGCGACGGCGCCATGCAGATGAACGGCAACGCCGAACTGGTCACGGTGCAGCAGTACTGCAAGCGCTGGAAGCACAACCCGACCTTCATCGTGCTGGTGCTCAACAACGGCGACCTCAACCAGGTCACCTGGGAGCAGCGCGCCCTGGCCGGCGACCCGGAGTTTGCCGCCGCGCAGGAGGTGATCGACTTCCCCTACGCGCGCTATGCCGAGCTGCTGGGTTTTCGCGGCATCCGCGTGACCGATGCGGCGCACCTGCAGAACGCCTGGCAGGAGGCCTTCGAATCCGACCGGCCGGTGCTGCTGGAAGTACTGACCGACCCCGACGTGCCGCCCCTGCCGCCGCACATCAGCTTCGACCAGGCGCGCAAGCTGCTCGGCGCCCTGCTCGACGACCCGCGCCGCTGGGGCGTGCTGCGCCAGAGCGCCCGGCAGTTGCTGGCGCGCAAGTGAACCCACCCAGGAGAGAAACCATGAACAAAGCCAAACTTGCCCGTCCCTTCGCCGCCGTGCTGCTGGCCTGGCTGTCCATCGGACTGATCCCGGCCCATGCCGCTGACGCGACCAGACCGGTGCCGACCAACGAGAAGCCTCACGGCCAGAGCCCCGGCCAGGCACCGACGCCACCGGCTTCGCAGCAGAAGCAGAAGGATGAAGGCCGCACCGATGACAACAGCCAGGTGCAGTCCGAAGAAAGCCGGCAGAAGCAGAAGAACCAGACCCGCGACAGCCAGGAAAAGGCCACGCCTTCGAACTGAAGCGGCGGGCAGGGCGCAACACGGGCAAAAAGAAGGCCCCGTCGGAAAGGGGCCTGAGGAAAACTATCGGAGCCATCTCCACCCTACCAGCCTGAGCGGATCCGCCAAGCAACTTGTCGATCTAGGCCGCTTCGGTGAGCGGCATATGGCGAACCCGACGCCGCGCAGACCTGCAGCAAGCCAGGGTCGCGAAGTCGCCTGCAGGCGCTGCTGCCGGGTGCACCAGCATTCCGCGCCTTTTCCTGAACTCCGCGCACTCCCGGACCTCTATCGATCAGGCATCCAGTGCGGAGAACGCGCCATGACAGGCCAGCAAAACCCATCCCCAGCCAAGTCCGTCATCCCTGCCTCGCCTCGCGACAAGTCGCCCGACAGAGCCACCCCGCCGCGGGAAGTGACCATTACCGTTCCGGAGCTGCCCAGCCATGTCGACCCCGCATCCTGATGTCCCCGACAAGGAACCTGCCGGCAGGGAAGGCCAGAGCCCGCAGAGCTCCGACAAGAGCTCCGACAAGACCTCCGGCCACCCGCGTTCGGCCGGAACGCGCGAGCCCACCAGCGCGAGTGCCCAGCCACCGAAGTCCGCGACGGACGGCAACGGCGGCAAAAAACACGGCATGAGCTTTTCGCGTTTCGCCCAGACCCTGTCGCAATGGTCCGGCCGCCCACTGACCTTCGCCCTGGCCTGCGGGTTGCTGCTCATCTGGGCCGCGAGTGGCCCCTTGTTCCATTACAACGACACCTGGCAACTGGTGATCAATACCTCGACGACCATCATCACCTTCCTCATGGTGTTCCTCATCCAGAGCACGCAGAACCGAGACACCGACGCGCTGCACATCAAGATCGACGAGCTGCTGCGCACCACCCAGCGCGCACACGACAGGTTGATGGGCCTGGACGAAATGGACAGCAAGGAACTGCAGAAGCTGCGCAAGACCTACGAGAAGATGGGCGAGGAATGCGCCGGGGACGGCACGCCCCAGGACGTCGCGCGGCGTGAGCAGCAGGACCGGCCAGGCGATGGCGATTCCTGAAATGCATCGGGCATTCTGCATCTGCCGGGCTCTGCGTTTCGGGCGTTTCGCTGATGCCATTGTGCAATTATCCAGCCTGCAGCCCGCCATTTCCGGGCATCCGGCTGGACCGCCAAGCCGGCGTGGAACTTGCTGTGCTCCCTGTCTCGACAGTGGGAGATACGCAACATGCACACGCTGAACAACAAGATGGTCCTGGTGCTGGAAGAAGCTCCCGAACAACTGCAGCGCCTGGAGGATCACCTGCTGGGGCAGGGGCACGCCGTGCTCAGTGCGCTGAGCGAAGAAGAAGCCATCGAGCACCTGGTATCGTCCTCGGTCATCGATCTGTTCCTGATCGATGAACAGCTGACCGGCCCCTTGAGCGGCGCCGCGTTGATCGAAGCCTGCCTGCCGCTGCGCCCGCGCATGCGCGTGCTGGTGCTGTCGCCCTGGGCAGAAGCGGAAGAGGAGGGCGCGCCCTATCCGGTGCTGCCCAAATCCATCGAGCTCGACAAGCTGGACGGCGCCATTCAGCGGACCCTGCGCAATCCGCCGGTGCAACCCTGGCTGCTGAACTAATCTGCCTTGCGGAAAGCGTGGCGATGACAGGCGAGCCTGCCTTCGCCACCCCTGCATCGCTGAACGGGAGCAAGCATCCATGCACGCCTACCTGATCCATTACAGCCGCGACGGCCAGCCGATGAGCACCGTACTTCTCCAGGAAAGCCTGAACCGCGAGCAGGCCGAGCGCTTCCTGCGCGCACTGCACGGCCCGGTGGGGCGTGATTCGCCAGCGGACATCCGCGTCAGCGAGGTGCTCTGCACGCATTGACCTAGTGCCATTCGTCGCGCCGATGGTGACTGCGCCGCCTGCCGGGACTCAGCAGAGTAGACCCGTCCGCCAGAAAGGAGCAGGCCATGGCCAAGCACATCATCCACTTCACCGGCCCGATCAACTCGTCCACCTGCGGCAATCTCATCGGCACCTGCACGCGGGCGCTGCAGCAGGGCGCCACGCACCTGCAGCTGAACATCGTCACCATGGGCGGTGATTGTGCGTACGGCTTCAGCCTGTACAACTACCTGTTGTCGTTGCCGGTGCAGGTGGACACGCACAACCTCGGCACGGTCGAGTCCATGGGCAATATCCTGTTCCTGGCCGGCAAGCACCGCACGGCTTGCCCGCTGAGCAAGTTCCTGTTCCATCCCTTCCACTGGACCCTGCACGGATCAGTCGATCACGCCCGCATGATGGAGTACGCCGCGAGCCTCGAGCACGATCTGCGCCTGTACGACCAGATCGTCAGCCTGCACACCCGCGGCGCCCCCGAGCACCTGGATATTCCCCGCTGCCTGACGGGGCAGTCGAAGATCCTCGATCCGGAAGAGGCGCTGGCCTGTGGGCTGATCCACGCCATCGACGCACTGCCGATCGACGATGCCGCCTGCCAGTGGAGCGTCCACGCCTGAGCGCCACCGGGAAAAAAATCCGAACCATTGCCGCCGAGGTCTTTCCACCGAGGGACATCAACCCAGTGGAGGACCCATCATGCGAGCACAATCCATGCAGGACCGCTCCGACGAGCACGGCGCCATGACCGTGCGCGAAATCATGAGCCGCGAAGTCAGGACAATTTCTCCGGACACCACATTACAGGAGGCTGCCGTGTTGATGCGGCAGATCGATGTGGGTGCCTTGCTGGTCAATGAAGGCGACCAGCTCAGCGGCATCGTGACCGACCGCGACCTGGTGATACGCGCCCTGGCCGATGGGCTGGATGCGCGGACACCGGTGAGCGAAGTCATGAGCGGCGAGGTCTGCTACTGCTTCGATGACGAATCGGTCGACCACGTCGCCAGGAACATGGCGCAGATCGAAAAGCGCCGCCTGGCCGTGGTCAATCGCGAGAAACGCCTGGTAGGTATCGTTTCGCTGGCCAACGTGGCCAGCTGCAACGCCGACAAGGTCAGTGCCAACCTCCTGCGCGGGGTGGCGCGGGCGCACTGATGGACGTTGCCCGCCGAGCACTGCCGAGGTCCGTTCCAGCAGGAGCGGGCCTTGTCCGCGAAATCCATCCGGCAAGCGTGCAGCGTCTGGCTGCCGGCGCGCTCTTCCCGCTCACACGACCCGCTTGCGCAGCCGGGCGATCAGCTTCTGCCGTTGCTCGCTATCCGCTTCCCAGACCTTGCCGTCCAGCGCGTGGCAGATCAGCCAGATTTCTTCGTTGTTCAACATCACCGCACCGCCGCCGGACTCCGCGCGGCGCTTGCGGTAGGCGGCCTGTTTTTCCGCATTGGTCATCGCGCCTTCCTTGCGCGGCCGGCCCTTGCGTGGGGCTTCGAAGGCGTCGCGGGTCGCTCTGTCCTTGGCGTCTTTCACGTTGAGCTCCTCGGGCTTGGTAACGCGTTACGGTTGATTGTGCCTGGAAATGGCAACGCGTTACCAATACTTCACCATGGCCCGTCGTGATGGGCTGAGCCGCCATTGGGCAACTGATTCGAACTCACACCCGCTTCCTGTTTTCAACACGGTCAGCGGCGTCGTCGGCGTCGCCCATTCCCTGCGCCAGACTGGCGCGTCAGCGGAGGTACACCATGAGCACCAACCTGCAAGGCAAGAATGTCCTGATCATCACCGCCAACTCCGGCATCGAGCGCGACGAACTGCTCAAGCCGATGCAGGCGCTGAAAGAGCAGGGCGCGAGCGTCACCCACGCCAGCGTGAAAGGCGGCGAAGCGCAGACCTGGGTGAAGGACAGCGAGAAAGACGTGACGGTGAATACCGATGCCCAGCTCAAGGGCCTGGAGGCCGGCGACTACGATCTGCTGGTGATACCCGGCGGCACGGTGAACGCCGACACCCTGCGCCAGGACGCCGATGCACAGCGCCTGGTGAAGGAGTTCCGCGACGCTGGCAAGCCGGTCGCGGCCATCTGCCATGGCCCCTGGCTGCTGATCGATGCCGGTGTCACCGACGGAAAATCACTGACGTCCTACTCCAGTGTGCGCACCGATCTGGTGAACGCCGGCGCCGATTGGGTGGACGCCCAGGTGCAGGTCTGCCCGGCCCAGGGCTGGACCTTGATCACCTCCCGCACCCCCGACGACCTGCCAGCTTTCAATGAAGCCATCGGCAAGGCTTTGCAGGCGGCCTGAGGCATGGCCAAGCGTGCTTCGGCGCTGCGTATCGCCACCTTCAACGTCAATGGCATCCAGACGCGCCTGGCCGGGCTGCTCGCCTGGCTTGAACGCGAGGCACCGGATGTCGTGTGCCTGCAGGAGCTCAAGGCACCCGACAGTCGATTCCCCGTGCAGGCGTTGGAAGCGGCCGGATACGGGGCGATCTGGCAGGGACAGACCTCCTGGAACGGCGTGGCCATCCTTGCCCGCGGCACGCAACCGCTGGAGGTACGCCGCGGGCTGCCGGGCAACGAGGCGGACAGCCACAGCCGCTACCTCGAAGCGGCCGTGCACGGCGTGCTGGTGGCCTGCCTTTATCTGCCCAACGGAAACCCGCAGCCGGGCCCGAAGTTCGACTACAAGCTGGACTGGTTCGAGCACCTCATCCGCCATGCCGCCGGCCTCATGGACAGCGGGCACCCGACGGTGCTCGCCGGGGACTTCAACGTGGTGCCGACCGACTTCGACATCTACGACACCCGCTCCTGGAAGAAGGACGCCCTGTTGCAGCCCGAATCCCGCGAATGCTACGCCCGGCTGCTGCAGCAGGGCTGGACGGACGCGCTGCGACAGCGCTATCGAGAGGAGCGCATCTACACCTTCTGGGACTACTTCCGTAACCATTGGCAGCGCAACGCCGGGTTACGCATCGACCACCTGCTGCTCAGTCGCAGCCTGGCGGACAGCCTTCTGGATGCGGGAGTGGACACCTGGGTGCGCGGCGAAGAGCACGCCAGCGACCACGCGCCGACCTGGGTCAGTTTGCGGCGACCCAGGGCCAAGGGCGGTTAGCTACAAACCGCGGGGCGACGGTTCCAGGGGCACGGCGTGAGGCGCAATCAATCGCGGATGACTCCGCTTCTGCACCGAGCATGCCGACCCGCTGGGTTGCCCTTCGCAGCCGGAGATTCCGTCTCTTCCGGGAGGAGAGGGGTGTGCTGACGGTCTGCCGGTCTCACTGCGGCGCGCCGATCATCGAGGCGGAGTCGGTGAGCGCCAGGGCGCGACGCAAGGTCAGCGCCAACGACGCAACCGCCGTCACGCTGGCCCAGTGCTCGGGCTGGATGCGCGCGGCGGCGAGAATGATTTCCCCGGTATCCAGCGCTGCGAGACGGACCGAGAGCGTGGCGTCGCGCTCCAGCGTGCATTCGCAATCCAGGTGTGCGAAGCAGGCTTCCAGTACGTCTTTGGCCAGGATGAATTCCTGCATGATTGCCCCCTTGTTTTCGGTGCTTGTCGGGCACGCTTGGGTAAACCATTCAGGGAGCAATCCGCAGGCCAACCCTGCGCGGCGGCGCAAGCGGCATGCCACCGTGGAGCGCGCTCGGAATCTGCAATGTGGCCCCCCGCAGGCATTGCAGTTTGCACAGGCTTGCCGCCTGGCCTGCCGCTCGTCCAGTGACGCTGAACGTGCCGCCGTGTTGCGCTAGATTTTTTCCGCCCGGACAAGGGTCAGCCGCCCCGTCCACCGGGGGTGACACCGCAGGGAGTGAGCCAGAGGCAAGGCCGGATCGTGAGTGAAGACAATTCTCAGCTGATGGAAGCGGCGGTCGCCGCTTTCCTGTCTCTCGTGCCCGCATTGGCCGAGGAAATCGAGCGCAGCGTGCCCCTCGGCGCCACGGCGGCAGAACGCGCGCTTCACCGGCAGCAGAAGGGCTGGGCAGAGCTGTGCCATTCGGCCCAGCGCACCGGAATCGCCCCACTGGAATTCGCCCGCCAGGTGATCCGGCTTGGCGAGGAGCAACGGCGAATGCGGCATTGAGGAGCCCGATGGGGAGGAAGTTGCGGACAACCCTCGCGGACAGGCTCCGCTCCTGCCGGCGGAAGGCCATGCCCATGCCCGGCGTTAGCTGCACGAGCAACCGTCTTTCTCTGAAAGGTCCGTTCCGGGAACCTCCCTTTCCCTAACCCTCTCCCTGAAGGAAGAGGGGACTGGATCGGCGCCGGCTGAAACTGCGGCAACAGCCGGCACGGATAGCTCCTTCGCCCTACGGCGCGGGGCGCGCAGCCAGGGCGGGGGAGAAGACGTGCCTCGGCGCGATGTTCGAGGTAAGCGGGCCATGCCCGGGAATCGCCGACGGGCGACAGCCGAATGTCACGCCATCAGGCGAAATCCGCCAGGTACTGCGCCAGCGTGCGTGCGCAGGCAGAAATGCCGTCGGCCAGCACCATCTCGTAGCCGTGGGTGTTCTCCGTTGGGATGCCCAGGCAACCGGTCTGCGGGCAGATGCCGCTGGCCAGTACGGCACTGGCGTCGGAGGCGAAGTCCAGCAGCAGTGCGTATTGCGGCTGGTAGCCGCTGCGCAACCCGGCGCGATACAGCTGCTCGGCCACCGAGCGGGTGTAATAGGCCTTCTGGTCGCCGGTATTGATCACCGGGTCGACGCTCAATTGCGTCGCATACTCCGGCAGCACCGGGGCGACCTCGATGGCGAGCGTCACGTCGCCGGGCAGAATCCTGGCGGCATACATGGCGCCGGAATTGGATTCCTCTTCCATGGTGGTGAAGACGAAGTACACGTCGCAACCCAGCTCATGCCGGCGCGCCGCCAGCAGCGCGGCGCATTCGATGCAGGCGGCCACCGGCGCACGGTCATCGAGGAAGTGCGCGGCGATGGCATCGCCGACGCGCCAAGGCTGACGCCAATGCCGGGACAGCACCACCCGTGTTCCCGGTCGCACTCCGGCTTCGCGCAGCTGGTCCTTGCTCAGGCGCGTCACCACGTGCACGTCCGCCCACTGCACCGCGCCGCTTTGCACATCCTTGCCCTGGGGCGACTCGCTGGTGACGTGCATCGAACCAAACGACAGCACCCCCGGCAGCGCGCCACCCTCCGCGAGAATGTCCACCGGGCAGACGCCGAAGTTGACCGGGTTCGCGCCGCCCAACGCCACCACCCGCAACGCTCCATCCGCCTCGACACGCTTGACGATCATGGCGATTTCATCCAGATGCGCCATGACCTTCACCGCCGGGCCATTGTCCGGCGCGCCCTTGAGCAGGCCGATGAGGTTGCCGGCGGGATCGGTCCAGACGCGGTCGCAGGATTTCACCAGCTCGCCATGGCAGACAGCGCGCACCTCGTCTTCCTGTCCGCCAGGGCCGCGGGCGAACAGCAGCTCATCGAGCAGGCGGTTGCCACTGCCGGGCGGGGTGGGATGAACAGCTTCCATCGGCGTTACTCCTGTCAGTGATGCTGAGCGGAGGACTCGCCGGTCGGCGCCGAGGTTCAACCCATCGGCCGGGCGAGTCGACCGAGCTATTAGATGGAACCGCCCGGCGGCCAAGCCAGTCAGTGCTTGGAGCAGAGCCATGAATCGGAGGCGCCATGCAGCAGGAGTCGTTGGCCAAGCGGTACCGCGTCCGCTTTGTGAGGAACGGCCAGGCATTCGAATTCCATACCGACGACCCCGTGATGAGCGAAGCCCGCGCCTGGTTCCACGTGGCCCGCCACTTGCGCATCCCGGTCAACGACCTGCAAGGCTTCCAGCTGCTCTACCACACCATCCGGCGCCACGTGGAGGCGCATAACGTGCGCGACGTGAGCTTCGAGGAGGCGGCCGGCTGATTCACTTCGGCCGGGGGGGCTGAAGCCGCGCGTCGGGACGGGACAGCCTGTCCTCGCGCAGATCGCGTACGGCCATGGCCAGCGCGCGGGCGGCATTGCGCACTTCTTCCTGTACCGCCGTGTCCGTGTCCAGCTCATCGTGGCTGGTGGCGTAGGGGCGATAGTAGCCGACGTAGCGATCCAGGCGCGCCATGGCGCCGGCATCCACCAGGCCCATCCAGTCCAGCCAGTCCGAGAGTGCATGGCGCACACCCTCGATACCGGCCACGTCGCCGTGCACCACCACGCCATAGGCGCGCCCCGCCAGGTGTTTGGGATAGGGCCAGCCGTCCAGTTCGATGCGCTTGGCTTGGGCCGCATCCTTGCCGTGGGTGCTGGTCGGGTCCGGGTTGCCGCCATCAGCGCAGACCAGGCGGTCGATCATCAGCTTCAGCGGGCTGGGGGACTGGTACCAGTACACCGGTGTAATCAGCAGCACGCCATCGGCCGCGACCCAGCGCGGGTAGATGGCGTTCATCACGTCGCCCACCTGGTCCAGCGAGTGGTTGGGGTAGCAACTGCACGGCCAGTGGCAGAGCGGCATGGCGGTGGATACGCAGGCCTTGCAGGGAAAGATGCGCTGGCCATATTCGGAGGTGAGCAGGCTGAGGTCGAGCACATCCGCCTCGATGCCCGCCAGGCGCAGTTCGACCTCCGCCAGGCGCGCCATGCGCCAGCTCTTGGACAGCTCGCCGGGGCAACTGCCGTCATTGCGCGCCGAACCGGTGACCACCAGCACGCGCGGCGGCAGGGTGCGCGCCAGGCGCTGCCGCTCGGCGGCGTGGATCGCCTGGCGCGCCTCGAGCCAGTCCAGCGCCAGTTCGTACTCCGGGTCGGCGTAGCCAGGCCCGGCCCTGCGCTTGAGTGGCGCCTTGCGGCTGTCCCGGTAGGCCTCCCAGGCGATGCTTTCGATGCGCTGCAGGGCGGCGTCCTCGGCGCGGTAGGCGGGGTCCTTGAAGCGTTCGCGAAAACGCGCGGAGAAGGTCTCGCGGTCGATCTTCTCCGGCGCCTCGCCGTGGCGCGGGCGGATATTCATCACGTCTCCTTCGGGCAGCGGGATCACTGCCGTAGCGGTCCATGCTGTTGCGAAAAGCGCAGCACCGCCGAGTTCAAAGATTTGCCCCGGCGGTGACGCACAGGACCTTCGGGCAGTGCGGCTGAACCTTGCAGGCCGCTCCCAGTCAGCCGAAGACGACGGGTGTCGGAGGACCTCATGCAAGCCGCGCTTTCCACCGGGTACCTGCTGTATTTCCTGCTGCCGCTCTGGTTGGTTGCAGGCTTTGCCGACTGGCTGTGCCACCGCCGGACGGACATTGCCCATACCAGCGGCACCGGCGAATCGGCGCTGCACCTGTTGATGCTGCTGGAGGTTGGCGTGCCGCTGCAGGCTGCCCTGTTCCTGCAGATCAATGCCGGGCTGATCCTGCTGATGCTGGCCTGCTTCCTCGCCCATGAACTGACGGCCTTGTGGGATGTGAGCATGGCCGTGCAACGGCGTCGGGTCTCGCCCGTCGAGCAGCACGTGCACAGCTTCCTGGAGCTGATCCCGTTCATGGCCATCAGCGTCGTCTGCCTGCTGCACTGGGATCAGGCCAGCGCGTTGCTGCCGTGCAACTGGGAGCGCGCGCAATTCGACCTGCGCCGCAAGGAACCGGCGCTGCCTGGCGTTTACGTGGCCAGCATCATCGTCGCCACCTTGCTGTTCTCGGTCCTGCCGTACTTGGAGGAACTGCTGCGTTGCCACCGCGCAGCACGGCATCATCAGCCATCGCACCTGGAGGAACATCGACCATGAACTCGCGCTCATCCGACACCGGTCGCTTGCGGGGCAGCGAACGTGCCCTGTCGATCGGCGCCAGCCTGGTCCTGACCGCTGCGGTGTTGCAACGGCGGGTTGCGCTGCCCTGGATAGCGGCCGGTGTCCTGTTCGGCCTGCGCGGCGCCTATGGGCATTGCCCTGCCAAAGCGCTGCTTCGCGAGCCGGGGCGGGAGCTGCAACAGGTCGCCGCACGCCTGCACGCCCTGGCCGCGCGAATCGAGCGGATGAGCCAGCGATTCGAGCCTGCCAGGCCCGCCGCGGAAAATCCGCTGGCCCCGGAGAGAGACCAACTCAAACGCTACGAGGAATGACGACCATGCCCGTTATCCGGGCGCTGCCGGCAAGTTCGCCCGTCGGCAAGGTCGAACTCCCTGTGCGCCGGCGGCTCCACGCTGATGTACCCATCGCAGGAGATTCCCCCATGAACCCGCAGAATGATTCGCCCCGCCAGGGCACCGAAGCCGGCCGCCAGAACATCCCCGGCGAGTTGCATCCGGAATGGGAAAAGGACGGCGACCGCGCTGACCAGCCACCCGGCGAAGAGCCCGAGGTCTCGCCAAGCGACCCGGACATCGCCGGGGTCGGCGAAGAGAACCGTCCCGGCTGATGCCCGTGCCACAGCCGCCCGGTCTTGCGCCGGGCGGCTCGCTCAGGGGCGCAGGATGACCTTGCGGCAATCCTCCAGCTTGCGGTTGAAGATGTCGTAGCCCTGGGCGGCTTCGTCCAGCGTCATGCGGTGGGTGATGATTTCCTCGGGGCGCAGGCTGCCCTCGTTGATCGCCTCCAGCAGTTCCGGCAGGAAGGGTTGTACATGGGTCTGGCCCATCTTGAAGGTGAGCCCCTTGTCGAACGCATCGCCGAACAGGAAACCGTGGATGAAGCCGGCATACACACCCGGCACGCTGACCGTGCCGCCACGTCGCACCGCCGCGATGCACTGGCGCAGCGCCTTGCCGCTGCTGGTCTCGACCTTCAGCGCGGTAAGGACCGTCTCGGTGGTGCTGCCCTTGGCCTCGAAGCCCACGGCGTCGATCACCGCGTCGACGCCGCGATGCCCGGGCGTCTGCGAGATGATGGTGGCCGCCGGGTCGTCATCGATGTCGAAGTTGACCGCAATGGCGCCGTAGGTCTGCTCGGCGAAATGCAGCCGGTAGGCGTGGTGGTCGACCATGAAGATCCGCTCGGCGCCCAGCATCCGCGCACAGGCGGCAGCCATCAGCCCGACCGGGCCCGCGCCGTAGATCGCCACGCTGCTGCCGGGGCCGACGCCGGCATTGATCACCGCCTGGTAGCCGGTGGGCAGGATGTCGGTGAGGAACAGCACGCGCTCATCGTCGAGGATGTCCGGCACCACGAAGGGGCCGGCATTGGCCTTGGGCACCCGCACATATTCCGCCTGGCCGCCGGGCACGCCGCCGTACAGGTGGCTGTAGCCGAACAACGCCGCGCCGGGTGGAATCTGCTTCTTGTTGAGGATCGCACCGCGCCCGTCGTTGGTGGTTTCGCAGGCCGCGTGCAGGTTCATCTGGCAGAAGAAACACTGCCCGCAGGCGATGACGAAGGGGATGATGACCCTGTCGCCCGGCTGCACGGCGGTGACGCCACGGCCGACTTCCTCGACTATGCCCATGAACTCGTGGCCGAGGATGTCGCCGCTTTCCACCCTGGGTATCTTGCCGCGGTAGAGGTGCAGGTCCGAGCCGCAGATCGCGGTGGCGGTGACCTTGAGAATGATGTCGTCCGCTTCCTTGAGGACCGGGTCGGGTACATTGTCGACGCGTACGTCGTGGCTGCCGTGGTAGGTCAGTGCTCGCATGACAGTCTCCTGTCGCAGGCGACCGGGAAGTGCGCCTGCTCGGTGGGGAGGCGCGGGGCGCCCGGAGTAGGGACGTGCGGCCTGACATCGCAGCGCGCCCATGACTGCTGTGAACCACGGCCGGGGCGGCTGTTCAGATTTCTTCCCCGGCGGCGCGTCCGCTGGCAGCCGGGCTAGCTGAGCTGCACCCACAGCGAGAACAGCGCCATGAGTCCCCAGAAGCCAGCGAACAGGAAGGGCGTGCGCCGCGAGAACAGAAGTGACTTGTCGAAGCTCGCCCGGTTGGATTCCCGCTCGCTGAACAAGGGTGATTCGTCGTAGGCGCGGCCCATCTTCGGCTCGCTGCGCAGCAGTTGTGTCTGCTTGAAATGCCAGTGGTGGATGATGTCGGACGAAGCCTGGATGCCCGGCCAGGCATGCAGCGAGTTGACCAGCCCCAGCAGGGCCAGCAGGCCGGGAATCACCAGGGTGAACACCTCGCCCCAGGCCGGATTCAGGTTGGCCATGGACGAGGCATAGGCGATGACCAGGAACGACTGCGCGGTGAGGTAGGCGTTGGTCCGGCTGGACAGCATGCCCATCTCGTAGTGGATCTCGCGCCGGTAGAAATCCAGCCGTTCCTTGGGCGTGCCGAACATGTGGATGTTGTCGGGCTCCGGGTCTTCGCCTGGAGCGGTGATCAGCCGCGACACCGATAGGCTCCCTTGTTGTCATGGGTGAGATTGAGGTTTGCGCCCTGGCGTCAGGGAATGATCCCCACGGGGCTGACGATATGCCCGCTGGCCGGTTCCTTGCGGATCTTGCGCACCGCATCGGCGTCGATGGGCGGCGCACCGTTGCCCCAGCTGTTGCGCACGAAGTTGGTCAGGTCGGCGACCTGCTGGTCGTCCAGGCGCCAGCCGAAGGGCGGCATGGTCAGGCTTGACGGCGCATGCTGCATGCCCGGCAACGTGCTGCCGCGCAGGATGATGTTGACTACCGAGGTGGCGTCGGCGTCCTGCAGGACCGGGTTGCCGGCCAGCGCCGGGAAGGCATTCTTGTAGCCCTGGCCGTCGGTGCGATGGCAGGCGGCACAGTTGTCGATGTAAGCCGCCGCGCCGGGCTGGCTGTCATCGCCTTTCCACAGTGCCTTGGCGACCGCGTCATCATACCGGTAGGGGCCCAGGTTCGGCTCGCGGGGCGGCAGGGCGGCCAGGTACCTGGCGATGGCGCGCAGGTCGCTTTCGCTCAGGTGCTGGGTGCTGTGCCGGATGACCTCGGTCATCCCGCCGAAGACGGCGGTACGCTGGTTTCGCCCGCTGCGCAGGAAGGCCACCAGCTCATCCTCGCTCCAACTGCCCAGGCCGTGGCGGTTGTCGCTGCGCAGGTTGCCCGCAACCCAGCCTTCGAGAGGCGCGCCACCGGCGAGGAATGCCTCGCCGCGCGCATCCAGCGCCTTCTCCTGCAGGGTGATGGCGCGCGGCGTATGGCATGCGCCGCAGTGGCCGAGCACTTCCACCAGGTACGCACCGCGCGCCTGCACGTCGTCCTGGCTGTCACCGGGGCGGAAGTCTGCCACCTCCGGGGCGAACATCCAGCGCCACATCGCCAGCGGCCAGCGCATGGACAGCGGCCAGGGAATCTCGCTGTCCTGGTTGGCCTGCCTGACTGCCGGCACGCCCTGCATGAAGTAGGCGTAGAGCGCGTGCATGTCGTCGCCGGTCATGCGCGCATACGAGGGGAAAGGCATGGCGGGGTACAGCGATCCGCTGCGCTTGCCCACGCCATGGCGAACGGCCTGGTCGAAATCCTCGAAGCTGTAGTCACCGATGCCGGTATCACGGTCGGGCGTGATGTTGGTGGAGTAGATCGCGCCGATCGGCGTCTGCATCGGCAGGCCGCCGGCGAACGGCTTGCCGTCGGGCGCCGTGTGGCAGGCGACGCAGTCGGCCGCGCGGGCCAGGTATGCGCCCCGGCGTACCGGTTCTGCGCGGGAATCGGTTTCGGCTTGTGCGAGGTTCGCGGCGATCAGCAGCAGGAGTACCAGCGGCCCTTTCATGTCGGTCTCCTGTCCTAGGCCTGCACCAGCGGGCCGGGGTTCTTCAGGTACTGCTCGCGGATTGCCCGTGCCGACCAGTAGGTGAGGGCGGCCACCAACCCGGTGGGGTTGTAGCCCAGGCCCTGGGGAAAGGCCGACGCGCCGACCACGAAGACATTGGGCACGTCCCAGCTCTGCAGGTAGCGGTTGAGCGCACTGGTGCGCGGCGACTCGCCCATGATCACGCCGCCGTTGAGGTGGGTGGTCTGGTAGGCCGTGGTGTTGAAGTGGTCGCCCGGCTTCTTGCCGATGATCATCAGTTGCCTGGGATTCATCGCTTTGGCGATGGCCTGCATCTTCTCGACCATGAACTGGTTCATGCGGATGTCGTTCTCCTGCCAGTCGAAGGTCATGCGCAGCAGCGGCATGCCGAAGGCGTCGCGGTAAGTCGGGTCGAGGTCCAGGTAATTGCCACGGTAGGACTGGTGCGCGCCGTGGGAGTCCATGGACAGGTGGTGGGTGTAGGAGGTCGCGGCGGCGGCCTTCCACGCCGTGCCCCAGCCAGGCGTGCCCGGCGGCACGGTGATACCGGAGATGGGCTTGGTGCCGGCCTGGTTGACCCAGAAGGGGGAGCCGCCGACGAAACCGTGGGGGCCGTGGTCGAAGTTGTCGGCGTTGAAGTCGTCCACGCCGACGCCCGCGCCGCCTGCTCCGACAAAGGGGTTGGTGAAGGTGTCGGTATCGAAGAAGGCCTTGATGGTGGCCATGTTCTGGTAGGCGAAGTTCCTGCCGATCACCCCTTCGCCGGTGCGCGGGTCGTAGGGCTTGCCGATGCCCGAGAGCAGCATCAGGCGCACGTTGTGCAACTGGAAGGCGCCGACTATCACCAGGTCCGCTGCCTGCACCGTCTCCGCGCCCTGGGCATCGACGTAGGTCACGCCGGTGGCGCGGCGCTTGCTGGCATCGAGATTGACCTTGAGCACGTGGGAATTGGGCCGCAGCTCGAAGTTCGGCACCTGGCGCAGCGCTGGGAGGATGTTCAGGTTCGGCGAGGCCTTGGAGTACATGTAGCAGACGTAGCCGCTGCAGAAGCCGCAGAAGTTGCACGGGCCCATCTGCGCGCCGTAGGGGTTGACGTAGGGCCCGCTGGTGTTGGCCGACGGCAGGTCGTAGGGGTGGTAACCGACCTCGCTGGCGGCCTTGTCGAACAGCTGTGCGGAGAAGGTGCGCTTCTGCGCCGGCAGCGGGAAGTGGTCGGAGCGATCGGCCGCGAAACGGTTGCCGCCCTTGCCCTCGCCGATGACCTCGCCCTTCACCGACCAGGGACTGCCGGACGTGCCGAAGACCTTCTCGGCGAAATCGAAGCAGGGCTCCAGTTCGTCATAGCTGACGCCGAAATCCTGGATGGTCATGCCCTCGGGAATGAAAGCCTTGCCGTAGCGCTCCTCGTAATGGCTGCGCAGGCGAAGTTCCACCGGGTCGACGCGAAAGTGCACGCCGGACCAGTGCAGCCCCGCGCCGCCAACGCCGTTGCCGGGCAAAAACACGCCCAGTTGCCGGTAGGGCAGCGCGGTGTCGTTGACCGTGTGGCGCACGGTGAGGGTTTCCCTGGCAAGGTTCTGGAACAGCTTCTTGCGGATGCTGTAGGTAAGTTCGTCGATCACCTGGGGGTAGGAGCCGTCCGGGTAGCTGTCCTGCATCGGTCCGCGCTCCAGGGCGACCACGTTGAGCCCGGCCTCGGTCAGTTCCTTGGCCATGATGGCGCCTGTCCAGCCGAAGCCGACTATCACCACGTCGGCCTTCTTCATTGTCTTCGCCATGCTCAACCCCTCCGGCCGTCAAGGGATACGGGCGGATAGGCATAGCGCTCGCCGCGCTCGATCCAGTCCATGAAGTCGGCGCGGGCACCGGGGAAGCCCACCAGCTTCCAGCCGACCATGCCGCGATTACCGCCGTGTACCGGGTCGCAGAAGAAGCCTTCGCGGGTCAGTTGCAGCAGTGCGGAGAAGAACGCCGAAGCGGGCACGCCCTCGAAATCCACCTTGCCCGACTCGATCTCGCGCAGTAGCGCTTCCTGCTCCTGGGTCTTGAGTGAGGCGAAAGCCCGGCCATGCCGCGATTGCGCCAGCGCGTCGCTCTGGCCGATGCCCTGGCGCACCAGTTGCTGGAGGTTCAGGCGCAGCTGGTAACCCATGCTGGCGGGCGCCTGGTCATCGAACGGGCCCTGCATGTACCACTGCTTGCCTGCGGCGTAGGGCGTCTGCATCTGCCGGTCGATGTACTCCGGCACGCCCGCTTCCAGCGCACCGGGGCCGAGCTGGTCGGCGGGGATCAGGCGCGCCACGGCGGCCTGCAGGAAGCTCCACTCCGGCGGCGAGAAAAACGTCGGCTTGTAGTCCGGCGCGCTGTCGCTGGCGGCGAGCAACGGCACGCTGGTACCCAGGGAGACCACCGGGATGAGCGTCAGCGAATGACGCAGAAAGGCACGGCGGCCCTGATCAGGAAGATCGGACATGCTGGAAATACCTCCGCAGGCATACAGATGGCGGCAACGGCCGGCATACAGGTGCGAAGGGTTGTGGTGGGGGAAGTTCAGCGAGTTCGATGAACGGACACGGCCGCAATGCTTGCCGTACGGCAGTCGGCGCGCGGCTCGAGCGGGCAACGTCCGCGCCCATGAAGCGCCGCCGGCCTCCAGGCACCAGGGCGCAACAGCGGCGCAAAAAAATGCCCTCGCAAGCGAGGGCAGGAGACATGGAGAAGACGCCACCTTCAACCTAGCAGGTTGGCGGGCGCAGGGAAGGATCGTCCTGTGCTAGGCCGCTGCGCTGCGCGGCATATGCCGATGCCAGGGCAACGCAGCGCGCCTGGCTCGGCCAACCCGAGCCCCTCGTCAATTGTCCTGAACCAATGCCCATAGGCTTGCTCCCAGCGGAATACGCCCTGGCGACCTGGCCGCTGTGCGAGCGCGGCCGGCAGGCGGCTCCCGCAACCCGAGAGGCTTCGCGATGAACCTGGAAACACTGGACCTGGCGCGGCTGCAGTTCGCCTTCACCGTGTCCTTCCATATTCTTTTCCCGGCCATCACCATTGGCCTGGCGAGCTATCTCGCCGTGCTCGAAGGCCTCTGGCTGCGCACCAAGGAAGAGGTCTACCGCGACCTCTATCACTTCTGGTCGAAGATATTCGCCGTCAATTTCGGCATGGGCGTGGTGTCCGGGTTGGTCATGGCCTACCAGTTCGGCACCAACTGGAGCGGGTTCTCGGCTTTCGCCGGGAGCATCACCGGGCCGCTGCTGACCTACGAAGTGCTCACCGCGTTCTTCCTCGAAGCGGGTTTCCTCGGCGTGATGCTGTTCGGCTGGCACAAGGTCGGGCCGCGATTGCACTTCTTCGCCACGATCATGGTCGCCGTCGGCACGCTGGTCTCGACCTTCTGGATTCTCGCCTCCAACAGCTGGATGCACACACCCCAGGGCCACGAGATAGTCGATGGCCGGGTGGTCCCGGCGGACTGGCTGGCGGTGATCTTCAATCCCTCGTTCCCGTATCGCCTGGTGCACATGAGCATCGCCGCATTTCTCGCCACGGCCTTCTTCGTCGGGGCCTCGGGCGCCTGGCACCTGCTGCGGGGACGCAACACACCGGCAATGCGCAAGATGTTTTCCATGGCCATGTGGATGGCTTTGCTGGTGGCCCCGGTGCAGGCCCTGGTGGGGGATGCCCACGGCCTCAATACCCTGGAGCACCAGCCGGCGAAGATCGCGGCCATCGAAGGCCACTGGGACAACGCCGAGGGCGGGCCGAGCCCGTTGATCCTGGTCGGCTGGCCGGACATGCAGCGCGAGGAAACCCGCTTCAAGGTCGAGTTGCCCGTACTCGGCAGTCTCATCCTGCGCCACAGCACCCGCGAGCCGATCCCGGCGCTGAAGGAATTCCCGCGGGAGGACCGGCCCAACTCGACGGTGATCTTCTGGACCTTCCGCCTGATGGTCGGTGTGGGCTTGCTGATGATCTTCGTCGGGTTGTGCAGCCTGTGGCTGCGCTGGCGCGGCCGGCTGTTCGACAGCCGGCCCTTCCTGCACCTGGTGCTGTGGATGGGGCCGTCGGGCCTGGTGGCGCTGCTGGCCGGCTGGGTCACCACCGAGATGGGGCGCCAACCCTGGGTGGTGTACGGGCTGATGCGCACCAGCGAAGGCGTATCGGCCCATGGCGCAGCCCAGCTGGGCTTCACCTTGGCGATGTTCGTGGCCGTGTACTTCGCCGTGTTCGGGGTCGGCTTCGCCTACCTGCTGCGCCTGGTGCGCAAGGGCCCGCAGGCCGCCGAGGGCCAGACGCCCAGCGCGGGCGGGGCAGGGCAGCAGAGGACGCCGGCGCGGCCGCTGTCCGCCGCCGGCAACCCCGACGACGCTTCCGAAGACATTCCACACGAACAGCACAGGAGCTGAACCATGGGCATCGACCTTCCGCTGATCTGGGCGGTGATCATTATCTTCAGCGTGATGATGTACGTGGTCATGGACGGTTTCGACCTGGGCATTGGCATCCTCTATCCGTTCTTCCCCGACCGCGCCGACCGCGATGTGATGATGAACACCGTGGCGCCGGTGTGGGACGGCAACGAAACCTGGCTGGTGCTCGGCGGCGCGGGATTGTTCGGCGCCTTTCCGCTGGCCTATTCGGTGGTGCTGCCGGCGCTGTACCTGCCGCTGATCCTGATGCTGGTGGGGTTGATCTTCCGCGGCGTGGCCTTCGAATTCCGCTTCAAGGCGAGGGAGGAAAAACGCCACCTCTGGGACAAGTCCTTCATCGTCGGCTCGTTGCTGGCGACCTTCTGCCAGGGCATGGTACTGGGCACCTTCATCGACGGGCTCGAGGTGCGTGACGGGCGCTTTGCCGGCGGCGCCTTCGAATGGCTGGCGCCATTCCCGGTCTTCTGTGGGCTGGGCCTGGTGGTTGCCTACAGCCTGCTGGGCTGCACCTGGCTGATCCTCAAGACCGAGGGCAGGTTGCAGGCGCGCATGCATGAACTGGCACGGCCGCTGGCTCTGGTGCTGCTGGCGGTGATCGGCATCGTCAGCCTGTGGACGCCCCTGACCCATCCGGCTATCGCCAGCCGCTGGTTCAGCCTGCCGAACGTCTTACTGCTGTCGCCGGTGCCGCTGCTGGTGCTGCTGTGCTTCTGGATGCTGCTGCGCTCGGTGGCCCGCGACGATAATGCCAGGCCTTTCGTCCTGACCCTGGCGCTGATCTTCCTCGGCTACGCCGGACTGGGCATCAGCATCTGGCCGCACATCGTGCCGCCTTCGGTGACCATCCGGGACGCCGCCGCGCCACCCCAGAGCCAGGGCTTCATGCTGGTCGGCGCGCTATTCATCATCCCGTTCATCCTGGGGTACACGGCGTGGAGCTACTACGTGTTCCGCGGCAAGACCACCGTGGAGAGTGGCTATCACTGAGCTTCCAGCTCCCAGTGCGCATGACGCTGGCGCCTGATGCGCCCTGGGGCAGGATTTGAGCGCAGGACCGCGAAACTAATCGGAGCGGTCCTGCTCTTCGTTCCCCGACAGCAGGTTGCCGTGCCCCAGCCCGACCTCCCGGTTCGGCGAAACGCCGAACCGGCTCCAGATGCGCTCGTGGAAATAGAACGCAACGGTATTGCAGGCCGGTTCCACCAGGGCGATGAGCCCCCCGGTGAGGATCGAGCCGGTCAGCAGGTAGGCTACGCAAAAGGCAATGGAGAAGTGCAGCACGGCGAAGGTGCAGGTCTTGAGCAACGGCGCCGGCTTATCGGATGAACTGCAACACGCCGTGAACAGGCGTGAATTCATCGCTTGGCCTCGTCCGCATCGGCGTGGTCGCGCGCCAGGAAGGCACGGGTGATTTCCGGCAGGTGCTCGCGCAGCCAGTCGGCCATCGCCACTTCCTGCGGCAGGATTTCCTTCAGTGCCGCTTCCGTGGCGTTGTCGCCGACTTCCTGGGCGGCGGTAATCAACACGGTATAGGCCGCGATCTCCATGTTCTCGAAGACGTAGCCACTCATGGCACCCTTGACCACTTCGTCGCTCACGGTCATGCCGCCCATCGCCTGGCCGAACGCCATGAGCTTGCCGCCGATGTCCTTGAGCGTGGACGGACTGCTGCCCAGGCGTTCCAGACAACCCTCGAGCAGACGCTGCTGGCCGCGGGTCTCCTCCAGGTGCTGCTGGATGCGGGTCTTGAGCTGCGGGTAGTTCTCCAGCCGGCCGGCCTGGGCCTCGAGCATTTTCTCGGCCTGTTGTTCCATGGCGTGGGCGTCGCGCAGCCAGTCCAGCAGGTTGTCTTTTTTGCTTGTCATGGCGAGGTCTCCTCGGTTGGGTTGTGTCCCTGCTGTGAACCACCCCAAGCCTCGCTGTTCAGTTTTCTTCGCCGGGCGGTAAGACAGCGAAACGGCAAGCGCAGCGGGCATCTGCGAGAAGTCGTGAACCATCGGCCAAAGGTGTTCTCGACCTTTCGGGCACTCGGAAAAGGTGCCGTTTCGCCTGGCGACGGACGCTTACGTGCACAACAGGCGACAGCCATACGGTCAGGGTGGCAGCACCCGCATCTGCGCCGGATGCCCGACCGCGAGGATCGGTCCGGCACACCGCAACCCCGGTTCGGCGTTTCGCGCCGCTGCGCCGCAACATGCTGCATCCCGGTTAGCGGAAACCGACACGACCGCCTCGCCGTCGCGCACGGGGATCAGTCCGGCTCGGGAATGATCGAGATCTTGCCGTTCTTCTCCAGGATGGCGAAACGGATCTGCTCCATGCGTTCCAGCCCCTGTGACTGCCGCGCCTCCAGCAGCACGTCTTCCTCGCGCAGGCGCGCTTCGAGCAGGCGCTCCTTCAGCGGCCGGCCGTATTCCACGATCAAGGTGGGCGTGCCCTCGATCATCCGGTCGATGAACGGGTGGCGCAGTTTGACCAGCGAGAACAGCACATCCATCACTACCAGGGTGATGATCACCAGCAGCGCGTTGGTGGTGGAGAAATCTTCGCCGAGCATTGCCTGCTGGGTGGCCTCGCTGATGATCATCAGCAGGAGCAGGTCGAAGGTGCTGACGTCCGCCAGGGCGCGCTTGCCCACCAGGCGGAACAGGATGACCAGGAAAAGGTAGAGGGTGACGGCGCGCAGGACCGAATCCATGACGTTTCCTCCGGTGGTTCAGGGGTAGACGAACTGGCGCAACGGCAGTTGCTCGCCGGCATATTCGAGGCGGTGGGAGAGCAGCCCGGCGCGGGTGGCCAGCAGTGCCAGGTAGAGATGCAGTTCGCCGCGCTCATCGAGTTGCCCTTGCAGTTCCATGCCGCCTTGCCAGCTGCGCGCCGGCAGCAAAGGTTGCATGCTCTGCAGGTCATGGGCGGCAAGCAGGTCGCCCCCAAGGCGCAGCCGCGCCGGCTGGTTCGCTTCGCCACGCAGGGTGATGTGCAATCGACTGCTCGAGCCCAGGCGCTCGAATCGCTCGTACTCCACCTCCAGGCGCCCGTTGGCGCTGGTTGCTCGCGCGCTGCTCAACGGGCCGCTGGAAAACACCCCGGTCAGCGCCAGCAGCACGATGCCGATCAGCACGACCAGCGAAATGCGCTCCAGCCTCCAGGCGCGGCGCTGGTTTTCCATGCGTTCGGGCACCGGATACTTCCGCTGGCTGAGATCCGTGTTGCTTTTCTGCTGCTCACCCATGGCCTGGCTCTCGCATTGCCGTTACTGCTTGCGACCGGCACCGGCGCGCTTTGGTGCCGACGATTTTTCCTGCCGCTTCGTTCGGGCGAATTGCATCGGCTTTTGCCGGCGTTCGGGCGTTCTGCCACTGCCCAGGCGTCCCGACGCTCGCCGAAAGGCGCGCTGGCTGGGCCTGCGGGCGTTTTTCCCGGTTGGGCCTGAAAGTTGCTGCAGCCTCCTGAACACCAAGGAGGCGGCGATGAGCCTGCGAGAAGCATCGATCCTGATTCTGGAAGAAATGGCCGACGAACTCTGGCGCATCGAGCAGTACCTGCTCGATCAAGGGCATGCCGTGCTGGGCGCCTCGTCCCTGCAGGCGGCATTGGAGCACCTGAACTCCGGTGCGGTGATCGACCTGTTCCTGCTCGACGAGCAACTGGCCGAACCCTGCACCGCGCTGGCTCTGGTCGAAGCCTGCCTGCCAAGGCGGCCACGGATGCGCGTGCTGGGGTTGTCGTCCTCCGAATCGCGGGTCGGCGCCGACGATGCGCCGTACCCGGTCCTGCTCAAACCCATACGCCTGGACGAACTGGAGCGGGCCATCGAACGCGCCCTGTGCCGCCCGGCCATCACGCCCTGGCAGGAGTGCTGAACATGTTCGAAGCCGATCTGCGTGAAGCCGGCCAGCGGGTGGTGGACTACCTGCGCAGCCGGCGCCTGCGCCTGCTGACCGCCGAGTCCTGCACCGGCGGCCATATCGCCGCCGTGCTATCCGCGGTGCCTGGCAGCGCCGAGGTGATGGAAGGCGGCCTGGTGGTCTATTCGCCCAGCGCCAAGCGCGAGCTGCTGGGGGTTGAAGCCATGTGGCTGGAGGATTTCAACCTGACCAGCGTCGAAGTCGCCGGCGCCATGGCGGAGGCCGCGCTGCGCTACGAGGAGGTCAACGCCGTGCTGTCGGTCACCGGCCTCTTGGGCGAGGAGGGCAAGGATGGCATTGCGCCGGGCACGGTGTGCCTGGGCTGGGGTTTCCGCATGCCCGACGGCGTGGCGCTGTTCACCCGGCGCATGCGCTTTACCGGCGACCCCGAATGGATGCGTCGGCAAACCATCCGCCACGGCCTGGAACTGATACCCGAATTCCACCGCAGGGCATTGCTCGGCGAAAGACGCTGAGGCGCCCGGCGGTGAGTGACCACGGCACTGCCGATCCACGCGACTGATCCACAACAAGCCTGGAAAACCCTGAGAGGAGACCCAAGATGAACGCCATCGAACTGCTCAAGCATGACCATGAAGTCGTCAAGAAGCTGCTCACCGAGCTGAGCGAAAGCACCGAGCGCGCGGTGAAGAAACGTACCGAACTGCTGCGCAGGATCGAGCTGGAACTGACCCAGCACACCGCCATCGAGGAGGAGATCTTCTACCCGGCGCTCAAGCAGGCGGGCGAGAAGGAGGACGCCAAGATGTATTTCGAGGCCAAGGAGGAACACCGGACAGTGGATTCGCTGGTGCTCCCGGACCTGAAGAAAACCCAGCCGGACAGTGTGGAGTTCGCCGGCCGGGTGAAGGTGCTCAAGGAGCTGCTGGAGCACCACATCGAGGAGGAGGAGGGCGAGATGTTCCCGCGCGCCGAGGAACTGCTCGACCACGCCACCCTGGACCGCCTGGCCACCGCCATGCAGCAGCTCAAGAAAGACATCAAGGCGAGCTGGGAGCAGCGCGCCGCTTGAGCCGACCCCCGTTGCCCCCGCAAGGCGCGGGGGCAACGGCCCGCCCGGAGTGCCAGCGCCATGACCACGCCTGCCTATGTCATCAGCTACATCCTCGACAACCAGCCGATGAGCACCGTGCTGCACCAGGACCAGCTGACCCTGGAGGATGCCCGCCGCTACGTGCTTTCGCTGCACAGCCATATCGACCCCAGCCACATCACTGACATCCAGCTGTGCCGCAACGAACGCAGCCAGGAACGCGACACCACGCCGGGGCATTACCGGCAGCCTTGAGTACGGCGGCCGCCTCCATTCGCGATTCTCCGGCGGCGCGAGCTTGCTCGCTGACCGCGGCGCTCAGCGTCCGCGCCTCTGTTTCCTGACCGATACCCCCTGGTTTCCCCGATACGAAAAAGCGGCACGCCCAGGCAGGCGTGCCGCTTTTCCTTGAGCCTTCATCCTTGAAGCGACGCGGCATGGCCGCCGCGGTCAATCCTGGGTAGCGCTGTGGCTGCGCTGTCCGCCCTTGCGGCCGGCTTCCGATGCACGTTGCGGGTCATTCTTGAAGTTGCCGCCGCTGTTCTGGCCGCCCTTTTTTCCAGCTTCGGAGGCGCGCTTGGGATCCGCCGCGAAGTTGCCTTTTCCGCCTCTGTGTTCAGCCATGGTGGTTCTCCTGTGGGGTGTGAAAGCGAGCTGGGTTGGCTCATGGGTTCCGCCGCTGCGCGAACCACCCGACCCCAGGACCGGATGGCGCCGCGCAGCGACGGAAGCACGGGTGTGGCCCCTGCGCCGCGAGCCGCGGCAGCGTGGTCAGGCATGGAGGGGCCACGAATGGGCAAGCGTTCCTGTCAATCGCGGTGGCGCAGGAGGAACTGCCGCACGGCCTCGGCCGACACGCCAACCGTCTGCACCGCTTCGCGCAAGCGCTGCTCGCTGACGCCAAAGGCCTCGGCCCAGTAGCGTCGTTCGTAGTCCTCGTTGAGGTTGATCCGCGAGGCATCGGCGGGGCGGCGTATTTCGGGGTTGTCCATGGGCGTTCCTTCAGGGCCGCCTGGAGCGGCCCGCGATCAGGCCGGGAAAAGGTTCAGCAGGCGTGCAGGCGCGACCCTGCGCTCGCCAGTTGGCGCAGGCGCTCGCCGGCAACCACGATCTTGCGTTGACGGTGCTTGCCATGGCCGGGCTGGAAGGTGGGCAGCGGAATGCGCTTGGTGAAGACCGGGACATGCTCGTCGGGCAGTGGGCCATCGCCCAGGATCAGGTCGCGCTTGATGCGCCCGATCAGGTCGTCGAGCAATTGGCGGTGCTGAAGGTCCTGGCGGGTGATGACGCGATCGAACAGATGCTCGCCGGCATGACTGCGGAAGGAACACAGCAGCGCCTTGTCCGGGCGACGGGAAAAGCTGATGCAGTACTCCGGCAGCGCCTGGCAGATGAGTTCCTGGGTGGTCTCGAAATCGAATTGCATGGGCGGGTTCCTCCTTGTTGGCTCCAGTAACGGAGCAACTGGCGGGCCAGCCGAAAAACACCGTAAGTGCTTGATCTGTCGTTGCGCCACCTCGGAATTTGCACGCGAGACGGCAGAAATGCCGTGCAATCTGCTACTGGCTTATTGCTAAGCGAAGCGGCTAGCCCGCGGGTTTGCGGCTATTCCGTTCATCGAATCCGGGCAAACAAGTTGAACGACGAGGAGGGCATTTTTTCAGACCCGGTGTAAGGCATCGATTTCTCGACCTTGCATTCATCATTCACTGCCCAAGAGGTACTGAAAAATGACTAGCAACAAGAACCCCGGAAACTTTGCAAACGACCGTGAAAAAGCCAGCGAAGCAGGCAAGAAAGGCGGCCAGAACAGCGGAGGCAACTTCGCCAATGACCGCGAGAAGGCCTCCGAGGCCGGCAAGAAAGGCGGCCAGCACAGCCATGGCGGCGGCCGCAGCTAACGCCAGTTGAGCTGAGTGCTCCACGCTCTCCCGCGGGGTCTTCCGCGGGGGATGCGCCGGCGAAAGACCCGGCCATTGCCGGCCGGGTCATCTCTCGCCGCCACCGACCACGACGCGAGATGAAGCATATGAGCCAGAATTCCCTGATTCGCGCGAAGGTCTCGCGCCCCGGACGACTGGCTGCAGCGATGCAGCTGCTGGGCATTATCGGCGGCCTCGGGCTGCTCGCCAGCAACATCGCCCTGGCCGAATCCCCGCAACCCAAGGCCAACGAGCCGACCCGGGAAATGCCCCACGGGCAATCCTCCGGCACTGCCAACCAGAAGACGCTCGATACCTACCGCGACAAGCACGGGACCGTGCGTACCGAAGACGGCAGGAAGGTTCGCAGCGATGACGGCGACCGCAACAATCGCGGACAACTCGACGATTCCCCCGAGCACTCCCATGAAGGCGGCCCGACCGACCCAGGGAGCGACCCCGGCGCCACGGAGAGTCCGCGTCCCTGACCACCACCGGGTAGCTCGCCGGCAAATCCAGCCCGCAAAGCCAATGATGGCGTGATGGACCCGAATAGAGGAAGACACCGATGAACATGAAGCAGATTGCCGGGCTATTCGAAGACTTCATTCCCAGCTACGAATGCCATGCGAGTCCCGGCGCACAGGGCTCGATCACACTGCAGTTCGACAGCCGGGTGACCTCGGACGCGCACTTCACCATCCAGGGGATCACCCCGGAGCGGCTGGCGAACGAGCAGCGCATCCAGGAAATCAGCCAGACCCTGCAGGACGAATTCGCCCTGGTACGCGCCGGCCTGCACCGCAAACCCCACGTTTGATGCCTGGCGCGGCGCGAAAAGCCGCAACCGCGGCATCGACGGCCCGTCAGGCGCTCTGCGCACCGGCTCCCGGCAGCCTGCCACGGACTGCCCGGCGGCCGCGGGCTGCGCGAGCCGGCGCGTCTAGCGCCGTTCGGAACATCGCGCAGGGGCAGGGCCGGCCCGGCGGTAAGATTGTTGGATCAAGGGCCGGCCTGGAGGGTCACAAGATCACCGCCCCGGTCCTGGCACGAGGCATAAGGCCATGATTTGGACGGGCATTTTTCTTTATAGGGTTGTGGAACTGCGCGAATTCACCGTCGATAATCTCCAGCTCTCTCGAAGGTAGAGTTCGGAACGAGGCCAGCCAGGTGAGCAAGCGACGGACAACGAAACAAGGCAACGCCCAGGATGTGCAGCCCAGCCACCTGAAATTCCCGGTCGTGGGCATAGGCGCCTCCGCTGGCGGGCTGGCAGCACTGCTGCGGCTGTTCGAGAACATGCCCGATGACAACGGCATGGCCTTCGTCGTGGTGATGCACCTGTCGCCCAATCACGAAAGCAGCGCCCACACGATCCTGCAGAAAGCCACCAGGATGAAGGTGCGCCAGGTGACCGAGGCGACGCCGGTGGAGCAGAACTGCATCTACCTGATATCCCCAGCGATGCAGTTGACCATGAACGACGGTTACCTGCGCGTCAGCGAGCTGAGCTCAACCCAGCCGCGACACATCGCCATCGACCTGTTCATGCGCACCCTGGCCGACGCGCATGCCGAGCGCGCCGTCGGCGTGGTGCTCAGCGGCAATGGCAGCGACGGCTCCTCCGGGTTGTGCCGGATCAAGGAGCAGGGCGGGGTGACCATCGCCCAGTCGCCGGACGATGCCGAATTCGACGACATGCCGCGCAGCGCCATCGCCACCGACCAGGTGGATTTCATCCTGCCAGTGGTGGAAATCCCGCAGAAGCTCATCGAGCTGTGGGAAACCATGCGCAGCATCCAGCTGCCGCGCGAGGCGGAAGTCAGTGCGCCGATCCAGTCCATCGAGGACCCGGAACAGGCCCGCGTGGCGGAGTCGGCGCTGCGCGATATCCTGACCCTGCTGCGCACGCGCACCGGGCATGACTTCAAGCACTACAAGCGCGCCACTGTGCTGCGCCGCATCGAACGGCGCATGCAGGTCAACCGCCTGAGCGACCTGCCGGGCTACCGCACCTTCCTGCAGTCCAACCCGGAAGAAACCAAGCACCTGCTGGCTGACATGCTGATCGGCGTGACCAATTTCTTCCGCGACCGCGAAGCCTTCGAGGCGCTGGAGCGGGAGATCATCCCACGGCTGTTCGAAATGCCCAGCGACAGCGAATCGCAGATCCGCGTTTGGAGCGCCGGCTGTTCCTCGGGCGAGGAAGCCTACTCGATGGCCATGCTGCTCTCGGAGTACGTCGAGTACAGCGAGACCGACCGCAAGTTCCAGGTGTTCGCCACCGACATCGACGAACACTCCATCGCCATCGGCCGCAGCGGCGTCTATCCCGAGGCGATCCTGCCGGACATCACCCCGCAGCGCCTGCGCCAGTACCTGACCAAGGAGCAGACCCGCTACCGGGTGAAGAAGGAAATCCGCGAGCGCGTACTGTTCGCCATGCACAACCTGCTGCGCGACCCGCCGTTCTCCAAGCTGCACCTGATCTCCTGCCGCAACCTGCTGATCTACCTCGACCGCGAAGTACAGGCGGACATCCTGCAGATGTTCCATTTCGCCCTGGCGCCGGGCGGCTACCTGTTCCTGGGCAGCTCCGAGTCGGCGGACGTGTGCATGGACCTGTTTGCCCCGGTGGACAAGAAGAACCGCATCTATCGCGCCAAGGCGACCTCGGCCCTGGGCCGCTCCGCCGCGGCGCTGCCGCTGATCGCCCAGACCGACACGCTGCCGGCGGCCAACGAACGCCCCGTGGAGCGTCGGCGCATCTCCTTTGCCGAGGTGCACCAGCGCGTGCTGGAGCAATATGCGCCGCCCAGCGTGGTGGTGAACCACGAGTCGAACATCGTGCACATGTCCGACCAGGCCGGGCGCTACCTGCGCTATGTCGGCGGCGAGCCGTCGCACAACCTGCTGTCGCTGATCCATCCGTCGCTGCGCCTGGAACTGCGCACCGCGCTGTTCCAGGCCTTCCAGACCAGCAAGAGCGTCGAAGCCCGGCGCGTCAAGCACGAGCGCGACGGCGCCAGCTCGTACATCAACATGGTGGTGCGACCGTTCCGCGACATGGACGCCGACTTCGCCCTGGTGATCTTCGACGAGGTCGAGGAAACCATGAGCAACGACGTCGATCCCTCGAAGATCGACCTCAAGGACAACGTCCTCTCGCAGCTGGAAAGCGAGCTGCAGCGCAACAAGGAACAGCTGCAGATCACCATCGAGCAATCGGAAACCTCCACCGAGGAGCTCAAGGCGTCCAACGAGGAACTGCAGGCGATCAACGAGGAACTGCGTTCCACCACCGAGGAACTGGAAACCAGCAAGGAAGAGCTGCAGTCGATCAACGAGGAACTGATCACGGTCAATCAGGAGCTCAAGACCAAGGTCGAGGAAACCAGCAAGATCAACGACGACCTGCAGAACCTGATCGCCTCCACCGACATCGCCACGGTGTTCGTCGACCGCGCCATGCGCATCAAGTCGTTCACCCCGCGCGCCGCCGCGATCTTCAGCATCATTGCCTCGGACACCGGGCGCTCGCTGCTGGATATCACCCACCGGCTGATCTATCCGGACCTGGCCAGCGACGCCGCCCAGGCCTTCGAGTCGCTGCGCACCATCGAGCGCGAGGTGGCGAGCAAGGATGAGCGCTGGTACATCGTGCGCATGCTGCCGTACCGCACCACGGAGAACGTGATCGACGGCGCGGTGCTGACCTTCATCGACATCACCCAGCGCCGAGTGGCCGAAGAGAAGATGCGCGAGAGCGAGGAGCGCCTGCGCCAGGCAGCGGAAAGCACCCAGGACTTCATCATCATCACGCTGGACCGCGACGGCTGCATCACCGGCTGGAACAAAGGGGCCGAGCGCGCCTACGGCCACCGGGAAAAGGACGTGGTGGGCAAGAGCGCCGAGCTCATCTACAGCGGCGAGGACCGCCGTTCCGGGGTATTCCAGGAAGAATTGCGCGTGGCCAGCGAGAACGGCCGGGCGGAAGAAGACCGCTGGCATGTGCGCAAGGACGGCTCGCGATTCTTCTGCAGCAGCGTGACCAGTGCGCTGCCCAACGCCGGCCCGCACGGCTATGCCAAGATCGGCCGCGACATTACCACCAAGAAGCGCGAGGAGACCGAACAGGTTTCGCGTCTGGAGCAGAACCAGGCGACCATCCGCCTGCGCGATGAGTTCTTCGCGATGATGTCTCACGAACTCAAGCATCCGCTGAACCTCATCCAGCTCAACACCGAGCTGATCGGCCGCCTGTCCTCGGTGCGCAGCCATGCCATTGCCGCGCGGGCCATCGAGAGTATCCAGAGCTCGGTGCGCAGCCAGGCGCGGATCATCGACGACCTGCTCGACCTGTCCCGGGTCAACACCGGCAAGCTCAAGCTCAAGCTGGGGCCGGTGATCGTGCAGAACATCATCGAGGAAGTGGTCGGCGTGCTGGCAGCCGAGAGCCACGAGAAGGACCTGGCCATCGAACTGGACCTGCCGCCGCGCGGCTCCGACCCGCTGGTGGCCGAAGGCGACCCCGTGCGGGTGGAGCAGATCATCTGGAACCTGCTGAGCAACGCGGTGAAGTTCACCCCCGAGAGGGGCACGATCCGCGTGGCGCTGGGCATGGACGGGGACATGCTGCGCATCAGCGTCAGCGACGACGGGCAGGGCATCAGCGCCGAGGCGCTGCCGAAGATATTCGAGCTGTTCGGCCAGGCCACCGAGACGCATCACCCGACCCACAAGGCTGGGCTGGGCATCGGCCTGGCGCTGGTGCGCGAACTGGTGGAAGCGCAACACGGGCGCATCGAGGCGATGTCCGAAGGGCTTGGCCTTGGCTGCACCTTCAGCGTCTGGCTGCCGCAGTACCAGTACGCCGGGCAGGCCGCCTCTGCCGGGGAGGACACCGACGGCTACTTCGCCGGCTCGCGCCTGCTGATCGTCGACGACTCGCCGGACATTCGCACGGTGATGCAGGCGCTGCTGGAGATGGAGGGTGCGAGCGTGACCACCGCGGAGGATGGCGAGACCGCGCTCAAGGTGCTGAAGGACGGACGCTACGACCTCATCCTTTCCGACATCGGCATGCCGGGCATGGATGGCCATGAGCTGATCCGCCGTGTTCGCCAGTTGCCGCAGCATGCGCAGACACCCGCAGTGGCGCTGACCGGCTATGGGGCGGCGGCGGACGTGGAGCTGGCTTACGAAGCGGGCTTCAACGCCCACGTCAGCAAACCGGTATCGCTGGAAACCCTGCAGCGCGTGGCGGCGGACCTCAAGGTCGCCAAGGTCTGAGCCCGGCCACTGGCGGCGCCGTGCCAGGCGCCGCCAGTGGCATGCGACAGCGGGCCATGCTTTCAGGGCGAGATCGGGTCGCTCGCAGGGAAGGTTTCTTCCAGCGCGTGATCGATCCGCGATTCGGCTACCGTGGGGTTCGCCGGGCCCGGTGAAGTCACCGGCGCCAGGTGCTCGGGCAAGGCATCATGCTGGCCGGTAATCGCCGCTTTCATGGCGCAGTGGCCGGTCAGCCCGCGCTTGGCCGCCATCACCCCGGCGGCGACGCCCAGCCAGCCGCCGAGGCCGCCCTTGCGAATGCCCATGCCGATGGCGGCCAACCCCGTGGCAATCGATGTCGCCCGTTCCCATCCGCTCAGATTCTTCTGCTCTGCCATGCTGTCCTCCTGCTGGGTCGGTGTCATCCGGCTCGCCGCGGGCTGCGGCGCCCGGATACACAACGTAGGCAGATGCACGGAAGGTTGGTTCGAAGAACTTGCCCAGTGGTGCGCCGGGCTCTGCGCCGGGCTCCACCCGTCGCTCGGGTGCAACTTGGCGCGGCCCCGCAGTTCACAGCCAGACCATGCAAAGGAGTAGGAGAAGCCCATGACTGCCTGGCTCATCAGCTACAGCAAGGACAACAACACCAGTACCCTGGACATGCCCGGCCAGACACAGCCGAGCCCGGAGCAGGCGGCGGAATTCCTGCTGCAGTGGGCGCGCAGGAATCTTCCCGCCGGCGACTACGGCGACAAGCAGGATGAACACGGCAGCGAGGCAACGCTGGAGTTGCTGCACCGCTACGGCATCACGCTGACCGGCATCACTGCCAACTGATCCACCGAGCCTTGGTATCAGCGGGGAAGGGCGCTCTCCCGTTCGCCTCGCCTCGCCTGGGGGAGGCGCTCGCGCGGTGCCTCCTCAGTCCTCGCGGATGCGGTACCAGGTGACGTACAGCGCCGGCAGGAAGAACAGCGTCAGCAGGGTGGCGGCGATGATTCCGCCGATCATGGCGAAGGCCATGGGACCCCAGAACACTTCCCGGGCGATCGGGATCATGCCCAGGCTGGCCGCAGCGGCCGTGAGCAGGATTGGCCGGGTGCGGTGGTGGGTCGCCTCGATGACCGACTTCCACGGCGAGCGGCCCTCGGCTTCGAACGCCTCGATCTGGGTCACCAGGATCACCGAGTTGCGAATGATGATGCCGATCAGCGCGAGGATGCCCAGGATGGCCACGAAGCCCATGGGCGTGCCGGTGGGCAGCAGCGCGGCGACCACGCCGATGACGCCCAGCGGCGCCACGCTGGCGACCAGCAGGGTCTTCTGCACGCTCTGCAACTGGATCATCAGGAAGGTTGCCATGAGGAACAGCATCAGCGGTACCACCTGGCCAATCGGGCCCTGGGCCTTGCCGCTTTCCTCGACGGTGCCGCCGGTGGCGAGCCTGTAGTTGGGCGGCAACTGCTCGGCGAACTGCTGGATCTCTGGCTTGAGGACCTTCACCAGGTCGGTGGGCTGGATGTCATCGGTGATGCTGGCCTTGAGCGTGATGGTCGGCTTGCGGTCGCGCCGCCACACCAGCGGCTGCTCCAGCTCATAGCCGACGCGGGCGAAGGCCTTGAGCGGAATCGACGTGCCGCTGGCGTTGACCATCTGCAGGTTCTCGATGGTTTCCGGCGAGCTGCGTTCGGCGCTCTCCGAGCGGCCGACGACGTTGATCAGGAAGATGTTGTCGCGCACCTGGGTCACGGTGGTGCCGGTGACCACGCTGTTGAGCATCTGCGCCACGTCCTCGGAGCCCAGACCCAGCTGGCGCAGCTTGTCCTGGGCGATCTCGATGCGCAGCACCTTACCCGGCTCGTTCCAGTCGTAGATGATCTCGCCGATGTGCGAGTTGCCGTCCAGCAGGCCGGCCAGTTGCATGGCGTAGTCCCGGACCCTGTCCACGTCCGGGCCGCTGATGCGGTACTGGATCGGCCGGCCTACCGGCGGGCCCATCTCCGGCGGCTGCACGTAGCTGCTGATGCCGACGAAGTCGCGGCGCAGGTTCTCGCGCAGGCGTGCTGCCAGGCGTTCGCGGGCTTCCAGGTCCTTGGCGACTATCACCAGCTGGCCGTAGAAGGGGTTCTGCAGTTGCTGGTCCAGCGGCAGGTAGAAGCGGATCGCGCCCTGGCCGATATAGGAACTCCAGCGCGAGACGTCCTCGTCGTCCCTGAGCTGTGTCTCGACCTTGTCCATCACCCGGCGGGTTTCGTCGATGCTGCTGTTCTGCGGCAGGTTGAGGTCCACCAGCAGCTCCGGGCGGTCGGAGGAGGGGAAGAATTGCTGCTGGACGAACTGCAGCAGGTACAGCGAAACGCCCAGCAGCGCCACGGTGAAGACGATGGTCAACAGGTTGCGGCGCATGGCCCGTTGCAGCCATGTATCGAAGAAGTCGAACAGCCGGCTCTTCTTCTCCTCGTGCCGTTTCAGGGTTTTCGGCAGCACATGCAGGGCGATCACCGGGGCGAACAACACGGCGACTATCCAGGAGAGGATCAGCGCCACGGCGATCACCGCGAACAGCGTGAAGGTGTATTCGCCGGCCGAGCTGGCGTTCAGCCCGATGGGCACGAACCCGGCGATGGTCACCAGGGTGCCGGTGAGCATGGGGAAGGCAGTGGAGGTATAGGCGAAGGTCGCCGCCTCGTGCAGCGAGTCGCCCAGCTCGAGCCGGGTCACCATCATCTCCACGGTGATCATGGCATCGTCCACCAGCAGGCCGAGGGCGATGATCAGCGCGCCCAGGGAAATCCGCTGCATGGTGATATCGGTGTACTCCATGAACACGAAGACCATCGCCAGCACCAGGGGGATCGAACAGGCCACCACCAGCCCGGCGCGCACGCCGAGGCTGATGAAGCTCACCACCAGCACGATGACGATGGCCTCGAACAGCGCGCTGGTGAAGCCGCCCACTGCTTTCTCCACCACCTCGGCCTGGTTCGACACCGTGTGTACGCCAACGCCCACTGGCAGTTCGCTGGTGATCTGGTCCATGCGCTGGCGCAGCGCCTCACCGAACTCCTGGATATTGCCACCCTTGCGCATGGCCACGGCCAGGCCGATGGCGGGTTGCCCGTTGTAGCGGAACTGGGGGCTGGGCGGGTCGACATAGGTGCGCTGGATGTCCGCCAGATCCGAGAGGCGGTAGAAGCGATCGTTCACCCGCAGGTTGACCGCGGCCAGGTCCGCCTCGGAGCGAAACTCGCTGCTGGTGCGCACCGAGATGCGCTCCGGGCCGGCCTCGATCACGCCGGAGGGCGTCACCGCGTTCTGCTGCTGCAGGCTCTCCAACACCTGGCGCTGGTCGATGCCCAGGGCCGCCAGCTTGCGGGTTGAGAAGTTCAGGTAAATGACCTCGTCCTGGGCGCCGATCAGCTCGACCTTGCCCAGGTTGTCCACGCTGCGGATGTCCAGCCGCGCCTTCTCCACGTAGTCGCGCAACTGGCGGAAGCTCAGGCCGTCGGCGGTAAAGGCGTAGACGCTGCCGAACACGTCGCCGAATTCGTCGTTGAACGCCGGGCCCTGCAGGCCCTGGGGGAAGTCGCCCTTGATATCGGTGATCTTCTTGCGCACCTGGTACCAGATGTCCGGGATCGCCTTGCCGCTGGTGGTGTCCTTCAGATAGACGTAGACCGTCGCCTCGCCGGGACGGGTGTAGCTCTTCACGTAGTCGAGGCTGTCCAGTTCCTCGAGCTTCTTCTCGATGCGGTCGGTGACCTGCAGCAGCGTGTCGTCCACCGTCGCCCCAGGCCAGCGGGCCTGGATCACCATGGTCTTGATGGTGAACGACGGGTCTTCCTCGCGCCCCAGGTTGAAGTAGGAGAAGACGCCCATCACCAGCGATACGGCCATCAGGTACCAGACGAAGGACTGGTGCCGCAGCGCCCATTCGGACAGGTTGAACCTGCTCTTTGCCTTGTCCTGTTCGCTCACGGTTGTGTCCCCTCGTCGATCCTGACCACCTGGCCCTCCTTCAGGCTGTTTACCCCGGCGCTGACCACCCGTTCGCCGTCCGCCAGCCCCTGGCCGATGGTCACCTTGCCGTCGCGGTTGCGCAGCACCTGCACCTCGCGCCGATGCACCTGGCGGCTCTGTGGGTCGATTACCCAGATGAATGCCTTGCCGGTGACCGTGGTGTCGCCAATCAGCGCGGTGGCCGGCAGGCTGCTGCGGGGCGCCACCTGGCTGGTCAGCAGCACGCTGACCGTGGTGCCCAGGTGGAAGCTGGCGGGAGCATCGGCCAGAGTCAGGCGGATGCGCCGGGTGCGGGTGGAGGCGTCGGCCTGGGGCGCGAGTTCGCGCACGGTGCCGGTGGTGCGGTCCTGCGGGGCAAGCTGGGCGCTGACTTCGAAATGCGCGTCAGCCGGCAGGCGGTGCACCAACTCGTCCGGCAGGTCGACCACGGCTTCCTTCACGTCCGGGCGCACCAGCGTCACCACCTCCTGCCCGGCCTGCACCACCTGGCCGGCCTCGGCGTGCCACTGGGTTATGACGCCGGCGAAGTCACTGCGCAGCTCGGTGTAGCCCAACTGATCCTTCGCCCGCTGGGTGGCCGAGCGCGCCTGGTCCAGCGTGGCGCGGCTGGTCTTCAGGCGCGTGCGGGCGCGGTCGAGATTGGCCTGGGCGCCTACGCCGCGGGCGAGCAGTTCGCTCTGCCGGCGCTCGTCGGCCTGGGCGTCGATCCATTCGGCTTGCGCGCGCGAGGCATCGCCCTGGGCGCTGAGCACGGCGTTCTGCTGGTCGGTGGGGTCGAGGGTGGCGAGCAGGGTGTTCTTCTCCACGCTGTCACCGACATCCTGGTTGCGCGCGGCAATACGCCCATTGGTACGGAAGCCCAGGGTGGTCTCGTAGCGCGCCTGGATGCTGCCGGCGAAGCGGCCGACCTGGCGCACCTCATCGGCTTTCACTGTGACGAACAGCACCGGGCGCGGCGGCGGCGCTTGCGGCTCCCTGGAGCAGCCGGCCAAGGCGAGGAGGGCGGGGGCGAGGGCGAACCAAGCGGGCTTCATGGCTGCCCCTGCGGTCGTACGCGGGCGCGGGGTTCTGCCTGGGCGCTGCTGTCTACCGGTTCGGCAGCCTGTTCGGCCGGGGCAACCTCGACTTTCTGGTTCGGGTGCAGCAACTGACCGCCCGCGACGATCACCCGCTGTCCAGCCTGCAGGCCTTCGCCGATCATCACCTGCTCGCGGGCGAAGCTGACCTGGCCGACCGGCTTGAGTTGCGCGCGGCCCTGGTCATCCAGCACCCACACGGCGGGGGATTTGCCCTGCTTGAACAAGGCGGACCAGGGCAATACCACGCGGGGCTGGGCCGTCTGCGGCAGCTCGGCACCGACCACGGCGCCCAGGCCCATTGCCGGCGGAACCGGGTCGAGGCCGACCTTGACCTTCAGCGTGCCGCTGCGCGAGTCCACCGTGGGCGTCACTTCGCGCACGCGGCCGTCGACCCTGACCTTGGGGTTCGACAGCAGATAAACGCTTACCACCCGATCGCCCTGGGGGTTCTGGAAGAGCGATTCGTAGACGTTGAAAACGGCGTCGCGTTCGCCGTCGCGGGCGAGGGTGAAGATCGGCATGGTCGCCTGCACCACCTGGCCCACTTCGCCGCTGCGCTGGGTAATCACGCCGTCGGCCGAGGCCTTGAGTTCGGTGTAGGAGAGCTGGTCATTGGCCGAGGCGAGCTGCGCACGTGCTGCTTCCAGCGAGCTCTGCGCGGAACGCAGTTCGGCCTGGGCGCGGTCATATTCGCTGCGGCTGGTGTAGCCCTTGGGCAGCAATTGCGCCTGGCGCTCGAAGCCGACCTGGGCCAGGCGCAACCGCGCCTGCTCTGCGCTGACGGCGGCGCGGGCGTTCTGCACCTGGGTGCGCAGGTCCTGCGGGTCGAGACGTGCCAGCACCTGGCCGGCTTTCACCACATCGCCCACCTCGGCGTTGCGCTCGATGATCTTGCCACCCACGCGAAAGGCCTGCTGCGCCTCGACGCGCGCCTGGATGTCGCCCACCACGCTGGGCCGCGCGGCGTAATCGGCGGCGGTCGCTTCGCGCACCAGCACTCGCGGCAGGTGCTCGGCCGGCTTTTCCTGGCCGCAACCGGTCAGCGTCATCAGCAGAAAAAAGGCCAGCCCCGGCGCTCTCGTCGTCATCCATTCCCCCATCGTCCGGATCCTGCGCGGGCGCGGGCAAGCGCAGCGCGATACGAACTGTGAGTGGGAGGCGGGGGGAAATGTTCCAAGCGATTGTTCGAGGCGGCGCGGCGAACCGGAGGCTATCTACGGCGAAACGCCGGGATTGCGGAAGGGTAAGCGTCGGTTAGCGCTCAGAGGGAACTGGGCGCAAGGCGAAACATCGCGCGGCCGTCCAGCCATCGGGCGCTGCCAAGAGCGTCGATCTCGCCGATGCATTGGCCCAGGTCCTGGCCGTTCAGTTCGACGAACAGGTGATTGGCATAGACGCGGAAGCGGTCCGGGCTGTTGTGCAATTCGACGCGGCCATTGCGCAGCACGCCGATGTGCCTGCCCACCCCACCGGGCGTGAAAACCTCATAACTGCCTTTGCTGTAGAGCGGGGCCACGGCGCCTCCTTCCCGAACCGGGGAAGCACGACTAAAGCACAAAATAATGGCATTTGGATATCGCTCGCCATGCTCCCATGCCATCGCATGCGCCGGAGGATATCCCGCCTGAACTCGCGCGCGGCTGCGCCAGTCCACTGGCAGAGAAGGCTTCGGAGGCAAGGATGAAAAGACGCTATAGCCTGCCCATGGTGACCCTCGTGGCGGTAGCACTGGTGTTGCTGGTGGCGCATATCGCGTTGCCCTACGTGATCCGCGATTACCTCAACGGCAAGCTGGATCGCATGGGCGACTACCACGGCCAGATCACGGACGTGGACCTGGCGCTCTGGCGCGGCGCGTATCGGATCAACGGCCTGAAGATCGTCAAGGTCAACGGTAAGGTGCCGGTGCCGCTGCTGGACGCGCCGGTAATCGACCTTTCCGTGAGCTGGCACGCCCTCTGGTACGAACACGGCATCGTGGCGCGTGTGCTGTTCCTCCGGCCGGAGCTGAACTTCGTCGATGGCGGTGGCCGCCAGGAGTCCCAGAGCGGCGCCGGCACCGACTGGCGGGAGCAGTTGGACAAGCTGCTACCGATCACCCTGGACGAACTGCGCATCGCCGACGGAAGCATCCGCTTCCATAACTACCAGTCCAAACCGCCGGTGCATCTGGCCGCCAGCGCGGTAAACGCCAGCCTCTACAACCTCACCAACGTGGCGGATGAAAAGGGGGATCGGGTCGCCCGCTTCGAGGGCCGCGCCCGGCTGTTCGACCAGGCGCCGCTGGAAGCGGAGGCCACCTTTGATCCCTTCAGCAACTTCGAGGACTTCGAGTTGCGCCTGCGCGCACGTGATGTGGAACTGCGGCGGGTCAACGACTTTGCCGCAGCCTATGGCAAGTTCGATTTCAACCGGGGCAGCGGCACCGTGGTCATCGAGGCCCGCGCGGACAAGGGCCAGCTCAGCGGCTACATCAAGCCGCTGCTGCACGACGTGGACGTGTTCAACTGGCAGCAGGATGTGGAGGAGAAGGACAAGAGCCTGTTCCGCTCCATCTGGGAGGCGCTGGTCGGCGGCGGCGAGACCGTGCTGAAGAACCAGCGCAGGGACCAGTTCGCCACTCGCGTCGAGCTGAGCGGCAATGTCCACCGCCAGGACATCAGCGCTTTCGAGGCCTTCCTTGGCATTCTGCGCAACGCCTTCATCCAGGCGTTCAATGCACGCTACGAGCGCTCTGCGCCCGAGGACTGAAGCCGGTCAATGGCTGGTCGAACCGTGCGCGCCACGTTGTGGCGCCAGGGTGTAAGGCTCACCGCGCGGCGTGCGCAGTGCTTCCTCCCGATTGACCAGCTCGCGTACCGGGAAGGCGAAGTCGACGCCCATCTCCTTCACCCCGGCCAGCAGCCGCAGGTTGATCTGCTGCTGCACGTCCATGTAGCGATTGAAATCAGCGGTTTGCATGATGTAGACGACCTCGTACAGCAGGCGGCTTTCATCGAAGGAGAGGAAGTGCGCGCGGTCGAACCTGGCTTCCTCGATGTCGTCGACGATCTGCTTCACCAGGTCCGCCACCGCCTTGGCCTTCTCGGCCGGGGTGCGGTAACTGATGCCGAACTGGAAGACGATGCGCCGGGTGTTCATGCGCTTGTAGTTGTGCAGCGTCTGCTTGAGCAGTTCGGCGTTGGAACAGACGATCTGCTCGCCGCTCAGGCTGCGGATGCGCGTGGTTTTCAGGCCGATGTGCTCGATGGTCCCGGCGACGTCGCCGAACACCACGAAATCGCCGATCTCGAAAGGCTTGTCGAAGCCGATCGACAACGAGGCGAAGATATCGCTGAGGACGGTCTGCACGGCCAGTGCCACGGCGATGCCGCCGACACCAAGGCTGGCGATCAGCGCGGTGATGTCCACGCCCAGGTTGGCGAGAATCGACAGCAGCATCACCGCCCAGACCACCACCAGTACGACCACCGAGATGATCGACGCCATCACCGGGTTGTGCATGCCGCCAAAGCGCACCAGGGACAGGTCGCGGGTCCAGAGCCGCACGCAGGCGTCCAACCACCAGGCGACCTGCAGTGCGAGCACCACGAACCAGGCGTGGGACAGCGCTGCGCTCCAGTTGTCCGGCAGGCTGGTCAGCTTGAGCGCGAGCATCAGGGCAAAGACGAAGATCAGCAGGTTGCTGGTGCGCGCGGTGATCGCCGAAGCGTAGCGCGCCCAATGGCTGGTGCGGCCCTCCAGGCGCTTGCGCGCCGAACCGATCAGAAAGCGCAGGATGGCGAATCCGGCGGTAGCGGCCAGTATTACCAGGGCCAGTTGGCCGAGCTGGGTCAGGTCCAGCCAGGAATTGAGCGACGCCATGGGGTCTCCTCATCGACGGTGACAGGAGTAGGTTTTGGGGCGAAGGGAGGGTGGAAGTTCAGTTGAGCTGTGCGAGCGGCGCGGGCAGCCCAGGGGTGACGGCACAGGAGAGCGGGGCGGCCCGCCCTCCTGCAGGTGGCAATCAGTGCCAGAACAGCGCGATCAGGATGATGATCGGGATCGGCACGCCGAGGAAGTAAAGGAGGATCGAGCGCATGGTGAGTCTCCTGTCAGCGGATGGCATGGGTAGTGGCATGGACGCCGGGAGTGCTGTGGTCCGGCAGCAGGTCGGCATCGCGACGGCGACCGCCGTGGATGGCCATGAAGCTGGCGAAGAAGGCGCCGCACAGCAGCGCTGCGAACATCCACAGCGCCGAGCCTGCGGCCACCTTGCGCGCCGTGTCGGCGGCCTGCAGCGCCTGCTGCCTGGCGTGTTGGGCCTGGGCGAATACCGCATCGATGCGCTGCTCGGCTTCGGTCTGGCTGATCTCGGTGCGCTGGGCAATCACCCGCGCCAGGTAGGTCCGGTCTTGCGCGTTGAGCTGCCCTTCGGCCAGGCCGCGCAGGAAAATGCGCGAAGCCACGGCGTGGGCCGCATCGTCGCTGACCGACACCGGGCGGTCGTCGCGGAACAGGGTGTCGATGAAGTACGCCGAGTCATTATCGTTGCCTGAAGACGCGCTGTTGGCAGCACTGGTCGCTGCCCCGGCAGCCACTGTGGCGCCGGCCTGCAAGCCGCCACCCACCAGAGTGCTGACCGACCCGATCACCAGGGTGGCGGTGACCAGCGTAGCGATGGCCCAGGCGAGGAAGCCATGGGCGGTGTCGCGGAAATACACCTCGTCGCCATGCAGGCTGGCCCATTTCACCCGCAAGCGACCGGCGAGGTAGCCGCCCAGGCCCGAGGCCAGGATCTGCGTGATCGCCAACCAGATGAAGGTCGAAATGCTCATCTGCTTGAAGGTGCCGCCGTCACCGGGCCAGGGCGATACGGCCGAAAAGCCCAGACCAAACCCCAGAACGATGAGGATGAGCGATAGCGCCGCGGCGGCAGCGGCGCCGGCGAGAATCGCCGCCCAGGACACGCCGGAACGGTCGTGCCCGGAGGCGAGGGCAGTGGCAGTAGCGTCAGTGCTGGAAATCATGGTGTTGCTCCTCGGATGGGTCCGAGGCTGTTTCTGCACCTGACGTGCCAGCCATTTCAAAATATTTACAGCTTTAATTTCAATGGCTTACACAATCAGCAGGGGAATCGGCCATGCAGGTTGCATGAACAGTCGCCCAGCGATGCGCAGGTTGCACGGTTTTCCGCAGCGGTTGCGCCCTGCCGTTGCTCCGCTCAGGGCAGAGGGGCGAGCGGGCAGGGGGGGCGCGCGCTGCAGCAAGCCCAGGGCGGCCGGCGACGAATGACGCGGTTTCCGAGGCGGGCGCCGTGTTTTGCCAGCAACACAGTGGGGATTGGCTGGCTGCTCACTCATCAGTCGTCCTGCGAAAAAAGCATTAGGTTATGCCTTCCGGCGATTTGTCCTAAGAAGCGCGACCGATCAGGATAGGGCGACGTGATTGAAAGCCCCTGCCTACCAAGGAACACATCAAGCGATGAACGACGCCAAGCGACTGAACGAAAACGGCCCGGTGAACTGGCAACTGGCGCAGATCGTCGAAGACCTGCGCAGTGCACGCAGCGAATGGCGCACGCGCACAGGCCGCCATCCGGAGCAGGGTGGCCGGGAGTTGCCCTCGCGCCAGTCCATCGAGGAAGTGGTGGAGCGTCTGGCAAGCGCGCTGTTCCCGATGCGCCTGGGCCCCAACGACCTGCGCGAGGAGAGCGAGGACTTCTTCGTCGGCCATACCCTCGATGCCGCGCTGAACGCGTTGCTGGTGCAGGCCCGCCTGGAGTTGCGTTACAGCGCGCGGCAGCGCGGCGACGTGGTGGACAGTCGGATCGACGAGCACGCCGTGGCGCTGGTGCGTGACTTCGCCCGCGCGCTACCGGAGATGCGCCGGCTGCTCGATGCCGACGTGCTCGCCGCCTACCAGGGCGACCCGGCGGCGCGCAGTGTCGACGAGGTGTTGCTGTGCTATCCGGGCGTGGTGGCGATCATTCACCATCGTCTGGCGCACCACCTGTACAACGCCGGCCTGCCGCTGCTGGCACGGATGATCTCGGAGCTGGCGCACTCGGCCACCGGCATCGACATCCACCCCGGCGCGCAGATCGGCAGCAGCTTCTTCATCGACCACGGCACCGGCGTGGTCATCGGCGAAACCGCGATCATCGGCAAGCAGGTACGCATCTACCAGGCCGTTACCCTGGGCGCCAAGCGCTTCACCTCGGACGAAACCGGCCAGTTGCACAAGGGCGAGCCGCGCCACCCGATAGTCGAAGACGAAGTGGTGATTTACGCCGGCGCGACCATTCTCGGCCGCGTGACCATTGGCAAGGGTTCGACCATCGGCGGCAACGTCTGGCTGACCCGCAGCGTGCTGCCGGGCAGTCAGGTCAGCCAGGCCAGCCTGCAACACGATGAGAGCCGCTGCGCAAAGGACTGATCCGGACTGCCTGCGGACACGCAAAGCGAAGCGGGGGAGTTGACAGTTCTCCCGCTCCTTCAGCAGTATCCGTCAGGAGTTTCACGCAACCCTATCTTGGGCAAGAGAGTTTCATGTTCTCCATCTTCAACCACTCGCTTTCCGCTTCGGGCTTCCTTGCCCAGGCCTGCGCGTGCGTTGTCGTCGCCAAGAAATCGAAGAAACAGTCGCTCATTTGACCGGGGCGCTGTCCCGTCAGATGGGCTGACAGGACACATGGCGCAAGGTCGAACCTCCCTCGCTTGAATCCCGCACCCTCCCTGACGGCGACCTGACGGTCAGCCAACAGGAGTTTTGCATGTCGAATTTTCGTGGGATCTGGGTGGCGCTGGTCACTCCCTTTCGTGATGGCGTGGTGGATTACCCGGCGCTGCAAGCGCTGGTCAGTCATCTGCTCGAACAGGGCGTCACCGGCCTGGTGGTCTGCGGCACCACTGGCGAGGCCGCCGCGCTGAGCCAGGACGAACAGTTCGAAGTGCTCGATGCCGTACTGCAATGGATACCGCCGCAGCAGGTCATCATGGGCTTGGCGGGGAACAATCAGCGCGAACTGCTGGCCTTCCTGGAGGATATCCAGCGTCGCCCGGTGGCGGGCGTGCTGGTGCCGGCGCCTTATTACATCCGCCCGTCCCAGACCGCGCTGGAAGTCTTCTTCCGTACCGTCGCCGACGCCGCCCGTGTGCCGGTGGTGCTCTACGACATTCCCTATCGCACCGGTGTGCGCATCGAGCGCGAAACGCTGCGCCGCATCGTGCGCCATCCGAACATCCTCGCCATCAAGGATTGCGCCGGCGACCTGGAAACCACCCTGGCGCTCATTGGCGATGGAGAAGTTCAGGTCCTGACCGGCGAAGACCTGCAGATATTCACCCATCTGTGCCTGGGCGGCGCGGGCGCGATCTCGGCTTCGGCCCATGTGCGCGCTGACCTGTATATGCAGATGTACCAACAGATGGAGGAGGGTGACGTCAACGCTGCGCGCCGGACTTTCCATCGACTGCTGCCCTGGATGCAAGCGGCTTTCGCCGAACCGAACCCGGCTGCCGTAAAGGGAGCGCTGGCCTTGCAGGGGCGGATTGCCAATGAAGTCCGCGAACCGATGCAGACCTGCACATCCGCAACACTGGAGCGTTTGCAGGGCGTGCTGGCTGAGCTGACCGACTAGGCGCTGCTGGCCGGCAGGAGGATCGAGATTTGTTTCACGTAACGCGTTACCTGAAATAAGCCCCATGAATGGTAACGCGTTACCAGTTACAGAAACGATGGGATGCAGCTGCGCCAGGACAACGTCACCTGATACGACAACGGGATGGATGCTGATGGGTAGCGCCATGCGCTGAGGATCGTCCATTACCCCGATGCCGTCGTGAACCGCATGCGCTCGGCGAATGATGAAAGCTTCCAGCCTGATGCATCGATGCCAATCCAATCCACGACAGTGGTTTGCCCGGTTGTTGAGTCCACATCCCACATGATCGAAGTGCGGATTCCTGTCGTTCACTGGCAAGGTTTCAGTGGCGAGTTCACACAGAGGCCTCTGAAATGAAGGAGTCCATTTTTCAAAAAACGAACGTGCATTTTCTAAGAAGCGTCGACAGCTTCTGTGAGTCTCGCCGCAGGCGTTCCTACTCGTAGCTTCGCATAATGTATATTATGTTAAATACGATGTTATGTCGTAGATTGCTCATGAGTCCTATTGCCCCTGACTCGAGTACCCGGAAGTAAACATCCAAGCGCGGACTCCTTGAGTCCGACGCCGGCAACCAGGCAACCAGGCAACCCATAACTCATACCGGACTCACGCTGAGCGCCTGCTTCTATGATCGGCGTTGATCATCGAGTGGCCTCTGATCGAGCTACGCCGCCGCGGTGCCGAAGCGTTCATGGAGATTTGTCTCAATCCACCCGCTGAGTGGATCGGTCCGGTCGTTAATGCCCGCTTTGAGAGGCATGGCGGAGGGAAACGGTCTGACAGTGATACATACCAAGTCAATGAGGTTTGGCGTCCCTTCGTCACGACGGTGCCCAAACGAGATCGAAAAATCGCGTCGGAATCGATGGCCGCCCTCCCCTCGACTGCCTACAACACGTCTCAAGGGTCTCAAGCGGCATTGAGGTCCAGGCTGATCACCGTACCGATGGTGGCGTAGCCGCAGCCGGACACCACGTCGCGATGCAGGATGATCGGCTCCTGCGTGCGCGAACCAGAGAGCCAAGCAGCGATGTTCTGGGCCCCTGAAGCAAGCCAGCCCTGCGCGTGCAGGGCTGGCCGACACCTCATGGATGGGCGGGATAGTCGATATACCCCCGCTCATCGCCCCCGAAGAACGACGCCGGATCGGGCGTATTCAGCGGCAGGCTTTCGCGGATTCGCCGAGGCAGATCCGGGTTGGCCAGGAACGGGCGACCGAAGGCGATGATGTCCGCGCGCCCATCCGCCACCGCCTGCGCGGCGGTCGTCGAATCGTAGCCACCGGCGAGGATCAGCACGCCGTCCCAGGACTCGCGCAACTGCCGGATGATGGCATCCCAGCCGGGGTCGACCTGCTCATCCCGCACCGTACCGACTATGGCGGGCTCGACCAGGTGCAGATAAGCCAGGGACATCTCGTTCAGGCGCTCGACCAGGTAGCCGAAGGTGTCGTGCGGGGTGTCGTCGCCCATTCCCATGAAGCGGCCCATCGGCGTCAGGCGCACTCCGACACGCTGCGGGCCGATCTGCGCCGCCACCGCCGCGATGATCTCCAGAACCAGGCGCGTGCGGTTCTTGATGGTGCCGCCGTACTGGTCCTGGCGCCGATTGCTGGCACTGTTGATGAACTGGTCGAGCAGGTAGCCGTTGCCGGCATGGATCTCGACGCCATCCATGCCCGCCGCGATGGCATTGCGCGCCGCCACGCGGTAATCCTCGATGATGTCGCGGATGCCGTCGAGCGTCAGCTCCTGCGGTACCGGTACGTCGCTCCAGGTACCGGCGCCATCGGCGCCCACGATGAAGGTCTTGCCGGGCACCGGCAGCGCGCTGGGCGCGACGGGAAGGCCGCCGTCGGGCTGGAAGCTCGGGTGCGACACGCGGCCTACGTGCCAGAGCTGCATGAAGATCAGCCCGCCTTCGCGGTGCACGCCTTGCGCAACGTCCCGCCAGCCTTCGATCTGCGCCTGGCTGTAGATGCCCGGCGTCCACGCGTAGCCCTGGCCCTGGCGGGATATCTGCGTCGCTTCGGTGATGATCAGCGCCGCGCTGGCGCGTTGGCGGTAGTACTCGACGTTCATCGCGGTGGGCACATCGCCCGGCTGTCCGGCGCGCGAACGCGTCAGGGGCGCCATGGCGATGCGGTGCGCCAGGGTATGGGTGCCGAGCTGGATGGGTTGGAACAGGGGCTGGGTCATTTCGGGTGGTTTCCTGAGGGTGGTTGCTGGTTGCTGGCCACTCTAGGAAACCCCCGCCGCCTTGATAATCCGCTGCCTCGGCTCAACCGTATTGCGCGTGGCGCAATGCTTTGCGCACATAACCTGCATGCGCGCCGACAGCGCTCAGCCGCGGGCCAGCGGCAGGTTCAGCGGCCGCTGGCCGGTGGCGTTGGCGAGGGCGTTGCCCAGGGCGGCGGCCATCGGCCCCTGGACGATCTCCGCAGCGCCGAGGAACGGCTGGCCGGGCTGGTCCAGCAGGTGGACTTCGACCTGCTCGGGCAACTGCGGGAAGCGCAGGATCGGATAGCCGCTCCAGTCGTAGCTGCGGACGCCACCGGGGTCGTAGCGCAGCGCCTCATAGAGGCTCCAGCTGGTGGACTGGACGATCCCGCCTTCGACCTGGTTGCGCAGCCCGTCGGGGCTGACGATCTGCCCGACATCCACGGCGGTCACCACCCGCCTGACCTTCACCTCCCCGGTCTGCGGGTGCACCCTCACCTGCACGGCAATGGCGCAGTAACCCATGATGTTCTTGTAGCGGGCGAAGGCAAAACCGACGCCTGAGCCGGCCTCCGCAGCCTTGCGCGGCCAGCCGAAGGCGTCGCGTGCGCGCTCCACCACCGCCCGGGCGCGAGGATCGTCGAGGTGGTCGAGGCGAAACTGCACGGCGTCCACCCCGGCCTGTCGGGCCAGTTCGTCCAGGCAGGCCTCGATGGTGAAGACATTGATGTGCGCCCCGAGCGAGCGCATGGCCGAGGTTCGGAACGGCATCTGCGTGATGAAGTGCATATCGATGCGCGTCGAGCCCAGGCGGTACAGCGGCACGGCATTGCGGTCGCCGTCCCCCTCGGGCTGGGCGATGGGGATCGATGGCGCCGAGGCGAAGGGCCGTGCCAGCAGGCGCGCGGGGATCAGCCGGCCGGCATTGACGATTCGCTCGTTGTGCGGTGTCGTCCACAGCTCGCCGCGCCAGTCACCCAGGCGGCCCTCGCTGTCCAGCGTGGCCTGCACCTCGGTGATCATCGCCGAGCTGTAGGGCTCCCAGAGGTTCTCCTGCTCGCGCATCCACTGCAGCCTGACCGGCACGCCGGGGACTTTCATGGCGATCAGCGCGGCGTCCGCCGCGGCATCGTCCGCACCGTTATGCCCGTAGCAGCCGGCGCCCTCGCTATGGATGCAGCGCACCCGCTCCAGGGGCAGACCGAGCATTTCGGCCAGCCCGGCGCGCAACGGGTAGACGCCCTGGGTGTGGGTCCAGACGGTCAGCACCCCGTCCTTGAACCAGGCCACCGAACAGGACGGCCCGATGGAGCCGTGCATCAGGTACTGCTTGGTGACGCGCAATCGGTACTGCGCCTTCGCAGCGGCAACCGCCGGCTGGCCTTCCTGGCGAATCGGGTATGTTCTGGCTTCCAGCCGCGGCAGCAGTTCATGGATCGTGCGCTCGTCCGGGATGACGTCGCCTCCCATCCATTGCGCCACCTCGTACCCCACCCGCATGGCCTTGATCGCCTGCCATTCGTCCTTGGCGACCACGGCGAGGTAGTTGCCGTCGCGGATGACCTCGACCACACCGGGCAGGCGGCTCAGGCGCTCGGCGTCGAAGTCGGCGAGCCGGGCCCCCGGACGCGGCGGCCGGATGACGCGGGCGTGGAGCATGCCCGGCAACCGCAGGTCCTGGACGAACGCCTCGCCTCCGCTGACCTTCGCGGGAATATCCAGGCGCGGGAGCGAGCGGCCGATCACCTGGAATTCGCCCGCCGGTTTCGCGGGGGACTCGCGGCCGGCATAGCGGTGCAGGTCCACGCCCGCCACGGCGTCGTGGTAGGCCATGCGCCGGCCATCGGGCGCCAGGATGACACCCTCGCGCGTGGACAGCTGCTCGACCGGGACATGCCATTGGCGCGCCGCCGACTCCAGCAGCAGTTGGCGGACCTGCGCCGCCGCATTGAACAGCGCCGTACCACTGTCGAAGATGCTGTGGCTGCCAGCGGTATAGCCCTCGTTGGGCGTCAGTGCGGTGTCCGCAGTAATCAGCTGGATCGCGCGTGGATCGACCTCCAGGCGTTCCGCGGCGATCTGCAGCAGCGCGGTCCGCACCCCGGTGCCCAGCTCGACCTTGCCGGTGTACACGGTGATCCCCTCGGCGTCGAGGCGAATCCACGCATCCAGGTACGGGTTGGTGCGCAGGCTGCCCGGCAGGTCCGGCGCCAGGACCTGCGTGCCCAGCGTGTCCACCTCGGTGTCGGCCAGGGCGCGACGTGCCGTGGGCAGCAGTGCGAAGGCCACCACCAATGCGCCGCCGCGCAGGAACGCACGGCGGGAGTAATCCAGCTCAGCGGCGGTTTTCATGGGGCATAACTCCTTGTTCGGCGACGTGGCGGATGGCCTTCACGATGCGCAGATGGGTTCCGCAGCGACACAGGTTCGTCGCCATGTACGCGCGGATGTCTTCCTCGCTCGGGTGCGGATTACGCTCGAGCAAGGTCTGCGCGCGCATCAGCATGCCGGCGATGCAATAGCCGCATTGCGCCGCCTGCTCATCGATGAAGGCCTGCTGCAGCGGGCCGGGCCGCTCGGCGCTTCCCAGGCTTTCCACGGTGCGAATCGACTTGCCGGCAAGCCCCGAGCAAGGCATTAGGCAGGCGAACACCGGCTTGTCGTCGACGATCACCGTGCACGCGCCGCACTGCCCCAGGCCGCAACCATATTTCGCGCCGTTGAGCCCCAGGTGATTGCGCAGGGCGTAGAGCAGCGGCATGTCCTCATCGAGGTCGAGCGTGTGCGGCTCGCCGTTCACCGTCAGCGTGGTCTGAGTCATGGCGTCTGCTCCCGTAGGGCATCGAGGGTGGTTGAAAGGTCCTGCCAAGGTTGCTGCGGCTTGGCCTTGGCGCGCAGATAGGCCGCGAGTTGCGCAAGCTGGCGGTTGTCCAGGCTCGCGGCGAACGGCGGCATGGCCGGGCCGGCCTGGCCCGGCGTGGAGGGCAGGCCTTCGAGGACGGTCTTGATGAAATTGCGCGGGCTGTCGGCGCGCAGCGCGGAGGTCATGGCGAGCGCCGGGCGCGCATCGATCTGGCGCATCGGCGCGGCATCGTCATGGCAGCCGGCGCAGGACGCCTGGAACAGTGCGGCGCCCTGGGCCTGCTGCGGTTCGGCCGGAGTCTGCCGCGGCGCTGGCGAAACGGCACTGGCGCGGGCCGGCGGCAGGCTCAGCAGATACTCCGCGATGGCCTGCACGTCGGCGCTGGGCAGGCGCGCGAGCCCCAGACTGACCGGGCGCATCGGCCCCGCCGCAGCGCCATGGTCGGCGGCCACGTCGCCGCGCAGGTAGGCAACCAGTTGCTCGCGGGTCCACCGCGCCGGGGCGCTGGCCATGCCACGCAGCTCGGGCGCCTCCCAGCCATCGACGACCCCGCCGGCCAGTTGCTCGCCGGAGGTTTCGGCCCCCAGCAGGTTGAGCGGCGAATGGCAGGCCGCGCAGTGGCCCGCGCCTTCCACCAGATAACGGCCACGGTTCCATGGCGCGGATCGCGTGGCGTCGTGGGGCGAGGTTTCTCCCCGCAAAAAGAGGATGTTCCAGAACGACACGAGCGGCCGGATGTTCATCGGGAAATTCATCTGGTTGTCCGTCGCCGGAGCGTTCACCGGCGGGCCGCTCATCAGGTACGCATAGGCATCGCGCAGGTCGGCGTCGGTCATCCGGCGATAGTGGACGTAGGGAAAGGCCGGATAGAGAAAATGCCCGTCCCGGGAAATGCCGTGGCGCATCGCCCGCTCGAAGGCTTCGAACGACCATTGGCCGATGCCGGTGCGGGCGTCCGGGGTGATGTTGGTGCTGTACAGCGTGCCAAACGGTGTGACCAGGCCGAGGCCTCCCGCCAGGTAGGCCCCGCCGGGCCTGGTGTGGCAAACCGCGCAATCACCGGCCTCCACCACGAGGCTGCCCCGGCGGATCTGCTCCTGGGACGCCGCGGTGAGTTCCCCCCGCGGCGCGATGGCGGGTCGCCAGAGGATGGCGAAGGCCAGGGCGACGCCCATCGCCGCGAGGGCGCCCAGGCCTGTCCAGATCGTATTTCGCGTCATCAGCACTCCCCTTCGCAATCCATGGATACCGCACCGCGCGTGTTCCCGTTTCCTGGCCGCGTCGCGTGGAGTGGCTCTTGACTCCGACAACCGCGGCATGCCGGCTCGAATGGTAGGGAGCGCATCCTGATTGGAATATCGCCCCACCGAGCAAAACCGCGTTGCGCCACGCGCAATGCTTGCTGGCATGCATCAGCGCACTACGTCGGGCGCGTCGCGAAGGCAGGTCGTGGCGCGTGGACGCGATGGCCCGCGCGCGAGACAGCAGGATGCCGTTCCCCGCCTGCGGCATCTTTGCGGGGCGCCGGTGCTGAGGGCGAGTTAAAGCTCGTTAAATCCTATGAAGGTCCGCGATGAACGCTGGCGCCAATGGATCAGCAAGCGCGGTCCGTTTGCTGACGGCAGCCCGATTGGCGCAGACACGGTCACGATCGCCCGCAGGGCGGGACAAGGCCCTCGTGGCCTCAATTGTTATCGAGCATGGCCTTCGCGCACCGCTTAGGATGACGTCTGCACCCTAAGCATCCGACTCCGCATTGGGTCGGTAGCTGCCTCTCGAACTGGGCACTTATCGGCCAGAAGCCACCTTCAATTGGTACGTAGCCAACGACAAAAAATCCGCACCCCGGCAATTCGAGATGCGGATTGAGCAACCGAGCCGTCCATGTCGTGGAGGGATTGGCCTTCGGTATATTTCGCCAGTGACGGAGCGAGCTACAGCCTGCTCTTTGTGATGGGGCTGTATCTGCTGGCCGCAAGCATCGTTCTGGCGGTCGCCCGACCGTCGATCATTCCGCTTCGCGCCGCTTGAAGCGCCCCCACTTCCGCAGGAAATCCCAATGATCCGGCCAATCAATTGCACGGCGCGCCTATATCATCGACGCAGGTCAGAGCCGTGACTGTGCCTAACGCAGCACCCCCAGCATGACCCACACCCTGCGAGCCTCCGGATCAGCGTGCACCAGTTCGTCCATCAGCGCACTCAGCGGCATGCCGCCCCACTCCACCGCCCGGCGAATGATGTAAGGCACCGGGCTGTGAGGCTCGGTACGCGCCAGGTACTCGGCGATGGCGGAGAGCTGGCGGTAGGCCTCCTCGCGACTCTGCGGAGCGCCGCCTGGGGGTAGCGAACTGGGTGAGGAGGCAAGAGCCGACTCGGGTTCTGGGGGAGTGTCCGCCGCGTCGGTGGGTACGAGCTCTTGTGGGGCCATGGCCTTGCATCCCTGGATGACGTTGCTGAAAGCGTCGATGGACGCGGCGAGTCGATGCAGGCTCGGCGCTGCGTCGCCGAGCTGGCGGTCGCACCAGGCATCCAGACGTCGCAGGTGACCGGCCGCGCCGTCCAGCTGGGCCTGTATCGCCGCCCACCCCTTCACCGCACCGCTGCGGATCGATTCGTTCAGCCGTTTCTGCTCCTGGCGCGCGTTCTCCGCGGCCACCTTGTCGACCTTGTTGTCGCTGACCTGCACCTGCCGCCGCTGCAGCTCCTGCCAGCCATGCAGAGTGGTTTGCGGCAAGCCACTGCACAGCGGCACGCGGGTGAGCAGGAGTTCGTCATAGCGCCGAGCCATCCAGGCAAGCGGTGCAGCGCGCCACTCCTGGTCGCCATCGGTGGCCTGCGGGTGCAGTTGTTCGGGAAATGCATCGCAAAGGTCGGCCAGCAGCCCCAGTGCCGCGGCGAGACCGGCCGGGCCATGGCTGACGATTCAGGCCTCACCTAGAAAACCTGCGATGGTCAGGTCTTTGCTTCGCTGCACCAGTACCTCTTCGGCCAGCGCAGCCAGGGCCAGCCAATCCGCGCGTTTAGGCTCCGCTTTCCAAACGCCGGCGGGAAGCTCGGTATCCTCCTCGCGCCGCAGTTCGCGCAGGCGATCCATCACCGGGTCATGGCGCAGCGACTCTCCGCATGGCGCCTCGCCGGGCAGAGGTTGCAGGAGCGCCTGCAGCGCCTCGTCTGAAATCATGGCAACTCCTGAACGTCGGCAAAAGTCGTCACGCCGATACCGCTGAAGGGCGTGCACGGCGCGCGTACGGGCAACGGCTGGACGGACAAGGGCTGTTTGGCGTCCTGGGTCATTAACGAGATGCGCAGGAACATCCGTGCCTCGGGTTCGCGGCTGTTCGGCGCCCTGACCGGTATCTGCAGCGCGAGCGGAAAATCGGTGTAGTCGGTGCTGGGCTGGCGCTGCAGGATCAGGTGCGAACGCAGCAGGCGCATCAGCGCCCAGGGCCCTCCGTACTCCCATCCCACCTCCAGGTCCGCTACCGCCATGCTCGCCTGCTGCGGGTCGATGTCCGGCCGCTGCGGACTGTCCTTGGCCCAGCGCAGCATCAGCTTCATCGGTTCGCCGACATTCCAGTGCAGACGCTGGCTGTCGCTGCCGGGGAAGCTCAGCGGACGATCAGCCGCGTAGAGCGTCCAGGCGATCACCTGGTCAGCGCCGCGCTCGGCCTCGCGATCCGTCCGCCAGCGCACGTCGAGGTCGACACCCTGCGATCCGCCCTTGTCGCGCTGGAACAGCGGCCCCATCCAGGCCCTGGCCAGCTGCAGGCGATGGAGGAAGTCCGCGGCAGCCGCCCGGTCCACCGACTGGCTGAGCTTCAGGCCTTCCTGGGCCCGCTCCAGATTCTGGTCGAGCAGCTCTACCAGGTGTTGCACCCGCGCCGGGTCAGCATCCTCCGCCTGCAGGCTGTAGGCGAAGAGGAAGCGGTTGGCCAGGTATTGGTTGAAGTAGTCCGCGATGGCCGCCCAGGCTTGGGCGGCTTCCTTTTGCTGCAGCTCAAGGCGGCGCTGCTGCGCCTGGGCGTGCAGGCCACGGGCGAAGCGCGCCACGTCGCCCTGCCCGGCCCCCAGCGCCGAAGTACGCAGGATGTTGCCGCAGGTGGCGGCATCCATTTCCACGAAGTCGCGGGTCACCAACTGATCGAGCAGCATCGGTGAGCTGGTCGGGTTCTGCGCCTTGTACTTGGCCAGCTCATCGCTGAGGTCGGTGAAGCGCCGAACTTTGTTCTGGTCCGAGAAGCCGAGATTGCCCCGGTCACGCAGCCAAGTCAGCGCTGGCGCATGCTCTTCGCTCAGCGCGAGCATGGTCTCGAACTGCTGGACGAGATTGCGCTTGAGGTCCTGGCGGCAACTACAGCCACCAGGTGAGCGGCAACTTCGAGCTGACGGTGGACGGCAACCTCACCATCAAGGTCAGCGGCACCCTCACCCTGCAGAGCGGAGGCAGCCTGACGCTGAAGACCGACGCCGACCTCGCCGCCCAGGCCGGCACCTCGGTAACCAGCAAGGCGGGCACGTCCCTGACCAACCAGGCGGGCACCTCGCTCACCAACAAGGCCGGCACCACCCTGACCAACGACGCCGGTGTCAGCCTCACCAACAAGGCCGCCGCCGAGCAGACGGTGGACGGTGGACGGTGGACGGTGGCGGCATGCTGACCCTCAAGGGCGGCCTGGTGAAGGTCAACTGAGGACGACGACATGGCCAACAGTGGAAGCCTCGACCTCAAACGCGGCGACAGCGCCCTGCAGGGCCGCCTGCAGGACGGCGGGCTGGAAGGCCCGCTGCGCATCAGCGAGCGAGGCCGCCCGCAGGCCAGCCTGGACTATCGGGAAGGCGAACTGCACGGCACCAGCACCCTCTATCACCCCAACGGCCAGGTCAGTGCGCAGTTGCCCTACATACGCGGACGCCTGCAGGGCGAGGCTCGCTTCTTCTCGACCGAAGGCTGGCTGCAACGCAAGGTGAGTTACCGCGACGGCCTAATGCACGGCGAGGCCTGTAGCTACCTCGCCGATGGCACGCTTGCCGAGCAGGCCTTCTACCGCGAAGGCGTTCTGGAAGGACCGTTCCGCCGCTTCCACGGTAACGGCCAACTGGCGCAGGAAGCTCGCTATGCGAAAGGTGCGCCGCAGGATCAACCGCGCGCCTATGCCGAGGATGGTCGCCCGCAGGACCACAACGGCAAGCCGATCTCGCGCCTGCGCTGGTGGCTGGGCGGCCGTGGCGAGGCCAGCGAGGCCTGAGCGGCGTCAGGGAATCAGCATCTGCACCTGGCCGGGAAACACCACCTTGATCGCCCCGCCCCAGGTGCACATCAGAGTGCCGTTGGCATCCAACGCCGGTACGCCACCCAGGAGCATCGTGGGCGGCCCGCCAGGTATCCACGGCGCTGCAGTGGCCGGTATACAGGGCATTGGGGTCAGTACACCGAGGGCGGCTGCAGTAGCGGCGGCCACCGTCGGATTCGCCAGGCTGGTGCACATGCCGAAGGGCAAGATATTCAGCAGGGGGATGTGATCCTGCAGGTTGGCCGCCGGCATACCACCGGTGAGGGTGCGATTGACCGGCAGAACATTGAGCACCGACGGAGCGATACCGAAACTGCACTGCAGCGTCGCACCGCTACACACCTGGGGACAGCCCATGACATCACCTCGCCTACCTTTGCCTGACAACCCTATCGGCGTGTCGCAGTTGAAGATGAATTGGCCAGATATGGTGATTCTAAACGCCACCGCGCGCAAAGGCAGGTTTACGTACAAAAGGCTGGCCGGCGCTTGTGCTTGGCGGCTGCAACCGGCCAGAAGCAGCCTTTCGGAGACAGCTGAGCCGTTCGCGCCCTTTCCGAGTCCCCTCAACTAGACTTGCCATCTACCGAAACCTCCAAAGCCGGGCCGAATTGCAACCCGGCGCCCTCAGGGGCTTGGCGTTCGTAAAACCATCAGGAAGCCGACATGCCGAATCCGCAGGACAAGAGCGAGACCGAGGAGGATCTGGCGCAGCTGGTAATAGGCCTGGGGCCCTGCACCTATCTATTGCTGCTCCTGCTTGGCCTGACCCTTTTGTTTCCGTTCCTGGAGGAAGGCCTACTCGCCCGCACGCTGCTCGGACTGCTGTTTTCGATCGTGCTGCTCGTGGGCGCACTCGCCATCCGGCAGACGCACTGGGGGTTCATCCTCAAGCTGATCCTGGCATTGGTAGGGGTGGGCCTTCAATGGTCGGCGCTGTGGAGTGGAAGCATCGCATTGCTCAACCTGGCCGGACTGGCTTATGTGGCCTCTCTGGCGATCTCGTTCAGCGGCGTGCTTCGCTATATCCTGCGACGCGGCCCCATCACGGCCGACAAGCTGCATGGCGCCCTTGCGGGGTACATCATGCTGGCCTTCGTCTGGTCCTTCATGTATGCCCTGCTGGAGATAGCCAATGCCAACTCGTTCGGCCCCGGCCAGCTCGATTTCACGCAGACGGGCACGTTCTTCAGGCTGATCTATTTCAGCCTCACGACCCTCACGACCACTGGGTACGGCGATGTCATCCCATTGACCAATCACGCCCGCTCGCTGGTGATGCTCGAAGAGTTTTCAGGGGTCTTCTACGTAGGCGTCCTGATCGCTCGGCTGGCCGGCCTCTATCCATCCAATGTGGCCAAGTAACGTTCGATCCACCGGCGCCACCGTCAGGTATTGGCAAGGGACACTCGGACATATTCTATGCGGGGTGCCTGACCAATTCGCAGTTAGGAGTGCTTGAGCAACGCCTCTTTCGTGCATCGTGGTCGGTTTTGGGTCCAGGCTGTGTAAAACGCTTTCGAGAATCGGGACTGCTCAAAAAGCGAATGAATTGTGCGCTTCCTCGCGAATTACAGCCGGTTCAGCCTAGAAAACCTCCGCAAATTTTACGTAGCGACGTGAGCCTCGAATATGAGCGCGCATTTTTACACAGCCTCGGTCGGCAAATACCTATCACGAGGGGCAGCACAAGGCCAGAAGCGGACGTTCCGTCTCCATGGCATGAGGGATTAGTCAGTGACTTCGCATCCTGGTCCCTGATCGGCTCCCCCTGAGGAAGTCAGGTCGAACGCTCTCGACGCTTCCTCAGGTACATGCTCTCCCTCGAAGAGAGCCGTTCTAAGAAGCTCCATAAATCTTCAAAGTGGCTGGGCTGACGTCCGGTCAGCTATCGCACCAAGCCGCAAACCAAGGTATGGCCCTGCGATACCCATGGACGATGGTGGCGACAACAGCGCGCGAATAGGGTTGGCCTATCGACGGCAAGGCTTTCGAGCAGGTGGTCTTCACGCTCTCAGCATTGCGGGTCGGTCGCACTCGCCGCATGAGCGGTATCCTGATGAGAGCTTTCAGCATGACCGAAGAAACCAAAGGAACCACCCGCCGAACACTCATGAGCGCTGGCTTGGCGGCCGCCACCCTGGCGGTGGCGGTGCCGGCCCTGGTGGGCCAATCGAGCAGAACCCAGGCCGCCACAGCGAAGACCAATCGCGGCGCGAGCCAGGGCTCGGGCTATCTTACGCTGCGTGACGGCGCAAGGCTGTTTTACAAGGACTGGGGCAGCGGCCCGATCATCGTTTTCCACCACGGCTGGCCACTTTCGGGAGACGACTGGGATAACCAGATGCTGTTCTTTCTCTCAAGGGGCTACCGCGTAATCGCCCATGATCGGCGTGGACACGGGCGTTCCTCGCAAACGGCCGAGGGCAACGACATGGACACTTATGCAGCCGACGTGGCCGAACTGATGGCGCATCTTGGAGTGAAGAACGCCGTCCATGTCGGTCATTCCACCGGTGGTGGCGAGGTGGTCCGCTATGTGGCGCAGCACGGTATCGGCCGCGTTGCCAAGGCAGTACTGATCGGCGCCGTCCCGCCACTGATGCTACGCACGCAGAAGAACCCTGGCGGACTTCCGCTCAAGCTCTTCGACAGCTTCCGCGAGGCGCTCGCGACGGACCGCGCGGGATTCTACCGCGAGGTAGCCGAAGGTCCGTTCTACGGCTTCAATCGGCCAGGGGCGAGGATTTCCCAGGCGGTGGTCGACAACTGGTGGCGCCAGGGCATGAGTGGCGGAGCAAAGGCTCACTACGATTGCATCGAAGCCTTCGCCGAAACCGATTTCACCGAAGACCTGCGACAGATCCGAGTGCCAACCTTGGTGATGCATGGGGAAGATGACCAGATGGTGCCCATCGACGACTCAGCGCGCCTGACTATCAAGCTGCTGCGCCATGGGACGCTCAAGACCTACCCCGGGCTATCCCATGGCATGTGCACGACCCATGCGAAGATCATCAATGCGGATCTTCTCGCCTTCATTCAGAAGTGACTCGCCAAGGCGCGGCTCGAAGGAGTTCTCTTCGAGCCGTTTCAGGCGTTGCTTGTCGCTTCATGCCTCGGCCAGGTGGATCGGTACGACGAATTGCACCACCGCTCCGCGGGGTTGGTTCGCTGCGGCCCAGAGGCGGCCTCCATGGGCTTCGATGATCGAGCGGCAGATGGACAGTCCCATACCCAGGCCAGTGGGTTTGGTGGTGTAGAACGGGGCGAAGATCTGCTCTGCATTTTCGGCGGCGAATCCAGGTCCCGTGTCGCAGACCTGGACCAGTACGCCACCGTCAATATCGGGCTGGGTGCTGATTTCCAGATCACGCGTACCCTGCTCGACCGCGGCCATGGCCTCAACGGCATTGAGGATGAGGTTGAGCAGCACCTGCTGAAGCTCTACCCGATCTCCCGCCACGGCTGGTAAGGGGGCCACGAGGCGCAGGTGCAACCGCACGCCGCCCTTGAGCACCTGCCCACGGGTGAGTTCGACCATCTCCTGAATTGCCCCGTTGATGTCCAACGCCCCCTTGCGCGAAGGTGTCTTGCGCAGCAGTTCGCGGATGCGCTTGAGCACGTCGGCGGCCCGATTGGCGTCGCGGACAATGCGGCCAAGCACTTGGCCGACCTCGCCCAGGTCAGGCGGCTGCGCATCAAGCCAGCGCTGCGCCGCGTTGGCATTGGTGACCGTGGCGGCAATCGGCTGGTTCACCTCGTGGGCGATGGTCGCCACTAACTGTCCCATGGTCGCCACTCGGTTGGCATGCGCCAGTTCTGCCTGTACCTCGCGGTAACGACGTTCACCTTCGCGCACCAGCTCCTCGGCGCGCTTGCGCTCGCTCAGGTCCAACACGAAGGCCACGCCCTCTCCGCTGCCTGACTCGAACGGCGCCAGACCGATAATTACCGGCAGACGACTGCCATCTCGCTTGAAGTATTCCTTTTCGAATGGCGGCGCGCTGCCATGTCGCACCGCTACGAGCAATGATTGCTCGCTTTCTTCGAGGAACTCCGGTGGCGTCAGGTCGCGCCAGCGCAATTGCCGGGAAACCAGGTCCTCGCGCTGGTAACCGAGCATCCGCAGGAAAGCATCGTTGGCGTCGAGGATTTCACCTTCGGCATTCCAGACGATGATGCCGATGATATTGGCATCCACCAACCGGCGAATCCGCGCCTCACGCTCGGCAACGTCTCGATACAGCCGAGCCTTCTCCAGGGAAATCGCCGCCTGCGATGCCACCAGCTTGAGGACCGCCGTGCGCGCAGGGCTGAAGGCCCGGGCAGTCAGATTGTTCTCCAAATAGAGCGCCCCGCTGACCTGCCCCTGACTCTCCAACGGAAGGCAAAGGACAGATCGCACGCCCCGCCGGCGCAGGTAGGGGTCGCCTGCAAATTCGGGCGCAACCAGAGCATCGTCGAGAACCAGCGTCTGCTGCGTGCGCAGCACCTGGTAGAGCACTGTTTCCGACAACAGCCCGTCCGGCAGTTGCCCCTGGTCCGCAGACATTTGGGGTTCGGCTCCATCTACGCTGGCCTGAGCAGCGATACGCGGCTGCCCGTCGCCACAAAGCAGCAGCACTCCCCGTTCGGCGCCGGCCTGTTCGATGGCCGTGCGCATGACGCTGTCCACCAGGCGTTCCAGGACGATCTCCCCTGAGACGGTCTGCAGGACCTTCAGCACCGTTGCCAGGTCAAGCTGCTCCATGGGCGCCGCTATGGTCGCTGTGTGCTGCGCACCAGCCGACTCGTGGTCCAGCAGGGGGTGCATAGCATCGAGCTGTCGCACCTTGCCCTCCGCTCCCCAGCGTCGGAAGCAGTCCCGAGCCTCCTGCCAGTAGAGCCTTGCCACCCTGTCCAGCCCACGTATGGCGTAATGTCGGGCGGCCGCTTCGTAGGCGAGCGCCTCTACCTGCAGGAATCCGCTTTCCTGCGCTGATCGCACGGCCCGCTCGTGTAGCGCCTCGGCATCGCTATCGCGCCGCTCGAGGTGAGCGATCTGCGCATCCAACAACAGGATGTGGCAGGTGTAATTTTGCGGGCAGAGCCGCGCCCAGACCTGCAGGGCCTGCCGATGCGCCGAGAGCCTGGCACACAGCTCGACCAGGGGATACTCCGCGCCCGACGCAGCCAGGGCCAGCCCCGTGAAGAAGTGATACTCGGCTTCCTCCAGAAAGGAGTCGGAGGTGTTCAGCAAAGGCTCGGCCAGCGAAGCCGCCTCGAGGGCCGCTCGATAGTCGCCGGCCAGGTAGCGAGCTTGCAGTTTGCGCACCCAGTACCAGCAGGCGAGCACCTTGGAGGAATTTTCCAAGCCTCGCTCTGTAGCCGCCTCGCTGTAGTTAGGAGTGTCCATGCACCCGAATTCAAGCGTGCCGCCACGTAGCATGCGGATAATCGCTAGTTGATTTTCCAAAAACGCAATGACCAGACCGAAGCGGACCTTCTTCGCATAGGCCAGGCTCCGTTCCGCCTCTGCGTCCACCTCGGCCAGCGGCAGGCCGGCGAAGAACAGGTTGGAAACCAGGATGTTGCAGGAGAATGCCCCGAACGGCAGGTCTCCCACACGATTCGCTGCGTTGAAGGCCCGGTGCAGGATAAGGCTGCAATCGCGCACGGGTTTCGCCCACCTGGCAACGAACAGGGCGAAGGCAAGATACGTCCGCGCCTCGTAGCGCTGCAGCCGGCGCCGGTCGACCAGATCACAACCCAGTTGACCGAAGAGAAAGCCCGCCTGGAAATCGCCGAAGCGCCGGCCGGCAATGCGCGGAATGTTGGCATAAGCCACGCTGGACGTATCGCTGTTGCCGTGCTCCAGGCTCAAGGTGATGGCTCGGCAAATGGTGAGGCACGCCAGGTTTTCATCGGTGTGCAGTGCCGGCGAGAACAGGGTGGTGAGTATCTCCATGCAGGCCAGGGCCCTGGCATTGCTCATCGGAGGCAGCGAGACGAGCTGATCGATGGGACGCCCGGCCAGTTGGGTCCAGATCCGCTCGTACTCTTCCTGAACGGCCTCGTCGCCTGGATGGGGCGGCCAATCGATGCCCAGGCGGCGCAAGGAGTCCAGGCAGACCACGACCGCCTGATCCCGACGGTCCGTCAGCAGGTGGATATCAACCAGCAAGCAGGCCACCACGGTTTGCTCAGCGGTGCCCTGGGCGACGTCGCCTAACCCCTCCAGGCGCTTCTCCGCAGCCGCCAACAGCCCGGTGGCGAACTCGCATTCCGCGCGCCCCAGCTCCAGGGCGAACAAGAGGTCACGGCGCTCGCGCCGGACAGTCCGATCAAGCAGTTCCGCTCCGGTGGCGAAATAACTGAGGGCCGCTGCATAGGCCGCGGAAGCTTTGGCGCGCTGTCCCGCAAGCAGGTTGAGTTCAGCCAGCCGCTCGCGTTCGACTGCTGCATTGATCAGCTCCATGCCTCGATTGAGCTGGCCGACAATTTCGAAGATTGCCTCCTCACGCTGCCGGGGCGATACATGGGCGGCCAACAGCCGCCCGATACGTAGGTGTGCAGCAGCTCGCTCTGTCTGTGGAATCAGCGAATAGGCCGCTTCATGGATGCGGTCATGGGCGAAGGCGTAGGCGCCCTCCTGACGCTCCACAAGCTCCTGGCGGATGGCTTCCCAGAGCGCCTGGTGCAGTTGTGCTCGCGGCATATCCAGAACGCTGGCAAGCGTGCCGGAATCGGCCAGGTTGCCGAGGCAGGCAAGCTGCTGCAGCACGTGTTGCGTCTGCTGAGGAAGGCGCGCCAGCTTGCCGAGCATCAGGTCGACGACATTATCGGTATAGCCCTTGGCATGGATGAGCGCGGCATCCCAACGCCACTGGCGGAACTCGTAGTCAAAGCTCAGCAGCCCCTCCTCGACCAGGGCATGGAGAAACTGGATGGCGAAGAAAGGATTGCCTGCAGTCTTCTCGTGCACCAACAGCGTCAGGGGGCGGATCTGTTCAACGCGACAATGCAGTGCCTCAGCGATCATCTGCTCGAGATGTTGCCGCTTCAGCGGCATCAGCTGGATCTCCTCGATGCGCACTTGCGCCGAGGCCAGTCGGCGCAGGGTCACGCTGAGCGGGTGGCTGTCGTCGATTTCGTTGCTGCGGTATGCCCCCACGAGCATCACATGACGAAGCTCCGCGCTGGAGAGGAGATCATCAAGCAGATCGAGGGTAGCAGCGTCCAACCACTGCAAATCATCCAGGAACAGCGCCAGGGGGTGTTCCGGCCGGGCGAAGACGCCGATGAAACGCTTCAGCAGCCGCAGGAACCGCCGATGCGCCTGCTGCGGTTCGAGTACTGGCAGCTCCGGTTGTTCGCCGATGATCAGGCGCAGCTCCGGAATCAGCTCATTCAGCAGCTGCCCCTCGCCTTCCAGGGCCTGCTCCAGCTCCGAGCGCCATTGCGTCAGTTCCCGATCGTTCTTGCCCAACAGCATGCGAACCAATTGCTGGAACGCCTGCACGAGGGTGGCATAGGGGATGTCTCGCTTGTATTGATCGAACTTCCCCGAGGCGAACAGGCCGCGAGGTGGCACCAGAGCCTTGTGTAGCTCACTGACCACCGAGGTCTTGCCGATCCCCGAATAGCCGCTGACCAGCAGCAACCCGCACACCTCGCCGGAGACGCTGCGCTCGAAGGCCGCCACTAGCGAGGCCACCTCCTGTTCACGGCCGTAGAGCTTCTCGGGGACCAATAACCGATCCGGAATACTGTGCTCATCCAGCGCAAATTCTTTCAGGACACGACCGGCTTCCCAGTCGGCCAGGCAGCGGCGCAGGTCCTGTTCAACTCCCGCGGCACTCTGGTATCGGTCTTCGGCGGTCTTGGCGAGCAACTTCATCACCAGGCTCGACAACACCTTGGGCAAGCTCGGCACTCGCCGCTCGGGCGCCACCGCCTGGCGCGCGATATGGCAGTGCACCCATTCCATGGCGTCGCAGGCAGCAAAGGGCAACTCGCCAGTAAGCATCTGGTAGAAGGTCACGCCCAGCGCATAGAGGTCGCTGCGCGAATCGATCGAGCGGTTCATCCGCCCGGTCTGCTCAGGTGCCATATAGGCCAGGGTTCCGGCCAGGGTCTCCGCCGGCTCCGGGGTCTGACGCTCGCGCGGCAGCCGCGAGGCTAGGCCGAAACCCGTGAAGCGCGGCCGGCCATCGGAGCAGTCCACAACAATATGCGCGGGTTTAATGTCCTTGTGCAGCAATGAGGCTTGATGCAAGCGTGCCAAGGCATGAGCGATGCCGATCGCCAGACGGAGGAAGCGCTCCAGTGGCATGGCGGTGCCCAGCGATGCCGAGAGCGGCTCTCCCCCTGGGTCCCGAAGCACTAACAGGGGGCGCCCACCCTCATGCAGCAGCTCTTGCGGTCGAATAGCCCAGGCTTCGTCCAACTCGTCACGCAAGGCGAATTCATGATTCAACCGCTCAAGGCTGGCTGCGGAGGGCGAGTCCGCGGCAGGTCGCGCGGTCAGAACCAGGCGGTCTTCGTGACGGGGATGCGGGCCTCGGCCGAAGATACGCTCGCCATCGTCCCAGAGCCGCTGCGGTATTGCAGGCATGCCAATCTCCCCAAGCGGGCCAATCGTACGTTCAGAAGGGCGAACGAAGCTGCGGAGCGATCCCCAGGGCTTCAGCCTTGCGGACCAGGTCCGCTACGGAGCGGGCAGACAACTTCCTCATCAGTTGCCCGCGGTGAACCTTGACGGTGACCTCGCTGAGATTCAGCTCGGCCGCAATCTGCTTGTTCATCAGCCCGCCGACGACGAAGCCCATCACCTCGCGCTCGCGCGCCGTGAGTCCCGCATAGGCTTGGCGCAGGCCGGCGCTGCTCTGTTCTGCAGCCAGCCGCTCACCGTCTCTGGCCAGGGCGCTGGCCACCGCATCGAGCATGTCCTGGTCACGAAATGGCTTGGCGAGAAAATCCACCGCGCCGGCTTTCATCGCCTTGACAGTCATGGCGATGTCGCCGTGGCCGGTCATGAACACGATGGGTATGCGCAAGCCTGCCTTGTCGATCCGTTCCTGAAAGGCCAGACCGCTCTCCCCGCGCAGGCGTACGTCAAGAACCAGGCAACTGGGCGCCGCCGGCCGGTGAAAGGCCAGGAATTGCTCGGTGGATTCGAATGCCTCGACCCGCAGGCCAATGGAGCGCAACAGCCCGGTCAGGGCAAAACGCATCGACTCATCATCATCGACCACATAAACCACCGGATCACCCAACGTACCGGTGCGGGCGTTTCCCCCTGGTTGCGACCCACTCATTTTTGTTCCCTCCTGTGGCCAACGTGCGCAAAAAATCTAGTCCATGGTGCAATGGCGGCCACTGCCGCCCACCCCGTCCACTGACCGCCGGTTACAACTGGCAAAGCGTCCGAAGCTAACTTGGCAGTCACGGCAACGCCAGGCCAAATAACGTGGATTTTCCGCCAATACTGCGCGACGCTTGCATTGCGTTAATACAACGGGTATTCCGCCATTTTGGCCAGCTCCGCCAAGGCACGATGATGTCACCTCCCCAACCACTGGAATCCACCCGCGCCCTTGCGCAAAATAATCTTCGCCCGGCAGTTGTTGCCGAGCGCGAGATCGTCTTCATTGCCTACCCCCAGATGGGCCTGCTCGATCTGAGCGGAGCGCAAACAGTATTCTGGGCAGCGAGCCGAGCACTTGCCGAACGCAGCTTGCCTGGTTACCGCCTGGCAACCGCCAGCCTGAGTGGAGAGCTGGTCGCCACTGCCGAAGGCCTCTGTGTCACCACTCAGCCATTGGAGCAGATGAACCTCGCGTGCCTCGATACACTGATCGTTCCGGGGGCTCCTGACATCTGTCGCACCCTCGACCGCCATGCCGAGCTGGTTGCCTGGATCGCCGGCAACGCTGCCGCCGTGCGGCGGGTCGCCGCCGTTTGCAGCGGGGCGTTCCTACTGGCCCAGGCCGGCTTGCTCGATGGGCTGCGCGCCGCTACCCACTGGGCCATGTGCGACGCGCTACAACAGCGCTTTCCGAAGATCCGGGTGGACGCCGATGCGATCTTCGTCCGACAGGAACGAATATGGACCTCCGCAGGCGTGAGCGCAGGCATCGACCTGGCGTTGGCCCTTGTCGAGGAAGACTGCGGACGCGAGGTGGCGATGGCGGTGGCGCGGGAGCTGGTGGTTTACCTGCGGCGTCCCGGCGGCCAGGCGCAATACAGCAGATTGCTGCAGGCCCAGTCCGGCGAAACAGCTCCTTTCGATAAATTGCATCTGTGGCTCGCAGAGCATGCAGGCGATCCTTCGCTGTCCGTGGAGACACTCGCAGAACAGGCGTGCATGAGCACGCGCAATTTTTCCCGTCTGTACAAGGCCAGCACAGGGCGCACGCCGTCCAAGGCCATCGAGCTTTTTCGGCTCGAAGCGGCCCGCCGCCTGCTGGAGGATACGACTCTGGGGCTCGAACGAGTGGCGCGCCAGTGCGGCTTCGGAAACGAGGAGCGGATGCGTGGCGTTTTCCAGCGCAACCTGTCGGTGTCGCCGCGCGACTATCGGCAGCGGTTCACCCGCGACGATTGAGCGCCACGTCATATCAGGCCACCTTGGCTTCGCGTTCAGCCTGCTCGCAGAGGTAGCGATACAGCCGGGAGCGCAACCAGCATTCCCGTGGGTCGGTATGACTGATTCCACGCCAGGCCATCGACAATTGCGGCGCAGGGAGGTCCAGTGGCGGGAAATCCGCCCGCAGGCCGGGATGCCGTACCATGGCTTGCGCGACATACTCCGGCACCAGCGCCACCAGCTCCGTACCCCGTAACAGAGCGGGCAAGGCGCTGAATTGCGGAACCGCCAGTACGACCTTGCGCTGCCGGCCCATCCGATCCAGGGCAAGGTCCAACTCGTCACTGACTTTGCCCATGGACGACACGACCACCTGCGGATGACTGCAGAGGCCGTCCAGGTCCAGAGGCCCGGATGCCGTAGCGCAGCGCAGGAGCATCGGCCGCACGGCGCGCAAGTCGCGACAATGGGCGTTGGCAGGCAGTTCCTGTGCTGGACTGATGGCGACCGAGACTTCTCCGCTCTCGAAAAGCCGTGCCAGCTGGAAATGCTCTACCCGCCGGACGATCAACGTGATGCCCGGTGCCTCCCGACGCAAACGCGCCAGCAATTCAGGCAGCAGTGCATACTCCACGTCATCGGAAAGCCCTACATGAAAGGACGCCTGACTGGTGGCAGGGTCGAACGCCTCGCTGAAGCTCAGGGCCACGGCAATTCCGTCCAGCGCCGGAGCAAGCCGGGTGTAAATCGCCTCGGCACGCGCAGTGGGTTCCATCATGCGGCCGACGCGAACGAACAGCGGGTCATTGAACAGGGCGCGCAGTCGCCCCAAGGCACTGCTGATGGTGGTCTGGCTGACGAAAAGCAGCTCACCGGTACGCGTGACACTGCGTTCGCGCATCATGGTTTCGAAAACCACCAGCAGATTGATATCCGTATGTCGCAACTCGTGTCTGTTCATGGTGTCCGCCGCCGGGTGATGTGGAATCGAACAAAAACCGCAAGGCAGAAAGGCAACGCCATCCGCCAGGGATATGTCGCAGGCTAGAAATCGGCTTGGAGGTTGTCTGTTGTACAAGCGGCTTGACGGGCCTATCCATGGACCCGGATACCCTGTCCACAGGTATGAGTACACTGCACCCGACGTATCGAATCATGCACGAGGACGCGCTCGGCCACCGTCCCGAACGCCCTTCCGAAACGCGCTCATTGCGGTAGCGCAGAACCTGACCTCTATACCTAGGTATACTTCTTTGTTCCGGCGGTGGGCGTATCGTGACTGAAAGAAGAGGCGCAGTCTCAAGCGAGCCAAGATGCCCCAGCAAACGCAGGTCCGCGCGACGCCCGTTGTCGCCATCGTCGACGATGACGAGTCGCTTCGCAGCGCACTGGAAAGTCTGCTACGCGCCAGCGGTTACCGGCCCCTGCTCTTCGCCGATGCCGCGCAATTCCTTGGCAGCGAAACCGCACCGACCTGCGCTTGCCTGATCTCCGATCTGCAGATGCCCGGTATCAACGGGTTGCAGATGCATACGCGCCTCAGGGCCATGGGGCTGCGCATCCCCACGATCTTCATCAGTGCCTTCATCGAGGCATTGCCGACTTCCGCTATCGGCCATGATGGCGTGGTCGCCTGCCTGCCCAAACCGTTCGACAGCGAGCACCTGCTCCAATGCGTGGCCATGGCTCTCGGCCAATGAGCCCCCAGCACTCGTTCAGACAGCAGCACGGACGTTATACCCAGGTATAGGTCCATGCCACCAACGCATCGGTTCACCGACTGCAGGTAGAAGTGTCGGACGACGCGCGCCCCCCTAGCATGACTCCCACAGCGGACCAGCCCACTGCGCGAAGACCTTCTTTCGTGAGCAGGACGCATCGGACCGGCTGCAACGCAAACCTCACGCTCATTGTGCGTCTTCATCTTCGGGAGCAAATCATGCAACAGCGAATATTGGTCATCGGCGCAGGATTCGGCGGATTGTGGAGTGCGCTGAGCGCAGCTCGCCTGCTGGACAAGCATGGCCGCCAGGACGTGCAGATCACCCTGCTTGCACCTCAGGCAGAACTGCGCATCCGCCCGCGCTTCTACGAACCCGATGTGCAGAGCATGTTCGCCCCGCTGGATGATCTATTCGAAGCGGTGGGCGTGCAGTTCGTCCAGGGCACTGCCGAGCGTATCGACCAGCAGGCCCGCAAAGTCGGCTACCGTGACGCTTCCGGCCGAGTCGCCGAACTTACCTACGACCGCCTGGTGCTGGCCAGCGGCAGCCAACTGGCCCGCCCCTCGGTGCCGGGGCTGAAGGAGTACGCCTTCGACGTCGACCAGATCGAGTCGGCCGCGCAGCTGGAGAGCCACCTGCTGTCGCTGCGACAGCGGCCTGCCAGCCCCGCACGCAATACGGTAGTGGTGTGCGGTGGCGGTTTCACTGGCATTGAAACGGCCACCGAGATGCCTGCCCGCCTGCGCGCCGTACTGGGGGAAAACGAGGATGTGCGCGTGATCATCGTCGAACGTGGCGAGCGGATCGGCGCGTTGATGGGCGATGGTATCCGTCCGTCGATCATCGAAGCCTCCGACAGCCTGGGCATCGAATGGATTACCGGCGCCTCGGTTGTCGCTCTGGATGCCGAGGGTGTGACCCTTGATGACGGTCGGCACATCCAGAGCCACACGGTGATCTGGACGGTCGGCTTTCGCGCGAGCCCATTGACGGAGCAGCTCAGCGCCGAGCGTGATAGCCAGGGCCGCCTGCACGTGGACAGTAACCTCCGGGTGCGTGGCCAGGACGACGTATTCGCCGCCGGCGACGTGGCCTACGCGGCCACTGACGACCTCGGTAACTTCGCCGCGATGTCCTGCCAACACGCCATCAGCCTCGGTCGTCATGCTGGCAACAACGCCGCCGCCGACCTTCTCGGCCTCGCCCCGGTTCAGTACCGCCAACCCAAGTACGTCACCTGCCTGGACCTGGGCGCCTGGGGCGCGGTGTACACGGAAGGCTGGGACCGACAGCTGAAGCTGGTGAAGGCTGAGGCCAAGGAACTCAAGACGCAGATCAACACTGTGTGGATCTATCCCCCGGCTGCCGACCGCCGCTCCGCCCTGGCGGCCGCCGACCCGCTGATCCCCGTCGCGTGACCCGCACTGCGCTCGCTCGCCAACGGCCAGTGCCTGCGCCTGATGACACGGTAAATAACAGGAGATCGACCATGACCACGTACCTGAATAGCTTCGCCCCATCCAGCGGCGCCATACCAGCCCAGGAGTTGGTGCCCTCGCGCTACGCCCTGCGCCTGGGCGACATCGATGTGATGGTGGTCAGCGACGGCGTATTGCCGCTGCCGACCGAGACCATGTCCATCAATGCCGCACCTGCCGAGCGTGCAGCCTGGTTCAAGGACATGCACCTGGGCCCGGACATGTTCGACTGGGCACTGAACGTGCTGGTGATCCGCAGTGGCGAGCAGATCATCCTGGTGGATGCCGGCCTGGGCAACCAGTTTCCCGGTTTCCCCCGCGCCGGCCTGTTCCCCAAGCGCCTGAAGGATGCCGGCGTTGAGCTTTCGTCAATTACTGACATCATCATCACGCACATGCACATGGACCACGTCGGCGGTCTGCTGGTCGACACGGTGAAGAACGGTCTGCGCCCCGACGTTCGCATCCATGTCACGGCCACCGAAGTCGACTTCTGGAAAATCCCTGACTTCAGCCTGACGGTAATGCCGCAGCCCGTGCCAGACGTCCTGCGTCGCACCGCCAACGAATTCCTCGCTCACTATGGGGATCGACTGCATATCTTCGAGCAAGAGCAGCACGTGGCACCTGGCGTAGTCGCCAAGCTGACCGGGGGCCACACGCCCGGCCACTGTATCGTTCAGGTGGACTCGTCCGGTGAGCGCCTGACCTTCGCTGGGGACGCTCTATTCCCGGTGGCCTTCGACCATCCGGAATGGCACAACGGCTTCGAGCACGATCCGGACAAGGCATACGAGGTGCGGGTGCGCCTGCTGCGCGACGCAGCGGAAAGTGGCGAGCTGTTCATCGCCACGCACCTGCCTTTCCCTTCCGTTGGCCGGGTTGCGGTCGATGGCGACGCCTTCCGTTGGATCGCGGCCTTCTGGGACTATTAAAAGCCCGAGCGAACCCCGGCCTCCCTTTCGTTGCTGCGCATTGCTGTTCTGCAGCGAAGTGGAGGCCACCTTTCCGAGCATGCCCTTTGCTTGCCATCTGGTTAAGCAGACCAACCTGCCCAGCTTTGGCCGCCGGCTGTGGCAGATCAGTGTCGAATAAGCCGTCGTTCAGAAACCATGTACAGCTTTGAGGCTACACGGCGGAAGGGCTGTGGAGGGCTCATTTATGTTCACGTTCGTGCCAGATCATCCCCTGGTCTGCGGCGTCATTCTCATCCTCATTGACCTGGCGTTATGGCAAATGATCGATGCCTCACGGCGCAAGGTACGGATGTCCGTGCGAATCAGCATATTCATCACCTTCAGCTGGGTCCTGACCAACGCCGGTATCAGCCCGCTGCAACCGCCACTGTGGCCGGAAGACCCTCTTCTCCAGCTGACGGGTACGATACTGGGAATTGGCTGGTGGTTGTTTGCCGCCAGAACCGTGACCATTGTCCTAGGCAATGGACTGGCGGCACGTGGCGGCCACAGCGCACGACTGCTGCATGATGTGATGGGGGCGGCGATTTTCCTGATCGGGATCGTCGGCGCTGCAGCCTATGTCTTGCAGTTGCCGGTCAAGGGTTTGCTGGCGACTTCCGGAGCCATGGCAATCGTTGTGGGGCTGGCTGTGCAGAGCACATTGAGTGACGTGTTTTCCGGCATCGTGCTCAACACCACCAAGCCGTATCACCTCAACGACCTGATTTCCATCGACGGTACGCAGGGTCATGTCGTGGAGATCGATTGGCGGTCGACGCATCTGATGACCGACGAAGGCGGCATCGCTGTGGTACCCAACTCTGTCGCAGCGAAAGCGAGGATTATTAACCTGAGTCGCCCAGGTGATGTACATCGGATTCGAACAGTGATTGCGGTACCCAGCAGTGTGCGCCCGCGCCTCGCTATCGATGCCCTCGAAAAAACCCTGCGTGGAACGAGGGCGTTGCTGTCAGCGCGCCCCGCCAAGGTCTCGGTCAAAAGCTCGCATCTGGAGTACACGGAGTACGAGCTGAAAGGTTTTGTCGCATCGGCCAAGAACAAGAACGATGTCTCCAACATGATGTTCGATCTCGCCCACCGCCACCTCGAAGCCGCCGGCGTCACCTGGGGACATAATCCGGAAAATCCACGCTGGAGTCGCCAGCGCCGACTTTTGGAGGAGGTCCGGGTTTTTCGTTCGTTGAGCAGCAATGAACGTGACCGTCTCGCTGACGAAATGACACCGATCGACTATCAGGCTGACGAGGTCGTTCTGGGCTTCGGAGAGGTAGCCGATTGCCTGATGATCATCAGTACTGGAGTCATGTCGGTGTCAATCCACGACGGTGAAAAGCTCATCGAGGCAGGCCGCATGGGGCCAGGTGAAATCATGGGAGAAGAAGGCATTCTCGCGGGCAACCCCTCGAGGGGAGAATTTCGCAGCATCACAAGCGGGCAGTTCTTCCGCATTGGCAAAGATATGTTCGGCAGCCAGTTGGAACACCTACATGAATTGCAGTCAGCTCTCAGCCACTTGCAGGAACAGCGTGAAGAGATCCGGGAGGCGGTAATCCTGCAAAAGCCAGTGGAGACCAAGAAAAAAGGATTGCTGAGCTGGCTATTGCAGCGCAGATAAATGGAATAGGCCATTCGCCAATAGACAAACACGCACCGCGCTATGCAGATCATCAGGAAGAACAAAGAGTGTACTGAGAATTCACCTTAGAAAGACAACTGCTCTATGCCCTTTTAGCGCCTGATAAGTTAGGGCCACTGAATTAACCCTAACCTTGAATAAGACTTTCATTCGGCGGCTCCTTCACGGCGCAGACGGTTGATAGAATATAAGCGGCCCACATACCCAAGCTTTATCGCCGTGGGCCCAAGAATCGTCATCGCATGCGCTATCAACAGGCTGGGCAATGAAAGATATTGTTCCATTCCGTAGGCCAGCACAGCCCCGGCCACCAATAGGACCGTACCGCAGCTCAGCAGGATATGAGACAAATTCAGAACCCGCCTTGGACTTTCGAAAAATGTGGTCATTTCAGTTCGGGACTCAGACTAACCGAAATGAAATCGTATTCCAAAAACGTAATCCTCTCGCAACTACATTTGGCCGAACTGAATATAAACCAGTATCACCTGAGTATACTTAGGTATTGAAACGCACTTACCAGGGCTTATCCCAAAGCTTTGTATTTTAATACCGGCGACGCCACACTCGTAGCGCAGTCAAACAAGACAGATCACCTCAGCTATTACCTGGAAAACTCTCTTTTTCAGGCTCTCGGAATTGAATTCCATCGAGATAAACCACCTGGAGCGGCGAAAATGCCCCGGAGTTAACTCGTAGCGACGCGAACTGAGCCAACGTCCGCTATGGGTCGGTAGCGGCCTCTCTCCGACTGCAGCAAATTGGTCGTTCCCTGCCTGTCGTCACAGACGGAAAGCCCCCCTGACGCCATTGACACGGTCATCAGTGGGTGCTCGTAGTTCCCGACATTGGTCGCGCTCCTGCTACTGATTTACTGCGTTCGAGCGGGCCACGCCGGACGTGCAAAGTCGATCCTTAGGGGCTTAAAGCAGCGGCAAGGTATAACTGACGATCAGTCGGTTCTCGTCCTGGTCGCGCTGGGTCGGGGTGCCGGAGCCGCTGGCGGGCAGGCCGCTGCGCAGCATGGCGTTGCGCCAGGAGAAGCCCAGGCCCTTGAGGGTGCCTTCGGGGATAACGTAGGACAACGTCAGGTCGCGCTCCCATTCACCCTGGTCGCCACTGGCGCTCCTGATGTCGTCGCCCTTGAGGTAGATCGCCGCAAAGGTCAGGCCCGGCAAGCCGTCCTGGGCGAAGTCGTAGCCGTAGCGCGCCACCCAGGTGCGTTCGCCTGCGTGCAGGAACTTGCCGATCTGCACGTCGGTGATCAGGTAGGCGCTGCCGCTGGCACCATCTCCACGGTTCAGGTAGGGGAAGTCGCTGTCGCCGTTCATGACCTGGTAGCCGGCGCCAAGGCTGTGCCCGGACAGGCTGTAGGTGAACATCCCGCTGTAGGCGCGGTTGTCCACTTCGCCCTTGCTCACGCGATTGCCGTAGTAGCCGCTGGAGAGGTAGCCATCGGCGCGGCCGGAGGCGCTGCCGTTCTTGCCGTCGGAGTCGCTGTCGAAGGCGCGCAGGTCGGTCTTCAGCACGCCGGGGCCGAGGTTCAGGCTGTGCTGCAGGCCGAGGAAGTGCTGCTGGTAGAACTCGCTGAGCTGGCCGTAGTAGTACTGCAGCGTCAGGTCCTTGCTCAGCTTGTAGTCGCCGCCGGCGTAGTAGAACTCGTTGCTGTCGCGGGCCGTGGCGCCGCTGTTGGCGCCCTGGATCGACATGCCGCGCCAGTCGCTGGAGTTGCGGCCACGGGTGTGCTCCAGCTTGCCGGCCACCAGGCTGAGGTTGTCGATATCGGCGCTGGTCACCTGCCCGCCCTCGAAGGTGCCGGGCAGCAGTCGACCGTCGTTGTAGGTCACCACCGGTAGCTTGGGCATCAGCGTGCCGTAGCGCAGTTCGGTGCCGGAAATCTTCGCCTTCAGCGTCGGGCCGAAGCTGCTGAAGTCGTTCACCGCCTCGCCGTTGCTCTTCGACGGAAACGCCGTACCGGCCTGCTGGCTGGCCGATTCGTAATGGGTGCCACCGCCGCTGTCGAGACGAATGCCGAGCAGGCCGATGGCGTCGACGCCCAGCCCAACCGTGCCCTGGGTGTAGCCCGAGGCGTAGTTGAGGATGAAGCCCTGGCCCCACTCTTCCTGGCGGCTCGGTTCGGCGGTGCCGTTGCGGTTGTCGCTGTTGATGTAGAAATTGCGCAGCGTCAGGCTGGCCTTGCTGTCCTCGAGGAAGCCGGCAGCCTGGGCGGCGGGCACGAGAAAGCCGAGGGCGGCGCAGGCGATGGCAGCGCCCAGGGTGGAGTTTTTCATTGTTGTCTCCGGGGTCGTGGATGTCAGGGTGAGCGCCACCCGTCCCAGTCGTGCGGGCAGGCGCTGGATTTCAGGCAAAGGGAGGCCGACGACGCCGGGAGGCGCCGCCGATCAGGGGTGGATCAGATCAATGGTTCCATCAGGTCACGGGGGCCGGGTTGAACAGCACCAGGTCGTTGTGCAGGTGGTGCCGCTCGGCCCAGGTGTGGACCTTGCCGCTGGCCACGTCGAGGTAGAGCTGGAAGATTTCCCAGCCCAGCTCGTCCAGGGTCATGCGCCCGGACGTGACGCGCCCGGCATCGACGTCGATCAGGTCGGGCCAGCGCTCGGCCAGCTCGGTGCGGGTCGCCACCTTGATCACCGGCGCCATGGCCAGCCCGTAGGGCGTGCCGCGTCCGGTGGTAAAGATGTGCAGGTTCATCCCGGCGGCCAGTTGCAGGGTGCCGCAGATGAAGTCGCTGGCCGGGGTGGCGCAGTACTGCAGCCCCCTGCCCTTCACCCGCGCGCCCGGCGGGATCACGCCGACGATGGCGCTGCTGCCAGACTTGGCGATGGAACCCATGGCCTTCTCGACGATGTTGTTCAGCCCGCCCTTCTTGTTGCCGGGCGTGGTGTTGGCGCTGCGGTCGGCCATGCCGCGGGCGAGGTAGCGGTCGTACCAATCCATCTCGGCGACCAGTTGCTCGGCCACCTCGCGGTTGGCGGCGCGGGCGGTGAGCAGGTGGATACCGTCGCGCACCTCGGTGTTCTCGGAGAACATCACCGTGGCGCCGGCCCGCACCAGCAGGTCGGCAGCCACGCCCAGCGCGGGGTTGGCGGTGACGCCGGAGAAGGCGTCACTGCCCCCGCACTGCATGCCCACAACCAGTTCCGAGGCCGGCACCGTCTCGCGGCGGCGTTGGTCGAGGACCACCAGACGCTCCTCGATCAGCTCCAGTATCTGCGTGACCATGCCCTGGAAGCCGTTGCCGGATTCCTGCAGGCGGTACAGCCACTGCGCCTCGTCCTGCCCGGCGGTGAGTGCGTCGCCGTCCATCAGCTGCACCGGCTGCAACTTCTCGCAGCCCAGGCCGATGACCAGCGCCTGGCCGCCGAGGTTGGGGTTGCGCGCCAGGTTGTACAGCGTGCGGATCGGGATGATCGCGTCCGGCGCGTTGATCGCCACGCCGCAGCCGTAGCTGTGGGTCAGCGCCACCACGTCATCGACGTGCGGGTACTTGGGCAGCAGTTCGCGACGGGCGCGCTCCACGCAGTGGTCCAGCACACCGGTCACGCACTGCACCGTGGTGCTGACGCCCAGCAGGTTGCGCGTGCCGACGCTGCCGTCGGCATTGCGGTAACCCTCGAAGCTGTAGCCGGTGAGTGGCTCGGCAGTGGGCGGCACTTCGGTGGCCAGCGGCAGCGCATCCAGCTCCGGCGGCTCCGGCAGACTGAGCAGTTGCTCGGTGACCCAGCGCCCCCTGGCGATGGGCGCCAGGGCATAGCCGATCACCGTGCCATAGCGCAGCACCGGCGCGCCTTCGGCGATATCCACCAGCGCCACCTTGTGGCTCTGCGGGATCGACTCGGCGGCCACCAGCTCATCCGGGAAGCGACCGCCAGCGGCGACGCCCTGGTCGTTGACGACGATGGCGACGTTATCGTCCGCGTGCAATTTCACGTAGCGCGGCGAGTCCTGGTGCGGGATCAACTGCATGACACTCATCTCCGAAATACCCCGGGAACTGCTCAGGAATTGGCCGGGGCCAGACGTTTTTCAGGCACCTGGCGACCCTTTGGGTCTTCTTCGCGCAGCTCCACACGCTCGATGCGGCCGACGATGAACAGGTAGCTCAGCACGGCCACCAGCGCGTTGGCGCCGACGAATACCAGGGCCCACTTGAACGAGCCGGTGGCGCTGATCAGGTAGCCGATGACGATCGGCGTGGTGATCGAGGCGAGGTTGCCGAAGGTGTTGAACAGGCCACCGGAAAGTCCGGCGATCTGCTTGGGCGAGGTGTCCGCCACCACCGCCCAGCCCAGCGCACCCAGGCCCTTGCCGAAGAACGCCAGGGTCATGAAACCGACCACCATCCACTCGGCATCGACGTAGTTGCAGAACACCATGGTGGTGGACAGCAGCAGGCCACAGACGATCGGCAGCTTGCGGGCGAAGGTCAGCGAATGGCCGCGACGCAGCAGGTAGTCGGAGATGATCCCGCCCAGCACGCCACCGAGGAAGCCCATCAGCGCGGGCAGCGAGGCGATGAAGCCGGCCTTGAGGATCGACATGCCGCGCTCCTGCACCAGGTACACCGGGAACCAGGTGAGGAAGAAGTAGGTGATGGCGTTGATGCAGTACTGGCCCAGGTACACGCCCAGCAGCATGCGGCTGCGCAGCAGTTGGCTTACGTAGTGCCATTTCGGGCCGTCGCTGGCGCGTTTCTGGTCCATGTCGACCATGCCGCCGCCGGCTTCGATCGCGGCGACTTCAGCGGCGTTGGTGCGCGGGTGCTCCTTGGGGTTGTAGATGGTCTTCATCCAGATACCGGCGAAGACCATGCCCAGCACGCCCATCACCACGAACACGTGCTCCCAGCCGAAGTGGAAGACGATCCAGCCCATGATCGGCGCGAACAGCGCAGTGGCGAAGTACTGCGCGGAGTTGAAGATGGCCGAGGCCGTGCCGCGTTCGGCGGTGGGGAACCAGGCGGCGACGATGCGCGCATTGCCCGGGAAGGACGGCGCCTCGGCGAAGCCCACCATGAAGCGCAGCAGGAACAATGCGATCACCGCGCTGGCCACGGGGAGGTAACCGACGAAGCCCTGCAGGAAGGTGAACAGCGACCAGATGAAGATGCCCGCGGCGTAGACCTTCTTCGAGCCGAAGCGGTCGAGCAGCCAGCCGCCGGGAATCTGCCCGGCCACGTAGGCCCAGCCGAAGGCGGAGAAGATGTAGCCCAGGGTGACCGCGTCGATGCCCAGGTCCTTTTGCAGGCTGGAGCCGGCGATGGAGATGGTGGCGCGGTCGGCGTAGTTGATGGTGGTTACCAGGAACAGCATCAGCAGGATCAGGTAACGCACATGCGTCGGTTTGGCGGTTGCTTGGCTCATCGATTGCGTCTCGTGTCTTGTTGTTATGGAAGCGACCGGCGCAGGCCGGCCAGATTATCAGCCGGCCCGTCGCAGCGAGCCGTTACCGCCTCCTTGCCGACGTACGGCGGGCGCGGCCGGTACGTCCGTTCCGACTCGCGCGCTGGGCACAGCGGCGAGCGACACAGCAGATAGCGCGCCACGGCCGGCAGGCAGCCGGATGGCGTACAGCGAGAGAGCGTGGAGCGAAGAAAAGGGCCCCGCCGGACGCCTGGCGAGCAGGCGAGACGACACCGCGCGGCCAGGGAACTGGCGCGGGGAAAGCCGGCGCACGGCGGCGCGGCGATGTGAGATCGGGCGGTTCAGCATTACGACCTACCTGCGAAGTTGAGCGGAGTGGGAGTGCTCGGGGCGCGTTCAGTGCCTGGGTTCGCGGGTACGTGTCGGCTGCGGGCAGACGATGGTCATGGTGTTTCCCCTGCTTTGTTCTTGTGTCGGGGTTCTGGTCATGTCTTGTGCAGCGGATGGCGATGGCAGGCGCCACCCGCTGGTACTGCTATCGGTCAGGCGCCGATGTAGGCGGTCTTCACCGAGGTGTAGAACTCCTGGGCGTAGCGGCCCTGCTCGCGCGGCCCGTACGACGAGCCTTTGCGACCGCCGAACGGCACGTGGTAATCCACGCCGGCGGTGGGCAGGTTGACCATCACCATCCCGGCCTGGGCGTGCCGCTTGAAGTGCGCGGCATGCTTGAGCGAGGTGGTGGCGATGCCGGCGGACAGGCCGAACTCGGTGGCATTGGCCTGGGCCAGCGCCTCGTCGTAGTCCTTCACCTTGAGGATGCTGGCAACGGGGCCGAAGATTTCGTCGCGGTTGATGCGCATCTCCGGGGTGGTCTCGTCGAACAGTGCCGGGGCCATGTAATAGCCCTCGGTGGCCAGCGACAGGCGCTCGCCGCCGAACAGCAGGCGCGCGCCTTCGTTGCGGCCGATCTCGACGTAGTCCAGGTCCTGGCGCAGCTGCGCTTCGGAAACCACCGGGCCGATGTCGATGCCGTCCTGCAGCGCGTTGCCCACCTTGATCTTGCGCATGCGCTCGACCATGGCTTCGACGAAGCGCGGGTAGATGCCTTCGGTGACAATCAGCCGGCTGGACGCGGTGCAGCGCTGGCCGGTGGAGTAATAGGCGCTCTGCACCGACAGCTCCACGGCGGTGGCGAGGTCCGCGTCGTCGAGGACGATCTGCGGGTTCTTGCCACCCATTTCCAGCTGCACCTTGGCGCCACGGGCCACGCACTGCGCGGCGATGCGGCGGCCGACGCCGACCGAGCCGGTGAAGCTCACGGCGTCCACCTGCGGGTGGTTGACCAGGGCTTCGCCGATCACGCTGCCGCGCCCCATCACCAGGTTGAACACGCCGTTGGGGAAACCGGCGCGGGAGATGATTTCCGCCAGCGCCCAGGCACTGCCGGGCACCAGGTCGGCGGGCTTGAGCACCACGCAGTTGCCGTAGGCCAGGGCCGGGGCGATCTTCCACGCAGGGATGGCGATAGGGAAGTTCCACGGGGTGATCAGACCGACCACGCCCACGGCTTCGCGGGTCACCTCGACGCTGACGCCGGGGCGCACCGAGGGCAGCAGGTCGCCGGCCAGGCGCAGGCATTCACCGGCGAAGAACTTGAAGATGTTCCCCGCGCGGCCGACTTCGCCGATGGCTTCGGGCAGGGTCTTGCCCTCCTCCCGCGCCAGCAGCGCGCCCAGTTCAGCGCGGCGGGCGAGAATCTCGCTGCCGACCGTGTCCAGTGCATCGGCGCGGGCTTGCACGTTGCTGTTGGACCAGGCCGGGAAAGCGGCACGGGCCGCCTCTACTGCCTGGTTGACCAGCGCGGCGTCGCCCAACGCATAGTCACCGACCACATCGGTGAGGTCGGACGGATTGCGGTTCGGGGTCGCGTCGGTAACGGCCAGCCATTGGCCGTCGACGTAGTGCGAATACTGTTGTGCCACGGGAACCTCCGGCTTATTGCGGGCCGAGTTTCTTGATCAGCGCGTCGAGCATCTCGACTTCTTCGCCGGTGAGGTCGGTCAGCGGTGCGCGCACCGGACCCGCGTCATGGCCGACCAGCTTGGCGCCGGCCTTGATGATGCTCACGCCATAGCCTTCGCAGCGGTTGCGGATGGCCAGGTAGGGCAGGAAGAAATCGTCGATCAGGCGGTTGACCGTGGTGTGGTCGTCGGCGGCGATGGCGTTGTAGAACTCGATGGCGGTCTTCGGGACGAAGTTGAACACCGCGGAGGAATACACCGGCACGCCCAGTGCCTTGTAGGCCGCCGCATAGACTTCGGCGGTCGGCAGGCCGCCCAGGTAGGTCAGGCGCTCGCCCAGGCGGCGGCGAATGGCGACCATCGGCTCGATCTCGCCGATGCCATCCTTGAAGCCGATCAGGTTCGGGCAGCGATCCGCCAGCTTTTCCAGGCTGTCGGCATTCAGGCGGCATACGTTGCGGTTGTACACCACCACGCCGAAGTCCACCGAGCGGCAGACCTGCTCGACATGGGCCACCAGGCCTTCCTGGCTGGCTTCGGTCAGGTAGTGCGGCAACAGCAGGATGCCGGCAGCGCCCTGCCGCTCGGCTTCCTGGGCGTAGGCGATGGCCTGGCGGGTCGGGCCGCCGGCGCCGGCGAGAATCGGTACCTGGCCACGGCAGGTATCCACCGCGGTCTTGATGATCGAGGAGAACTCGTTGGGCTCCAGCGAGAAGAACTCGCCGGTGCCGCCGGCCGCGAAGAGTGCACTGGCGCCGTACGGGGCCAGCCACTCCAGGCGGCGGGCGTAGGTGTCCGCGCGGAAGTTGCCCTGGGTATCGAAGTCCGTCACGGGGAACGACAGCAGACCGGACGAAAGGGTGGACTTCAGTTCTTGTGGATTCATTGGCGATCACCCTGCAAAGCGAATTTTTATAGGAAGAGGTGGAACGACAATCGGCTTATGGCGTCTTGTTGTCAGTCATCGTACAACTATAAATAAAAGTCGACAAGTCATCAGACAACCTTTTCTTCCGCCCGCTCGTCAGCCGAGTTTTTCTTCGGCCGATTCGTGGGCGCGGCGCAGGCGTTCGCGGGAGTTGGTGAGGTGCAGGCGCATGGCAGCGCGGGCTGCGTCGCTGTCGTGGCGGGCGATGGCATCGAAGATGTCTTCGTGCTCGCGGTTGACCCGCGCCAGGTAGTGGCGCTGGTCGTCATGGGCCAGGCGCGCAGAGTTGAGCCGGGTGCGCGGGATGATGCTGGCCCCCAGGTGGCTCATGATGTCGGTGAAGTAGCGGTTGCCCGTGGCTTCGGCGATGCGCAGGTGGAACTGGAAGTCCGAGGCCACCGCGTCGCGGCCGTTGGCCTGGCTCTCCTCCAAGGCATCCAGGGCGTCGCGCAGGCCCTGCAGTTGCTCGGGGCTGCGGCGCTGGGCGGCGAGCCCAGCGGACTCCACCTCCAGGCTGATGCGCAGCTCCAGCACGGCGAGCACATCGCGCAGGGTCACGATGGTCGCCGGGTCGATGCGGAACGGGCCGTCCGTGGGCGTGTCCAGCACGAAGGTGCCGATGCCGTGGCGGGTCTCCACCAGCCCCGCGGCCTGCAGCCGGGAGATCGCCTCGCGGACCACGGTGCGGCTGACGCCCTGCTCGGTCATGATCGCCGACTCGGTGGGCAGCTTGTCACCGGGCTTGATGCGGCCGTCACGGATTCGCGCGGAAAGCTCCGCCACCACGTCGTGAGCAAGACTGCGGGAACGTTTTCGGGGAAGCGGGCTGGTCGGCATGGGAGTCGCTGGAAAGATGAGGGGAAGCAGTCATCGTACAACATCAAGGCACGGCTGAGCCATGATTGTCCGCTATGTAAATGTCTCAGAGCTCGCTGTACGCAGCGCAATTGACTGCTAATTTGCCTGGAGCTCTCCGAGCAGCGTGACCGCTCTTCGAGTGGCCGCCGAAAGTCGGAAATTGCAGCCCCCGTCCCCCGGCGTGATCCTCAGGAAGTAATCAGCCACTCCGGAACGTCCGTTATGGGTCGAAAGCAGCCTCTCACCAAGCCACGACCGACGAAGACAGCCCCGCAACAGCATGCCAACGTTGCGCTGGAGCAGCGTGGCCTGCCACCTGACCGCCCGGCGCTTAGCGTTGGTTCAACTAGTCAGCGACATGGGTTTACCGCCACCTGCCGGCAATCCAAAGAGCTTGCGTATCCAGTTCAGAAACGCACCATATGGTCTGCCCAGAGCCAGCATCATCGCCGCAGCGCCGAGCGCACCGCGCAGCAGGCTGTTTCCCGATGCCCCACTACTGGCGATGATCGCCCCATAGATCGGCACCTGGAAACTCAACAGGGCAATGCTGTCCCACAGCAATCTGGACAGCCGCCGTTGAGTGGATCGCTTCATCACCCAATCTCGCCATAGACCGTAAGGCCTAGCGACTGGCACCATCAACACAGCTCCCAGAAGCCGTGCGTGGAGCACCTGCTCCCAGGTCATACCGGCAAAAAATCGCTCGTTGATGACTCCGGTGGCGGTGAAGAACAGGATCAGCGCGGTCGTGTCGGCAAGAAGTGCAGTCCGGCGCGGGTGTCGGGGCGAAGGTTGAGGCACATCACATCTCCTATCCGGGCATGCCCAGGAAGCCAGAACCTTTCGGGCAAACAGATCCCTGAGCAACAGTACGGCGACTCGATGAACCTTCACTGGATAGTCACGCTCGAAAGGCGAAGTGCCAGCCAGCACCCGTCTGGGACTGGAAGCCACTGGAGGAAACGCTATCTACCAGCGCAACAGGCGCGGCCCGAGCACAGCGCCCAGTGCAGTCGGCAGCAGCATGCCGAGCAAGTACCAGACACCCCAGAAGGAAATTCCCATCTCGGGGCAGTGCAGGCAGTAAGCCAGGGTGGCGGTGGCGCCTGCCAATAGCCCTCCGGCGGCGCCGGCGATACGCAGGCGGGTCGGCGCAAGACCGCGCAGCGCCCAGAACACCCCGATGAAGGTCGGCACGCTGAGCAGCGCAATGTTCAGCGGACAAGTGCGCCAGGTCTTGCCCAGGATCAGACCTGCGCGCGCGTCGGCCGGCACGCCGGCCAGCTCCACGGCCCCGCCGATCCAGACCAGCAGCACGGGCAGCGCCAGCAGCGCCCAGGCCGGTCCGCCCCTTACCCCCGGGCGCGCCAGGCGGCTGCTCAACCACAGGGCAAGCGGCGCCAGGCTGCCGGGCAAGGCGACCTTGGCCCAGAACAGCGGCGTGCGGGCCACCTCGCCCAGGTCAGGCCGCAGACCGAAGACGGCGGCCATCAGCAGCAGCGCGCCGAAGGCCCCAGCCACCAGGGCGATGGCGAAGCGCTTGCCCAGGGCGTGTCGGTCCACCACGCCTTCGCCGGCGCTCAGCAGGTCGATCAGTTCATTGGTCTTCATCACTTCGCAACCCTCGGATGATATTCGCCAGGGCCTTGAGCCCGCGGTGGATGCCGACCTTCACGGCGGAGCTGGAAAGCCCGGTCAGGCTGGCGGCTTCCTCCACTGACAGGCCCTCAAGCTTCACGTGGACAATCGGCAGACGCTGCTTGTCCGGCAGCTGCAGCAGCAGCTTGCCGAGATCGCGACTGGCTTGCGCGGGTTCGCCATCCTCGACGGCGAACAGCTCCCCGGCGTCGTCTTCCAGCGGATCGTGCAGCGCTTCTCGGCGCGCATAAGCCCGGAAGTGGTCGGCCAGCTTGTAGCGCGCGATGGCCTGCACCCAGACCGTCAACGGCTGATCGGGACGATAGGTGTGGCGGGCGTTATGCACCGCCAGCAGGACTTCCTGCAGCAGGTCCTCGACCTCGCCGGAGCGCTGACTCAGGCGCCGGCGCAGGAAGGCCCGCAGGTGCGTGCCCAGGGCGCTGAGAAACTCACGGTACGCCGCGCCGTCACCGTCCATGCCACGCAGCAGCAAAGTCTGCAGCTGGGCCTCGCGCGCGATCAACTGTTCCTGGCTGGTAGTTCGTTGCATCGACCGTCCTGGTTACACCGCGGCTGGATTTTTCTTCAGGCTCGCTCGCCCACGCAGGGCTGGCAGACGCGCCGCCGGCCGGGCGGAAAAACAGGCCGTCGTTCAATACGTTAGGGCCGAGCAGAAGAATTCTCAAAATTTTTTCGCGCCGCTGTAACCGGATCAGCCCTCTCGGCGAACTACCCATCAAGCCGCCGGAAAGTCCTCCGCGGCCTTCAACCGAACTGGAGAGACCACACCATGAAAACCCTGACCCACGCTTGCGCCGCCCTCGCTCTCGCCGCCATCACCGGTGCCGCCATGGCCGACGACATGAACACCAAAGCCGCCAACGGCGCCGCCATGGAGAAATGCTACGGCGTGGCCATGGCCGGCAAGAACGACTGCAAGGCGGGCGCGGGCACCACCTGCGCCGGCAGCGCCAAGAAAGACTACGACGGCATGCACTGGAAAAACGTCCCGGCCGGCACCTGCACCTCGATCAAGACGCCCCATGGCATGGGCTCGCTGACCCCGATGAAGTCCTGAGCACAGGCCGCCGACCATGAACGCATCAACGCAACCGGGTGCCGGGCTCGGGCTGAAGGCCGAACACTATGCCCAGGCGCTGAACTGCGACGCCCGAGGACTCTGGTTCGAAGTGCACCCGGAGAACTATATGGTCGGCGGCCCTCGCCTGGCCTGGCTTGAGCGGATCGCTGAACAGCATCCGCTGTCGCTGCACGGGGTGTCGCTGTCCCTGGCAGCGGACGCCGCGCCGGACGAGGCACACCTGCTGCGCCTGCGCGGGCTGGTCGAGCGCGTGCAACCGGTGCTGATTTCCGAGCACCTGGCCTGGTCCGCCTGGCGCGGCCAATACCTGCCGGACCTGCTGCCCTTCCCGCGCAGCCACGGCGCCCTGGCGCGCATCACCGAGAACATCCAGCGTACCCAGCAGGCTCTGGGCCGACGCATCGCCATCGAGAATCCGAGCCATTACCTGCATCTCGACGGCCACGACTGGGACGAAATCGACTTCCTCACCGAGCTTGCGCTGCGCACCGGTTGCGGCCTGCTGCTGGACATCAACAACGTGCACGTCAGCGCCCACAACCTGGGCTTCGATGCCCGGCGCTACCTCGACCGTTTCCCCGCCGCAGCCATCCTGGAAATCCACCTGGCCGGGCACAGCCACGACGAGAGCAGCGCCCTGCTGATCGACTCCCACGACGCGCCCATCGACGAGTCGGTGTGGGCGCTCTACCAGCACCTGATCCAGCGCATCGGCCCGCGCCCCACGCTGATCGAGCGCGATGACCACATCCCCGCCTTCGGCGACCTGCTGGCGGAGCGCGATATCGCCCAGGCGATTCTCAACCTGGCGGAGGTGCCCGCATGAAAACCACGCTCGGCGCCTTCCAGGATGCCTTCGTCGGAGCGCTCTACCAGCGCCCGGCGGCGGAGCTGCAAGCCGTCACGCAACAGGCCGGACTCAGCGTTCATCGCAACACCGTGCTCAAGGGTTGCATCGATGCCCTGTGCGACAACTTCCCCAGCGTCGAACGACTGGTCGGCACCGATTGGCTGCGCGCGGCGGCGGCCATCCACGCCCATGAGACACCGCCGGTCGATGCCCGGCTGGTGTTCTACGGCGAGCACTTTGCCGACTTCCTCGACGCCTTCGAACCCGCCCGCGCGGTGCCCTACCTGGCCGACGTGGCGCGCCTGGACCGGTTATGGCTGGAAGCCTTCATCGCGCCGCAGCAGGCCACGCTGCAGTTATCCAGCCTGGCCGGCATGACCGCTTCGGACCTTGCCACCTGCCGTCTGCAACCGCGCGCCAGCGCGCGCTGGCGCTGGTTCGATTCGCAGCCGATCTACAGCATCTGGCACTACAACCGCGAAGCCCGTCCCCTACCCGAAACCCTGCCCTGGCACGCTGAAGGCGCCCTGCTGGTCGGCCACGCCGAAGGGGTTGCCTGGCAGGCCCTGGACGCGGGCGGCTGCGCCTTCCTCGACGCCTGCGCCAGCGGGCAGAACCTCGACCAAGCCTCGGCCCTGGCACTCGATGCGCAACCCAACCTCGACTTCACCGTGTTGCTGGGCACTTTGCTCGACGCCGCGGTATTCCGCCCGCTGCACCTCACCTGAGGACGCCACCATGGACATCCCCCACCGCTCCCACGCGCCCCTTGGCCTGCGCCATCACTGGAACTCGCTCGCCGAGCGCCTGCAGCACCTGCTCATCGACTCGTTCCTGTACCTGGTGGCGCGTCTGGGCATCGCCTCGATCTTCTTCCTCTCCGGGCGCACCAAGGTCGAGGGCATCCTGACCATCACCCCGAGCACCTACGAGCTGTTCCAGACCGAGTACGTGCTGCCGCTGGTACCACCCCACGTCGCCGCGCACCTGGCCACTTATTCCGAGCACGCCTTCCCGATCCTGCTGGTACTGGGCTTGTTCACCCGCCTCTCGGCCCTGGCATTGCTGGGCATGACGACGGTGATCGAAGTATTTGTCTACCCCGAGGCCTGGCCCACGCACCTGTCCTGGGCGGGCCTGCTCCTACTGCTGATCGGGCGCGGTGCGGGCGCCTGGTCGTTGGATCGCGTGCTAAGAATTCGTTAACGGAGCATCCGCTTCGGCCATCCGAAGCGGATATCACTGAGCGAAAAAGCGTCTAAGCTTGCAGAGCAAGTGCCGCTCGCCCGTAACACGCGCTTCCGGCTAGAAGCAGACCTTCGTTTCGGCACTCACTCCGGATCGAAGAAATGAAAAGGCTGCCCATGGGACGGCTCGATCGCGGAAAAACCTTTCGGGGATTCCAGCGACATCATTGCAGGCCAGTGCTCAAGAGGAACCTAAGCCATAACCTTGTTTCGCCCTGACTCCTTGGCTTTATACAGACGCTCATCTGCTCGCTTGAGCACCTCTTCCGCCGTCTCGGAGCTACCAGATCTGCAAGCAACACCAATCGATATGGTCAGCCTGCCAACTTTCGGGATATCGCTATTCTCGACAATTTCCCTGATTCGCTCTCCAAGGCCACGAGCGGTGTCCAAAGAGACTTCTGGCATCACTAAGGTGAACTCCTCGCCGCCCGCGCGACATGCCAGGTCGCCTGTACGAGAATTGCTTTTGAGAATGTCCGCCACATGCTTGAGCGCCACATCTCCGGCATCGTGACCAAAGCTGTCATTGACCCTTTTGAAGTGATCAATGTCCAGCGCCAGAACGGCATAAACCAAATTGGTTTCCTCAAGCATTTTAAGGACACTTGCCATTGCCCTGCGGTTCGCCAGTCCCGTCAGTGGGTCGCTCTGAGCCTCGTGACTAAGTTTGCCCAGTTTCTGCTGGAGTAGCCTTACCCCGGTAAGCATCGCCTGCCGGATGTTCGAGGCATCCTTGTACCAGGCCTGGACGCCTAATAGGCGTAACTCGGTTTCCTCTGCGGCTAACTGGTCAGCAGCCTTGGATAACTGGTGCAACGGATGAGCGATCAGTGCTGTTCCTGCCAGAATCAGAGCAATGCCCACCAAACCGGCAGGTATCAGGCCCAGTATCATCTCTATCATCAGGGGCTTCAGGGCAACCAGTGCACGCTCCCTCGGCTGCTGGGCGACGACCGCCCAGTGGGCGCCCTGGACTGGTGCGTAGCCAGCAAGCATGGGGATATTCCGGTAGTTTGGAACCTCCATCTTGCCGCTTTCTCCGCGCAGGGCGACGTCGACTGTTTTGCTCCAACCGAGTACCTCGCCAATGCGGGCCTGATTGGGGTGATAGAGCAGTCGTCGATTGCTGTCGGCCACGAAGGCAAAAGTCCCTTCGTGATGAAAATGGCTGCTGATGACAGTGTGAAGTGCGCTTTGTTTACGCAGGTAGACTGAACCACCAATAGCGCCCAGGTACTCCCCATCAGGTGACGTAATAGGGTAAGAAACGAACACCACCAGATTTCCCGCGACCGACAGGTATGCTGAGCTGACTGTCGGCTCCCTTTGCGCCAATGCTTGCTGTACACCTTCTGAGCGCAGCATTTTCCCGTCGATCTGCAGCGAATCGGGAAAAGCGTAGAGCACCACACCATTGGCATTCACTATGGCTATCGAGTTGAAATCATCATCCTGTGCTTGCAGGCGTAGAGCCTCCGCGCGCAACGCATCTGGGTCATTCCAATGATGAGGGAGGACAGCAGCGCTGTACTTCAGACGACGCTGAGCGGAGCGCAAAAACTCGCCGATGCTCGACGCAACTTTCGCAGCATAGGCGGCATTTGCCTCCAGGGCTGAATGCACCAGAGCATCCCGCTGCACACGATACGACACTACGAGACTGTTGCAGAGCGTGGCAAAAACCGAGATTAGGACGAAAAACAGTATCAGGCCGCGTAGATCAATCGGTAGAGGCCAGCGACGCTTCATGTCAGCTCCATGTGCTCCGTTGAATACGGTCGTCTATTGCACTTGGAAGTAAATGGAGTAGGCCACCTCTGTTCCACGCCGCGCCGTTGCCCGAAGTTGATAGACCTGCACGGTATAGCGGCCAGTTTCAGATAGAGTTCCACTCCAGTCGCCCCCTACATAGCCACTCCCCAAGGCTGCGGAAGATCCGGGAGTCTGGCCGGGAGCGAAAATATTGAAATTTGCATTGCGACTTCCCGTGATACGTATCGTCATCTTCTGGCCAGCTCTCGCGACGAGGGTGTGCAAGACACTACCGTAGCCTTTGAAGCTGCCTTGCAAGGTTGAACTAGACGAACCCTTTTCGAAATTCACAGGAACAGTGTTGATCTCGTCCTTGCCATAACAGGCATTTGCCAGTGTGGCTACAAGTGTCAACGAAATCAAAAGTGTAGATTTCATGATGAAGTACTCCAGTTCCGCGATGAGAGCTAATTGACTCCGCCAACGCATGGGGCCATAGCATGCTCAGTAATCTTGTACTCGGCGAGATAGGGTAATTGATTCATACCTTACGGAATGTCCCGTACTGCGTGCGTCCAAGCGGCGTCAACGATTACCAGAGGTAGCGATAGCCAAGAGTCAGTGCGACGGGTTGTTCGATCTCATGACCATTGGCGTAGTGAACCTCGACCATCAGTTTCTGGTGAGCACTCACCAGCAGCGAGCCACCAGCACCCAGTTCCGTACGAGACCCCGGCAGTTGATTATCCAGTGAGTGACCGTTCACCTTGACCGCTCCGTCACCAGCCAGCTCGTCGATCCATGAGGCGCTGAGGTAGCCGTTTATTTGCATACCGGAGCCCAGCTGCCAGTTACGCCCTGCGCGACCGCCGGCCCGAGCCTGGACGGAGTCCGTTGCGTCGCCATCCACGTTCAAATTGTCGCTGCTGATGTACTTCGGGCCTTGCAGGTGCACACCAGCCAGTTGCACTTGCGGCTCGACAAACCAGCCCTGCCCCAGTTGAATTGTTCGCCCCAACTCAACGCTGGCACCGTAAGCGTCGGCGTCGTAGTGGCCGCGGACCTGACTGCCCAGGTTAGAGGGCGTCTTCACCTTGCCCCGCAGGTGGTCGTATTTCAGCACTGAGTCCAGATACCAGCCGTCTTCTCGGACATAGGTGGCGTACAGGGCGACGCTTCGGCTGTCGATAGCGCCAGAGCTGTGCTCACCAAAGTTCTGATTGGAGCGACCCATACCGATTACTCCGCCGAGATAGAGAGTGGCGTCGCTTTGCTCCAGTGAGCGGTCAGCGCCGATCTGCGCACCACTCAGGTTCTGTTCAAAGGCGCGGCTGTCGCCGCTGTCGACGTTCATCCGGCCGCCCATGGCGCGAGTCCAGAGACCGCCCTGGTCATGACCTTCGCGCAGCTCGCCGAGCCTACGTGTGAGAGTACCCAGCTCGCTCTGCCAGAGATTCGCTGCGGCGGTTTGCATGCCTAGGGCTGCATTCGCGCCCTTGGACAACCGCTGCGCCTGTCCCAATTTACCCAATGCTGGATTCTGTGCGGTCATGGGAATGGTTGTTGCCTGCGAAGAAACCAACTGCGGCTGCGTCGCCGGAGTCAGCGCCGCCATGGGCAAGCGGGTGGTTGGGCCCACCTGCTGCTGTGGCTGCTGAGACGGGGCCAGCGCGGTCATTGGAACAGTACCGCCCTGAGCTGATGGCGTACGCTGCGCCGGTCGAGAAGGAGCCAAGACCTGCATGGGCGCTAGGCGAGCGGTTTCAACGAGATACCAGTCATTTCCTTGGTGCTGCAGACCATAACGGAAGGCACCGGCATCCACATGTCCCCCAACCAGCCTGAACTGTCCTGAGCCACCTCCACTTGCGACTAATTTAAGCGGGGCTCCTTGGGCGTCGCGGCCGCTGTCGGCCACTAGGATTTCGTGATCGCCTTCCGCCTGGCCTTGCACTGCCAGCAGATCGCCTTGGGAGCTGGCAAGGTCGGTCTTCATCAGGAAGCGGCCGTGGCCGATGAGATCCCCATTCACCGTTAAAACCTGATACCCCTTACCGGCAAATAACAGACCGGCATCCTGTAGCTCCAGATTGCTGACCGAGGAATTGCCTTCGAAGCTCCAATTACTGGTGTTCAGCTGCATATCCAGGCGACCGCGACTGCTGTCGTGCAAAAGGGTGTTGCCCTTAAGTGAGCTTCCGCTGGCTAAAAGCTGTAGTTGGCCGTTGTCGATGACCTCGGCGAGCGTCGGAGAGTCAACCTGGCTGTTGCGAAGCGACGCTTGGAGGATGCTGTCAGACTGTATGCTGAAGGCTTCGCCCACAGTGGTTATTAGATGGCTTCCTTGGGCGATGACGTTGCCCAGGCTGCCCTGCTCGCTTTCAACTACCGCGAGAGGGCCGCTCAACTGCGAGTTGCTCAGTGTCAGCTGGCCCGGCCCTTGTCCGGCGATGAAGCGTGCAGTGCTGCCATCAGCATTACTCAACTGGCTGTCTTGAGCGCTAACCTGACTGCCACCCTCGATACTCAGCGCCGGGGCCATGGTCCCGATACTCAGTCCCTGCACATTCTGCAGGCTGATGCTGCTTGCACCACTGACAAGCACCGCCGCTGATCGCGGCCCCTCGCTGAAAAGGGTTCCATCGTTCATTTGGATGCTTGAACCGGTACGAGCGCCGAGTGCCTCGGCGTTGTATCCGTGTGTATGCACCGTACTGCCCTGGTTCAGAATCGCCTGGCTACCCCATCGCGCCGCGACTCCAGCAGCTGCGTCGGCCTCGGTGAGTATCTGAGTATTGGCCAAAGCTATGGGGCCACTGTTATTGAGACTGACGCCATCACTTTCTGCCTGATGGGTGTAAATCCGCGAATCACTGACGACGCCGGGCACACCGTTATCGTCGCTCTGGATGCCGGCACTGCTCATGTCGAAAGTTTCGATACTCGATCGCTCTACTTGCAGGAGCGACTGACTGCTCAGTCTGATTCCTGGACTGGTAATCCCATGGGTCACCAAGCTGGTATCGCTCAGATGTAACTCACCGCCATCAACCAGTGCGGTGGGACTTCCATTGCCCAGAGTGGTCAGCACGCTGCCCTTAGCCAGCCTTACCACTCCCCGATCATGCACTGACAGCGCCGGAGCTCCGTTCGATTGCGTAGAACCATCGATTGCCTGTGCGTCCAGATGCGCGCTATCAGAGACGAGCAGTGCCGCTCCGGAACCAGCGTTGCTGACAAACACGCTTTGCAGGGTTAGATCCGTGTGCAGAATGCTGAGTGCGGGATCACTACTGCTGACCCTGATGCGTGACTGCGTCAGCACTTGGGGCTGCGTATTAGCCGCGGTAAAAATTTGAGAAGTGTTGAAATCCGCTGCCAGACCTGGGGTACTGATGAGCATGGCGACGATGATGGCGAGCGGTGTCTTGGGGAGGCTTGTGTGGCATGTGAGCGATTCCATGGCGAGTCACCTTGAGGGGAAGGATTGACGCCATTCTTTGCGCACCGCCTCAATGTGAGGATGCGAAAACCAGTCACGATTTGTAGGAAAACGACTACACGCGAGCCATCAGCTTGTCCTAGAGTGAAGATCGACGAAGGGGGAAAAGATGGCGCGGATCCTGATTGCGGACGAACACCCGATGACCCGTTATGCCGTTCGCACGCTATTACAGGAAGAGCGGCATACGGTAGTGGGCGAAGCTCGCAACGGCCTCGAAGCGCTGAGTCTAACGACGCGCCTTTCGCCGGACCTCCTGATTATCGACATTGATCTGTCGCAAATTACCGGGCTGGACGTCATCTCGCGCCTGCGCGCTCGCGGACTTACGTTGCCGATCCTGGGTTACAGCACTCAAGATTCGGAACACTACGTTGGACGCTTCCTGCAGGTAGGAGCGTCGGGCTTTGTCAGCAAGCATCAGGAAGTCGAGCAACTCAAGGAAGCCCTAGCGGTAGTCTTGCGGGGCCACAGCTATTTCCCAGCCGAAACGCTCGGCAGCGTGCATCTCGGCAGCCTGCAAGAGAACGACGCCGAGCGCGTGGCCTCGTTGTCCAACCGTGAGTTAAGCGTGCTCAGTCTGCTTGCCAGCGGCTACAGCAACCAGGAGATAGCCCGTGAACTGACCATCAGCGAGAAGTCGGTCAGTACGTACCGGGCCCGCATGCGCAGTAAGCTCAACCTTACCAGTATGCTCGATCTAATCGACTTTGCCCGGCGCAACCGTCTTGCCGCCCCTGCCGGCTTGGCAGCAAGCGAGCGAGGTGGTGAAGGCGAAGCGCCCATGTGGCGCTCCATGGTCGAAAGCCTGCCGGCCGCCTTTTATGTTCGCGACACCGAGGCGCGTCTGGTTTACGCCAACCCTGCGCATCTGAAGCTTTACCACGCGGCGCTGGACGACGTTGTGGGTACCCGCACTACCGAGGTGGACTGGTATCCGCCAGATGACGCAAGCAACATGCTGCGATTTTTGCAGCGGGCCATTGCCCAGGAACAGCCTTTCAGCAAAGACATAGAAGTTACCATCCATGGAGAACGTCGTGTTCTGCATCACTGGGGCACGCCCTACAGGGATCACGATGGCAATCTGGTTGGAATGATCTGCTGCAGCACCGATATCACCGACCGCTACGACCAACTCAATGAGCTGCGCATCCGCGCCGAGGCCAATGAGCTGGCACACCAGCAACTGACCGACCTGTTTACCAGCGCAACCATTCATCTAAACGAACGTCTAGAGGCACTCGCCGGTACCCTAGCGCAGCCCGATACGACTGCATTGGGGGAGGCCCACACGATCCTGGAGGAGTTGCTGGTGCACGGTGCCTCGCTCAAGTGCGCACTAATAGCCCAGGAAGAAGTTCCTCTGCTGCCCACGTACCTGGATGAGCTCGCCGCAGAAGTTCTTGATGCGTTGCACGTCCAGGCCGACCAGAAACAATTGCCCCTGAAGCTGGAGTCCAGCACTCGCTTGCGGAAAGCTCTACTGGTCGATGCACGATCACTGCGTGAAGCTCTGCGGCACCTGGGTCTTTACGTGATAGACCTTACTGACGACGGCAGCGTCCAGCTGCGCATCGTCGCCAGCCCAAAACAGCAGCAGATGGGAGTACGCATTACCCTCGAAGGTCTGCCAGTCCGCGAGCACCGTGAAATACGCGCCTACTCTCTCTCGGAATTGACCCGCGACTACCCCATCCGCAAACAGGCACGCAACAGCCTCAGCCTGAACATCGCCCAGCACCTGATCAACAGCATCGGCGGCGAGTTGCAGGTATCACACCTGCCTGGACAAGGTTGTTGCGCCACCGTGCACTTGTTGCTTTCAATGCTCTAAGCGTAATGATCACTGGAGTCCCACATTTGAGCGAACTACCAACGATGTGGCGATCGTTGGCGCGCTACGATCGTCTTGCTCAACGTCCGCTATGGGTCGGTAGCGGCCTCTCGCCAGAGGAAGCAAAAGGCCAAGAGCGGACGATATCTTTGCATGGAGTGAATGCGGTCATTCTCAGTCAGGCATCCCCTCCCGGCGCAGGAGATCAGGGCTGGTCATATCTGTACTCGCTTGGCATCGGATGGACGTTGAGTACTCCAAATCAGATCACCTGCCGGAGCACTCTTGCAGATCAGGCGTGAAGTAATGCGTCGAGCCCGCCCTGGTGATCGAGACTGGCCAGGTCATCGAAACCGCCGACGTGTACGTCGCCAACAAAAATCTGCGGGACCGTCCTGCGCCCGGATCGCTCAGCATTTCCGCCAGATGCCGGGGCGACGCCTCGACTTCGATTTCGACGGGCGTGACCCCTTTGCTCGCGAGCAGGCGCTTGGCACTCACGCAGTAGGGGCAGTGCTGGGTGGTGTAGATCGTCACCGGGTTCATGGTGGTGTCCTCTCAGTGGGCCGACGGAGGAAAGTCGATGTCGGTCGTGGCGACGTTGTTCAGGTAGTTGGTCAGGGTCAACAACGTGATCTGGGCTACGACCTCCACGATCTTGCTGTCGCTCAGGCCGGCTTCGCGCGCCGCTGCGATCTGCTCGTCGCGCAACTGGCCGCGGCTTTCGGTGATCTCGCGCGCCAATACGGCGACCGCACTGAGTGTGCCCTGACGGGCCTGGCTGATGGCCTCATCGCTCAGGCCCGCCTTGGCGCCGAAGAAGCTGTGTGCGGCCAGGCAGTAGTCGCAGCCATTGACTTGCGACGTGGCGAGGGCAACGACTTCACGCTCGGCGGCGCTCAGCGAGCTTTTACCCAAGGCTTGGGCAAGGCCCAGATAGCCATTGAGTGCGGCCGGGGAATGGGCCAGCGTCTTGAATGCGTTGGGGATGAAGCCGAGGCCTTTCCGGACGCCTTCGAGGGCGGCGCGCGAGGCAGCAGGGGCTTGGTCCAGCGAGAGAGCGGCAATGCGAGTCATGGTGATTCTCCAGTAGGTTGACCAACGGGTTTGTCGATCAGGTATGGGGTTCATACTAGGGAGGCAGGCTTTCCTTTCGGCTTCAGATCGTCGAAGTTATGCAACAGATCGTCTAAACCTGAGCGCACCATGGACCGACTGTCGACACTGCTCAAACACTTCAACCTGCACGCTTCCACGTTCCACCAGGGCGGGTTCTGCGGCACGGCCAACCTCCAGGGACAACAGAGTGTCGGCCACGCGCATCTGCTGCGCTCGGGACGCCTGACCGTCAAGGACAGGCGCGGCCAGCTCACCGAGCTGGCGGAGCCCAGCCTTATCCTGGCCGTGCGCCCGCAGGAACATCAGCTGGTGGCGAGCGAAGCCGATGCCGCGGAGCTGGTGTGCGCCACGCTGCAATTCGACGGCGGCGCCAACAATCCGCTGACCCTGGCGTTGCCGGATTTCATCATCAAACCGCTGCGCGAACTGAATGGCCTGGATGGCACCCTCGACTGGCTGTTTAAAGAAGCCTTCGGCGACGAGTGCGGGCGGGATGTCGTCCTCAATCGCCTGTTCGAGCTGATGGTGATCCAGCTGCTGCGCCACCTCCTCGCCAGTCGCAGCATCGCCTCCGGAATGATGGCAGGGTTGGCCAACGCTCAGCTGTCCCGCGCGCTCGTGGGGATGCACAACGAACCGCAGCGCAATTGGTCGGTGGCGGAACTGGCGGATCGTTCGGGCATGTCGCGGGCAAGCTTTGCTGCGCATTTTCGCCAGACCGTGGGGGTTACGCCGGCGGACTACCTGGCGAACTGGCGCATCAGCCTGACGCAGAAGCGTCTGCGCGAAGGCCGCCCCATCGCCCTGATCGCCGATGAGGTCGGCTATGAAAGTCCCTCCGCCCTGGCTCGCACCTTTCGCCGCAAGGTGGGTTCGAGCCCACGGGAATGGCTGCAGCAAAGTACGGCGTGAGGCGTGGTCGGCTCCTTACGGGAAAGAGCGCCCCTATGCCCCATCGGGGTGGTTTACAGGTGCTTTCTGAGAAAGTCGATGAAGGCCAATGTCCTCGCCGAGTGTCGTCGCTCGCGGCTGAAGACGGCGCTGACCGGTAGGGAGGTGGTCTGGTAATCGTCGAGCAGGCTGCACACGCTGCCTTGGTACTTAAGGCTCTGTCAGTACAAACGGCTGGAAGCAGCCGCTCAGGTTCACGGAGCTTGCGTCTTACATATGGAAATTCGTATATTCGATTTTCCATATGTCAGGTAAAGCCATGATCACTCCACCCGAGGTCTTCAAGAGCCTGGCCGACGAGACCCGTGTTCGCGCCACCCTGCTTATCGCCAGCCTGGGCGAACTCTGTGTCTGCGAGCTGATGTGCGCGCTGGACGACAGCCAGCCGAAGATCAGCCGCCATTTGGCGCAACTGCGCGGCAGCGGCCTGCTGCTGGATCGTCGCCAGGGCCAGTGGGTGTATTACCGCCTCAACCCCGAGCTGCCTGCCTGGGTGCACGAGATGCTGCAGGTCACCCTGCGAGCCAACGCGCAATGGTTGGCCGACAACACCCTCCGCCTGCAGAACATGGATGGCCGCCCCGTCCGTGATGCCGCCTGCTGCTGACCCTTTCCGAGCGAGTTTCCGATGCTGGTCGCCGTTGCTGTCTTCGTTTTCACCCTCGTTCTGGTCATCTGGCAGCCCAAGGGCCTTGGCGTCGGCTGGAGCGCCGCGCTGGGGGCAATCATTGCGCTGGCCGCCGGTGCGGTTTCCCTGCACGACATCCCGACCGTGTGGGCCATAGTCTGGAATGCCACCGCCACCTTCATCGCCGTCATCATCATCAGCCTGCTGCTGGATGAGGCCGGCTTCTTCGAGTGGGCGGCACTGCACGTGGCGCGCTGGGCAAACGGCAGCGGCTATCGCCTGTTCGCCTTCTGCGTGCTGCTCGGGGCGGCCGTCTCGGCGCTGTTCGCCAACGATGGGGCTGCCCTGATCCTTACCCCCATCGTCATGTCGATGCTCCTCGCCCTGCGCTTTTCACCCGCGGCGACCCTGGCCTTCGTCATGGCGGCCGGCTTCATCGCCGACACAGCGAGCCTGCCGCTGGTGGTCTCCAACCTGGTGAACATTGTCTCGGCTGATTACTTCGGCCTGGGTTTTGCCGAGTACGCGTCGGTAATGGTGCCGGTGAACCTTGCCAGTGTCGCCGCCACCCTGCTGGTGCTGTTCCTGTTCTTCCGTCGCGACATCCCAAGGCAATACGCACTCGATGCGCTGAAGGAGCCAAAAGCCGCGATCCATGACCGCGCCACTTTCATCATCGGCTGGTGGACGCTGCTGGTCCTGCTGGTTGGCCTGTTCGCCCTGGAGCCGCTCGGCATTCCGGTCAGCGCCGTCGCTGCCATCTGTGCAGCCATCCTGTTTGCCGTCGCCGCTCGCGGACACCGCATCTCCACCCGCCGCGTACTGCGCGAAGCGCCCTGGCAGGTGGTGGTCTTCTCCCTCGGCATGTACCTGGTGGTGTACGGGCTGAAGAACGCCGGCCTCACGGACTTCCTCACTCACCTGCTCGACCGCCTTGCCGAACAGGGCTTGTGGAGCGCCGCCATTGGCACCGGCCTGCTCTCAGCGCTGCTCTCTTCGGTGATGAATAACATGCCCAGCGTGCTGGTCGGCGCCCTGTCGATCCAAGGCAGCAACGCGGAAGGCCTGGTGCGCGAGGCGATGATCTACGCCAACGTCATCGGCTGCGACCTCGGCCCGAAGATCACACCTATCGGCAGTCTCGCCACGCTGCTCTGGCTGCATGTACTGGAGCGCAAGGGCATGCGCATCACCTGGGGTTATTACTTCAAGGTCGGCATCCTCCTTACCCTGCCCGTTCTGCTGATCACTCTTTCGGCCCTGGCGCTGCGCCTGAGCCTCTGACGTCCGCTACGTAGCGGAGGAGACTTCCATGCGAGTCCTGTTCATGTGCACGGCCAATAGCTGCCGCAGCATCCTCTCCGAAGCGCTGTTCAACCACCTGGCGCCGGAAGGCTTCGAGGCGGTCAGCTCCGGCAGCTTCCCCAAGGGCCAGGTGCTGCCGCGCAGCCTCACCACCCTGCAGCAGGCCGGCATTTCCATCGCGGGCCTGAGCAGCAAAGGCAACGACGCCTTCGAAGGGAATCCGCCGGACGTCGTCATCACTGTCTGCGACAAGGCCGCCGGCGAAGCCTGCCCGGTGTACTTCGGCCCGGCGCTGAAGTCCCACTGGGGGCTGGAAGACCCCTCTGATGTTGTAGGTAATGAGGCGTCCACTGACGCCGCCTTCCGCGCCACGCTGGCTCGCATCGAGCGGCGTTGCCAGGCCTTCTTCGCCCTTCCTTTCGCCACCCTCGGCCGCGACGAACTCAAGCGCGAGCTGGATCGCATCGGCACTCTCTGAACAGGAGGAAACATGTCCGAGCAACTGCCCAACCTCGACCTTTCGCTGTTCGATCTGCCGCCTGCGGGGACCCGCACCAGTGAGCACAAACCACGCATCCTGCTGCTCTACGGATCGACTCGCGAGCGTTCATTCAGCCGCCTGCTGGTGGAAGAAGCCGCGCGCCTGCTGGAGCACTTCGGCGCCGAGACACGTATCTTCAATCCTTCCGGTCTGCCATTACCTGACGACGCGCCGGTAGAGCATCCCAAGGTGCAGGAGCTGCGCGATCTGGTGCAGTGGTCTGAAGGCCAGGTCTGGTGTTCGCCGGAGCGCCATGGCGCACTGTCAGCGGTGTTCAAGGCGCAGATCGACTGGATTCCCCTTGCGCTCGGCGCCGTGCGCCCCACCCAGGGCAAGACGCTGGCGGTGATGCAGGTCTGCGGCGGGTCACAGTCGTTCAACGTGGTCAACCAGTTGCGCGTGCTCGGCCGCTGGATGCGCATGTTCACCATCCCCAACCAATCCTCGGTGCCCAAGGCTTACCTCGAGTTCGACGACGCAGGGCGCATGAAGCCTTCGGCGTACTACGACCGTGTGGTAGACGTGATGGAAGAACTGGTGAAGTTCACCTTGCTGCTGCGTGATCGCCAGGAGTTCCTTGTGGACCGTTATTCGGAGCGCAAGGAAAGCGCCGAGCAGCTTTCCGCCCGCGTGAATCAGCGCTCGATCTGAGGTCGCCATGGCAATCGAAATCAGGGAAGCCCGCCCGGAGGACGCTGCAGCGATCCAGGCGATCTACGCCCCTATCGTGACCGGCACGGCGATCTCCTTCGAGGAAATACCGCCGACCATCGAGGAAATGCGAGAGCGCATCGTCACGACCCAGCAGGCCTACCCGTACCTTGTCGCGGAGCGCGATGGGCGCCTGGTTGGCTACGCCTATGCCAGCCAACACCGGGCGCGTGCCGCGTACCGATGGGCGGTCGAGGTGACCGTCTACATCGCGGATGGCGAGCGACGTTCTGGCGTCGGCCGCAGGCTCTACTCCGAGTTGCTTCCCGCCCTCGCGAAACAGGGGTTCAACGCAGCCTATGCCGGCATTGCGCTGCCCAACGCTGGAAGCGTCGGTCTGCATGAACGTCTGGGCTTCCAGCACGTCGGCACTTTCCCGCAGGTCGGTTTCAAGCAGGGCCAGTGGCACGACGTGGGCTATTGGCGACTGGAACTCAGTTCGCCAAGCAACTCACCCCGCGATCCCCGTCGATACCCGGAAATCAACCGCTGAACGTCCGCCATGGGGCGGAAGCAGATCTTCACTGCTGGCCGAATCTACCGCCGCTCCGCTTGCTTCCTTTGACCGAGATATACAACACAGGGCCCATCGAAACGGATACCAGCGTCAGCAGCAAGTAGAGAAGTACGCTGTAGCTGGAGTCTTCGCGACTGCGCCCCTTATTCATGATCAACGAATTCAGCCCGATATCCAAAGGTCTCAGGGAGCAGTCCGAGCAGCCTCGCCTGCTGCTCCCATTGCAGGTCCGGATGATCGGGAAGATAGCCGACGCATTGTCCCTGACAATCTCAGGCAAAAGGCGCGTCGCTTTGGACAGTTCATGCCGACCGCGGCAGTAGCTTGCTGTCGACAGCGATATTGAACAGCGCCAGATCACGATCCTTTTTTGCGATTTCCAGTCGAACTCTGATGGCCCAAATGTCCCTGACTCTCAGCGACTTCAGACTCCTTTCAGATTCGCCGCTGATACTCCCCTCATCGAACGACCCCTGGGGGGATCACCATGACCCAGCAAGAATGGAGCGGCCTGTTTCCATTCCACTTTGGCTCTGTCATCGAGCGACAAGCCCGTCTGACCTTGCGCCGCGAGGGCGACTCCGACCGCGAGGAGCTTGAAACCTTCATCCACGAGCGTTTCGAGTCCATCCACCACGCTGACGTCCACCACTATCTGCCGGAGCTCATCGGGCTGCAGGACAGCCACGGGCGCTTGATCGCAGCCGCCGGCATCCGTCCGGCCAGTCACGGGTCGCTGTTTCTCGAGCGCTACCTGGACGAGCCACTGGAGGGTGTTGTGTCGCGGCTTGCAGGCCATGCCGTCGGGCGTGAGCAGTTGGTCGAGGTAGGCAACCTTGCCGCCCTGAGTGCTGGCAGCGCGCGCGTGATCATCACCGCCGTGACCTGGCTGCTGGCCGCGCGCGACCTGCAGTGGGTCGCCTTTACCGGCGCCTCCACCCTGGTCAACAGTTTCCACCGATTGGGATTGGAGCCGACCGTGATCGCCGAAGCCGACCCATGCCGCCTGAATGGCGAGCTGGCCAGCTGGGGCAGCTATTACGCGCAGCACCCCCTGGTCTACGCAGGAAACATCCGTTACGGCCATGACGAGCTGGAGCGCGCGGGTGTGTACAAGCGCATGGGTTTCCCGATGCTGTTGCAGGAGGCCGGCCATGCCGCATGAACTGAACACTTTTCGTGAGGTGCTGCAGGCGCACGCCACGAAGCATGCGTCGACAGTGGCTATACGCGGAATCACTGGCAACGTCACCTATGCCCAGCTTCTGGCTGAAATTGAACGTCGCGAAGCCTGGCTACGAGAGCAACCCGAAGGGCCGCTTGCCCTTGCATTGGAGAACGGCCCCGAAGCGCTATTCTGGGATCTGGCCGCCCTCTTCGCTGAGCGCCCTTGCGTCATCCTCCCGCCCTTTTTCAGTGCCGCCCAGCGCCTGCATTGCCTGATGCAGACCCAGGCGACGCTTGCCGTCGCCAACGACGCCTTCGCAGAAGATCTGCGAGCAGCCGGCTTCACACCAGGCGAGCGCTTCTGGGAGCGGCCGTCCGTTGTCGACGCCGACCTACCGGCAGGCACTGCCAAGATCACCTACACCTCCGGCAGTACCGGGTCGCCCAAGGGCGTATGCCTGAGCGCCTCGTCACTGCTGTGCGTTGCGCAGGAGCTCGAAGCAGCGAGCCGTCCCAGCGGGCCCACGAGGTACCTCGCAGTACTTCCGCTGGCTGTCCTGCTGGAGAACCTCGGTATTTATGCAGCGCTGCTGGCGGGAGCCAGCATCACGCTCTATCCGCAAGCACAGATGGGCATCGGTGGCGCCAGTCAGGTCGACTGGAAACGCTTCCTCGGCACCATTGCACTCAGCGGCGCCGAGAGCCTGATTCTGGTGCCACAGCTCCTGCTTGGCCTGGTCACCGCCATCGAGCGCGGCATGATGAAAGTCGGCTCCCTGCGCTTTGTCGCTGTGGGTGGTGCCAAAGTTGCGAGCAGCTTGCTGGAGCGCGCCGAGGCAGTGGGTCTTCCGGTCTTCGAAGGCTACGGGCTCTCCGAATGCGCCTCCGTGGTTTGCCTGAACCGCCCCGGCGATCAACATCCAGGCAGCGTGGGGCGCCCTCTGCCGCACGTCCAGGTGCGTATCGCGGATGACGGGGAAGTACTGGTTCGAGGTTCGACCCTGCTGGGCTACCTGGGCGAACCTGCTTTCGACAGGGAATGGTGGCCAACCGGCGATCTCGGTCATTTCGACGCTGCTGGCTTCCTCTACCTGGCGGGCCGCAAGAAGAACCAGTTCATCACCAGCTTCGGTCGCAACGTGAATCCCGAGTGGATCGAGGCCGAGCTTTCCCAGACAGGCGTGATCCTCCAGGCCTTCGTCCACGGCGAGGGGCTGCCGCGCAACTTCGCACTGCTCTGGCCCATCGACCCAGGCATCAGCGACGAAGTCATCGAGCAGGCCGTGCAGCAATGCAACGCCGGATTACCCGATTACGCACGGGTTCATGCCTGGAGACGCCTACCCGGCCCCTTTAGCAGTGCTGACGGAACCCTGACCAGTAACGGCCGGCCGCGCCGCCAGGAAATCCTCCGCCGCCACCAGCCCCTCATCACCGAACTCTCGCAACCCTGAGGTCTGCCATGAACTTCTTCGACACGCTCCAATCCGTCACCACTCAGGAACGCCAGGCGCTGTTCAGCGTCCCTGTCATTCGCGACGCCCTGAGCGGCGTTGTCAGCTTGGAGGGTTACATCGCCTTCCTCACCCAGGCCTATCACCACGTTCGCCATACCGTGCCACTGATGATGGCTTGCGGCGCTCGTCTGCCCAGCCGACTTGAATGGCTGCGCGGTGCAGTCTGCGAATACATCGAGGAGGAATACGGCCACGAGCAGTGGATTCTCAATGATATTGCCGCCTGCGGAGGCGATGCGGAGCAGGTGCGTAACAGTCGCCCCAGCCTGCCGATCGAGCTGATGGTGGCCTTCCTCTATGACTTGATTGCCCGCGACAATCCCGTCGGCCTGTTCGGCATGGTCAACGTCCTCGAAGGTACCAGTATCGCGCTGGCTACCCAGGCCGCCGGCAGCATCCAGCAAGGACTTGGCCTGCCGCCGACGGCATTCAGCTACCTGAGCTCCCACGGCGCGCTCGACCAGGATCACATGGCGACCTATCGCGGGTTGATGAACCGCCTGGATCGTCCGGAAGATCAAGAGGCGGTGATTCATTCCGCCAAGGTCGTCTACCAGTTGTACACCGAGATGTTCCGAGGCCTGCCGCGCGCCCACCAGCCAGAGGTGCAGCATGCGTCTGCGTGAGTCGGTGGTGGTATTGACCGGTGCCAGCGGCGGCATTGGTCTGGAACTGGCCAGCCAGCTGTGTGCGGGCGGCGCGCGAGTGCTGGCGATCAGCCGACACCTCGGCGGTCTGGCGGTGCTCATGAATCGTTATCCCCATCAGTTGCGCTGGCACTCTGCCGACCTTCGTACCCAAAGTGGCCGGCAGGAGGTAGCTACCGCTGCCTGGGCCATGGGCGGCGTGAACGTGCTGATCAACGCCGCAGGCGTGAACCGTTTCGCCCTGCTTGAGCAGATCGATGAGGACACGCTGGACGACCTGCTGGATCTCAACATCAAGGCCCCGCTGCAGCTGACCCGTCTGCTGCTGCCATTGTTGCGCGAGCAGCCTCATGCGCTGGTGGTGAACGTCGGCTCCATCTACGGCTCCATCGGCTATCCCGGCTACGCGAGCTACAGCGCCAGTAAGTTCGCCCTGCGGGGATTCTCCGAGGCGCTTCGACGCGAGCTGGCTGATACCACCGTCGACGTTCTCTACGCGGCACCACGTGCCACCCGTACTTCGATGAACACTTCGGCAGCCAACGCCCTCAACCAGGCGCTGAAAGTCGGCATGGACGATCCGGTCGATGTCGCGCGAGCAGTGCTTGATGCGGTGCAGAACCAACGCAGCGAGCTGTATCTGGGATGGCCGGAAAAACTCTTCGTACGCCTCAACGGCATGCTGCCCGGCCTGGTCGACCGCGCGTTGCGCAAGCAGCTCCCACTGATCCGCCGTTACAGCGATGCCAACGCCAAGGAGCACAGCAAATGAAACGCCTGATACTCGCCAGCCTCATTGCCTTCTCTCCGCTTACCTGGGCACTCGATCAGGCCGGCAGCCAGCACCTCGGCGCGATCCAGCAACGTTGGGCGCAAATCCAGTACCAGTTGCCCGAAGCACAACGCGCAGCCGCTTTCGAAAAGCTGGCGAGCGACGCAGAGGCCTTCACCCGCGAGCAGCCCCAGGCTGCGGAAGCCTGGATCTGGAACGGAATCGTCACCAGCAGTTGGGCCGGCGCCACAGGCGGGCTTGGCGCGCTGGGCAAGGTCAAGGCTGCCAGGGCAAGCCTGGAGAAGGCCCTGGCACTCGATCCAGACGCTCTGCAGGGGTCGGCCTATACCAGCCTTGGCGCACTCTATGATCGAGTGCCTGGCTGGCCCATCGGGTTCGGTGACTCGGACAAGGCAGATGAACTGCTGCGCAAGGCGCTACGGTTGAATCCAGAAGGCATCGACAGCAACTACTTCTGGGGTGACCATCTCTATCGCCAAGGGCATTACGTCGAAGCGCGTGCGGCTTTGCAGAAAGCCCTGCAGGCACCGCCACGGCCCGGCCGTGAGCTGGCCGACCAGGGCCGGCGCGGCGAAATCGATGCTTTACTCAAGACGATCAAGGACAAGCAGGACTAAGCATGCGGCTGCTGATAGTCGAAGACGATCCCGCGCTGGGGGAAGGTATCTGCAACGGACTGCGCCAGGAGGGTTACACCATCGACTGGCTGCAGGACGGGATGAGTGCGTTGCACGCCTTGCAGCAGGAGACATTCGATCTCGTCGTGCTGGATCTGGGACTTCCGCGCCTGGATGGCATCGAGGTGTTGCGCCGGTTGCGTGCCGGGGGCGATGCGGTACCCGTGCTTATCCTGACCGCCCGTGACGCGACCGATGATCGCATCGCCGGACTCGATGTCGGCGCCGACGACTACCTGGTCAAGCCGTTCGACCTCAATGAGCTGAAAGCTCGTCTGCGCGCGCTGCTTCGACGTAGCGCAGGTCGCGCCAAGGTACTGATCGAGCATGCCGGGGTGACGCTCGACCCGGCCACTCGGCAAGTCAGCTACCAGGGGCAGCCCGTCGTGCTGACCCCGAAAGAGTATCGACTGCTCCACGAGCTGCTGTCCCAACCCGGCAAGGTCTTCACCCGCGAGCGGCTCACTCAGCTTCTCTACGGCTGGGACGAGGAGCCCGAGAGCAACACGCTGGAAGTGAACGTCTACCACCTGCGCAAGAAGCTCTGCAACGATCTGATCCGCACCGTTCGCGGCATCGGCTATCTGGTGGAAGGCAAAGCATGAGCTCGTTGCGCCAACGCACGCTCTGGCGAGTCATGCTGCTGTTGCTGGTCGGTACCGGCCTGCTCGCGCTCTACAACTATCACGACAGCAGCCACGAGATCGACGAGATCTACGACGCCCATCTGGCGCAGAACGCGCGCCTCCTGCAAGGCGTCATGAGCATGCCCCTGGACGACAAGGATCGCCATGCGTTGTACCTGGCATTCAATGAAGCACTGAGCCAGGCGGGCAAGCATCGCGTCGGTCATCCCTACGAGAGCAAACTCGCGTTCCAGGTGTGGCGCATCAACGGTGAAGTCCTGGTGCATACGGTCAGTGCCCCGAGCTTCACTCGTCCTCTGACCGAGCCAGGTTTTTCCAACATCATGGTGGGGGAGCAGCGATGGCGCAGCTTCGTGCTTCCCGTGCCGGAGCGCCAGTTGGTGATCTGGGTCGGTGAGCGCAACGATGTGCGCGACGACCTGATCGGCCGTATCGTCCGCCACACTCTGTTTCCCTTCCTGATCGGAAGTCTCGCGTTGGCATTGCTGGTATGGCTGGCCATCGGCTGGGGGCTGCAACCGCTGCAGAATATGGCTCGTGTCATCCGAGCGCGGCACGCAGAGTCACTGGAGCCACTGCAACTCGTGCCGCTACCCCGGGAGCTGGAACCCATGCAGGCGGCGCTGAATCGACTGCTGGGGCAGATCGATGAACTGCTGCGTCGAGAGCACCGATTCATCGCAGACGCTGCCCACGAGATGCGTACGCCCCTGGCAATCCTTCGCCTGCATGCGCAGAACGCGCTCGAAGCCAGGAGCGATGCCGAGCGAGATAAAGCCCTGGAGTTCCTGGTTGGTGGCGTGGATCGTCTCAGTCGCGTGGTAAATCAGCTGCTGACCATGGCGAGGATCGAGCCGCGGCTGGGGCAGCGCAACTGGTCAACGGTAGATCTGGCGGCAGTCGCTACGGAGACCATGGCAGAGATGACACCCTGGATTTTGGATCAGGGGCAGGAACCGTCATTGGATATCTCCGAGGGCAACTATCAGCTTCAAAGCGACGCGGGCGCTTTGGGGATTGCCCTGCAGAACCTGGTCGCGAACGCAGTAAATCACTCGCCAGCTGGCGGTCGAGTCAACGTCACGCTGCACCGTGAAGGTAACGGGATTGTACTCAACGTAGAAGACCAGGGGCCTGGCATCGACGAGGAAGACCTGGAGCGTGTCTTCGAACGCTTCTACAGCAAAGGTTCCGAGAACGGCGCCGGACTGGGCCTGTCCATTGTCGGGATGATCATGGAGCGGCTTGGAGGCAGCGTACAGTTGAGCAATCTCCCCTCCGGCGGACTTCGCGCAACGCTGAGGGTCATCCCTGCTTCCTGAGCACCGGTGTCCGCTACGGATCGGAATCGCACAATCTTGCTGTAGCGGCTTCTGCCCAGGCAGTTCACCTTCATTGCCGACGCTACTCTGAAGCCAATCCACCTCCGTTTGTCGAAGGCTGCCTGGCCACGAAGCGAAACCGCTAGAATGGCTGGAACGCCCGTATGCCGGGGCTTACGTGATGACCAACAGTCAACGCCCATCCCAGCTCTTCCAGGTCAGTTGCCTTGCCTGTTCGCTGAGCCGCCTTTGCCTTCCAGCCAGCCTGACCGAAGGTGAAGTAGCTGAGCTGGACCGTATAGTGCGTCGCAACCGACCGCTGCACAAAGGGGAGTATCTGTTTCGCGCCGGCGAACCGATGCGGCAGGTCTTCGCCTTGCGCTCGGGAGCGCTGAAGAGCTACCTGCTCGAGTCCAATGGTGATCAGCAGGTGACCGGCTTTGCCCTGCCCGGCGAAATGATTGGGCTGGATGCAATCGGGCCGCCCTCCTTCCGAGGGTTCGCGGTGGCTCTGGAGACTTCGCTGGTATGCGCCATCGACCTGGAGCAGTTGGAGGACCTCTCCGGGCGCATTCCCGGGCTGCGCCACCAATTACTGCATATCCTCAGTCAGGGTATCCACGGCGAGCACGAACACATTCGCTGCAACCGCGAGCGTGCCGAGCAGCGGCTGGCCCAGTTTCTGCTAAGCCTGTCGGCGCGCTACCAGCGGCGCGGACTGCGCCAGGACCGTTTCACGCTGTGCATGACGCGTGGCGATATCGGCAACTACCTCGATCTCACCTTGGAAACCATCAGCCGGTTGTTCACTCGCTTCGTGCAGACGGGCCTGATCGAATGCGAGGGTCGGGAGGTACATTTGCTCAACCACCAGGAGCTCTGCCGATTGAGCGGTATCGAAGGGCAAAGCGCCGCAACCGAAAAACGCTGAGCCTGCCCTCCTGGCGCCACCTTCTTGATGTGCCAGAACACCATTTTGATTCGCCTCAAAGCGCCGCGGACCTCCTCGGCGGAGGCTGCTCCGGGCGTGCCAGCGGGTGCTGGCGGTGCTGGACCAGGCCACCGCGGCGCCGCTCAACGGGTGGCCCTCAGCCAAGGCTGAATCCCGGCATGAGGTGCGGGCGTTACTGGCGGCGCTGCTGGAACGGCTTATCACCTCCAGAGAGCAGAGAAAACGCGCCCCGGCCCTGAAGCCGGTGAAAGGTTGACACGTGCTCTCCGGCGGCCGGTTGGCCCCCGGAGGCGATGAGATTGCCGCCATTTGATCACGATCAAATTCACCCCACCCTCCCGGCGTACAAGTGAGTCAGCGGCTGAACCGCATATCGGCACTGCGCCAGGAGGTTTTCATGTCCACTCATCCCCAAGCCAAAGACGAGGGTCTCGATGAACACTGGGTCGAGGCCTTGCCGGATGGAACCCACGTACTGATCCGTCCGTTGCGGCCGGAGGATCGCCAGCGTGAAGCGGACTTCATCGCGCGCTTGTCGCCCGAGGCGCGCCACTTCCGCTTTCTCTGCACCATGAAAGAAGTCAGTCCCTCGTTGCTGAACCAATTGATGGCGGTGGACTTCAAGGACAGCGTCGCCTACGTGGCGCTTTCGCACCAGGATGGAGAACTGGTGGAGATCGGCATCAGCCGCTACGCACGTTGCGCCGAGTCCCAGCAGTGCGAATGTGCAGTCACCGTGGCGGATGCCTGGCGTCATCGCGGGCTGGCCGTGGCGCTGATGCGCCATCTGATCGAAACGGCCAGGCAGCAAGGGCTACAGCAGATGTATTCGGTAGACGCAGCAGCCAACAGCGCGATGCACGAACTGGCGCACTTCCTCGGCTTCACCAGCCGCCCGGACCCGATGGATTCCACCCAGAGCATTCACACCCTGCAACTGCAGCCAGCGCCGTGAGGCGGGGAGGCAACGATGCGCACGCAACTTCTCTGCACCAGCGACGGCCGCTGCTACGTCCAGCTCGATCAATACCGGGTGCCTTTTGCCGATGAGCGTCAGGCCCGGGACTATCTGGAGCGGCTGCATGAGCGCCTCGCGGCGCCCCATGCATGGCCTCAGGTTCAACGTTCGGACCGCGAACGCCGGCGCGCCGGCTGAGCGTACTCAGCGGGCCGCTGTCATGGTCGCCGAGCCGTGGGCCCGCCCTTTGCCGGGGACTCGACCCAGAGCGAACGAAGGTCGCAGATGATATGCGCCGGCTCGCTGATCGACACCAGACACACACGGTTCTCCCAGCGATCCCAGAGAAACACGTATTCACTGTCGCCACCGGCAGGCGTGTAGCGCAGAGCCATCCAGGCGACGCAGGCGATCGCCCAGACGGTGAACAGCGCGACGAGAAACGCCAGCACTTTCATGATCCAGTCTCAGGGTCGGACTGCCAGGATGCTGGAGTTCACCCGGTACAGCGCCTGCTCCGTGGTACTGCCGATGATTTTCGCCAGCCCGGCGTGATAGAGCGTGCCCATGACGACGACATCCATGCGCTGTTGCTCAGCGAACTCGGCTATCACACGGGAGGCGCTGCCCTTGACGAAGTGCTGGCAAGGCAGCCCCACATTGAACCGGCTACCGATGCGCTCCATCTGCTGGCGCGAGCGCCCCGCGGCCAGCTCCGCGACATCCGGCGTCCAGGCCACCGGCCCGGCGGCATAGGCCAGGAAGCCGGCGCTGACGTCGTAAGCCTGCAGCAAGTGAAGCTCGGCATCGCATTGACCGGCGAACTGTTGTGCCATTTCGACGATACGCTGGTTCAACTGGTCGACCTCCGGATCATCCTGGGAGAGATCAATGGCGGCGACCACCTTGCGCGGCAGAGGATGAGTCGCCTGGCTGACCAGGTGGAGCGGCACAGGCGACTGGCGCAGAAGCTGCCAGTCCAGCGGATGAGTCAGCGCACGGCTCAGCGCGGGCTCATAGCGAGTGTCCTTGAGCAGCAGATCGATGTGATGCCGCCTGATCAACGCAATGATGTCCTCCAGCGGATCATCGCTCCAGACGGCCTCGGCGCTGGCATCTATCCCATGGCCACGCAACAATTCCAACTGATCGTCGAGCCAGGTGCGCTGACGCCCCTGGATCTCCTCGCGAACGCTCTGCCGGCCGTTGTAATCGAGCACCGACAGACCAGCTGGCAGGCTTCCCAACACCACGATGTGCAGGCGCGCATCGAAGGCGCCCGCCAGTGCCTGAGCGCGGGCCAGCGCCGGGGAATAGTGGAGATCGGGATCGCAGATCAGCAGCAGGCGAGCATAGGCGTTCATGAGGCCTCCGACGCATGGCGGTTGGACGAGTCGCTATGAGCCTGGGCTTGCCCGGGATGTCGTACTTTGATGTCGATCAAATGCGTCCGCTCAAGCGATCGAAGCGCAGTACCGGGCCGTCTGCAGCTGGCAGGGACGTGTTTCCCGCTCCCGGCAGCGCGCACTCAGCCCGTATCCAGATTCGATACGCCGGGACGCCATGCCATAGACAAAGACGGGCGGCCTTCAGCGCCAGCGGCGCAGGCGCGGAGCAGTAGACGAGGTCGGGCAACTGCAGGCTGAGCTGCGCTCTGAGCCGCTCCAGAGGGCAGTCCTCGACTGGCGGGATCAGCAACCCCAGCGAATGCAGCCAGCGGCGGCAATCGTCGGGCAGGCAGGCCTGGCTGGATGCGTCCTCAACCAGCACCAGTTGCACCCAGGGCAGCCAGCAGGCGAATTCGTCGATGGCGGCGGCCACGGCCAGGATTCCATCGACACAGGCAAAAACCAGCAGACGAGAAACGCCAAACGGCAAAGGCCAACCCACCCCCAGAGGGCCGCGATAAAGCAACGGTCCGTCCGTGCGCAGCGGCACTCCGTGTGGGCTGGCCGCCAGGATGCAACGACGGTCACGCCCCGGCAGGCTGACGTAGTTGAAGGCCCTGGCAGCCTGTACGCGATCATCCAGCAAGCAGTACTGGCCAGGAATGATCGACTGTGTCTCGTCATCGTCCAGCTTCACGCGCAGGCATTGCGTCGAGTCCGAGATCGACAACTCCTCAAGCACCTGCACGCGACCAATCGTCTGCCATTCCATGCCGCGCCTCCACGGCAATCGCCGACAGGGTGCGCCGGCTTTGACTCAGGCTAAGAAGCCGCAGGCCAATCACCTTGATCGCCATCAAGTTGCGCCCGGGAAAATCCATGTGATCGCCGGGGCGGCATTTGATCGGCATCAAAGTCGGTCGGTATCAGGGTCGCAGAATCGAACGGCCTCGCCCGTGAGGCGACCCTTTTTCCTGCGGAGGAATTCATCATGTCCGAGCCCGCTAAAAAAGTACCCGTCAGCGCCGTCCCCCAACAACCGACCAAACCTTCGGAGTCGCCCGCCAACCCGTTCCACCCGTGGCGTCCGTTCGACAGTCTGCGCCGTCAGATCGACAGCCTCTTCGACGACTTCGGTCGCGCGCCGCTGAGGCTCCCCTTCAGCCACAGTCCGTTCGATGCCGACCAGTTCTGGCGCCGCGAACCTTTCTCCCATGGCCTACCCGCAGTGGACGTCAGCGAGCAGGCGGATGAGTTCCGAATCAACGCCGAGTTGCCCGGCATGGACGAGAAGGACATTGAGGTCAAGCTGGCCAATGGCAGCCTGATCATCAAGGGCGAGAAGAAGGAAGAGAAGAACGAAACCCGCAAGGAATATCACCTCACGGAACGCCGCTACGGAAGTTTCGAACGAGTGTTCCGCCTGCCCCGCGAAGTGGACCCCGAGAAGATCCAGGCACGCTTCAGCAAGGGCGTATTGCAGGTGCAGTTGCCCAAGCGGGCGGAAGCGGTGCATCCGGAGAAGGTCATTCCGGTCAAGACCGCCAAGTGATGCGTGGGCGCTCCCGCCGGGAGCGCCTTCCCGCTTCACGGCACAGGAGTCGGGGCGATACCACCCGATTCAGCGAGGGGCTGCGCAGCGACGGTGGCGGCACGCCGTTCAATCCTGCCCGTTGATGCTTGCGAGGTGCACCATGAGTCAGATCCAGAAACTGCTGCTGATCGCCCATCCCGACCGTCACGACACACCGGGTTTGCAGCGTGCCACCGCCCTGGCAGGGCAATGCGGGGCCAGCCTGCATGTCATTGCCTGCGTGGAGCCGTTCGCCACCTTCGGTCTGCTGGCCCGGCACGTACAGAACGATGCGCGCGAGAACCTGCTGATGGCCCAGCGCGAGCGCTGGGAGAACGAATGCCGTTTGCAGCGTGGACGCGGCGTGGGCGTGGAGATGACCTCGTCCGTCCTGTGGACCACCGATCTGCGTACCGATCTGCTGCAGGCCATCGGTGAGCTGCAGCCGGACCTGGTGATCAAGGACATACAGCATGAGTCCGCCTTCAAGCGCTCATTCGTTACTCCGCTGGACTGGTTCCTGCTACGCGAGTGCCCGCAACCGCTGCACCTGGTGCACAGCGCGCAGCATCCCCTGCCCCGACGCATCGTTGCGGCGGTGGACCCTGCCGATCCACGAACCCTGGTCAACGGTGTCAACGATCGCATCATAGCGACAGCCAATGGCCTGGCGCTGCAATGCAACGCACAACTACACCTGCTGTACATCTATGACTGCATGCCCGCCTACATGGCCAACCGCGCGGAAGGCGCGGTGGCCTGGGTCGATCTGGTGGAGGACATGCGCGCCTCCCTGCACCAGGCCTTCGTCCGCCTGGCGGACGACCATGGCGTGCCGCAGGAGCGACGCCACTTTCTGATGGGTACGCCACTGCGCGGAGTTTCACGCTTCGCCCAGGAAAACGAGATGGATGTCGTCGTGATGGGCCGCGTGCACCGCACCGGCGTAGAGCGGTTGATTGGCAGCACCACGGAGCATGTCCTCGAGCAGATTCCCGGCAGCGTACTCGCAGTGGGGGCATGACAGGACAACACGGATGGGGGCGCAATCGCAGAGTTTGATGGGCATCAAAGTCGCGCAACGCACCTCGTTCCAGCCTGCATTTGAAGTGGGCCGCGCCAGAGGCGAAGACCATGGACCAGTACCATAAAGTGTTCTTCATCGCCACCCCTCACTGGCGGCAATCGGCCGCCTATCGAAGAGCCTTGGCGATTGCCCGTCGAAGTCATGCCGCGCTGCATATCGGCATGTTCCTCGAACCTCGCCTGGGCATGCCGTTTCTTTCCGATCACCTGCGCGACGAACTGCTGGAGCAATGCCGCGTCGACATCGAGCGTGACGCGCAGGAGCTGCGCAGCACCGGGATGGATGTCACCTGCGAAACCCTCTGGAGCGCCGAGCCCTGCCGGGAGATTCTCGATCGCGTAGCGACGCTCAAGGCGGACCTGGTGATCAAGAACGTTCACCACGAGGCGGCACTACGCAGGGTCTTTGTCACACCGCTGGACTATCGCCTGCTCAGAGCCTGCCAGGTTCCACTGCACCTGGTGGCCGAAGCACTCAATCCGCTGCCGCTGAAGGTAGCCGCCGCCCTGGATGTTGCAAGACCGGAGCTGCTGACTAGCGGGCTGAATGAAGGGATCATCGAAGCTGCGCGCAATCTGGCGAGCCTGTGCGGCGCAGAGCTGCATTTTCTCCACGCCTGCGACCTGCCGAGCGCCATCGACTACGACTCGGCCACGCTGAGCAGCAGCTGGGACTCCAGCTATGCCGAGCAGGTCCGCATCTCGCTCTACCGCACCTTCAACCATCTGGCCGACCGCTGGCAGGTTCCCATGGAGCACCGCCATTTCGTCCTCGGCCCTGCCACCCAGGGCATTGCCAACTTCATGGACGACCATCGGATCGATGTGGTGGTCATGGGCATGCAGAGCCGGCTGGGGCTGGACCGCATCCTGGGCAGCACCACCGAACGCCTGCTGTACCGCATGTCCGGCGGCATGCTGGCCGTCGGAGCGGACACAACCGGCCATCCAAGGCTGCCACCGGGCAGCGCGGAACTGTCATGACGTGCATCACCTGCTCCCCATCGGCACCCGGGTGCACCGAGTAGTCGCCACGCAGCCATGCAGGGAGACTCGTCGATGCCACGCGGTCCACGAAGCGGGTGGGCCTGGTGCGCGAGCGCAGAAAATGAGGGCTCCGCCACCAACGGCGGAGCCCTTGACAGGTGTCAGCGCACTACGTGCAGGTAGTGCAAATGCCGTTCGTACTGATCGAGGATGTCGGCAATCACGTCGTCACGGCTCCAGCCCATGATGTCGTAATCCTGGCCACCTTCGCGCAGATGCACCTCGGCGCGGAAGTACTTGCGGGCTTCACCGCCATCGCTGTCGTCGAGCACCATGAAGCTCGGGCTGGTAAAGGCCCGTGGGCGAACCTCATAGCGGAAATGCGCTTCGCCCGAAGGCGAGAGGTCGAGGCTGACACGGCCATCGTCCAGTTCCACGACCGTGACCTCCTGCCCTTGCTTGCGCAGCTCTACCGCCACTTCGTCGCAGGCCGGACGGACCACCTCGCTGATGAAGCGCGTAACGTGAGCGCGGCGAGGCTTCATGGCGATGTTGCGCAGTCGACGCTGCCAGCCGCCTTCGTGATGGGCCGCATGGCGCGGTGCGGGCAGCGCCTGGTTGCGCAAGCCGCGCCGCGTGGCATCCAGGTTCAACGCACGGAACAATCCCCAGATCGAGGCCAGCAGGATGATCGAGAACGGTAGCGCACTGGCGATGGTCGCCGTCTGCAGCGCCTTGAGGCCGTTAGCCAGCAGCAGCGCCACGGCGACCACGCCGATGCTCACCGACCAGAAGATGCGCTGCCACAGCGGCGAATGGGCATGCCCCGAGGAGGCGAGCATGTCCACCACCAGGGCGCCGGAATCGGCCGAGGTCACGAAGAACACCACCACCATCAGCACCGCCACCATGGACACCACGCCCGACAGCGGGAAGTGCTCGAGGAAGGCGAACAGCGCCAGTGAGCTGTCCTGGTCGACCACAGTCGCCAAATCGCGCACGCCGTCGTTGAGGATCATGTGGATGGCCGAGTCGCCGAACACCGTCATCCACAGCAGGGTGAAGCCGGCCGGCACGAAGAGCACGCCGCAGACGAATTCGCGGATTGTCCTGCCACGCGAGATGCGCGCGATGAACAGCCCCACGAAGGGCGACCAGGACAGCCACCAGCCCCAGTAAAGCAGCGTCCAGCCGCCGATCCAGTCGGTGGGCTGATAGGCGTAGAGGTTGAAGGTCTTGTTGACGATGTCCGACAGGTAGGCCCCGGTATTCTGCACGTAGGTCTGCAGCAGGAAGACGGTCGGGCCGAGCAGCAGCACGAAGAGCATGAGGATCACGGCCAGCGCCAGGTTCAGCTCGGAGAGGATGCGGATGCCCTTGTCCAGGCCGCTGGCGACTGAAAGCGTGGCCAGGCCGCAGGTCACCGTGATAAGGATGATCTGTACCGTGGGATTCACCGGCAGGCCGAACAGATGGTGGAAACCGCTGTTGATCTGCAGCACGCCGTAGCCTAGCGAGGTGGCAACGCCAAACACCGTGCCGATGATGGCGAAGACATCCACTGCGTGGCCGATGGGCCCGTAGATGCGCTCGCCGATCAGCGGATAGAGCGCCGAACGCAGCGTCAGGGGCAGGCCCTTGCGGAAACTGAAGTACGCCAGGATCAGGCCGACGATGGCGTAGATCGCCCAGGCGTGCAGCCCCCAGTGGAAGAAGGTGATCTTCATCGCCTCGCGGGCCGCGGTAACGGTGCCCGCCTCGCCCACCGGCGGGCTGGTGAAGTGCATGATCGGCTCGGCGACGCCGAAGAACATCAGGCCGATGCCCATGCCCGCGGAAAACAGCATGGCGAACCAGCTGCTGCTGCGGTACTCCGGCTCGCTGTGATCGGGACCGAGCTTGATGTCACCGTAGCGGCTGACCGCGAGGAACACCACGCTGATCAGGATCAGCGCGACGGCGAGGATGTAGAACCAGCTGGCATTGCCGAAGATCCAGCGCTGCACGCTGTCGAACTGCGCCTGGGCCTGGGCCTGGAAGACCACGGCGTACAGCACGAGCAGGAAGATCAGCGCGGCGCTGGTGTAGAAAACCGGTGGATTGAGGGTGCTGCGGGGGCGGGACGAAGTCTCCATCAAGTGTTATCTCCTGTAACGCGTCAGCCTGCGCCAGAAGCGGGCGCAAGCGCTGCCAAGGGGAACCTTTTTCGGCATCGAAGAATCTCGACGGGGCATCGCTGCCCTCCCCCGATCGAACTCAGGGGCAGGCGTTCGCGCCCCCTGCACTGGCCTGCGCCACCTGCTCCGCCAGCTTGCACAGGTTACTCTGATGCGCGGCGACCAGGCTGTCCACGCTGTTGTCCGCGCGGGTCTGCAGGCTGCTGCGGCAGGCCGGAGACTTTTCGCCGCCGCCCGTGCTCAGGCGCCATTGCGTATCCACCAGCGAATACTGCCCCGGCACCGAATCAAAGCGCTGCAGGATGACGCGCTCGACGCGCACCTGGGCGCTGGCGGGCTGCCGGGCTGGGCCGGCAGCAAGGTGTGAGAGTGCACGGGCGCGCTGCTGGCAGTCTTCGACCCCATCATCGTGGCCCTGACCACGTCCTGAAAGCCTGATTGCCAGAGCCCAGGAGCGCGCCGGGGACGGCGGTCAATGATGGTGCTTGTGATTGTGGTGATTTTCATGGTGGCCATGGCCATCGTCGGCCAGGTTGTTGCCGATGGCGCTGCCCGCAGCACCGCCCAGCCCCGCCCCCACCAGGCCGCCGGTGGACCCGCCCACCTTGCTGCCGATGACCTGGCCACCCGCCGCACCGAGGCCGCCACCAATGGCCGCCTCGGTCTTCTTCCCGTCCTTCGCCGACATCGCGCCACCCGTCGCACCGCCGACTCCAGCGCCGATCGCAGCGCCAGTGCTGCCACCGACGGCATTACCCACCACGCTGCCCAGGGCGCCTCCGACACCTCCACCGACTGCCGTGTTCGTGGTCTCGCCGGCCATGACGCCTTGTGACGCCAGGATGGTAAATGCCAGTACAGAGAGGGACTTTCGCATCATTGACTCCAGAAACTGTATACAAGACAACCAGTCTGGAGGATGCGAAACATGCGGACAAACCAACCTTCACGGTTCATGGACCTGCGTCAAGCAATCGGCCCGCTATGTCCCCGCCCGTCGCTTCGGCGCCCCCTCCGCCACGCCCAGCGAGGAGTCAGCCAGTGGCTCGCCCGTACGGCCTGGACGGCGCGTCCAATCCTGCCTCTGCCCGCTTGGAGGCCACACGGTGCTTGCACTGGCAGCCGGCACAGTCGAACGTTTCGCGGCTGACAATGCCGTCTACACTCAGCGCAGTCGCAGCATGCAGAGGCGGGAAACTCGATGCTCAGATGGCCTTCTGTCGTACTTCTTTCATGGTTTGCCGGAGCGGCCATCGCCGACGAAATACCGGATGCTGTCCAAGCCTGTTCGGTCTGCCATGGAATGCATGGCGAAGGCACCGCGCAGGGACCGGTGCTGGCCGGCCTCTCGGCCAGCTACATCTCTGCGCAGGTCGCGAACTTCAATTCAAGACGACGCAGCAACGCACTGATGGGGCCGATGGCCGAAGCCTATGCCTCGGCCGATCTGCTGCAGCCTGCCGCCGCCTATTTTGCCGCCCAGGGCAAGCCGCCCGTGCTCCAGGTGCGGGGCCAGAACCTGGTCGCCGCGCCGGCGGAGAAGCTCTATTACCAGGGCGACATGGCTCGCGACATTCCGGCCTGCTTCAGTTGCCACGGCCCCTCGGCCATCGGCGGCGGGCCCTTCCCGAGACTGGCCGGACAGCAGGCGGCCTACCTGGAGGCCCAGCTGCACGCCTGGCGCAAGGGCGAACGCAGCGGCGACCCCGACGGCATGATGGCGGCCATCGCCAAGCGTCTGAACGATAAGGACATCACCGCGCTGGCCAGCTATCTGGCAGCGATTCGCTGAGGAGCGCCCATGAACAGGCCCATGCTCTACCTGTCGCTGGCAGGCTGCATCGCGCTGCCCGTCCAGGCAGCTGACCCAGTGACCACCGCCATGGAAGAAATCACCGCGCAGCCCAAGGCGCGGGACGCCCACTACTTCACCCCGCGCGACCTTTCGCGAATCCCGGACGGCGCCTTTGGCGACAAGGTACGCCGCGGCTACCAGTTGATCGTCAACACTCAGCAGCTCAAGGGACGCTACGTCGGCAATCAGCTGAACTGCACCAACTGCCACCTCGATGCGGGCACCAGGGCTTATGCCGCCCCGCTATGGGCGGCCTACCTGGCCTACCCGGCCTTCCGCAAGAAAGACAACCGGGTGAACAACTTCGCCGAACGGGTGCAGGGCTGTTTCAACTACTCCATGAACGGCAAGGCCCCCGAACTGGGCGCACCCGAGCTGGTGGCGATCTCCGCCTACTCCTACTGGCTGCTCATGGGCGGCCTGCTCGACATGTACGGCATGCGGGACAAACCGGTACCCGAACTCAGCGATGAAGCGCTGCAACGTGGTGGCCGGGACGAATCCTTAAAGCTGCCGGGACCGCTGACCGGCAAGGTGAAGATGGAAGGCCGAGAGCGAATGCCCGGACGCGCCTTCGCCGCCCTGCCCGAGCCACCGCAAGCCTATTCCCCGCAACGGGGCGAAGAGGTTTACGCGCAACACTGCGCCGTCTGCCACGGCGCGCAGGGCGAAGGGCGCAAGATGGCTGACGTGCCGGTGATCCCGGCACTATGGGGAGCCGACTCGTACAACTGGGGCGCCGGCATGCACCGTGTCAACACAGCGGCCACCTTCATCTACGAGAACATGCCGCTGGGCAAGGCCGTGCAATTGAACGTCCAGCAGGCCTGGGACGTGGCGGCCTACCTGAACAGCCGCGAACGACCACAGGACCCGCGCTTCGACGGCACCCTCGCCAGCACCGCCAAACGCTTCCACGGCTCGGATCAGGGCTACTACGGCCAATCCGTCGATGGCGTGCTGCTGGGCAGCCGGGCATTTCCGGCCGGCGTCGGACATTGAGCCGAGCAACGCGACCGACGCAGGCAAGTCCGAGAGACCGACTACCCGCAGGGTGACCCCATGGCATCGATACTGCAGAAGGCAAAACACGAGTTCATCAAGGCGCTGCCACCGACCCTCTTCTTCTTCGTCATCCTGCACATCGTCGCCGCCATCCGCGCGCTGATGATCAAGGGCACCGGCGTTCCGCTTCCCGTGACCGCCTCGGTACTGATCGCCTCGCTGGTGCTCGGCAAGTCGGTACTGGTGGCCGACATGCTGCCCTTCATCAACCGCTTTCCCGAGAAGCCGCTGATCTGGAACGTCGCCTGGAAGACCGTGATGTATGCGCTGGTCGCCCTGTTCGTGCACTACCTGGAGCGGCTCTACGAGTACTGGAAGGAGGCGCCCAGCCTGCTGGACGCCAATGCCATGCTGTGGACGTCGATGAACTGGCCGCGCTTCTGGGCGGTGCAGATACTGCTGGTCACGCTGATCTTCATGTACTGCGTCATCTCGGAGCTGGCACGGGTGATTGGCCATGAGCGCCTGAGGAAGATGTTCCTCGGCCCGCTTCCGCCCCGTCTCAAGGACGACAACCCGGCTCAGTGAGCCGGGTCAGGTTGCAGGCCCGGGCGGGCCCTCAGGGCGCGCCCAGGAACCAGCGGTAATAGGGGTTGTCGCCGTCATCCAGGGCCACCTGCCGCGCGTCACGCGCCCAGGCCTGGCGGTCGCCTCGGTAGGCGTGCAGGCTGAGGTCGTAGAAGCGTCGCAGTCGCACCCAGCCCTCGTCGACCGAAGCCTGGACCGACGGCAGGGCGTTCTCCAGCGGAGGCGCCGTGCGCAGGGCCAACAGGGTTGGCAGCACGCGGGCAATTTCCTTCGGACGAACCCAGGGCGCGTACTCGATTCGCGGGTGATCGTCGGTCACCGGCAGCGCACCGCCCGCGTAGCGCTCCAGCCCGACACGGTCGGTGACCCAGGTGGCCAGCAGGGCTTCGACCGAGTCGACGCCAACCTCCCCCAGTGCGGCGGCCACTTCCGGCTGCTCGAAGCGCCGGCGGATGGTCGTCACGTCCAGGTGCAGTGGCTGCAGCGAACCTACCAGCAGCATCTCGTGGAACTCCGTGGTCCACAGCGTGGCGTAGGGGAAGACGTCGATGAAGCTGCGCACCAGCGAGCGGCTTTCCTCGTCGTTCTGCGTCGGCAACGGCAGCCACTGGGCGACGATGCCGTCCTCTTCCAGGCGCGATGCCGCCAGCTGGTAGAAGTCCCGCGAGTACAGGTTGACCACGCCGGCAGCCGAGGGCGGCGGAGGCTCCAGGGTGATCACGTCATAGCGTTCGGCACTGCGCAACAGCTCTCGGCGACCATCGCGCAGGCGGACGTCCAGGCGCGGGTCGTGAATCGCATCGAAGTTGCCCTTGAAGTGCGGCGCGGCGGCCAGCACCTCCGGCAGCAGTTCGGCGACCACCGGATGGTGCAGGTCGCGATAGCGCAACATCGCCCCGGCGGTGATGCCGGTACCGAAACCGATGACCAGCGCGGAGCGCGGCTCGCCGTTGTGGATCAGCAGGGGCAGCAGCGCCTGCAGGCGCATATAGCGCAGCGAGGGCATGGCATCGCCGGTGTTGGAAACGCCCTGGATGTAGAGGCGGTTGAAGCGGTTGTCGCCCCTGCCCTGCTCGATGACTGCCACGACGCCACTGCGGCCCTCGGCATAGAAACCGATCCGGCCGTTGCGCGCGCCCGGCATCAGCTCGGCCAAGTGCTGCGGCGGCGTCAGGGCGCCGATTGTCACGGCCAGCACCGCCACGGCGATGACGCTGACGCGCAGCTTTCTGCTCACGCCTTCGCCGAGCCAGACGGCCAGTAGGCCGGTAACGGCGGCCATCGCCCCGAGCACCGCCAGCGTGCGCACCAGCCCCAGGCCAGGGACGAGAACGAAGCCGGTCAGCATGACGCCGACAATACCGCCCAGGGTATTGAGCGCCACCACCACGCCCACGTCGCGGCCGACGTGGTTGCGATCCACCGACAGCCGCAAGGCGATGGGGAACGCCGCGCCCAGCAAGGTCGTCGGCAGGAACACCACGCACAGCGCCGCTACCGCGAAGCGTGCGCACATGCCCGCCAGCTCGCTGCCACCGGCTTGCATCACCAGCCATTCGGCGCGGGTCTGCAGGCCGATCAGCCAGGTGCCGAGTCCGGCGATCTGCGCAATGGCCAACAGCCCCGCCGCAGCGATGAGCAATCCGAACAGGCCCCAGGGATCACGGATGGAGTCGGCGCGGCGGGCGTACAGGGCGCTTCCCAGCACCAGGCCGCAGAGGTAGGTGGCCAGCACCACGGCGAAGGCGAAGGTGCGGGTGCTCATGAACTGGACGATGGATTGCGTCCAGACCACCTCGTAACCCAGCGCCACGCCACCGGCGACGCAGTAAAGCCCGATGGCCAGGCGGGCCGCACGGCTGCGCGGCCCGGCGGCCGGCGCGTCGGGCGCGGCGGGCCGTGCCGCCTGCTGGCGGATCAGCAGCGCTCCGACGGCGGCGAACAGGTTGAACACCGCCGCCGCGCAGGCGCTGCCCAGCACGCCCAGCCAGGGCAACAGCACAAAAGCTGCCAGCAGCGTGCCGGCGATGGCACCCGCCGTGTTGGCCGCATACAGGCCCCCGCCGGCACGGCCCATCCGTCCTTCGGCGGGTTCCAGCGCGCGCACCAGCACCGGCAGCGTGCCGCCCATGAAGAACGCCGGCACGCCAACCAGCCCGAATGGGAGCCCCCAGGCCAGGGGGCCGAACGCTTCTTCGAGGAATGCAAAGGCGCTGGCGGCATGGGCCAGCGCCACGGTAGCGGCGACGGCCAGCAGCGCCACCAGGAATTCAAGACCGGCATACAGCCGCAGTGGCCGCGCCATGCGGTCCGCCAGCCGGCCGAAGGCCAGACCGCCCAGGGCCAGCCCGGCAAAGAAGGCGCTGATTGCGGTGGTGACGGCATACACCTCCACCCCCACCACCAGGGACAGCTGCTTGACCCACAACACCTGAAAGACCAACGCCGATCCGCCCGAAGCAAACAGCAGCAGTGCCGGCACCCAGGCTGCGAGTCCTGGCCGCGAGCGCAATTGCGTCGGTTTGACGCGACGGGTGTTCATCGGGGACGAGCTGACCGCTGAAGGCATCGAAACAACCTTGTCTGACAGTAAAGCCCCCGCGACAGCCTGGCTGTCGCGGGGGACGGGAGAGGCGCCTGGTTACAGGCGCCCCGGCTACCACTCACTACTTGGCGCCCTGCTTCATCTTGGCTTCGATCTTCGCATCCACGTCCTTGCGGATCTGGTCGATGCTGAAGCTGGCCGGGCGTTGGCTCGGCGGGTAATCCACGAAGGTCTGCAGGAAAGCGGCTGCCTTGCGCGTGCCCTGGAACAGCAGGTAGTCGTTCTTGGTCAGCCAGTCGTAGTACTGATCAGAAACCACGTCAGCCCGCTCGTACGGGTCCATGCGCAGGTTGAACAGCTTGGGTACCCGCAGGCAGGTGAAGGGCTCGCTCCAGACTTGCAGACCACCCGGTGCGCGTTGTTCGCACCAGACGATCTTCCAGTTGTCGAAACGCATGCCCACCAGCTCGGCTTCGTCGTTGAAGTAGTAGAACTCGCGGCGCGCACTCTTGTCGGTCTTGCCAGTCAGGTAGTCCAGCTGGTTGTAACCGTCCAGGTGCACCTTGAAGTTCTTGCCGCCGATATCGGCCCCCTTGAGCAGGCGCTCCTTGATGTCGGTATCGCCAACGGCCGCCAGCAGGGTCGGGAACCAGTCCAGCCCGGAGAACATCTGGGTGGAGACGGAGCCCGGCTTCACATGGTTCGGCCAGCGAATCATCGCCGGCACCCGGTAGGCGCCCTCCCAGTTGGAGTTCTTCTCGTTGCGGAACGGCGTGGTGGCGGCGTCCGGCCAGGACCACTGGTTTGGGCCGTTGTCGGTGGTGTAGACGACGATGGTGTTGTCGGCGATCTTCAGGTCATCCACCGCCTTGAGCAGCTTGCCGACGTCGCCGTCGTGCTCGAGCATGCCATCGGCATAGTCGTTGCCCGGCATGCCGCTCTGCCCCTGCATGGACTCGCGCACATGGGTGAAGGCGTGCATGCGCGTGGTGTTCATCCAGACGAAGAAGGGTTTGTCGGCCTTGACCTGCTTGTCCATGAAGTTGATCGCGGCCTGGGTGGTGTCGTCGTCGATGGTCTCCATGCGCTTGCTGGTCAGGGCGCCGGTGTCCTCGATCTTGCCATCAGCCGTGGCCTTCAGCACGCCACGGGGCGAGGCGGCCTTGGTGAAGGCCTCGTCGTCCTTGGGCCAGTAAGGACGCTCCGGCTCTTCCTCGGCATTGAGGTGATACAGGTTGCCGAAGAATTCGTCGAAGCCGTGCTTGGTCGGCAGGTATTCGTCGCGGTCGCCCAGGTGGTTCTTGCCGAACTGCCCGGTGGCATAGCCATGCGCCTTGAGCGCCTGGGCAATGGTGACGTCACGGTCCTGCAGGCCCACCGGTACCCCCGGCATGCCCACCTTCGAGAGGCCGGTGCGCAGGATCGACTGCCCGGTGATGAAGGTCGAGCGGCCGGCGGTGCAGCTGTTCTCCGCGTAGTAGTCGGTGAACATCATGCCTTCCTTGGCGATGCGGTCGATGTTCGGCGTCTGGTAGCCGACCACGCCGAACGCGTAGGCACTGATGTTGGTCTGGCCGATATCGTCGCCGAATATCACCAGGATGTTCGGCTTGTCCGCCGCGCTGGCCACCGAGCACCCCACTATCGCCGTCGCCGCGAGGGCGAACCGCGATATCCATCTTCCCGTGCGCTTCATTGGTGTTTCTCCATTCCAGTTACTGGTCGTATGCCACGACTGCGTTCACTGGAGATGCCGACTGCCAGGCTGGAAATCCCCGTGTCCCTGCGGTTTGTCTGTTGGATTGCTATTGATCGAACGGATAGATCCGCTTCCACTCCCTTGCCATGTCCACTACTACCCAGCCCTTGTTCCTGGCGATGTCGAGCGCCTTGTCCAGGCGCCCGACCTTGCTCTGCCGGTCATAGGCCCACTCGCGTTTTTCATCGGTGTGGTGCACCAGGCCGGCGAAACGCAGTCCTTTGCCCGCGGTGGTCCACTGCAGCATCTGCAGGTCGCCGTCGGAATTGCCGAACGCCAGGATGGGCCGGCGGCCGATGATGCTGTCGATGCTTTCCGGCTTGCCGGGGCCGTCGTCGTTGTGCACCAGCTTGGGCAGGCGCTGAATCGACAGCTGGCCGTCACGGTCTTCGAAGCGGCTGCGCAGGGTGGTACCGATCACCTGCTCGGGCGGAATGCCGTAGACCTCCTCGGCGAAGGCACGCATGAACGCCACTTCGCCGCCGGAGACGATGTAGATCTTGAAGCCATTGGCACGCAGGTAGTCCAGCAACTCCAGCATCGGCTGGAAGACCATCTCGGTGTACGGCTTGCCGCTACTCGGGTGCTTGGCGCTGGCGAGCCAGCGGCGGGCGTTGGCGATGAATTGGTCGGTGCTCACGCCTGAATGCGTCGCCGCGACTATCGCCAGGATGCCGTTCATGCCGCTGGCCGCCAGGGTCTTCTGGTCGCCTTCGAGCACCGCCTTGAACGGCTGCTTCTGCTTCCATTCCGGATGCTGCGGCGCCTGGCGCTTCACCTCGTCCAGGGCAAAGAGCACCTGGAAGTACATCGGTTGCTCGCTCCACAGGGTGCCGTCGTTGTCGAACACGGCAATGCGTTCGGCTGGCGGCACGAAGTCCTTGCTGCCGTCGCGGGTCACGGCTTCAACAAATCCGCTGATCGCCTGCCGTGAAGGCCCGTCGTTCCAGGATGGCAGCTCCCCGGCGGCCCGGGCCAGCAACGGCAGCCAAAGCAGCAGGAGCATCCAGCGGGCGATGGGGCGAGCGAGGTTCGAAGGCATGTCACATCCCTGGATCACGGATTCAACGGTTTGAGAGCGTGGGCCGGCGAAGTCTTCTGCTTGCCGTGGCCAATCTCCCGGTGGATTTCCGGTAGTGCCTGGATCAATTGCGCAGACGCAGCGCCCGGCTGTGCGCCCTGGCCCGGGCGCGCGTAACGGGCCCTGAGAAAAGCTAGCAAAGGATTGCCGGATCTGACGGAACGCTCAGCCATTGCCGTACTCATTTCACGACAACCGTTTGTCCGGCGAAGCCAAAGGTAAAGCGCCCCCACTTGCGGCGGCTCGCCCTTGAGCTGGCGGCGCACCTGTCGCCAGGCGTAAGCGGGGGACTCGCGCCAAGCCTGACGGTGGCGCTGCCAGGCGTTTTTCGCCTGGGCGCTCAGCGCGCCGCCCCAATTGCGGACGGCCAAGCCGAGGCCGACCAGCACCAGCAATGCGGCGGCCAGGGCCAGCCAGTGGCCGGCGATGCGCACCTGCGCCTTGCGGCCGAGCTCGCGCAGGTCGTCGCTGATGGAAAATGGCGCCTGGTAAACCGCAGCCGCCTGGGCCGACAACGTCAATGCCGGCACCGAGGCCGAGCGCGGCTCGCCGCTGTCCGCCGCCCACCAGTGCAATGCGATGGCGGGCAGTTGGAAGTCTCCAGCGCGATTGACCACGTAGGTCACCGCATCGATGCGCTCGCCCCCCAGGACGCCACCACGGCCATCGCTCAGCGGCTGCACGGTCGGCGCTTGCACATAGCGGCGCAGCCCGTCCACGTCGGTGAAGACAGGGGCGGGAATCAGCATGGCCTGGGCGCCCTGCGCGCGGACACGCAGCGTGCGCGTCACGCTGTCCCCGACCCGCAGCGGTTCGTGGGATGCCTTGAGTTCCTGGCTGATGGAGATCTGGCTGGCCACCAGCCGCTGCCCCGCCGCCGCGTCCGCGCCTGCCGGCTGCCGGGCGGTGAAGTGCAGCGCCGGGCTGCGCACCGGCATCGGGCCACTGCCCTGCCCCGGCTGCACCAGGATATCCAGTGGCGGAATATCAAAGTTGCGTGCCACCTGCGGGGTGATCTGGTAGCGATAGCGCAAACCGAAGAAAGCCTGGCCGTCGATCTTCTCGTTGAGGTGCGAGGCCTCGCTGGCAGGCTCGGAGACCACCGCGCCGGCCAGCTTCAGCGGCGGCAGCTGCGGCGGCTGGCTGAACCAGGTGTCCACCAGCAGATCGATCTGCAGCGTCAGTGTGCCGCCCACCATCACCGAGTCGCCCGGTTGCAGATCGGCACGGACCTTCACCTGCGGCTCCGCCGCCAGCCCGAACAACGGCAGGCACAGGAGGAAAAACGCCAGTGCGCGCTTCATGGTCCCGCCCCCGTCGCCGCGTCCTGCAACAGGAACTTGCGGCGCAGGAACTGCGCCGGCGAGGTGCTCAGGTTGTTCAGCCATTGTTCGTCCGACTCGGCCTGCTGCCCCCTGCGCGGCACGTCCCTGCCCTTGCCGCCGTTGTTGTCGAAGACTTCCTGGTCGGGCTTCTCGTCGGGCGGGCCGGCCTGCTGCTGGTCCTCGCGATCCTTCGCCAGGGCCTGGGCCAGCGCGAGATTGGCCGTGGCGGCGGGAAACTCCGCCTGGCGCGCCAGGGCCTGCTGATAGGCGCCGATGGCCTGATCGAACTTCGACAGGCGCACGTAGGTATTGCCCAGGTAGAAATACGCCTGCGCCGAATCCAGGCGGGCGAAGCTGGCCAGGGCCAGTTCGTAGTCCGCCGCGCGGTAGGCGGCCAGGCCTTTCCAGAAGGGATCGCGAAAGTGCGCTGCTGCCTGCGGATAGTGCCCGTGCTCGAACGCCCAGCGCCCCTGCTGATCGGCCGTGAAGAAGGCATCGGCCAGCGCCCCGGCGCGGGCCGGCTGCGGTAGTCCGCCCAGGCTGACAGCCAGCAGCAAAGCGCTCAGCCAATGCACCTTCCAGCCCTTGCGCACGCTTAACAGCGCCAGCAACAGCACCGGCCAGCACAGCCAGTAGCCAGCGTCCTTCCAGTGCAATTGTTGCTCATCGCCCTGGGCGGCCTGGAAGTGCTGCTGGGCGTGCAGCTCGATCCAGTCCAGGTCATCGTCGTTCAGGGTCAGGCTGCCCAGCGGCGCATCGGCGGCGTCCGCCAGGTCTTTCAGCCCTTGCGCATCGAACGTGCCAAGCAACGGGCGGCCGGCGGCATCCTGCTGGCTGCCGGCGAGCAGTCCGCCATCCTGGCTGCCGACCGCCAGCACCAGCACTTGCAGATCAGTGCCACGCAGTGCCTTGTCGATGGCGTCGAACTGCGCCTTGTCCGCGCCATCGGTCAGCAGCACGAGGGTGCCGGGCGACTGCTCGGCGGCCAGCAGGCGTTTGGCGATCTCGATGGCACCCAGCGCATCCTTGCCGCTGCGCTGGATCAGGCCGGGCGCCAGCGCCTGCAGGAAGCTGTCGAGCAACCCGGCATCCTGGGTGGCGGGCAGCACCAGGTGCGCGCTGCCGGCGTAGGCGATGAGCGCTGTCGAGCTTCCTGGCCGCCGCGCGATGAGGTCGTGCAGCTTGTGCCTGGCCGCCTCGATGCGCGAGGGCGGCACGTCGCTGGCGGCCATGGAGGGCGACAGGTCCAGCGCCAGGATCACTGGCGCGCGGTTCTTCAGGAAGGCCGGACGGTCCTGCTCCCAGGTGGGCCCGGAGGCGCTCACGGCGCCGATCATCAGCAGCGCGCCGAGCCATTGCACCGGGCGCACGCGGTGCTGCTCGACCGGGGTGATCACCAGGTGCTGCAGCAGATGCGGCGCGATGATCCCGTCAAGGCGTCGCGCCAGGTCGTGACGCCGACTCCAGAGCCACGGCAAGAGCACGCCCGGCAGTAGCAGCAACAGCCACCAGGGCCGCAGAAAATGGAAGGCGCTGACGTCGATGTCCATCAGCCCTCCGCTTCCTGGCCGATGGATGTCGTGCGCGGCACTCCCAGCCGGCCGGCGATGGCCGCCGCGACGTGCGCCGCCAGCAGCAACAACAGTGCAGCGCCCAACGGCAGCCAGAACAGGTCGCGCTTGGGCTGGTGGCTCAGGGTTTTCACCTGGTGCGGGGTGATCTGGTCGAGGGTCGCGTAGACCGCCTGCAGCGCCTCGCGGTCGCCGGCGCGGAAGAAGCGTCCGCCGGTGGTGCGGGCGATGTCCTGCAAGGTCTGCAGGTCCACCTTTGCCTCGCCGCTGGCGGCGGGGTCGCCGATACCGATGGTGTGCACCACCACGCCCCGCTCCTGGGCCATGGCGGCGGCATGGCTGGGCGTGATGGCACTGCCGGTGTCGTTGCCGTCGGTGAGCAGGATCAGCACCTTCTGCTGCTCCGGCGCCTTCTCGAGCAGCTTGATGGTCAGGCCGATGGCATCGCCCAGGGCGGTATTGGGCCCGGCCATGCCGATGCCCACCTCGTCCAGCAGCATCAGCAGGCTGGCGTGGTCCAGCGTGGGTGGCGACTGGGCGAAGGCTCCGGTGCCAAAGACGATCAGGCCGATGCGGTCGCCCTTGCGCTGGCCGATGAAGTTGCGCACGACGCCCTTGACGATGCTCAGGCGGTCCACGCGGTTGCCCGCGGCGTCGCGGTAGTCATTGGTCTCCATGGACTGGGAGATGTCGATGGCCAGCATCAGGTCGCGGATCGGCTGCTCTCGCTCGATGGGTTTCTCCACCAGTACCGGCCGCGCGCAGGCGACCAGCAGCAGCCCCCATACCAGCAGGTTGAGCGGCAATTGCCAGCGCCCGCCGGCAGCGCCACCACGGCCGGGTTCCTGCCCCGCCGCGTGGCTCATGGCGGCGAAGAACGGCACGCGCAAGGCGCTGCGCGCTTCGTGGTAGGCCGGCAGGAAGCGCCAGGCGAGCCAGGGCAATGGCAACAGGAGCAGCAGCCAGGGGTAGTCAAGCTGCCACATGGTGAACCTCGACCCACACCCGGCAGGCTGCCAGCAACGCCCGTACGTCCTGTTCGCCCAGCGCCTGCACGCGGGCATCGGGCGCGTAGGCCAACAGTGCGAGGCGCTGATCCAGGTCCGCCGGCAACGTCACCGAGCTACGGCGTTGCAGATACGCCTGCCAGGCGCCGCCGCTCAGGGGGGCCGGGGCTTCTGCGACGGGCATCGACAGCGCCACGCGCTTGACCAGCGCCGGCAATTGGCGCAGTGCTGCCAGCCTTCGTGCCGGGTCCTCCAGCGCTGCACTCAGATCATCCAGCAGCAGCAGCGCCTCGCGCCGATAGCGATCACGCTGCCATTTCCGGTAACGCCACGCCGCCCATGCCGCCAAGGCCAGCAGCACCAACACGGCAAGCACCGCCCAGGCCCAGGTCTGCGGCCAGTAGCTGACCTCCGAGGGCGGCGCCGGCAATTCCTGGAGTTGGTCGATGCTGGGAATGCTCATCGCGCCAGGCGCCCCAGTTCGCCGCGTAGCTGCTCCAGGCCATCGCGGCCGCTGCTGAACATCATCAGCGGCACCTGGCTGCGGCGCAGCAGCGTCGCCACATCCTTCAGGCGCCCGGAGAGAAACTCCCCCAGCGGCCGCTGGACCTGGCGCCGACCGACCTCCAGCTCGACCTGCAGCTCACCCTGGGTGACCGTCACCCGTCCCCTGTCGGGCAGTTTCAGGGCAATCGGGTCGAACACCTGCAGGGCCAGTACATCGTTATGCGCGCTCAGCTGCCGCAACAGTTGCAGCGTCTGCTCGGTGACGCCGGCGAAGTCACTGATGATCACCACCAGGCTGTCGTGCCCGGCCACGCCCAGGCATTGGCGCAGGACGCGGTCGAGCTGGCCGGGGCAGTCGTCGTCACTTCGCGTGGCCTGCAGCCCATGGTTGTGCCGGACGATGGCCGCGCACAGCGCTTCCACCCGCGCCCGGCTGCGCAAGGGGCGGATGTATTCGATGGCCTGATCGCCGAACACCAGGCCGCCGACCCGGTCGCCGGCCTGCAACGCCATCCAGGCGCCCAGCGCTGCCAGCTCGGCGGCGAGCACCGACTTGAAGCTGCGCCTGGAGCCGAAGTACATGCTCATGCGCTGGTCCACCAGCAGCAGCGTCGGACGGTCACGTTCCTCGGTGTAGCTGCGCACGAAGGGCTTGCCGTAGCGCAGCGAGGCGCGCCAGTCGAGGTGGCGCAGATCGTCGCCGGGGTTGTACTGGCGCAGCTCGTCGAAACTCAGCCCGCGGCCGCGCAGGCGCGCCGCATGACTGCCGGACAGCACGCTGGAAAGCGGCTGCCGCGAGACAAAGCTCAGGCCGCGCACCCGGTGTTCCAGGAGCATCAGCTGATCCAGCGACGCGTAGACGAAACCATCGGCGACCGGCTGCGGTTCGGCCATGGATGCCTCCTCAGGCCGGAATCGCCACTTTGTCGAGCAGGCGGTCGATCACCTGATCGGCGCCCACCCCATCGGCCACCGCGTCATAGGACAGCAGCAGGCGATGGCGCAGGACCGGGTGCACGACGGCGCGCACATCGTCGGGCGTGACGTAGTCGTTGCCGGCCATCCAGGCGTGGGCGCGCGACACGCGGTCCAGGCTGATGCCGCCGCGCGGGCTGGCGCCGACCTTCAGCCAGCGGGCCAGGTCGGCGTCGTAGTCGGCCGGGCGGCGCGTGGCGTTGATCAGGTCGATCAGGTAACGGTCGATGGCCTCGGAGACATGCACGTCCCCCACTTCCTTGCGCGCGGCGAACACCGCTTCCTGCGCCAGCGGCGTGATTGCCGCAGGCGCCGCACCAGCCTGCTGGCTGCGCTCCTCGGCGCGTACCAGTTGCAGCACGCGCGACTCGTCCTCGACCTTGGGATAGTCGATCAGCAGCTTCATCAGGAAGCGGTCCATCTGCGCCTCGGGCAGAGGATAGGTGCCTTCCTGCTCGATCGGGTTCTGCGTCGCCAGCACCATGAACAGCCCCGGCATGCGGTGGGTCTGCCCGGCCACGGTGATCTGGCGTTCCTCCATGGCTTCCAGCAGCGCCGCCTGCACCTTGGCCGGCGCGCGGTTGATCTCGTCGGCGAGGATGACGTTGCCGAACAGCGGCCCCGGTTGGAACTTCAGCTGGTTGCCCTGCTCGGTCTGCTGGAGGATTTCGGCGCCGGTGATATCCGACGGCAGCAGGTCGGGGGTGAACTGCACGCGGCTCATGCGCGCATCGAGGTGCTTCGAGAGAGCCTTCACGGTACGGGTCTTGGCCAGACCCGGAAGGCTTTCCAGAAGGACATGACCATTGGCCAGGAGACCCAGCAGGATATGCCGGACGGTTTCTTCCTGACCCAGTACCTGCGCCGACACGGCGCCTTCCAGGCCTGCAATCTGTTCACGCGTGGACACGGGCTGGTTCCTTGTTCCGTCGATTGGTTTCCCTGCCGTAGGCGTGCTGGAGCTGCCTCCGCACACTGCCGTGCCTCGGCCTGCGAGGTAACTGTAGCTTCTGTGAAATGCCGCGCCATGATGGCACGTGTCGTGAAATGAACAGCACGACAGCAGGAACGACACCGCCGCGGTTGCACAACTGCAGGCAGCATCTAGGCTGCTCTACGTCACCGCGCAAGCCTCGGGGAGTTCAGCGGTGCCGGGGGAAAGCGCCACTGCGGAACACGATTCAACGCGTGCGCCCACACGCTTTGGCAGAGGAAGCCCATGCACAACAAGTCTGCATCACGCTATTGCCCCCTCGCGACAGCCCTCATGCTTTCTGCCCTTGCCCTGGCAGGCGTCGATGCTCGCGCCGCCGACCTGCTGATCTATGAAGCTGGCCAGGAAGGCAACGGGCTGGCCAACGCCGGCGCCGCGGCTCTGGCCCGGGACCCGAGCGTGTTGATGAGCAACCCCGCCGGCATTACCGAGCTCAAGGGCACCCAGGTGAATCTCAATGGCCAGGTGATCTTCGGCCACTACCAGTTCTCCCGCGATGCAGACAACCAGTTCAGCGGCAACGAAGGCGGCAATGCCCTGGAGTACCTGCCCGGCGCAAGCTTCTTCATCAGCCACCAGATCGATGAGCGCAGCGCCATCGGCTTTGGCACCTACGGCAATTTCGGCCTGGCCGTGGACTACGACGATGACTGGGCTGGCCGCTATTTCACCCAGGAATCCACGCTGATCGGCGTCTCCTTCCAGCCGACCCTCGCGCACAAGTTCACCGACGACCTGTCCATCGGCATCGGCCCGCGTATCGTCTATGGCTACTACCGTACCGAGGTGGCCGTGAACAACAGCGTGCTGGGTCTGGTGGATCGCCCGGACGGTCAACTGCGCTACAAGGATACCGACGTGGCCGCCGGCTTCAACATCGGCCTGCTTTACCACCTCACTGCCCAGACACGACTGGGGCTTGCGTATACCAGCAAGGTGAAGTTCGAGTTCGAGGATCGCCCGGAGCTCAAGAACATCAGCAACCCACTGCTCAACGCGGCCCTGCGTCGCACCAGCGTCGATCAGTTGGAGCTGGACATGAATATCCCGCAGACCGTCCTGTTCAGCGTGGCCCACGAACTGGACGCGCAATGGACGTTGCTGGGGAGCCTGGGCTGGCAGGACTGGAGCGACTTCGGGAAGATCGGCGTCGAAGTGGACACCGACAACGCCGGAACCAGTACGACGGCGGACCGCCAGTACAAGGACTCCTGGCACGCCTCCGTTGGCGCGCAGTACCAGTACACCCCTCGACTGCGCTGGAGCATGGGCGTGGGCTACGACAGCGCCATGGTCGACGACAGCGATCGCACCGTGGACAACCCCGCCGGGGCCATCTGGCGCCTGGCCACGGGCGTCAACTACGACCTGGGTGACGGCATGGACGTGCATGCCGCCTATACGCTCATGTGGCTGGGCGACCTGGATGTCGAACAGACCAAGTCACGATCCGGAAACACCTTGTCAGGTACCTACAAGGATGCCGCGCTGCATGTACTGGGCGCAGGTGTCACCTGGCGCTTCTAGCGCCGGGCGAGAAATTCCATAAGCCAACCTACCAGCCGTCTCGAACACAAGGAGCAACTCCATGCAGTTGAAGTCGTTAGCGGTCTCGCTGTGCCTGGCATCCCTGATGCTGTCCGGCTGTTCAAGCAAGTACGTGGAACCTGAACAGTACTCTGGCTTCCTCAAGGACTACAGCGTACTCAAGGAAGAAAAATCGCCCTCGGGAGCCGCAGTGATGCGCTGGATAAAACCGGGCATCGACGTCAGCCAGTTCACCAGCGTGTACGTCGAACCGAGCCAGTTGTACCCGCAGCCGCAGCCGACCGAGAAGATTCCCCAGAGCACCCTGGACGGCATCACGAAATACTATGACCAGGCCCTGCAAACCCAGTTCGCCAAGGCGTTGCCCCTGGCCAGCGGCCCCGGCCCCGGCCCGGGCGTACTGATCGTTCGCCCCGCGATCACCGCCGTCAGCGCCTCCACCAAAGGTCTGCAACCTTATGAGGTGATCCCTATCGCACTGATCGCCGCGGGAGTCAGCACCGCCACGGGGATTCGCGACCAGGACACCAGCATCGCCACCGAGGCCGCATTCCTCAGCGGCAGCGACGGCAGCGTGGTCGCCGAAGTGGTTCGCAAGGGTGCCGGCACGGAACTGGAGAACTCCTCCCAGGTCATGACGGCCAATGACGCCAAGGCGGTGCTCGATGGCTGGGCACGGGACATGCTCAAATCCTTCGAACAGCTCAAGCACAAGTGATCGACAGGGCGCCGTGGCAGGCGCCCGTTTCGTACCACCCTGTTGCGGAGAAAGCCATGGACAGCATCCGCGGAACCGCCTTCCTGCAGTTCGGCGAACTGCTCGCCGAGCGAGGAGCGTCACTGCGCGACCATCTTTCCCCGCACCGGGTCAGCCTGGATGTGGTCGGCGACTACGAGAAAACCCTCTCCTACAAGAGCCTGGTGCAGATCTTCGAAGCCAGTTCAGGGGCCTTGCAGATGCCCGCGCTCGGACTGGAACTGGCCACCCGGCAGGGCTCGACCCTGCTGGGCCCGCTCCAGCACCTTGCCCGCACGGCTGCCACTGTCGGCGACGCCCTGGTCGCTGTGTTGCGCTACATGGGACTCTACAGCCCCTCCATTCACTACCGGCTGGAACAGCGCAACGGTCGCGCGCTGCTGTACTTCGACAACGCCCTGCCCTGCAGTACGCAGATACCGCAGATCGTCGAGAAGTCGGTGCTGCATGGCCGGCTGATAATCGCAGAACTGCTCGGCGCGTCGTTCAGCCCGCAGGCGGTCCTGTTCCGGCATCAGCCACTGGGCGACCTGGCAGCCTACCAGCGCTATTTCAATTGCCCGGTGAGCTTCGCCCAGGATCACAACGCCCTGGTATTGCGTACCTCGGACCTGAGACGCCCCTGTAACCAGGCCGATGCCACGCTGCATGAAATCGTAAGGTTCTACCTGGATGCCCACTGCACCCCGGAGGACAATCTCTTCCTTCAGCTGCAGCGCCACATCCAGGCGCTGCTGCCCAGGAGTCGTTGCTCGCTCGAGGAAGTGGCGCGCCTGCTGGGCATGAACTCCCGAACGCTGCAACGACGCCTGGCAAGCAGCGGAGTTGACTTCGAGGACCGTGTCGATGGCATCCGTCGGCAGCAGGCAGCCCAGCTGCTGCGCGAAACCGGCTTGACCGTTGCGCAGATTTCCGCCGAGCTGGGGTACAGGCGGACGACCTCTTTCTGCCGAGCCCATCACCGCTGGTTCGGCATGACGCCCATCGAGCATCGCCTGCAATCGCAGCCTCGATTCAAATCCGCGCCCCGCTGAACCCTTATTGTGCTGGGTTGCCCCACTGCCGGTTGATCGGCTCGAGTCGAGGGTCGTTCGGCGCAACCCGCTGCAAACGCTGCACATAGCCCCTGGCCTGTTCCAGCTGGCCCGCCGAGGTATGCAGGTAGATCAGCGCATAGAGCAGGTCCGGATCATCAGGCGAGCTTTCCAGTCCCTTGGCCAATGCTCCCGCCGCCTCGTCCGGTCGCCGCAACTGCGCCAGCAACAGGCCCTGGTTGTAGCGAACGCGGGCATTGCCCGGCAGCTCATCGGCGGCCGTGGACATCCATTTCACGCCTTCCTCAGGATTGCCGTGCTCCACCAACAACAGCGCCAGCATGTAGGCCAGATTGCCGTGATCGGTGGCTGGCAGCCCTTCCAGGGCGAGCCCCTCACGCAGCAGCTGCTCCGCCTTGCCACTCTGCTCGGATCCGCTGTAGAGCGTCACCAGATTCACCCGCGCAGGGATGAAGTGCGCATCCAGGCGCAAGGCTTGCTGGTATTGCTCGATAGCCTGCGCGGTCTCCCCGCGACGCTGCAGGAAGACGGCAAGGTTCAGGCGCCCGCCGGGCAGGTCGGCATTACCACGCAGGCGCCTCTCGTAGTCCGCCAACTGACCGGAAAACGCCGCGCGGCGCTCGGCGGGGAAGGACTCGATCGGCACATCGGCCAACGCCTTGACCGCCTCATCGCGGACAGCCAGAGTGCTGTCTTCCAGTTGGGGAAGCAACAGCCTGACACGGGCATCAGGCGGCAGACGAGCGAAGCCGGGAATCGCGTAGGCGCGAACCAGGGCGCTGTCATCATTGAGCGCCCAGCGCAGGGTCGTCAGCCCGGGCTGCCCCAGTTCGACCAGGCGCTGCGCGGCAGTCGCCCGAACGATGGGCGCACTACCGATATCAGCGATCACCGCGCCCAGCAGGCTCACCGAAGCGGGGTCGCCCATGCGCGCAGCATGGAAGGACTCGCCATAGTGTTTCGGTCGTTTCGGCGAGGCAAACCACCCATCGATGGCCTTGGCGGCCCAGGCCGGTTTCTGGTCGCGGTGGCAGGCCGTGCACGCATCGGGCGCCCCCGTCTGCTCGGCCAGGTCCGGACGCGGCAGACGGAAGTCATGGTCACGACGCGGGTCGACCACCATGTAGGTCTTGCTGGCCATGTGGCAATTGACGCACTGGGCCCCAGGCGATCCCGGCGGATGATGATGGTGTTCAGGGCTGTCGTAATTCTTCGCCTGCAGACTGGGGAAGCGCGCAACCGGCGGGTTGGCGTTGTGGCACTGCAGGCACAGGCCATTACCCTCGATGCGTACCTTGCCAGAGTGTGGATTGTGGCAATCGGTGCAGGCCACTCCGGCCGCGTACATCTTGCTCTGGCTGAATGAGCCGAACTCGTAGACTTCGCCATCGATCTGCCCGTCCGCGTGGTACAACCCCGCGCGCAGAGTCGCCGGCAGCGACGTATCCAATTGTGGGTGCCCTGGCTGCTGGCCTACACCAAGCGTCTGCCGGCGGCTGTGGCAGAAGGCGCATTGGCCCACCTGCTCCTTGCTCCCCAGCGACTTGAAGTCGAACGGCAGGCCAATGTCCGTCGCCGAGGCATAGGTCCTGATTGCGCTCTTGCTCTGCTTCGCCCAGTCGACATGAGCCTGGCCAGGGCCGTGGCAGCCCTGACAGCCCACCGTTTTCTCCTGCCAGGTGGTGGCGAAGGAATCGGTCTTGTCCTCATAGTGCTTCATCAGCCGGGTCGAGTGGCAATCGGCGCACATCGCGTTCCAGTTCTGGAAGCGGCCGGTCCAGTGCAATGCATCATCCGGCTCGAAGCGCTGTCCGGGATAGAGCGAGAACCAGCGCTGCCCACCGGCCTCCTTCGGCCGGCTATCCCAGGCGATGGTCAGTGCCTGCAGATGACCATTGGGGAACGCCACGAGGTACTGCTGCAGCGGGTAATGACCGAAGGTGTACTCAATGGGGAAGTCGCCGGGCTTGCCGTCGCGCCCTTCGGTGCGGACGTAGTAACGCCCTCCCTTTTCGTAAAACCGGGCACTGACGCCGGCCTCCTCGAAGCTCTGGTTGGCGAAGTTGCCCAGGACATTGGCTGCAGTCGCGTCGCGCATCGCCCATGCGTGATCGGAAGCCTGCCACTGCCGGGACTGCTCCTTGTGACAGCCCATGCAACTGGCCGCATCGGCATATCCCTCGCGATCCTTGGCCAACCCTGGCTTGGCCCCAGACGTGGCGGCCATCGAGGAACCACAGCCCAGCAACAGCAACAGCATCAGCACGTAGCGCAGCAGCACGCGGTTTCCTTACTCATCGGCCATGAGGGCTATGCGGTTTGACGAGTTCGCGCTGTTTGGCATCGCAGCCCAGCGACTTCGTTTGATTGCGACTCAAGCGTAGTTACGCCAAACAGGCTCTGCACAGCGTCATATCGAATTTATGGAAATCGCCCCGGCTTGCGCCCTCGGCAGGCCGTATACATGCTGGCGAAAATAGAGCTCGGTGGCTGCCTTTTCCTCAGGGCAGCAGCCGAGCACAAGTAAACAGGCAGAATCCGCCAGCGATTCTCGATCGCGTGTCAGAAGACGGCTATGCCGGAAATACAGGGTTGAACCTCTCCGCCGACCCAGATGGTCCCGTTGTCGCTTTCGATCTGTAGTCGCCCGCGGCGCCCGACTGCGGTCCCCTGGCTGACCGTGTAGAGATTGCTGAGGACTCCGGCACCGATCAGCCACTGAGCAAGGCCTGCGTTGAGGCTTCCCGTGACGGAGTCCTCGTTGCATTCTTCGCCCATGAATGTCCTGACTTCCACGTCTGCTTCGGCCCCCGGTCCAGCCCAAGGGGCAATCACTCCGACATTCAACCCTTGTAGCGCGGCGTAATCGGGTCTGATTCCGAGCACTTCATCGCGGCTTGCCAGCAGCACGCCCGCCCAGCCGGGACCATTGTCCACCCATTGGCTGGCGCGAATCTGTCCCGCATGGAGGCCCAGCCCCTGCTCGATCAGTTGCAACGTCATCGAATCCAGCGGCCCGCTGCGCAGCAGGGGCGGAGCGGAAAAGGCCAAGCGCAGGCCCTGCTTGCGTACACGAATCAGACCCGCCGAGCACTCCTGGATAATCTCGTGAGGCTCCAGGTTGTCTTGTTGGTTCAGCCACACCTGGCAGCTTCCCAGAGTGGGGTGGCCGGCGAAGGGCAACTCTCGCAGAGGGGTAAAGATGCGTACGCGATAATGCGCCTCCGGTGCTTGGGGCTTGAGCAGGAAAGTCGTCTCACTGAGTTGTGTCCACCGGGCAAACGCCTGCATCTGGTCGGTTGTCAGTTCATCGGCATCCACCACCACTGCCAGGGCGTTGCCTTCGTAAGGGCGCTCAGCAAATACATCAACTTGTTCGAACTTCAATGAGTGCGGCATCAGACTTCCTGGAAGATATTGGCTTACTACCGCCAAACGGATGGCCGAGACTAGTCGCTGGGCGAACCCAATGGAAGGGACCTGAAGCAGCAAGCTCCCCGGGGCAGGCAGCCATCGGCCAGAAGCGGAACGCTTGAGTCACCACTTCCAAGCCGGCTTGCGCATCAGCTTCAGAAACGCCAACTTCGAACAGCATCTGGCTGAAGCCCGACTATCCTTTGCTGCGTAGCGCCTGCCGGAACTCCTCCAGGCAACAAGGAGACACTTCTTGAATCGGATTCGCCTGCTGATTGCTTCCTGCCTGTCGCTGACTCCATTTCTCGTTGTTGCCCAAAGCCCGGAGGCCTTCCTCCAAGGTTCGGTGTTCGAGTTGCGCCGCGATACTTCTCCGGCGAGTTGCGTCGAATGGCCCAACGGGCTGCCGGATGGAGTCTGGGGCAACAGCGGCGATTACGTTGCCGATGGCGAACACATGAGCGCAAACGGCGATGTGCTCATCACCTCGGCCGTCTACAAGCCCACCGGTGTTCGGGTTTCGCACACTTTTTATAAAAGGCGGCAGTCCTGCCTGGCGGAAATTGCTGCACAAACACCCAAAAGCGTCCCGGCCAGCGACGACACCTACGTCGGCAAGCTGCAACGCGATTTCGGTGGTCGACTGTTTTTCAGCTCCGCCGAAGCCGAGGCCCTGGTCAGGAAGATCAACATCGACTGCAAGGCTCCCGACGGTCGCTACCTGCCGCTCTACAACGCATTGCTCGCACGTCTGGACGAAGCCAGCACGCCTGATGCCTGGATGGAAACCAGCGTCGTCAATACCGGAAAGAAGCTGCAGGTCTTCGATAGCGTCCGCCTCAAGAGCGGCCGAGAACTCACACCGCAGCTGACCCTGGAAATCAACGAATATGGTGGCTACGAAACCCACGGTGTTCGTCCGCAAGCGCTATCGAATGCCTGCTTCGGCACCTACGGCCCTATCTGGAAGTTCTAGCCCTCGTAAGTATTTGAATCTGCTGATGTTGTGTTTCTTCAGCAGCGAGATCGACTTACTCTCCCCGGCCGGCAAAAAGCTACGAATCGCCCATACTCAGTTCACACCTTTCACCACATGACGGGGCCCTTAGGGAGGCGCCCGTTTGCAGCGAGTGCCTGACCGGTTCGGTACAGATACAAGCCCCTGCTCTCTTTTCGTTCAAGCCTCCAGGGAGCGCGGGTGACGTGGCAGCCACAAATCAGCCGGCGGGAGAAATCCGCGTCGGACGCAATGGGCAGGGCCCCCAATGGCCCGCAAGGAATCACAAGAGGGCTGATCCATGCCACATGACGGGAGCCTGCTGCAGGCGACGGTAATTTTCCTGCTGACAGTCGTCATTCTCGTCCCCCTGGCGCAGCGCCTGAAGCTGGGCGCCGTGCCGGGCTACCTGCTGGCCGGCATCCTGATCGGCCCGTCCGCGCTGGGCCTGGTCAGCCATCCGGAGAACGTCGGCCGCCTTTCGGAGATGGGCGTGGTGATGCTGCTGTTCATCATCGGCCTGGAGCTCTCCCCGCGCCGCCTGTGGATGATGCGCCGCTCGCTGTTCGGCGTGGGATCGCTGCAAGTGGGCCTGACCGCCCTGGTGCTCGGGCTGATCGCCTTCCTGCTGTTCGGCCAGTCGCCTGCCGCTGCCGTGGTGCTGGGCGTGGGCCTGGCGCTCTCCTCCACCGCCTTTGGCCTGCAGGTGCTCGCCGAGCGCAAGGAGCTGGGCAAACCCCATGGCCGGCTGGCCGTGGGCATTCTTCTGTTCCAGGACATCGCGGCCATTCCGCTGATTGCCGTGGTGCCGTTGCTGGCAGGCAGCGGCGATCCGTCCGACGAGGGCGTGCGCCCACTGCTGACGGTCGCCGTGGGTATCGGCATCGTGATCATCGGCGGCCGTTACCTGCTGCGCCCGGTGTTTACCTGGGCGATGGGCTCGGGGTTGCGTGAACTCTCCACCGCCACCGCCCTGCTGGTCGTACTGGGCACCGCCTGGATCATGGAGCATGTAGGCGCTTCCATGGCGCTGGGAGCTTTCCTCGCCGGCATGCTGATGGCCGAGTCGCAGTTCCGCCATGAGCTGGAATCGCAGATCGAGCCACTCAAGGGCCTGCTGCTCGGCTTGTTTTTCGTCGGCGTGGGCATGACCGCCGACCTCAGCCTGCTGATCAGCGCGCCGCTGCTGGTGCTGGGGCTGACGCTGCTGCTGGTGGGCATCAAGCTGCCGTTGCTGTTCGGCCTGGGGCGCTTCACCGGCGGCTTGCAGCGCTCCGAGGCGATCTGCCTGGGCGTGGTGCTGGCCTCCGGTGGCGAGTTCGCTTTCGTGGTGTTCAAGCTGGCCCTGGATCACCAGCTGCTGGAACAGCAAGTGCACGACGTGCTGGTGCTGGTCATCACCCTGTCGATGGCGGTGGTGCCGCTGGTCATGATGGCGCTGGCCCGCCAGATACGCGGCGACGCGCCTGCCAGCGCCGTGCCGGATGGGCCGCCGGAAGTGAGCGACGAGCCGCGCGTGGTCATTGCCGGCATGGGACGCATGGGCCGGGTGGTCGCCAACCTGTTGCAGGCCCAGGGCGTGCCGGTGGTGGCGCTGGATACCTCGATGGACGCCCTGGTGCGTCAGCGCAAGGAGGGTCGCGTGCCGGTCTATTACGGCGACCCGACGCGCGCGGAAATTCTTCATGCCGCCAAGGTCGGCGAGGCGGAGCTGGTGATAGTCGCCACCGACGACCCGCAGATCAACCTGGATACCGTGGACGCCCTTGCCCGCCTCTACCCGAAGACCCGCGTGATCTCGCGCGCGCTCAACCGTCAGCAGGTCCTGCAATTGCTCGACCGCGGCGCCAACCCGGTTCGTGAAACCTTCCACTCCAGCCTGGAAATGGCCCGCCGGGCCTTCATCGAACTGGGCGTCAGCGAACAGCAGGCCGCCACCTGGGTTCGCCGCTATCAGCAGCAGGAAGTGCAATCGCTGCTCGAACTGCATCGCCAGGGTCGTGACGACGAGCCGGGCGGCCGCTTTGACGACGATGGCTCAAGCGGCGTTCCTGCCGGTGTTACGCCGGCCGCCAAGCAAGACTCCCGACAGTCCCACGAACAGCCCCACGAACACCCCCAGCCAGGCGCCGACCCGCGCATAGACCGTCCCGCCTGAGGAGAAAAGCCATGCAACCCGGATTCAAGCTCGACGGCGCCCTCTCCCAGGGCATGCTCGACATTCTCATCAAGGCGGGGCTGGTGGCCGCGCTGGTGATCTTCTCCTTCGAAGTGTTCCAACCGTTCCTGGAGCTGATGCTCTGGTCGGTGATCCTCGCGGTCACCCTCTACCCCGTGCTGCGCTGGGTGAAGGCGCGCACCGGGCTGAAGGACGGCCACGCCGCGACGCTGATCGTGCTGTTCGTGCTGCTGGTCCTGATAGCGCCGATCTACCTGATGGCGACGTCCATCGCCGACTCTGTCGACAGCGTCGGCGCCATCCTCAAGAGCGGTACCTTGAGCGTGCCAGCGCCTTCGCCATCGGTGGCCGAATGGCCGTTGATCGGCCCGCGCGTCTATGACTTCTGGCTCGCCGCCTCCAACAGCCTCAGCGATGTACTGCGCAGCCTCATGCCCAACATCAAGGACGCCGGACGCATGTTGCTGGGCGCGGCCGCCAGCGCCGGCGGCGCTTTCCTGCTGTTCATCGGGGCGATCATCATCTCCGGCATCATCATGGCCTTCGGCGAGATGGGCACCATTGCCGCGCAGCGCATCGCCATGCGGATTTCCGGCGCGGAACGCGGCCTGCACATTTCCGCGCTGTGCACCGCCACCATCCGGGCGGTCGCCCTGGGCGTGATCGGCATCGCCCTCATCCAGATGCTGCTGATCGGCATCGGCTTCGTGATCAAGGGCGTGCCGGGGGCAGGCATCCTGGCCCTGATCGTGCTGGTGCTGGGCATCGCCCAGGCGCCAGCGAGCCTGATTACCCTGCCGGTGATCATCTACGTGCTGAGTACCGAAGGCTTCACCGGCACCACCATCGTGTTCGCCATCTATATCTTCGTCGCCGGTCTCGCCGACAACGTGCTCAAGCCGCTGCTGCTTGGCCGCGGTGTCGACGTGCCAATGCCGGTGGTGCTGATCGGCGCCCTCGGCGGCATGGTCGTCAAGGGCATCATCGGACTGTTCATCGGCCCGGTGATCCTCGCCGTGACCTACAAGCTGTTCTGGCAATGGGTCGACCAGCAGGTGCCGAAGCTGGACAAGCCCGCCACTCCGGCCGAATGATCGCGAGAACGCCATGCCAGAGCGCGCCAGCCTCCGCCCCCTGTTCCTTGTCGCCCTGCTGGGCGGCTGCACCCAGGTCGGTCCGGACTACCAGAAGCCGGTGCAGCCCTGGCTGGACGACTGGAGCACGCCACTGCTGAACCAGGCCAGCCATCGGGCGGCTGCGCCGGATTTCAGACGCTGGTGGACGGTGTTCGCCGACCCGACGCTGGACGCCCTGATCGCCGAGGCCGACGCGCATAACACCAGCCTGCGCGTGGCCGGGCTGCGCATCGCCGAAGCACGCGCACAACTGGCCATCGCCGAGACCGGGCGCTATCCGCAGTTGCAGCAGATCAGCGCCGACAGCCTCTACCTCAAGCAGAACCAGCACGGCACGCCCAGCGCACGGGACTCGGTGTTCTGGCAATCCAGCGTTGGTTTCGACATCGGCTGGGAGATCGACTTCTGGGGCCGTTTCAGCCGCGCCATCGAGTCGGCCGACGCGGCGTACTTCGCGTCCCAGGCCAACTATGCCGACGCCATGGTGCTGCTGCGAGCCCAGGTCGCCGACACCTACTTCGGCCTGCGCACCGCCGAGGCGCGGCTGGACATCGCCCGTGAGAACGCCAGGCGCCAGGAGCGCAGCCTGGAGATCACCGAGCGGCTGTTCCGCCACGGCGAAAACGACGAACTGGACTGGCAGCAGGCGCGCACCCAGTACCTGGCGACCCAAGCGACCATCCCCGAGTTCGAGAACCAGGTGAACGCCCTGCGCAACATCCTCTGCGCCCTCCTCGGCCGCCCGCCAGGCGAGATGCCGGAGCTGGTCGCGAGACATGGCCAATTGCCGATGCCCAACGGTGCAATTCTCCAGGACGTGCCGGCCAGCCTGCTGCAGCGCCGGCCGGACATCCGCGCCGCCGAACAGGCGGTGGCCGCGCAGTCCGCGCTGGTGGGTGTCGCCGAAGCCGACCTGTACCCGTCGCTGAGCCTGATCGGCAGCCTCGGCTGGAGTTTCGTTTCGGCCAATAACCTGCCCGACAGCTTCAACCTCGCCGCCGGCCCGAGCCTGATCTGGAACCCTTTCGATTACGGACGGCGCAAGAACGCCGTGCGCGTGGAAGATGTGCGTCTGCAACAACTGATCGAGTTGTACCAGCAGGACGTGCGCAACGCGGCGCGCGAAGCCGACGACGCAGCCAGCGGACTGGTGCGCTCGCTGCAGAGCGCCGGCATCCGTGAACAGGCCTCGCAGGCGGCGCAGCGTTCGCTGAGCCTCGCCAGCTCGCAGTACCGCGAGGGCTTCGCCGACTTCCAGCGCGTGCTCGATGCCCAGCAACTGCTGTTGCAGCAGCAGGACGGCTACCTGGTCAGCCGCGGCAACGCGGTCAGCAGCCTGGTGGCGCTGTACAAGGCCCTGGGCGGCGGCTGGGACAGCCAGCGCCCGCCCATTGATTCCGCCACCCGGCAACAGATGCAGCAACGCACCGACTGGGGCGACCTGCTCGATGAGCCCGCCCCCACCGCCCAGGATCAAGGAAGCCCGAAATGAGCGACACCCCCGCTACCCCACCGGCACCGCCCTCGCCCCCGGTTCCCGGAAAGTCTGCGCCGGATCGCGGCATGCGCCTGGTGTTGCTGCTGATCGTCGTCAGCCTGGCCTGGTACCTGCTCGCCGACCGCTTCACGCCCTACACCCAGCAGGCACGGTTGCAGGCCTACGTGGTGGCGGTGAGCGCCGAGGTCGCCGGCCCGGTGAAGCGCGTGGCCGTGGGCAACAACCAGGAAGTGCGCAAGGGCGACGTGCTCTTCGAACTGGACCAGGAGCAGTACCGGATCGCCTTGCAACGCGCCGAGGCAGAGCTGGACACGGTGCGCCGGCAGATCGGCGCAAGTACCGCCGGCATCGATTCGGCCCAGGCCTCGCTGGCCGCTGCCCAGGCCAACGAACGCAAGGCGCGGCAGGACGCCGAGCGACTGCAGCGGCTCTATCAGGAAGACCCCGGCACGGTTTCCGTGCGGCGGCTGGAGTCCGCGCAGGCGACCCGCGAGCAGGCGGCCAGCCAGGTGGCGGCAGCCCGCGCCGAGGTCGAGCGCGCCCGCGAGCAGCAAGGCGGCCACGACGAGGATAACGCTCAGCTGCGCAGCGCCATGGCCAACGTCGCCAAAGCTCGTCTGGATCTCGCCCGCACCACGGTACGCGCCGACTCCAACGGCTTGATCACCGACCTGCGCACCGACGTCGGCCACTACGTCGGCCCCGGCAGCCCGGTGATGACGCTGATCGCCATCCACGACCTGTGGATCAGCGCCGACATGACCGAGAACAACCTCGGCCGCCTGCGCAACGGCACGCCGGTACTGGTAGTGCTCGACGCACTGCCCGGCGAGCTGCTCAAGGGACGCATCCGCAGCATCGGCTATGGCGTCAGCGTCGGCCAGGGTACACCTCCGGGCTCGCTACCGACTGTGCAGAACAGCCGCGAATGGCTGCGCTCGGCGCAGCGCTTCCCGGTGATCGTCGAGCTGGACCGCGACCAACTGGAAAGCCCCGCCGGACTGCGCGTCGGTGGCCAGGCCGAGGTCATGGCATTGCCCAGCGAAGGCAACCCGCTGAACCTGCTCGGCCGCGCGTTCATGTGGCTGATGAGCTGGCTGTCGTATGCCTATTGAGCTGCGGCGGCGCCGGGCGCTTCGGCTGGCCTGGGGCACGGCGCTGTGCCTGGCGGCGAGCTACGGCATCGGCATGCCCATTCCGTTCCTCGCTCCCGTGCTTGCCGTGCTCCTGCTGGCGATGCGCGCCCAGGCGCTGCCGCTCAAGGCCGCACCGGCGCTGGCACTGCTGGTGATGCTCAGCTGCGGCATCGGCCTGCTGCTGATCCCCTTGCTGCGCCACGCGCCGCTTACGGGGGTGCTGCTGGTGGGCGTGGGTCTCTACTGCGTGTTCCGCTACGCGCTGCGCGGCGGCAACGGCCTGCTGGCGAACCTGCTGGTGATCGGCCTGACCATGATCGCCGCTGCCGGCACCAGTGATTTCACCCTGGCGCTATCGGTGGTGGAAGCGCTGGCCAAGGGCATGCTGCTGGCCGTGTTGAGCACGGCGGTGGCCCACGCCCTGTTCCCGGAGCCGGCCGATGCGCCCTCGCCCCCCGCTCCACCGTTGCCCAATGAGCAGGATGTCGGCTGGATCGCCCTGCGCGCCACGCTGATCGTGATGCCGGCCTTCCTGCTGGCGATCATCGCGCCGGACCGCTTCATGCCGCTGATCATGAAGTCGGTGAGCCTCGGCCAGCAGGCCGGGGAAACCCGCGCGCGCCACGCCAGCCGCGAACTGATCGGTTCCACCCTGCTGGCCGGCGTGCTGGCAATGCTGGTCTGGAGCGCCCTGAGCCTTTTCGTGCATCTATGGATGTTCTTCCTCTGGGTGCTGCTCTTCACCCTCTGGCAAGGGCGTCGCCTGTACGCCGCAGTGGCCACGCGCAAGAGCCCGGCCTACTGGGTCAGCTGCCTGACCACCATGCTGATCCTGCTCGGCCAGTCAGTGGCGGACAGCGCCGGTGGCCAGGACGTCTACCGCGCCTTCGCCATCCGCATGGCACTGTTCCTCGCGGTATCGCTGTACGCCAGCGGCATGCTTATCTGGATCGATGGCCGCCGCGCGCAGGCCCGGACGACCTAGGGTTTCCAGTCCACCCCGGAGTCGGCCAGGTAGGCATCCACGGCCGCGCCCAGCGTCGGGTGGAAGGCCGACTCGCCCAGGCCCTCGAACAGCTCGAACTGCTTCATCTTGTCCTTCACCGGGTCCTTCATCTCGGCGAACTGCAGTTCGACACCGCGCTGCTCCAGCTGCTTGTCCAGTTCGGCGAGCATGTCGGCAGAGGTGATGTCGATGCTGGTCACCGGGCTCGCGGCGATCACCAACCGCTGCACCGGCGTCGGTGACTCGTCCAGGGCAGCCAGTACCTGGTTCTGGAACTGCTCGGCGTTGGCGAAGAACAGCGGCGCGTCCCAACGCAGCATGACCAGTCCGGGGATGCGCCGGGCATTCGGGTAACGCGTTACGTCGTGATAGCCGCGCACCCCGTCGACCCGTCCGAGCACCGCGTGGTGCGGCCGCCAGCCGTCCCAGAGAAACTCGATCACCGAGATCACCACGGCAATACAGATGCCCGGAATGGCGCCGAACACCGCCACGCCAGCGAAGCAACCGATGGACAGCCAGAACTCCCAGGGCTGCATGCGATAGATGCGCTTGAGGTCGGCGAATTCGAACAGGCCCAGCGCGGCGGCGATGACCACGGCGGCCAGCGCGCTGTTGGGCAGGTGCTCCATCAGGTTCGGCGCCATCAGCAGCAACAGGGTGACCGCCAGCGCGCCGATGATGCCGGTGAGCTGGGTTTTCGACCCTGCCGCCTCGGCCACCGGCGTGCGCGAGGAACTGCTGCTGATGGGAATACCCTGGAACAGCCCGGAAGCGACGTTCGCCACACCGAGGCCAAACATTTCCTGGTTGGGGTTCACCGGACTCTTCAATCGCGCGGCATAGGTACGCGACAGGACGCTGGTGTCGGCGAAGGACACCAGCGCCACCGCGACGCCGCCCAGCATCACTTCCAGCAGATCGATATCGCTCACCCACGGGAAGGCGAAGGACGGCAATCCTTGCGGCAACTGCCCGAGCACCTTGACCCCGTGGCTGCCGAGGTCGAACAGGCTGACCGCCAGCGTCGCCAGGATCACCGCGATGAGAATGCCTGGAATGCGCTTGTACGGCTTGAGCAGCAGGATCAGCACGAGGCTGCCCGCTCCCACCGCAAAGCTCGTCCAGTTGGCGCGTCCTTCCAGCAGAGCCTGGCCCAGACTCCAGATATCACGCAGCGGCCCTTCGCTGTCGACCTTGATGCCGAACAGCTTGGGCAACTGGCTGACCAGCACGGTAAGCGCGATGCCGTTCATGTAGCCGTAGCGGATCGGCTTGGACAGCAGTTCGGTGATGAAGCCCAGGCGCAACAGGCCTGCAATCATGCACACCGCACCGGACACCAGCGCCATCAGACTGGCGATGGCAATTGCTCGTTGCGGGTCGCTCGCCGCGTACTGCACCACCACCGCGAGGATGGGCGCGGCCAGCGCCGAATCGGGGCCGAGCACCAGAATTCGGCTCGGACCGAACAGCGCATAAGCCAGCAGCGGGATGATGGTCGCGTACAGGCCATAAATGCCCGGCACGCCGGATGCTTCGGCATAGGCGATACCCACCGGTACCAGCATGGTGGTCAGCACCAGGCCGGCGGCGAAGTCCTTCGGCAGCCATCTCGCCTGGTAATTGCGCAGGGTGACGAGACCCGGCAGCCAACGCTGCCAGTCGAAGCCGGAAGGTTTCCGTGGTGAAGTATCGGGCATGAGGGTGACGGCTCCGGGCGATGGCGGCGAAAGCCCCGTGCGAAGGGGGTCTTCCCGTTCCCTAGCGTAGATCAGCCATCCACCGGCTGGCGGTGCTCCCGGTCAAGAACGCGGTTCTGCGCTGCCGCCCGCCTCGCAAGAAGCGGGGCCTGACGGCGATTCACCGATCAATCACCGGCGCTGGCCAGCAGGCGTCGAGCACGACTCAGCACCGGCGCATCGACCATCTGCCCGTCGACCTGGAAGGCCGCCGCGCCGCTCTCGGCAGCTGTCACCACCCGCCGCGCCCAGTCCAGTTCGTCGGCGTTCGGGGCCAGCGCCGCATGGGCAACGCCCACCTGCTTCGGATGAATGCACAACGCCCCCAGCAAGCCCAGGTCGCGGCCATGGCGGATGGTCGCGGCAAAGCCCTCGGCGTCGTCGAACGCCGGGAAAACCGTGTCCAGCGGCGGTTGCAGGTCGTTCACCCGCGAATGCAGCAGCAGGTTCAGGCGCACCTGGTCATAGACCACGGCGGCGGCCGGGGTGCCGCTGTTCATGCCGATGTCCAGCGCCAGGTCGAGGCCGCCGAAAGTCAGGCGCTCCACGCCCTCGCAGGCAGCGATTTCACCCAGGGCGAGCAGGCCGCGGGCGCTCTCTATCAGCGGCCAGACCGGCTTGCCGCAGGACGCGGCGATGCGCACCTGCATGGCGCGCTCGGCCTTGGGCAACAGGATGCCGATGACACCCGGCAGGCGCCGGCACAGCTCCAGATCGGCCGCCTGCTCCGGATCGCCAGCGGCGTTCACCCGCACCCGCACGCGGGCCTCCGGGTTGGCGCCGAGGAAGGCTTCCAGATTGTCCCGGGCCTGGGCCTTGAGCGATGCCTCGACGGCGTCCTCGAAGTCGACGATCACCGCGTCGGCGCCGCTGGCCAGGGCCTTGGCGAAGCGCTCCGGGCGGCTGCCGGGAACGAACAGCGCGGTTCGTACGATGGAATCCGCCTGGCTTTGCTGGATCATTGGGTCCTCCTGGGTCATACCGCACCCTGCTCGTGCAGGCGCTGGATATCACCGGGGGTATAGCCCAGTTCCCGCAGCAGGTCATCCGTCTGCTGACCTAAAGCCGGCACAGCGTCCATGCGCGGCGCATAGGCATTGCTGTTCACCGGCGGCAAAAGCGCCGGTAGGCGACCAGCCGGGCTGTCGATCTCACGCCAGCGGTCGCGGGCGGCCAGTTGCGGATGCTGCCACAGGCCGCGCATGTCGTTGACGTGGGCGTTGGCGATCTGCGCTTGTTCCAGGCGCTCGACCACCTGCTCGGCGCCGAGGCTGGCGAAGGCTTCGACGATCAGCGTGCGCAAGGCATCGCGGTTGGCCACGCGCAGGCTGGTCGCGGTAAAGCGCGGATCGGCCGCCAGCTCCGGACGCTGCAGGACGACCTCGCAGAACAGCTTCCACTCGCGCTCGTTCTGCACGCCGAGCATGACGCTGCCGCCATCGCCGGTGGGGAAAGGCCCGTAGGGGTAGATGGTGGCGTGGGCGGCGCCGGCGCGCGGCGGCTGCGACTGGCCTTCGAAGGCGTAGTACATGGGAAAGCCCATCCACTCGGCCATGCCTTCGAGCATCGACACCTCGACGCGACTGCCCTCCCCCGTGCGCCCGCGCAGCAGCAGCGCGGAGAGGATGCCGCTGTAGGCGTACATCCCGGCGGAAATGTCGGCGATGGAGCAACCGGCCTTGGCCATCTCGTCCGCGCCCGGCCCGCCGGTCACCGAGAGGAAGCCGCTCTCGCTCTGGATCAGCAGGTCGTAGGCTTTCTTCTGCTCGTAGGGGCCGCCTTCGCCGTAGCCGGAAATGTCGCAGACGATCAGGCGCGGGAAGCGCTCGTGCAGCGCTTCGAACGACAGGCCCAGACGCGCGGCCGCGCCCGGCGCGAGGTTCTGCACCAGTACGTCGGCGGTTTCCAGCAGTTGCTCCAGCACGGTCTGCGCCGGCTCCTGCTTGAGGTCCAGGGACAGGCTTTCCTTGGAACGGTTGGTCCAGACGAAATGCGAAGCCAGGCCGCGCACGCGCTCGTCGTAGCCGCGGGCGAAGTCGCCGACGCCAGGGCGCTCGATCTTGATTACGCGGGCGCCGAGGTCGGCCAGCTGGCGGGTGCAGAACGGCGCAGCAATGGCGTGTTCCAGGCTGACGACGGTGATGCCGTCGAGGGGGCGCGAACTCATGGGCAACTCCAGACGCCGGCCGACTGGCCGACGCGAATTCTTCAGAAATATCGGGCGGTGGGACCGGGCGGCCAGGCCGCCCGTGAGACTCTCTTGGGTGGAAGTCGTCTTCAGTGGAAGACGCCCAGCTCCGGCAGCTCATGCAGACGCCAGCAGGCCTGCACCAGGCGGTCCGCTTCAGCTTCGCTGCGCTGGCCGGCGAAGGCCAGCAGGCGGCGGAACTTGTCTTCCAGTTCCGCGCGACTCAGGCCGTTGCCAGGATCGCCCTTGGGCTCGTCGATCGCGCCGTGCAGCTGACGGCCGTCGGTGGTAAGCACGTCGACGCGGCCGAGCCAGCGCCGCGGGTAGGCGCCGTCCACTTCGGGGTCGAGCTGCATGCTGACCTTCTCGCGGAAGGCCGAGACCTCGGTGTCGCTCAGGGAGAACTTCTCGAACTCCACCAGCCCGGCCTTGCCGTGCACGGCGATCAGGCCCAGCACGGTGCCCATGGAGAACTTCGCCTGGTGCACCGTCTGTGGCACCACCACGCGGCCGAGCACGTCGATGGCGCCCTGGTGCGCGCGGGCGGTGACCTGGGCGATGTCGCCATGCCTGAGCCCTTCGCGCTGCATCAGGCCCAACAGCGCATCGGCGGCGGGATGGGTATGGCGGCAGGAGGCGTGGAACTTGTAGGAGGTCTCGCACAGCGCCCAGCGGGTGCCCAGCCCGTCCACCAGCCTGCTCGGGTCGGCGTCGCTGGACATGCCGGCGGCCATGCCCTGCTCGCCTTCGAGGATGTTCTGCGCGCCGGTCAGCCCATCGGCCGTCAGGTAGGCGGCGAGCAGGCCGTCAGCCGCGGCTTTGGCAGTGTGCAGCTGCTTGGAGTCAGCGGCATCCCGCAGGAATTCCCAGAGCCCGGCGGCCTGGGTGCCGGCGCTGCCCAGGCAGTTGACGAACTGCCGGCTGTCCAGGCCCAGTAGTTTGCCCACGGCCACTGCAGCAGCCAGGGTGCCCACCGTGGCGGTGGTATGGAAGATGCGGTAGTGCGAGCGGCCGAGGAACTCGCCGATGCGGATACCGGCCTCGTAGCCGGCGACGCTGGCGAGGATCAGCTCGCGGCCGGACTTGCCCAGCTCCTGCGCAGCCGCCAGGGCCGCCGGGAACACCACGGTGGCCGGGTGCAGCACGGAGCTGTTGTGCAGGTCGTCCTGCTCCACCAGGTGCGAGCTGGCAGCGTTGACCAGCGCAGCGAAGTAAGCGGAAGTCGAGGTGCCGTCCACCAGCACGCGGCTCTTGCCGCTCGCCGGGCCCATGCGCTGGGCGTAGCGCTGGAACAACGGGATCGGGTGGCGGTTCTGGCTGGCCAGGGCCGAGCCGAGCCAGTCGAGGAACAGTTCTTCGGTGTACTCGACCACGGACGCGGGCAGGTCTTCGTAACGCAGGCCGGCAAGGAACTCGGCGAGGGCGTGGGTATTGTTCATCGCTTGTCGTCCCGGTCGATCAGAAAGAGCGCGGCAGTTCGAGCAGGTGCTCGGCCACGTAGGACAGGATCAGGTTGGTGGAGATCGGCGCCACCTGGTACAGGCGTGTCTCGCGGAATTTGCGCTCGACGTCGTACTCGTTGGCGAAGCCGAAGCCGCCGTGGGTCTGCAGGCAGGCGTTGGCCGCCTCCCAGCTGGCCTTGGCCGCCAGGTACTTCGCCATGTTGGCGGCGGCGCCGGCGTTCCGGCCGCTGTCGTATTCCTCGCAGGCGCGCCAGCGCATCAGGTCAGCGGCCTCGATCTCGATGTGCGCCTCGGCGATGGGGAACTGCACGCCCTGGTTCTGCCCGATGGGCCGACCGAACACCACGCGGTCGCGGGCGTACTGTGCGGATTTCTCGGTGAACCAGCGGCCATCACCGATGCACTCGGCGGCAATCAGTGTGCGCTCGGCGTTGAGGCCGTCGAGGATGTACCTGAAGCCCTTGCCCTCTTCGCCGATCAGGTTGCCGGCGGGGATTTCCAGGTTGTCGAAGAACAGCTCGTTGGTCTCGTGGTTGACCATGTTGGCGATGGGCTGCACGGTCAGGCCGTTGCCGACGGCTTCGCGCAGGTCGACGAGGAAGATCGACATGCCCTCGGACTTTTTCTTCACCTCGGCCAGCGGCGTGGTGCGGGCCAGCAGGATCATCAGGTCGGAGTGCTGGATGCGCGAGATCCACACTTTCTGGCCGTTGACCACGTACTTGTCGCCCTTGCGCACGGCGGTGGTCTTGATCTTGGTGGTGTCGGTGCCGGTGGTGGGCTCGGTCACGCCCATGGACTGCAGGCGCAGTTCGCCGCTGGCGAGCCTGGGCAGGTAGTAGGCCTTCTGCTCGGCGCTGCCGTTACGCAGCAGGGTGAACATGTTGTACATCTGCCCGTGGATGGTGCCGGAGTTGCCGCCGCAGCGGTTCACTTCTTCGAGGATCACCGAGGCCTCGGCGAGGCCCAGGCCCGAGCCGCCGTACTCCTCCGGGATCATCGCCGAGAGCCAGCCAGCTTCGGTCATGGCGCGGACGAACTCCTCGGGGAAGCCTTTCTCTTCATCGATTCTGCGCCAGTATTCGGCGGGGAACTCCGCACACAGGGCGCGAACGCCTTCACGGATGGCCTGGAGCTCTTCGGGGGTGGACGTCATCGAAACACCTCATGTCTTTCTTGTTGGAGGCACCTTCACGAGGTGCGGTCAGTCGAATTCCACTTCGCCGCGCTGGGCGATACCGGCGCCATTGCCGGCCCAGACTTCGGCCTTGCCGGGGCTAATCAGGCGCCCAGCGACTTCGAACGGTTCGGGACTGATCAGCGGACGCAGGCCACGGTAGGAATAACGACGCAGGCGTGCCTGAGGGTTGGCGCGGCAGAAGGCGCGCAGGTTCAGGGTGCCGATCAGCGGGCCGTGCACCACCAGGCCGGGGTAACCTTCGGCCTCGGTGACGTAGGGCCAGTCGTAATGGATGCGGTGGCCGTTGAAGGTCAGCGCGGAGTAGCGGAACAGCAGGATCGGCGATGGCACCACCGCCTCGCTCCAATCGCCGGCTGGCAGCGCTTCGCCGCTGGAGAGCTTGGGCGGGCTGGGCTCGCGGTAGACGATGTCCTGCTCCTCGCTGAAAGCCAGGCGGCCGTCCTGGGTGAATTCGTGGCGCAGGGTGACGAACAGCAGCGAGCCGGTGCGGCCGTGCTTTTCCTCGACGTTCAGGATAGTGGTGGTGCGCTTCGCCACACCGCCGACGCGCAGCGGCTCGTGGAATTCCAGACGACCGCCGGCCCACATGCGGTTGCGCCCATCGGCCGGGGGCAGGAAACCGCCCCGCGCCGGGTGGCCGTCGGCGCCCAGGCCCGGCTCGGTCACTTCATCCTGGAAGAACATCCAGTGCCACAGCGGCGGCAGCGCCTCGCCGGCAGCCGGGGCCTCTTCGGCCAGGGTCACGGCCAGGCGGCGGACCAGCAGCGTACTCAGTTCTTCCTCGCGCTCCTGAGAGCGGCCGATCCAGTCGGCATAGGGCGAATCGCTCATTTCGGACCTCTTGGCAGGTTGGGTGAACGGAGCATGCAACAGGGCTTGCGTTAGTCGAATCCACATTTTCATAATCCGGCGTTAAGCTGCACCGAACGCCACTCCCATCCCCAAGCCTAGCGGGAACCCGTTACATGCATTTCGATCTCGCCGACCTGCGCCTGTTCATCCACATCGCCGAGGCTCCCAGCCTGACCCAGGGAGCGCGCCGCGCCCATCTCTCGGCGGCCGCCGCCAGCGCGCGGATCAAGGCGCTGGAAGGCCAGCTCGACTGCCGCCTGCTCTACCGCGACAACCGTGGCGTCGAGCTGACCCCGGCGGGCCAGCGCCTGTTGCAGCATGCGCGCCTGATCCTGCGCCAGGTGGATCACCTGAAAAGTGACTTCAGTGGCCAGGCGGGCGATCAGGTCGGTCACATCCGCATCTTCGCCAACACCACGGCGGTCACCGAATTCCTCCCCGAACTGCTGGCGGACTTTCTCGCCGAACGCCCCGGCGTCAGCGTGGACCTGCAGGAGCGGCTGAACCGCGACATCGTCCGCGCCATCCTCGACGGCTCCGCGGACCTGGGCATCGTTGCCGGCCCGGTGCGCGCCGAAGGCCTGCAGGTCATCCACTTCAGCACTGACCGCCTGGTCCTCGCCGTGGCCCCGGGTCACCCGCTGTGCGCCCTGCCCCGGCTGACGCTCGCCGACACCCTGGATTATCCGCACATCGCCCTGCATGAAGGCAGCACCCTGCAGAGCTTCCTGCGCGAACGCGTGGAACGCATGGGCGGCGACCTCAACCTGCGCATCCAGGTGGCCAGCTTCGAGGCCATCTGCCGGATGGTCGAAGCCGGGGTCGGCATCGGCGTGATCCCGGAAACGGCCGCCGTGCGCCACAGCCGCACCATGAACCTGCAGATACTGGCGCTGGACGAGCCCTGGGTGGTTCGCGAGCGCAGCGTGCTGCTGCGCGATCGCGAAGCCCTGCCCGCTTGCGCCCGCGCACTGGTGGACCTGCTGCGCGGCCTGCAGGACAGCGCCACGGGACAGCCAGCGGACTGAGTGCCGGCTGCCTGGCCGTTTTTGCATTCTGCCAACCACAGCCATATGATGAATATATGTTTTGTAATGATTCATATGGAGACTGATCGTCCATGGGCATCATCAACCTCGACGACGACCTGCACGACCAGCTGCGCCGCGCCAGCTCCGTGGCCTGCCGCTCGATCAACGCCCAGGCCGCGTTCTGGATCAAGATCGGCATGCTCTGCGAGCTGGAACCGACCCTGAGCTTCAACGAGATCGTGACCCGCGAACTCCAGGAGGCCGGGGTGAAATACCCGGCCATGGCGGGCGCGAAATGATCAAGACCTCGGCAGAACTGGCGCTGATGGCCGAGTCCGGCCGACTGCTGGCGAAGGTCTTCGGCTTTGTCGACAGCCTGTCGCTGGAAGGCATGACCACCCTCGAAGTGAACGACCGGGTCGAGCGCTACATCGTCGACGAGCTACAGGCGCGCCCGGCCAGCAAGGGCCAGTACGGCTTCGCCTACGTGCTCAACTCCTCGCGCAACCAGGTGGTCTGCCATGGCGTGCCGTCCGCAGCGGACCGCCTGCAGGATGGCGACATCGTCAACTTCGATATCACCCTGGAAAAGAACGGCTTCATCGCCGACTCGAGCAAGACCTACCTGATCGGCAAGGTCTCACCGGCGGCAAAACGCCTGGTGGAGATCACCTACGAGGCGATGTGGAAAGGCATTCGCGCGGTGAAACCCGGCGCCCGCCTCGGCGACATCGGCCACGCCATCGAGCGGCACGCCCGGCAGAACGGCTACAGCGTGGTCGAGGAATACTGCGGCCACGGCATTGGCCGCGAGATGCATGAGCCGCCCCAGGTGCTGCATTCCGGTCGCCCGCGCACCGGCCAGGTGCTCAGGGAAGGCATGACCTTCACCATCGAACCCATGCTCAACGAGGGGCACTCCGGGGTGAAAACCCTGGCGGACGAGTGGACCGTAGTCACCCTCGACGGCAAGCTCTCGGCGCAGTTCGAGCACACCGTGGCGGTGACCGCCAAGGGCTTCGAGGTCCTCACGCTGCGCCCCGAGGAGCGCAGCGCCGGGTACTGATCGCCGCTCAGCCGTCGGTGGAACGGGTGAGCGCTTCCCAATGGCTGATCTCCTCTTCCAGTGCGCAGAGCTTCTGCCGTACCAGGCCCAGCGCATCGCTGCCCAGCAGCAGGTGCCGTGGCGGCACCGGCGCCTCGATGACCGCCAGCATCGCCTGCGCGGCTTTCGCCGGGTCGCCCAACTGCTTGCCGCTCTTTTCCTGTCGCGCCTGGCGCACCGGGTCGAACAGCGCGTCGTAATCGGCGATGGAACGCGGACTGCGAACCATGGAACGCCCGGCCCAATCGGTGCGGAAGGAGCCTGGAGCCACCGCCGTCACCGCGATACCGAAGCCTTCGACTTCCTTGCCCAGCGCGTCGCTGATGCCCTCCAGGGCGAACTTGCTGCCGCAGTAATAGGCGATGCCCGGCAGGGTGATATAACCGCCCATCGAGGTGATGTTGAGGATGTGCCCACGGCGGCGAGTGCGCATGGCAGGCAGCACGGCCTGAATCATCGCCACGGCGCCGAAGACGTTCACCTCGAACTGCCGGCGCATCGCCTCCAGCGGTGACTCCTCGAGAATGCCTTCGTGGCCGTAGCCGGCACTGTTCACCAGCACATCCAGCGGGCCGAAGCTCGCTTCGATTTCAGCAACCACACCTGGGATGGCATCGAAGTCGGTCACATCGAGCAGGCGCCCGAAGACCTGCCCGGGCGCCAGTGCTTCCAGTTCGGCGCGGGCCTGCTCGGTGCGCACCGTGCCGACCACACGATGTCCAGCTGCGAGCGCCTCACGAGCCAGGGCCAGGCCGAAGCCGCTGTTGGCGCCGGTGATCAGGAGGGTCTTGAAAGATGACATGGGGATGACTCCATTGCGGGGGAATTGAGTGCACAATACTCAGCGCCACTTCCCTTCAAGAGACCTCAACCTCTGATTGTATTGCCTGATTCTATGAGAAAAGACGACGACGCTCCCCGGACCGACCAGGCGCGCATGACTGCCCTGCTCGCCGCACTGGCTCCTCAGGAGGGCTACAACCTCACGGCGCTTCCGGGCGTGCGACTGCTCCGCTCGAACCGACCACTGGCGCGCACTCCGGTGCTCTACGATCCCGGCATCGTGATCGTCTGCCAGGGCTGCAAGCGCGGGTACTTCGGCGATGAGATCTACGTTTACGACGAACAGCACTACCTGGCCGTCGCGGTGCCGGTGCCCTTCACCATGGAAACCGATGCGACTGCCGAGCGGCCGCTGCTGGCCATCTACCTGCACCTGGACTTCCAGCTCGCTGCCGAGCTGATGTTGCAGATCGACTCGATAGGCAAGCCATGCACCAAGGACGCCCCGCGCAGCCTGATCTCCAGCCCAATGGACCCGGCGCTGACGCAATCGGTGCTGCGTTTCCTCGAAGCGCTGGGCGACCCGCTGGAGGCGGCCGTCCTCGCACCGGCCCTGCTGCGCGAGCTGTACTTCCGCGTACTGACCGGCACCCAAGGCAACACCCTGCGCGCGGCGCTGGCCATGCGTGGCCGCTTCGGCAACATCGCCAGGGCCCTGCAGCGCATCCATACGGGCTACGCGCAGCCCATCGACCTGCCGCAACTGGCCAATGAGGCCGGCATGAGCGTTCCGTCCTTCCACAGCCACTTCAAGGCCATTACCCGCACCTCGCCCATGCAGTACCTCAAGTGCACACGGCTGCACCAGGCGCGTCTGCTGATCGTGCGCCAAGGCATGACGGCGCAGGCGGCGAGCCTGGCGGTCGGCTACGCCAGTGCCTCGCAGTTCAACCGGGAGTTCAAGCGCCTGTTCGGCCGCACGCCACTGGCGGAGGCGCAGCGCATGCGGGAGAACTTCGCGATTCCGCCAGCGCAGGAAGCTTCGGCTTACGTCTCGTCTCACTGAACCCGCCAGATATCTTCTTGATAATTCCAGGAACCGTCCAATTGACGATCATTTATTGCCGCCAATAATGCATTACAGCAACTTAACGCCAGAAACTGGCGGGTGGTTTCACCTAGAATGCTGGTTCCCCCAGGAGCCCCACATGCAACCGCTCGACTCTCCCACCCGCCCCGAAGGCCTCGCGCCATGACCTGCGCCCTGTCCCTGGAGGCGCTCGCCTACGACCACCAGGATGGCGAGGAAATCCTCCCGCACTGCCATGCCCAGGCGCAGCTGATCCACTCGATCTCCGGCGTGATGCTGGTAGGCGCGGCGCAGAAGAACTGGGTGGTTCCGGCCGGCCACGCGCTGTGGGTGCCGCCGGGCACCGAGCATCAGATCCGCATGTTCGGCAGCGTGCGCATGCGCACGCTGTTCATGCCTGCCTCCACCTGGCCCTGGGGTGGCCAGTACTGCCAGCTGATCGCGGTGACGCCCCTGCTGCGGGAACTGCTGGTCGCCGCCAGCGCGATACAAGCGGGTGACGGCAGCGAGCACCGCCGCCGTTGCCTGCACGAGTTGCTGCTGGTGGAGATGGACGCGGCACAAACAGTCGGCATCCACCTCGCCATGCCACGGGACCCGCGCCTGCTGCGGCTGTGCAACGCGGTGATCGGCGCTCCGGCGGACGAAACCGGCATGGAGGACTGGGCGCAGCAGCTGAACATGAGCAGCCGCACCCTCGCCCGTCTGTTCCAGCGCGAACTGGGGATGAACTTCGGCGACTGGCGCACCCGCGTGCGCATGGTCCTCAGCCTGCAACGCCTGATCGCCGGCGCCTCGGTGCTGGAAGTGGCGCTGGAGCACGGTTACCAGAGCCCGAGCGCCTTCTCGCAGACCTTCAAGCGCATCCTCGGGCAGTCGCCCAGCCACTACCAGGCGGTTCGCGGCTGAGCAGCTTGTCATTTTCGCGAGGCTGGTTGTCGGCGGTGCGAGAGAGCCGTACCGGCTGAGACCCTAACCTGCGGGAGTCCGAAGCGAAGTGACTCCCCAACATGCTCATACCCTCCTCCAACCCGCGACATTCGCTGCTCGCGCTGGCTTGCGCCGGCCTGCTGATCGGCGGCTGCTCGGCGGTCAGCGAACATCCGGTGCCTGCTCCCCATCCGCCTGCTGGCGGCGACTGGCAGGCGCTCGCCAGCGGTACCACCGCACAGGACCCGCCCAGCGATTGGTGGCGCCTGTACCAGGACCCGCAACTCGACCAGTTGGTAACCCTGGCCCTGCGACATAACCACGACCTGCAAGCCTCCCTCGCCCACGTCGATGAACTGCTGGCCCTGCTCGGCCAGGCGCGAGCACAACGCTGGCCCGGTACCACAGCGAGCTGGCAGACCTTCTACGGCCGCACCAGCGATGACCAGACCCTCGCCAAGGCCACCGGCAGCCGCGCCGGCTCGCAGTGGAACCAGGTGCCGGGGTTCGCGCTGGACTACCAACTCGACCTCTGGGGCCAGGTGCGCCAGTCGATCCTCGCCGCCCAGGCCAACGCGGAGGCCGCTCGAGCCGCCCACGACCATTTGCAGGTCAACGTCGCTGCCGGCACCGCCCGCGCCTACGCCAATGCCTGCGCCTACGCCGCGCGGTCGGCCATCCAGCGGCATTCGGTCTCGACCGTGGAGCGCAGCCTCGACCTCACGGTCCGCCAGCGCCGTGCCGGGCTGGTTACCGATCTGGAGGTGGATCGCGTCCGCAGCCTGCTGGACGAAACCCGCGCCCTGCTGCCGCGCCTCGAGGCCGAACACCAGGCCGCGCTGGAAGAACTCGGCGTGCTCACCGGCAGCGAGCCGGGGCGACTGCCGGCCGCGGTCAGCGACTGCCAGAACGTGCCTCGGCTGAGCCGGGCGCTGCCAGTCGGCGATGGCTGGGCGCTGCTGCAACGCCGCCCGGACATCCGTGCCGCCGAACGCGCGCTGGCGGCCGCCGGGCATGAAGTGGGTATGCGCCAGGCCGACTTCTATCCCAGCGTGTCCTTTGGCGCATCGATCAGCTCCTCCGCCGAGCGCCTGCACGACCTCGGCGATCATGAAGCGATCACCTATGCCATCGGCCCGCTGATCCGCTGGAGCTTTCCCAACCTGCTGGTCACCCGCACCCGCCTGGAGGGCGCCCAGGCCCACGAACGCCGGCGACTCGCCCGTTTCCAGCAACAGGCGCTGGTGGCGCTCAAGGAGGTTCGCCAGAGCCTGGCCCGCTACAGCGGCGAGACGGGCCACCGCGAAGCGCTGGCCAGCGCGCTCGACAACAGCCGCAACGCCTACCGCCTGGCCCGGGTGAACTACCAGGCCGGCGCCCTGGACTTCCTCGACGTACTCGACAGCGAGCGCGCCATGGTCCGCCTCGAGGCGGACAAGGCCGAGGCCGACCGGCAACTGGTCGAGCGCCAGATCGAACTTTTCCACGCCCTCGGCGGCGGTTGGCAGGCTCCGCCTGCCAACGAACTGGCCGGGCGCCAAACCGCTTCTACGGAACCCGCACGATGAACATTGCCGTCGATGACCCGCAAATCAACGCCGCCGAACAGAAGGCACAGATCGAATGCAAGCGCCGGCAACGCCGCCTGGTCTGGCTGGGGGGCGGCGTCCTCGCCGCCGCCGTGCTGGGCTATGGCCTTTACTGGGCCGGCATCGGCCGCTACCTGGAGGAAACCGACGACGCCTATGTGCGCGCCGACTGGATCACCATCAGTCCGAAGGTCTCCGGCTACGTCGCCGAGGTGCTGGTGGAAGATAACCAGAGCGTGGCCGCCGGCACCCCGCTGGTACGCCTCCAGGAGCGCGACTACCAGGCCCGCTTGCAGCAGGCACGGGCCCGGCAGGCCGAGGCTCGCGCCGCCATCGAAGCGCAGCAGGCCGCGCTGGTGACGCTGGATGCGCAGTTGAAGGAGCAAGAGGCGCTGATCGAGCAGGCCGACGCCGATATCGACAGCGCCCGTGCCGAACGCCAGCGCGCGCAACTGGACTTCCAGCGCTACCGCGACCTGGTGGCCCAGCATGCCGCGAGCGACCAACGCCTGGAGAGCGTCACCGCCGATTTCGCCCGCGCGCGTTCAGCCTTCAACCGTGCCGAAGCCGCGGCCAGCCGGCAACGCACCCGCCTGAGCGTGCTGCAGGCCAGCCGCGATCAGGCCGTCGCCCAGTTGCAACAGCAGCAGGCCCGCGCCGCCGGGGCGGACGCCAGCCTGGCCCTGGCGGAAAACGAACTGGAAGACACGTTAATCCGCGCGCCCATCGCCGGCGTAGTCGGCCAGCGCCGCGTGCGCCACCGCCAGTACGTCACGCCCGGCTTGCCGCTGCTGGCCCTGGTGCCGGTGGAACAGTCCTACGTGGTGGCCAACTACAAGGAAACCCAGCTGCGCCGCATGCGTCCCGGCCAGCCGGTGGAGGTGCGCGTCGACAGCTTCCCCGACAGGGTGTTGCACGGCCGCGTGGAGAGTTTCTCGCCCGGTTCCGGGGCGATCTTCGCCCTGCTGCCGCCGGACAACGCCACCGGCAACTTCACCAAGATCGTCCAGCGCTTCCCGGTGAAGATCACCCTGGATCCCGACGCCCGCCGGCAGTTGCCAATCCTGCCCGGCATGTCGGTGATCGCCGAAGTGGACACCCGCGACAGCGCGGAGGCGCAGCCCGATGGCCAGTGACAGCGAGAAGACCTCGCTCAAGGCCTGGGTGGCGGTGATCGGCGGGCTGTTCGGCTGCTTCATGGCGGGCATGAACGTCCACGTCACCAGTGCCGCCCTGCCGGAAATCCAGGGCTCGCTGAGCGCCAGCTTCGAGGAAGGCTCGTGGATCTCCACGGCCTACCTGGTCGCCGAGATCGTGATGATTCCGCTGACCGCCTGGCTGGTGGAGGTGTTCTCCCTGCGTCGGGTGATGCTGGTCGGTTCGGCGATCTTCCTCGCAGCCTCGGTGGCCTGCTCGTTCTCGCCCAACCTTGCCACGCTGATCGCCGTTCGCGTGATCCAGGGCGCAGCTGGCGCAGTGCTGATCCCGCTGTCTTTCCAGCTGATCATCACCGAGCTGCCGCCCTCGCGGGTGGCCATGGGCATGGCGTTGTTCAGCCTGTCCAACAGCGTCGCCCAGGCCGCCGGTCCGTCCATCGGCGGCTGGCTCACCGACGCCTACAGCTGGCGCTGGATCTTCTACCTGCAGCTGGTCCCGGGCGTGTTGCTGCTCGCCGCCGTGGCCTGGTCGATCAAGCCGAAATCGATGCAACTGCAGAAGCTGCGCAACGGTGACTGGCTGGGTATCGCCAGCATGATCATCGGCCTGGGGGCGATCCAGATCGTGCTGGAGGAAGGCGGCCGCAAGGACTGGTTCGGCTCCGACTTCATCACTGCGATGCTGGCCATCGGCGTGGTCGCCCTGCTGCTGTTCATCTGCACGCAACTGTTCGGCCGGCGCTCGTTCATCAACCTGCGCCTGCTGGCCGGCTACAACTTCGGCGTGGCCAGTGCGGCGATGTTCATATTCGGCGCGGCGACCTTCGGCCTGGTGTTCCTGGTCCCCAACTACCTGTCCCAGTTGCATGGCTATAACGCCCGGGAGATCGGCGTCAGCCTGATCGCCTACGGCCTCGTGCAGTTGCTCCTGGCACCGCTGATGCCGCGCCTGATGCGCTGGCTGAACCCCAAGCTGATGGTCGCCAGCGGTTTCGCCATCATGGCGCTGGGTTGCTACCTCGGCGCGCACCTGAACGCCGACAGCGCGGCCAACGTGATCATTCCCTCGACGGTGGTACGTGGCATCGGCCAGCCCTTGATCATGGTGGCGCTGTCAGTGCTGGCGGTGTCCGGCTTGTCCAAGCAGGAAGCCGGCTCGGCCTCGGCGCTGTTCTCCATGCTGCGCAACCTCGGTGGCGCGGTGGGCACGGCAGCGCTGACGCAGATCGTCTCCCAGCGCGAACGCTTCCACTCAGAACGCATCGGCGAGCAGGTAACGCTCTTCTCGCCCGCCTTGCAGGAGCGCCTGCAAGGCGACCCTGGCAGCGCTTTCGCCCTCAACGAATGGCTGCCGGCACAGGCCGAAGCCCTCGCCCGCCTGGGCACGCACATACGCCACGAGGCATTCCTCATGGCCTATGGCGATGCGTTCTATCTGGCCTTCATCGCCCTGCTGGCGTGCGCGGTGGCCGCGCTGGCGCTACGCGGCGGGAAACAGGCCTGAGGGCCGGCGTGCCTGGGCCCACCAGGCACGCCTGATGCGTATCAGGGCTCGTAGCCGGGCTTCCTGAAGAGGTTCTCGCCGGCACCGAGGATATCGGTGTCGTAAACCTTGCCTTTCCAGTCGGCCGGGGCGAAATCCTCGATGGCCACCGAAATCGACTCGTCCGGGCAGCCAATGGCCGTTTTCAGTGCCTTGGCTATTTCTTCGGTCAGCGCCTCCTTCTGCGCCTGGGTTCTTCCTTCGAGCATCTTGACGATGACATGGGGCATGGCGGTCTCCGTGATCAGGTGGGTCGCCCTGGATAGCAGAAATGGACCGCTGATGAAATGGCTGAACTCCCGCGACAGCACCTGGCGGCGCCAACGGCCGGGCGTGCACTCCCAGACACCGGTGAGCAGGCCGCCCTCGCCTTCCTCGGCGTGGGTCGCGGTGCTGGATACCGGAGTACCCAGGGGTTCCTTCACCGGCTGCGACGCCGGCAGTTCGAGTCCGGCGGTGCCGGTGAGCAGAATCGGTTGGGGCATGGGGCTTTTCTCCTAGAGGTCCTTGTCTTCGAGTCCGGCCGGTGCGAAGCCGGCCAGGGTACGGTCCAGCCAGCCGCCCTTGCGGTTCTGCGCCTCGGCCTGCTCCTTGCGCTGCACCGCGCCGCGCACCATCAGGCCACCGAGGTAGCGCACCGGCTCGAGCGGGAAGCGCTTGGGCTGGCGGCCAACCAGGCCGCAGCGGCTCCATTCGTCATCGATGCCCAGCGCCAGGCTGGCGAGAATGCGCCCGCCCAGGCGGCTCGGGCCGACACCGTTGCCGCTCCAGCCGATGCCGTAGACGATGTGCGGTGCGCCATCCAGATGGCCGAACACCGGCAGGCTGTCGTAGGTGCGGTCGATGGGGCCGGACCAGCTGTGGGTCACCGGTACATCGCTCAGTTGCGGGTAGGTACGGCGCAGGTCCTGCTCGGTGTCTTCGCTGAGCTGCGGGTTGTGGTCGTAGCTCTCGTCGATGCGGCTGGCGTAGCTGATCATCCCGGTGCCCTTGCCAAAGGCAATGCGGCCATCCCGGGTGGTGCGGTAGTAGTCGACCATCAACTGCGAGTCGGTGATGGCTTCGCCGCCGGTCCAGCCGATCTGATCCAGGCGCTCGGGGATCGGCGCGGTGGCGACCACGGTGCTGGTCACCGGCAGGATGGTGCGGCGCAGCTCGGGAATTGCTGCCGCCCAGGCGTTGGTCGCCATCACCACCTTCGGCGCTCGCAGTTCTCCGCCGGGGGTGCGGATCACCGCCGGCTGGCCGCGATCCAGGCTGAGCATCGGGGTGTTTTCGAAGATGTGCACGCCCTTCTCCAGCGCCACCCGGCGCAGACCGCGCACCAGGCGGGCCGGCTGCACGGTGGCATTGCTGGCTTCGAGCACGCCTTCGAGGTGCTTCGCGGAGCCGGCGCGGCTCGCCACTTCGTGGTTGGAGAGCGACTGGAACACCGGCTCGCCAAGGCGCTCGCAGGTCTGCTGCACGCCTTTCCAGGCGCCGCGCTGTGCTTCGGTGGTGGCAGTCCACAACCAGCCGGCGCGACGGAAGTGCGCGTCGATGCCGTGGGCCGTGCAGAATTGCTCGATCTCACCGATGGCCGCCGCCGATGCGCGAGCCAGGCGCAGCGCCTCGTCCTTGCCGCACTGCGCGGCCAGCGAGCTGATCTTCGGCCACCAGGACATGACGAAGCCGCCGTTGCGCCCCGAGGCCCCGCCACCGCAGATGTCGCGCTCGATGATGGCGATACGGCAGTCAGGCTTGAGCTCCAGCAGGCGCAACGCGGTCCAGAGGCCGACGAAGCCGCCGCCGACGATGGCCACGTCGACGTCGAGCGGGCCTTCCAGTGCAGGCAGCGGAGTCAGCTCGGAGGCGATTTCCTCCAGCCACAGGGAACGTTTCATGTGCGGATTCCAGATCGAACGGTAGTGCGCCACTGTCCTGCGTCAGGCCAGCGGCGAACAATCGTCCATTCCATGCAATCCGGGGGAAGGCCTCATACGAAGATATGAAGCCGTAGGAGCCGACTCCGTCCGCGATGGTTACGCCCAGCGCCTGTTCAATGGGAGTGGCGGTGAGTCATCGCGGACGGAGTCCGCTCCTACGCTCAGTTGCGGGTCTTTTTGGGGGCGAGGCCGGGCTTGGCGAACTTCACGATCAGCCAGTTCTCCGACTTGCCGTGCTTGACCGTGACCTCGGCCACGCGAATGCTCGCCGGCACCGTGGCCAGCACCTGGCGCGCGTCGAGGCCCGGCTTGATGTATTTGTCGAGCTGTTCGTAGAGGCGGTAGCTGATCATCCCGCTGCGCAGCGCGTGGGTCTCGAAGTCGCCGATGGCCTTGGCATCGGCCTCGGTGCGGTTCGGGTTCAGGGTGTGCGCCAGCACGTCGACCACGTTCTTGTCGTCGGCGATGGCCACCAGCATGAAGCGCTTGGCCACTTCCTGCAGTACGCGTCGGTACGCGGCATCGTTGTATTCGCTGTACAGCACCGCCTCGACCAGCTTCTGCTTGTCGAAGGTCAGCGCCAGGCGAAAACGCGTGCCCGCGTAGTCCACGCCATCCTTGCAGCGCGCGGTGACGCCCATGGGCTGCAGGCATTCGACGAAGCCCTGCTGCTTGCCGAAGCCTTTCTGCGCCGCGCCGTAGTTGTACTTGCCGAACAGCGGATCAGCCGCCGAGGCCATGCCCGCCACGCACATCAACAGTGCGCCCATTGCCCATCTGCCCATCACAAACCCGTCTCACGAAATGCAAAGGACGCGAGGATAGAGGATTCGGCGGCGTTATGGCGCCCCACAGACGACAATCGGAACATTGTAGGAACGGGCCGAGCCCGTGATCCGTCGGCAGGGCCGACGCCCACTCAATCGAACCGGTATTCCAGACCCGCCCCCGCATACCACGAACGCCCCGGCGCCGCCTCGTAGTAGCGCCCATTGCTGTCGCCCACTATCACCGAGCCGACGTACTGGCGGTCCAGCAGGTTGTCCAGGCGCAGCAACTGGTGGAAGGTCCAGGGCCCGACATGCTGCTCGAAGCGGGTGCGCCAGTTGAACACCGCGTAGCTGGGCGCCGGTTTGTCCTCGTTGCTGTCCTCGACATAGACCTTGCTGCGGTATTGGCCCTCGAAACCCATGCTGACGCCGTCCTGCGGCTTCCATACCAGCTCGCCGAACAGGCTGCTGCCGGGCACGCCGGGCAGGTGGTTGCCCTTCTCGATGGTGCTGCCACTCTCGACGAAGTCCTCGTCGTAGGTGGCGTCCAGCCGGGTGTAGGCCAGGTTCGCCTGCCAGTGTTCGGACAGGTCGCTCTGCATGCCCAGTTCGAAGCCCCGGCGCAGGGTCTTGCCGGCGTTCTGGTAGCTGGTGCGGCCGCCGCTGGAACTGGCGACGACGATCTCGTCGTCGGTGCGGATTTCGAAGATCGCCGCGTTGACCCGCGTATTGCCGGCGACCTTGGCCTTCAGGCCGATCTCGTACTGGGTGCTGGTGGCCGGGTCGAGGCCGAAGTTGAAGCTTTCGGCCAGGCCCGGCGCGTAGGCCATCTCGGCCTGGGTCGGGGTCTCGAAGCCCTTGCCGGCGCTGACGTAGCCGTGCAGCTCGGGGGTGAAGGCGTACATCACCGAGAGCGAGGGGGTGTTCTGCTGGTATTTCTTCGAGCCGCTGGAGTCACCGTTGCTCAGGTAGTGGTCGTCCACTTCCATCTTCATGCTGCTGTGCCGCAGGCCGGCGTCGACCGTCCAGTTGCCCAGCTCCCAGCGCGCCTGCACGTAAGGGTCGAGGCTGGTGGCGATGTCATTCTCGTCGCGCCGCATCTCGCCCTTCACGCCCAGCTGGTCGCCGCTGAAGTTCTGGAAGCCCTTGCGGTCGTCCTCGCTGCGGTCGTAGTCCACCCCGGCGGTGACGGTCAGCTCACCCGGCACCCCGTGCACGGGCTGGATCCAGCGCAGGGTGCCACCGTGGAATTCGCGGTCGAAGTCCACCACGCCACCGCCGCGCTGGGAGTTGGAGGCCACCGTCCTGGGGATCGACAGGTACTGCACCACGCTGCGCTGGCCGGCATAGAGGTTGAACTGCAGGGTCGCCTCGCCGAAATAGCGCTCGTAGTTCATGCCCAGTTGCTGGTGGTCGATGCTTTTGCGCGTGTTGTACAGCTCTGCCGCCGGCGCCACGGAACGTGGATCGTGCTTGTACGCCTTCCAGGTCTGGCCCAGCGGGTCCTGGGTGCCGTTCTGCTCCAGGCTGCTGTAGATCAGCGCCAGGCGGCTGGCTTCGTCGGGCTTGAAGTTGAGCTTGGCGAAGGTCTGGTCGCGGCGCGCAGCGCTGTGGTCGCGGTAGCCGTCGGTGTCCATGCGCGAGGCGTCGAGGAGGAAACCGGCCTGGTCGGTGCCGCCCTCGGCGTAAAGGTGGTTCTTGTTGAAGCCGTCGCTGCCGAAGGTGGTTTCCGCACCGACTTTCGGCGGGCCGTAGCCGTCGCGGGAGAACATCTGGATCACCCCGCCGCTGTTGCTGCCGTAGAGCGTCGAGGCCGGGCCGCGCAGCACTTCGATGCGATCGGCGACGTCGAGGTTCAGCGTCGCCGCCTGGCCCTGGCCATCCGGCGTGCTGGCGGGGATGCCGTCGCTGAGCAGCTTCAGCCCGCGAATGCCGAAGGCCGAGCGGGCGCCGTAGCCGCGCGAGGAAATCTGCAGGTCCTGGGCGTAGTTCTGGCGGTTCTGCACCACCAGGCCGGGCACGCGCTGCAGCACTTCGGAAGCATTGACCCCGAGCTGGCCATCACTGAGCTGCGGTTGCTGCACGGTGTCGATGGAGAACGGCAGGTCGAAACTCGAAACCGGCGCATAGGCGCCGGTCACCACCATGGGTGCGAGCAGCGCGTCGCTGTTGGTTTCCGCTGTTTCTGCGCGGGCCGGTTGGCCGTGGGCGACGCCGCAGATCAGCAGCGGCAGGCATTTGAGGGGGACGGGTACGACAGAGCGGGAAGCAGGCACGGCGACTAGGATTCTTCTGTAGGACCGAACGGCGATGCTGCCAGTCTCGGCAGCCGCTGCACAGGGTTTGTGGATCGGGTTCTTGGGGACAAGAGCGCGGACCGGAGGTTATTTCATCTGTCCGGAATTTCATCTTCGACGATTGTACTATCTAGTTAATTAGCTTGCTAAGCGTATAATCGACGAATTCCACAGCGAGAACCTTCTGTATGAAACCGGTACAGCGTGCCTTCGGCGCGAGCACTTTCATCCTCATCGGCCTGGGCGTGATCATCGCCCTCCTCGGCCTCGCCCTGGCTGCCGGCGGCATCCGCCTGGTCAGCCTGGGCGGCTCCTGGTACTTCCTCATCGGCGGCCTGGCCATGGCCGTTTCCGGCCTGCTGATCGGGCTGCGCAAGCCGGCCGGCGCCTGGCTGTTCGCCGCCTTCCTGGTCGCCACCGCGGCCTGGGCCGTGGCTGACAGCGGCCTGGTGTTCTGGCCGCTGTTCTCGCGGCTGTTCATGTTCAGCGCCATCGGCGTGGTGGTCGCTCTGGTCTACCCGCTGCTGGCCCGTTCCGCAGGCCGTTCCGCAGGCCGCGGTGCCTACGGTATCGCTGGCGTGCTGGCGGTGCTGGTGGCGATCGCCGCCGGCAACATGTTCGTTGCCCACCCCAGTGTCGCACCGACCGGCAAGGGCCCGGGCCTGACGCCGGTGGACCCGGCCCATGCACAGCAGGACTGGGCTCACTACGGCAACACCGAAGGCGGCAGCCGCTTCGCCGCGCTGGACCAGATCAACCGCAGCAACGTCGACCAGCTGAAGGTCGCCTGGACCTATCACACCGGCGACGTGGCCCTCAGCGACGGCAACGGTGCGGAAGACCAGCTGACACCGTTGCAGGTCGGCGACAAGGTGTTCATCTGCACCCCGCACAACAACCTGATCGCTCTCGACGCGGACACCGGCAAGGAACTCTGGAAGAACGAGATCAACGCCCGGTCGAAGGTCTGGCAGCGTTGCCGCGGCATGGCCTACTTCGATGCCACCCGGCAGATCGCTCAGCCGACCCAGCCCAACAGCTCGCCGATCATCGCCGCCAGCGTGCCAGCAGGCGCCAACTGCCAGCGTCGCCTGCTGACCAACACCATCGACGCGCGCCTGATCGCAGTAGATGCCGATACCGGCGAGTTCTGCCAGGGCTTCGGCAACAACGGCCAGGTCGACCTGAAGGCCGGTCTGGGTGACGTGCCCGATTCCTACTACCAGCTCTCCTCCGCCCCCCTGATGGCCGGCACCACCGTGGTGGTCGGCGGCCGCGTCGCGGACAACGTCCAGACCGACATGCCCGGCGGCGTGATCCGGGGCTTCGACGTCATCACCGGTGCCATGCGCTGGGCCTTCGATCCGGGCAACCCGGAAGACAGGCAGGCCCCGGCGGACGGCAAGACCTACGTGCGCAGCACCCCCAACAGCTGGGCGCCGATGTCCTACGACCCGGCGATGAACACGGTCTTCCTGCCCATGGGCAGTTCCTCCACCGACATCTATGGCGTGGAGCGCACGAAACTCGACCACACCTACGGCGCCTCGATCCTCGCCTTGGACGCCACCACCGGCGCCGAAAAGTGGGTCTACCAGACCGTGCACAACGACCTCTGGGACTTCGACCTGCCCATGCAGCCGAGCCTGGTGGACTTCCCCGTGGCCGATGGCAAGAGCGTGCCCGCCGTGGTGATCGGCACCAAGGCCGGGCAGATCTACGTGCTCGACCGCGCCACCGGCAAGCCGCTCACCGAGGTGAAGGACGTGCCGGTCAAGCCGGGCAATATCCCGAACGAGCCGTACTCACCGACCCAGCCGCGCTCGGTCGGCATGCCGCAGATCGGCGCACAGACCCTCGCCGAATCGGACATGTGGGGCGCCACGCCCTATGACCAGCTGCTGTGCCGGATCGACTTCAGGAAGATGCGCTATGACGGCCTGTACACCGCGCCGGGCACCGACCTGTCGCTGAGCTTCCCCGGTTCCCTGGGCGGCATGAACTGGGGCAGTCTCTCCACCGACCCGGTGCACGGCTTCATCTTCGTCAACGACATGCGCCTGGGCCTGTGGATCCAGATGATCCCCTCGGCCAACAAGGGCGCGGCAGCCGGCGGTGGTGAGGCGCTGAACACCGGCATGGGCGCCGTGCCGCTCAAGGGCACGCCCTACGCGGTGAACAAGAACCGCTTCCTCTCGGTGGCCGGCATCCCGTGCCAGGCACCGCCGTTCGGCACCCTCACCGCCATCGACCTGAAGACCCGCCAGGTGGCCTGGCAGGTTCCGGTGGGCACCGTGGAAGACACCGGCCCCCTGGGCATCCGCATGCACCTGCCGATCCCCATCGGCCTGCCGACCCTCGGCGGCACGCTGTCCACCCAGGGCGGCCTGGTGTTCATCGCCGGCACCCAGGACTTCTACCTGCGCGCCTACGACAGCAGCAATGGCCAGGAAATCTGGAAGTCCCGCCTGCCCGTGGGCAGCCAGGGCGGCCCGATGACCTACGTCTCACCGAAGACTGGCAAGCAGTTCATCGTCATCACCGCCGGCGGTGCACGCCAGTCCACCGACCGCGGCGACTACGTGATGGCCTACTCGCTGCCCGACACCCAGTAAGTCTCCTGTCGCGCCCGCCGCTGGCGGGCGCCTCCTTCCGGCGCGGCCTACCACCGCGCCTTTTTTATTCGCTTCAAGTCCAGGAAATCCCATGCGCACTACCCTTCGCCTCTCGCCCGGCCTGCTGCTGTGCGTCGCCTCGCTGCCTGCGCTGGCCGAAGAAGGCCTGCTCGAAAGACCCACCCTGACCGGTGACTGGGGCGGCCTGCGCCACCAGCTGGAAGAAGACGGCGTCAAGTTCACCGGCGACTACAGCGGCGAGACCGCCTACAACGCCCACGGTGGCCTGCGCCGCTCGGCGCGCTACTCGCAGAATATCAAGCTGGGCGTGCAGTTCGACCTGTCGAAACTCTATGGCCTGGACAACGGCGGCAAGGTCCAGCTGACGATCAATGACCGGCGCGGCAACAGCGCTTCGGAAGACCTGGTGGGCAACCGCCTGCCGGTCCAGGAAAACTACGGCGGCCTCTACACCCGCCTGACCGAGCTGAGCTACGAACGCGACCTGGGCCGGACGCTGAACCTCAAGCTCGGCTACATGGCCATGGGCAACGACGTCGGCGGGCTGGACAGCGGCATCCTCTGCCACTTCATGAACGCCGGCTTCTGCGGGCATCCGCTGAACATGTCCGGCGGCAGCGGCTGGACCAACTACCCCAACGCGCACCTGGGCGCGCGGGTGAAGTACAGCTTCGCGCCGGACTGGCAACTGCGCATCGCCGCCTTCAACGTCGATCCGGAGAGCAACGGCAACTCCAGTCGCGCCTGGCACCTCACGCCCAAGCACACCACCGGCACCGTGGTGCCCATCGAGCTGATCTACAAGCCACAGGGCGAGCTGCCCGGCGAGTACAAGCTGGGCTGGTACTACGACAGTTCCAACGTGCAGCGCATCGGCAGCGACAAGGAGGTCTCCGGCCGCAGCGGCCATTACCTGCTGGTGGATCAGGCCGTGTGGAACGACCCGGCCTCCAAGGGGCGCAGCCTCCACGTCTTCGGCCAGGCCTCGGCCGCGAGCAGCGCTGCCTCGCCTTTCACCCAGTGGTATGGCGCCGGCGTCGTGCTCTACAAACCCTTCGACGGCCGCCCCAGGGACAGCCTCGCGCTGGGTTACGGCCGCGCCGTGCCCAGCCCGCGCAGCCGCGAAGTGCAGGAGGACAACGCCCTCGCCAATGGGCAGGACTTCCCGAACCTGGACAGCGGCGAGCAACTGATCGAACTGAGCTACGGCTACCAGGCCACGCCCTGGCTGACCCTGCGCCCTGACCTGCAGTACGTCATCGAGCCGGGCGCCTTTTCCGGCCAGGAGGTCGACAACGCACTGCTGCTCGGCCTGCAAGTGAAGGCGACGTTCTGAGACAAGCGTTCCTGAGACAAATTGATACAGTAACCCCATGATTAATAGGACTTTTCCCATACAAATAGAACGTCCGTACTCCTAAACTGGCCTGTCACCCTGCGGGAACACCCGTGGGACGTTGACACCGGTTATATGGAGCTACACATGCCCGGTTGGTATGAAATCAAGGAACTCAGCAGCGGCAACCGTCGCGTTCTGCTCAAGAACACGGCCCACGGCACTCTGCTGGAAACTCTGGCCTACCCGACACAGGAGGCAGCCGAGCAGGCCATCAACAGCCTCCGCAGCTCCTGTGCGGCCGTCGAGCGCTACAAGCGCCAGATGTCCCCCGGCGGCAAGAATTTCTTCGTGATCCGCGATAACACCGGTGCAGAACTGCTGACCAGCAAGCTGTACGACTCCGAGGCCGCACGCGAACAGGCGATCGCAACGATCGCCCAGGCCGGCCTCAGCACCGAGCTGCGCAAACACGCTTGAGTGACGAGTAACGAAAAGCCCCGCGCAATGCGGGGCTTTTTTCTGGCCGCCCCCCCTGTAACAGCGGACATGGCCCGCTGCTGCAGATCAGCCGGTTTCAGCCGTCCACGGTGGTCATGCTCTTGCCGTCGACCTGCCGCGTCGGCAGGGAAGCGGGGTCGAATCCGTCGATGCAACAGGCATTCACGCTGAGCAGCGCCGGGTTGCTGCGGCGCTGGTGATAGACGTAGATGCCGCACGTCCCGCAGAAATAATGCAGCGCGACGCCACTGTTCCAGCGATACAGGCGCAAGGCCTGCTCGCCGCGGGTCAAGCGGAAGTTGTCCTTCGGTACGGTGGCCATCAGGGCGTTGCGCTTGCCGCACAGCGAGCAGTCGCAGCGCACCAGTTCATCGAGTTCCGCATCGAAGGTGAAAGCCACTGCGCCGCAGTGGCAGGTGCCGGTGTAGTGCATGGCAGGCTCCTCTTCAGGGATGTCCCCAGCATAGACAGCAAGCCTATTCGTGATTACATATCAAGTATCCTTTGCCGTTACGCGCATTTTTATCAAAGGCCGACTTGCGGACAATGCCTTCCATCGCATACCCATTGGTCCGGAGTCCCAGCCATGCCCCTCGCCCTCCTGGCGCTGACCCTCAGCGCCTTCGCCATCGGCACGACGGAGTTCGTCATCGTCGGCCTGATCCCGACCATTGCCACCGACCTGGGCGTCACCCTGCCCTCCGCCGGCCTGCTGGTCAGCCTCTACGCCCTGAGCGTCGCCATCGGCGCGCCGCTGCTCACCGCCATGACCGGGCGTATCCCGCGCAAGGCCTTGCTGGTCGGCCTGATGGCGCTGTTCACCGCCGGCAACCTGGTGGCCTGGCAGGCGCCCAGCTACGAATCGCTGATCGTCGCGCGGATCCTCACCGGCCTGGCCCACGGCGTGTTCTTCTCGGTCGGCTCGATCATCGCCACCAACCTGGTGAGCAAGGACAAGGCGGCCAGTGCGATTGCCACCATGTTCAGCGGCATGACCGTCGCGTTCGTCACCGGCATCCCGCTGGGCACCTTCATCGGCCAGCACCTGGGCTGGCGCGTGACCTTCCTGGTGGTCGCCGCCTTCGGCGTGGTCGCCCTGCTCGGCAGCCTGCTGTTCGTGCCGAAGACCATCCAGCACACCCCGCCCGCGCCTCTGCTGCGCCAGGCCCGCGTGCTGCTGCAACCGCGCCTGCTGCTGGTCTACGCGATGACTGCCGTGGGCTACGGCGGCTCGCTGATCGCCTTCACCTTCCTCGCGCCGATTCTCCAGGACCTGGCCGGTTTCAGCCCGAACATGGTCGGCGCCGTGCTCCTCGCCTACGGTGTCTCGGTAGCCATCGGCAATATCTGGGGTGGCCGCCTGGCCGACAAGCGCGGCCCGGTCAGCGCCCTGAAGATCATCTTCGGCCTGTTGGCGTCCGTCCTGCTGGTGCTGACCTTCACCGCAGGCAACCCGTGGCTAGTGGTGCTGACGGTGCTGGCCTGGGGCGCAGTCGCCTTCGGCAATGTGCCCGGTCTGCAGGTGTATGTCGTACAGCAGGCCGAGCGCGTGGCCCCGGACGCAGTGGACGTGGCTGCCGGCTTCAACATCGCCGCGTTCAACCTCGGCGTGGCCGGCGGTTCCTGGGCGGGCGGTCTTGTCGTCAGCCACCTGGGCCTGGGCCATACGCCCTGGATCGCCGCCGTCGTCACCCTCGCCGCCTTCGGCCTGACCGCCCTGAGTGGCCGTCTGGACCGCAACAATTCCATGGAACCGGCCGCCCCTGGCGCGGTTCCCACTCACTGATCGACCAAGGAGACTTCCCATGAGCGTTCCCGCATTCGGCCTCGGCACTTTCCGCCTCAAGGGCCAGGCCGTCATCGACTCCATCCGCACCGCGCTGGACCTGGGTTACCGCGCCATCGACACCGCGCAGATCTACGGCAACGAAGCCGACGTCGGCGAGGCCATTGCAGGCAGCCGGGTCAAGCGCGACGAGCTGTACCTGACCACCAAGATCTGGACCGAGAACTACGCCGCCGACAAGCTGATCCCGAGCCTCAAGGACAGCCTGCACAAGCTGCGCACCGACCGCGTCGAGCTGACCCTGATCCACTGGCCGTCGCCCAAGGGTCAAGTGCCGGTCGCCGAGTTCATGGGTGCCCTGGCCGAAGCCAAGGCCCAGGGGCTGACCGCTGAGATCGGCGTCTCCAACTTCACCATCGCGCTGATGCAGGAAGCCATCGCCGCCGTAGGCGCCGGCCAGATCGCCACCAACCAGGTGGAACTGCACCCCTATCTGCAGAACCGCAAGGTGGTGGAATTCGCCCGGAGCCAGGGCATCCACATCACTTCCCACATGACCCTGGGCTACGGCAAGGTGCTCGGCGACGAGGTGATCATCCAGATCGCCAAGCGCCACGGCGTCACACCCGCGCAGGTCACCCTGGCCTGGGCCATGCAACTGGGTTATTCGGTGATCCCATCCTCCACCAAGCGCGAGAACCTCGAAGGCAACCTGCGTGCCGTCGACCTGCGCCTGACCGACGCCGACATGGCCGCCATCGCCGCGCTGGAGCGCAACGAGCGCATCACCAGCCCGGAAAGCCTGGCTCCGGCCTGGGATTGACCCCTTGCTTTTCACATCCGCCCTTCGGGGCGGCTTTATTGCTTCCCAGGAGTTCTCATGAGCGATACCCATGAAAACGACCACGCTGCCTGGACCTGGACGCCCGGTGCCGGCCTCGATGGCCTGAGCCTGTCGCGCCTGCCGGTGCCCGCACCCGGTCAGGACGAAGTTCTGCTGGCCAATACCGCCATCGCGCTGAACCCGGTGGACTGGAAGATGATCGACTGGGGCCGCGACGACTGGCAGCAGGGCCAGGTGCCCGGCGTGGATGGCGTCGGCATCGTCATCGCGGTGGGCAGCGACGTGAACCTGCGCGTCGGTGCGCGCGTCGCCTATCACCAGGCCCTGGCGCGCGGCGGCAGTTTCGCCGAATACACCGTGCTGCGCGCCCGCGCCGTCTACCCGGTGCCGGATTCGCTGGATGACGCCACCGCTGCCAGCCTGCCCTGCCCCGGCCTCACCGCCTGGCAGGCGCTGGAAAAACTGCCCGCCTGCACCAACCGCGACGTACTGGTGACCGGCGCTGGCGGTGCGGTCGGCTACCTGCTGGCGCAGCTCGCCCTGCAACGCGGCCTGCGCGTGTGGGTGACAGCCTCGGCAAAACACCGCGAGCACCTGCTGCAGTTGGGCGTCGCCGGGGTCTTCGACTACCGCGATGGCCAGTGGACCCGGCAACTGCTCGAAGTCCTCGGCCCGCGCCGCCTGCACGGAATTTTCGACACCGTAAGCGGCAACCATGCCGCCAGCCTCGCCCCGCTGCTGGGCTATAACGGCCACCTGGTGTGCATCCAGGACCGCCTGGAAAGCGCCCCGCTGCCCGCATTCAGCACTGCCATCTCGTTGCATGAAGTGGCGCTCAACAGCATTCACGCCCACGGCGACACGCTCGACTGGCAAGTGCTGCACGCCGCTGCTGCGCACCTGTTGCAGGGCGTCGCGGACGGCCAGTTGCAGGCGCCGGCCAGGCAGTTCTTCGACTTCACCGAACTGCCCGAAGCGCTGCGCCGCTTGAAGTCCGGCGAAGGTAACGGTAAATGGATCAGTCTGTTCCCCGCGCCGGCAGTGGCTGCCTGAACCGGCCCTTCGCGCGGGGTTGGGATCATGCGCAGGAGCGGGCTCTGTCCGCGATCGTCTTGCCATCGCTCCGGCCGACCCTGGAGCACGGCCAGCCCATCGCGGACAAAGTCCGCTCCGACACGCGCCGGACACGCCGGCGACACACAGCGAACAGGAGAACAACATGGATCTGGGTATCAAGGGCCGTTGGGCCGTGGTCTGCGCCGCCAGCAAGGGCCTGGGCAAGGGCTGCGCGCTGGCGCTGGCCCGCGAGGGGGTGAACCTGGCGATCAACGCCCGTGACGCCAGCACCCTCGCCGCTACCGCCGCGCAGCTGCGCCAGCTGGGCGTGGAAGTGCGCGAAGTGGCTGGCGACATCAGCCAGCCGGAGGTGCGTGCCGCGCTGATCGCCGCCTGCCCGCAGGTGGACATCCTGGTCAACAACGCCGGCGGCCCGCCGCCCGGCGATTTCCGTGACTGGGAACGCGAAGACTGGCTGCGCGCCCTGGAGCTGAACATGCTCACGCCCATCGAGCTGATCAAGGCCACCATCGACGGCATGGCCGAGCGCGGTTTCGGACGCATCGTCAACATCACCTCCGGTGCGGTGAAGGCGCCGATCGACGTGCTCGGCCTGTCCAATGGCGCACGCAGCGGCCTGACCGGCTTCGTCGCCGGCCTCGCCCGCCAGCCGCGAGTGGCTGGCCACAACGTGACCATCAACGGCCTGCTGCCCGGCTCCTTCGATACCGACCGCCTGCGCAGCGGCATCCAGCGCGCCGCCCAGCTCAGCGGCCGCGACGAAAGCGAACTGATCGAAGCCGACAAGCGCGCCATCCCCGCCGGACGCTTCGGCAGCGCCGAGGAATTCGGCGCCTTCTGCGCCTTCCTGTGCAGCGCCCACGCCGGCTACCTGACCGGGCAGAACCTGCTGCTCGATGGCGGGGCTTATCCGGGAACTTTCTGATCCTATCCGCGATGGACAGGCCGTGCTCCGTGATTGAACGGAGTGGCGATGAGTCGATCGCGGACAGAGTCCGCTCCTACGGCGACCGAAGCACCGAAGCACCGAAGCACCGAAGCACCGAAGCACCGAAGTCAGCCTGTAGGAGCGAGCTTGCTCGCGAACACCCCCGCCAAGACGCGGTTTGCGAGCAAGCTCGCTCCTACAAAAGCAACCCTCCGAGCTCGGCAACTCTCTACAATCCAACCCGCCGCTCCCGAACAGGCCTGCCGATGAAAGCCCACTCCGACGAACTCAAGACCTTCGCCACGGTGATCGACTGCGGCTCCATCACCGCCGCCGCCGAGCAGTTGGGGCTGACGCCCTCGGCCGTCAGCCGGGCGCTGTCCAAGCTGGAGGAAAAGCTCGGCACTACGCTGCTCAACCGCACCACGCGGCGCATGAAGCTGACCGAGGAAGGCGAATTCTTCCTGGAGAACGCCCGCCACATCCTTGAACAGATGGATGCCCTGGAGGAGCGCCTGGCCCTGCGCCAGCAATCCCCGGCCGGGCGCTTGCGGATCAACGCCGCCTCGCCCTTCATGCTGCACGCCGTAGTGCCGCATATCGGCGTCTTCCGCCAGCGCTATCCGGACATCGAGCTGCAGCTCAACACCAATGACCTGAACATCGACCTGCTGGAACAGAGCACCGACATCGCCATCCGCATCGGCCACCTCGCGGACTCCAGCCTGCACGCCCGGCCGCTGGGCAGCAGCCGCCTGAACCTGCTCGCCGCCCCCCAGTACCTGGAGCGCCACGGCACTCCGACCAGCCTGGAAGAACTGCTCGGCCACTCGATGCTGGGCTTCACCCAACCCGAGGCGCTGAACGTCTGGCCGATCCGCCATGCCGGTGGCGACACCCTCACGGTCAACCCGTCACTGTCAGCCTCCAGCGGCGAGACCCTGCGCCAGCTGGCCATCGGCGGCCAGGGTATCGCCTGCCTCGCGAGCTTCATGACCTGCGACGACATCCGCGCCGGGAGGCTGGTGCGCGTGCTGCCGGAGATGACCAGCGAACGCCGCCAGCCGATCCACGCGGTGTACTACCGCAACTCACAGTTGGCGCTGCGCATCCAGTGCTTCCTCGACTTCATCCAGGAGCGTCTGGCGCAATCGCTGCACGCCACCGGTTAAACCAAGAAATTTCCCACAGCCAGAAAACCTCGACCACACTCAACAGGGTTCGCGACGCTCCACCGCCAGGGGCGTCATCCCCCCGTGATCGAGGGCCTGGCATGTCACCCATGCTGCTGTACCTGCGCGCCATCATCCATCCTGGCCGCGACACCCTGCTGTTCGCCCTGCGCACCGTGCTTGCGGGGCTGCTGACGCTGTACCTGGCATTCCTGCTCGATCTCGACCAGCCCAAGTGGGCGACCATGACGGTGGTGATCATCAGCACCCCGCTGGCCGGCATGACCCTGCAGAAGAGCTTCGGCCAGGTGATCGGCACCGCCATTGGCGCCATGGTCGCCGTGGCCATCATGGCGCTGTTCCCCCAGGCGCCGCTGCCCTTCATCGTGACCCTGGCGCTGTGGCTGGCGATCTGCACCGCCGGCGGCACCCTGATGCGCTTCACCTATTCCCACGCCTTCGTCCTCAGCGGCTTCACCGCCGTGATAGTCGCGTTGCTGGCCCAGCCGGCGCCCGAATCCACCTACACCCTGGCCATCACCCGCGTTACCGAAACCTTGCTGGGCGTGGCCTGCGTGACCCTCGTCAGCCTGTTCTTCGCCCGTCCGCAGAGCGTGGCGCGCGGCTACTTTGCCAAGGTCGACCAGTTGATCCGCCTGATCGCCGTGCACGCCGCCGCGGTGATCCGCGGCGAAGAACGGGAAGAGGACTTCCGCCAGCGCCAGCAACAACTGCTCGGCGAGATTTCCGCCCTGGAGATGCTGCGCCGCCATCTCTATTTCGACGCCCCGCGCCTGCGCGGCGCCGACGAACTGGTGCAGCAACTGGCCAATCAACTGGTCCTGATGACTTCGCGGCTGGCCATCCTGCGGCGCCAGCGCAAGTTGATCGAGGCGCGCCTGAGCGGGCCGCTGCCCGAGTCCGTGCGCCGTCTGCGCGAGGACGAGCTGGCCTGCCTGGCCGAGCTGGCCGAGTTCGGCCGCGACCTTCCCGCCCCCACCCGCAAGCGCATCACCCAGTTGCGCCAGCGCTTCGACGCCGCCGCGCGGCAGGCCGAGGAACTGGCTGACGGCCTGCCCACATCCTTGCGCTCACTGGCCTGGGCGCTGCGCTTCGAGCAGGCGCGGCTGATGCAGCAACTGGACGAGATGATCGAGCTGAGCGAGGCGATCCAGGAAGGCCGTCCCGGCAGCAGCTCCTATCCGCAGAGCCAGGCCCACGCCCTGCACCTGGACTTCCACCTCGCCGCGATGAATGCCACCCGCGCCTTCGTCGCCCTGTGCTGCGCCGGCTGGATCTGGATCGAGACCGCCTGGGACGGCGCCCGCGCCGGGATGATCCTGATCGGCATCCTCTGCTCGCTGCTGGCCACCTTCCCGCGCCCGCTGCTGGCGAGCCTGGCCTACATGCGCGGGCTGGCCATGGCGCTGGTGGCGTCGGCGCTGCTGCAGTTTCTGCTGCTGCCCAGCGTCGGCGACTTCGAGATGCTCGCGCTGTTCCTCACGCCACTGCTGTACGTGATCGCCGTGGGCCTGGCCAACCCGCAGACCGCCGGGATCGGCATTGGCCTGGGACTGTCCACCTTCCTGCTGGTGGGCCCGCAGAACCAGGGCGCGTGGATCAACACCTCGCTGCAATGGTTCGAGTTCGCCGGCGGATATGTCAGTGCCGGAGTCCTGGCCTTGCTGGTGTACGCCTGGGTGTTTCCCTTCGATGCCGATGCGCGCCTGCGCCGCCAATCGCGCCGGACCCGCGCCGAGGTGCGTTCGGTGCTGCTGTCCAAGCCCAGCGAGGCGCGCCGCTTCCTGTTCGAGAGTCGCATGGTGGATCGCCTGGCGATCATGCTCGGGTTGTTGCCGGCGGCGCGCGACAGCCAGTCCGGCGAGCGCTTCCAGTGCAGCCTGGCGAGCATGACCCTGGGCGTGGTGCTGCACCAGCTGCGCCGCGAGAGCCTGAACGCCAATGGCCTGCCGCAGGCCCTGCGCGCGCGCCTGTCGCTGCTGCTCGATGAACTCGCCGCCTGCCTCGACCAGCCACCCGCTGCGCCGCTGCACCGGGTGCTGCCGGCCATGCGCGAACTGGGCAACGAGCTGGACGAGCTGCAAGGCCACGGCAACTACCCCAGCGGCGATGCCATGCGCCCGGTGTTCGTCAGTGGCGTGGCGTTGCTGGTGGCTGCCGACCTGCTGGAGCGTTTCCGCGACCTCTACGGCGAATCCGCCACCTTGCACGACGACCACGGGGAAGCCGCGCTGCATGCCCGTTGATATCGAACTGGGCGGGGTCTACCTGCCGCCATTGGCCCAGGCGCTGCTGCTGGCCCTGCCGATCTTCCTGCTGCTGGACTGGTCCTTGCGCCGCCTTGGCGTACTGCGTCTGGTCTGGCACGAGGCGCTGTTCGAAGGCGCGCTCTATGCCTGCATCTGCGCGGGCCTGATCCTGCTCATGGGAGCCCTGCACTGAATGCCCAGCCTGCGCAAAGCCCTGCCGCCACTGATCACCCTGGCCGTGGTGGGACTCGCCCTGATCCTCGGCTACTTCGCCTGGACCTATTACACCCGCGCCCCCTGGACCCGCGATGCGCGGGTGCGTGCCGACGTCGTGACACTGTCGGCGGATGTCACCGGGCGCATCGTCGAACTGCGGGTGAAGGACAACCAGCACGTCAGCAAGGGCGAGCTGCTGCTGAGCATCGACCCGGCGCGCTATGAACTGGCGGTGCTGCATGCCGACCGCGCGGTGGAGGTCGCCCGCGCCGCACTCGGCCAGTCCCAGGCGGCAATTGCCGCCAACCAGGCACTGCTGCACCAGCGGCAGAGCGAAGAGGTCCGCCGCAAGGCGTTGAAGGCGCGCTCGGCGATCTCCAACGAGGAATGGGAAAAGGCGCATACCGACGTCACCGTGGCCGAGGCGCAGCTGTTGCGCGAGCAAGCCAATCTGGCGTTGGCGCAAGCCAACGTCGCCCTCGCCGAAGCGGCGCAGAAGCAGGCGCGCCTGGACCTGGAGCGTACCCAGGTGGTGGCGCCGGTGAACGGCTATGTGACCAACCTGCTGACCCGCGCCGGCGACTACGCCACCGCCGGGCACTCGCTGGTAGCGCTGGTGGACAGCGACTCCTTCTACGTCGGCGGCTATTTCGAGGAAACCAAGTTGCCGCGCATCCGCGAAGGTGATGCGGTGGAGGTGCAGCTGATGAGCGGCGAGCGCTTCGATGGCCGCGTCGAAAGCATCGCCTTTGCCATTACCGACCGCGAAAACGCCCCCGGCGCGCGGCTGCTGGCCAACATCAACCCGAGCTACACCTGGGTGAAACTCGCCCAGCGCATCCCCGTGCGCATCGCCATCGATCCGGCCTACGAGGGCCGCGACCGACTACGCGCCGGCACCACCGCCACCGTCAGCGTTCTTCCGGGCAACAATTCCGCCGATGTCCGGTAGGCCGGTTACGGAACTTTCATCGCCGCCTGGTCATCAACCCATCGCGTGATTGTCACCCGCGAGGTGCAGCATGCACCCAGCTTCCCGCATCCCGCGCGGACGCCCGCGCACGAGGATGCCCCTTGCCCCGCCTTCGCCTTCTGGCCGTTTCCCTGCTGACCTGCACCGCCCTCGCCCTGGTGGCTTGGCGCTCGCTGCCCACGCCGCTGGAAGACGTGCCGAGCAGCAGTTTGTTCGCGCAGAACTGGGCCCGCGGCGGGGTCGTCCTGCTGGTCCGCCACCTCGAGCGCTGCGACCGTTCGAGCGCCGAATGCCTGGGCGCCGCCGACGGCATCACCGCCCGCGCCGCCGCCCTGGCACAAAGCATGGGTGAAAGCATCACGCGTCTTGGGCTGGCGGCCACCGACATCTACAGCAGCCCGGCCAACCGCACCATGCAGACCGCCGACCTGATGTTCGACCGCAGTGTGGCGCGCCAGGACTGGCTGCTGACCTGCAAGGGCGGCGACCTCGCCGCGCAGATTCGCGAACACAAGGCCGCGCACCGCAACCTGGTGCTGGTCACCCACAGCGAGTGCTTCGATCTTCTGCGCGAAAACCTCAAGGTACGCGACACCGACACCCCCGAATACGGCAGCGCCCTGGTGCTGTTCGACGACAGCGATCCGAAGCTGCGCATCGCCGGTGAGGTCGAGACCGATGAATGGTTGAAGCTGCTGAGCCCGAGCAACCCGAGCTGAAGCCGCTGCCAGAACGCCCAATCTGTGCCATCTTCTTGGGATCGTTCCAAGGAGAGGCTCGATGCCCGCCCTGCTCACTTCCCACCCATTGTTCGCCGCCCCCATCCTGCTGCTGATCGACCTGCTGCTCTGGCGGCTGGTCGGCCCGGCCCATCCGCACTGGCGGCTGGCCACGCGCATCCTGTGTTTCTTGCTGTTCAGCCTGCTGCTGTTCAATGCCGGGATGAATCCGCTGCGCGCCGCGCCCTGGCCGGAAGACCTGCCCAGCCACATGGTCGCCACCGCCGTGCAGATCTTCTGGTGGCTGTTCTCCGCACGCTGCCTGACGGTGGTGCTGGGCTTCCTGCTGGTGCAGCGCATCGGCCATGGCGGGCGGCTGCTGCAGGACGTGGTCGGCGCACTGATCTTCCTGGTCGCCATCATCGCCGCCGCCGGCTACGTCCTGGAGCTGCCGGTGAAGGGCCTGCTGGCCACTTCCGGGGTGGTCGCCATCGTCCTCGGCCTGGCGCTGCAGAGCACGCTGAGCGACGTGTTCTCCGGCATCGTGCTGAACACCACCAAGCCCTATCAACTGGACGACTGGATCTCCATCGACGGCATCGAAGGCAAGGTCACCGAGATCGATTGGCGCTCCACCTACCTGCAGACCTCCCAGGGCACGCTGGCCGTGGTGCCCAATTCCCTCGCCGCCAAGGCCAAGGTGCTCAACCTGAGCCGTCCGGCGAACCTCTATGGCGTCAGCGTCAGCCTGACGGTCAGCCCGCACATTCGCCCACGCAAGGTGATCGGCGCCCTCGAAGACGCCCTGGGTGGCTGCCGCGCGCTGCTGGCCTCCCCGGCGCCAGCGGTCAGCGTGCGCAAGTCCGCGCCCGATGGGGTGGAATACGAAATGAGCGGCTTCGTCGCTGCCATGGGCGAGAAGCGCGAGGTGCGCAACCAGCTGTTCGACCTTGCCTACCGCCACCTGCAAGCCGCCGGCATCAACCTGCTGGCCGAGGCCGATGCGCCGATGCGCGAGAGCGCCTCGAGGGCACGGGCACTACTGGTGCGTTCGGGGCTGTTCGATGCCTTGCGTGACGAGGAGCGTGACGAACTGGCGAACCGCATGCAGCGTCGGCCCTTCAAGCGCGGCGAGGTGCTGTTGGCACCGGGGGATGTCAGCGACCGACTGCTGATCATCGACTCCGGCGTGGTCAGCGTTACCCTGCCCCACGACAGCCAGACCATCGAAGCTGGCCGCATGGGCCCGGGAGAAGTCTTCGGCGAGGCCGGCGTGCTGACCGGCACCGCCTGGCAGGCGCAGTTCACCGCCATCAGCGACGGCGCCGCCTACTACATCGACAAACAGACCCTGGCGCCCTGCATGGAAGCCCGCCAGGAAATCGCCGAGGCCATGGGCCGTCTGCTCGACTTCCGCCAGAAGGCCAGCGCCGCGCTGTTGGTGGAGCAGCCTACGGTGGTGCAGCAGCGCGGGCTGATGGCGTGGCTCAAGCAGCACGCCGGGCGCCGCTACAAGGCCTGAGCCCCTTGCGGGTTCAGGCGCCGATTTCCTGCAGGCAATCCAGCGGCACCCAGCCGGCCTCGCCGCCGGCGCGCACGCACCACAGCCAGCCACCCAGCTCGCGGCCACCCTCCAGGTGTTCGCCGACCTCCACGTCGAGCTCGCGGGCGGTGTAATCCTCCATCGCCACCCCGGCGCCCGGCGCGGTCATGTTGAACACCTGCGCCGGCACCCAGCCCTCGCGCTGGCCGGGCGTCGAGCAGAAGTACCAGTCCTCCCAGCCCCCGGCGCCTTCGTAGCGCTCGCCGACGAACAGCGGCGCGCCCTTGGCGAAGGTGATGGGCGCGGGGTATTCGCTGCGGTGGCGTTGAATCACTTCGTAGTGCATGTCGGTCTCCCGGTTCCCCTGGACCGATCCATGCTACTCCTCACAGCGCATCGTGGAAGATCAGCCCGAGGGTGAAGCGCTCACCGGTATGCAGTCGGCTGACGCCATGGCGAAGGTTGACCCGATGGTAACCTCGTACCCCGCGCACCGGGCGCTGAGCCACGGTGAACACCACGGCAGTACCCTGCTGCAACGGCACCACGGCCGCCCGCGACTGCATGCGCGGGCGCTGCTCGGTGAGGACGAATTCGCCGCCGGTGAACTCCTCCCCGGGCCGCGACAGCAGGATCGCCACTTGCAGCGGGAAAGCCAGCTCCCCGTAGAGGTCCTGGTGCAGGCAGTTGTAGTCCCCGGCGCGGTAGCGCAGCAGCAAGGGCGTCGGCCGGCGCTGGCCGGCGGCGTGGCATTGGTCGAGGAAGGTGGCGTGGTCCGGTGGGTATTCAATGCCTGTGCCCATGCGCTCCTGCCAGGTGTTGGCGATGACGCGCAACGGCGGATAGAAGGCTTCGCGAAGCTCCTGCAGCGACGCCGGCAAGGGATAGGCGAAATAGCGGTACTCGCCCAGGCCGAAATTGTGCCGGGCCATCACCACGCGGCTGCGAAATGGCCCGTCCTGGTCGTAGAGCGCCCGGAACGCCTCGCACTGCGCCCTGTCCAGCAGGCCGGGGATCACGGCGTGGCCGTCGGCGTCGAGCTGCCTGGCCAGTGCAGGCCAATCCAGGGTGGAGATCAGGTCGGCGAGGCTTCGTGTGGAAGTCATGGCAGCGGTCCGTAGAGACAACGCCTCAGTCTAGGACCGCCCCTTGATCCACCGCGCCCCAGGGCCGACTTTCAAACCTGCCCGGCAGGAGCGGACCACGCCCCCGGTAAACCCGTTACTCCGGGCGCAACTGCAGCGGATCGACCAGCCCGGCTGCAATCGCCATGCCCACCAGATCAGGCAGGGTCCCGGCCTGCATGCGCTTCATCACCCGTGCACGGTAGAGGTCCACGGTCTTGACGCTGATGTCCAGTTGCTCGGCCACTTCGCGGCTGGTGTAGCCGCGCACCAGCGGCAGGAACACGTCACGCTCGCGAGGCGTCAGGGCCGCCAGGCGCGCCTCCAGCTCCCCCAGGCCCGAGCGCGACGCCTGCTGGCGTTCGCGTGAACTGAGCGCCTGCTGCACGCTGTCCAGCAGCAGTTGCTCGTTGTAGGGCTTCTCGATGAAATCCGCCGCGCCGGCCTTGAAGGCGCGGATGACGATGGGTACGTCGGCGTGGCCGCTGACGAAGATCACCGGCAGTTCCAGGCCGCGCCGGCGCATTTCTTGCTGTACCGCCAGGCCGCCGAGACCGGGCATGCGCACGTCGAGCAGCACGCAGGCGTGGGCATCGTTCGGGCAGGCATCGAGGAACTCCCGGCCGCTGGTGAATGGCCGCACCTTCAGGCCGACCGACTCCAGCAGCCAGACCGTCGAGTCGAGCATCCGCTGGTCGTCGTCCACCACATACACCACCGCCGTTTCCATCACTGTCTCCGTCATTGTTCGGTTTTCCCTGCGGGCAGCCGGCACTCCAGGCGCAGGCCGCCGGTGGGCGCCGCCACAGCCTCCAGCGTGCCGCCAAAGCCTTCGACGATGCCGCGACTCATGGACAGCCCCAACCCCAGGCCTTCGGGCTTGCTGGTGAAGAACGGCGTGAACATCTGCTCCAGCGCCGCCAGGCTGGCTCCCGGCCCTTCGTCTTCGACCCAGACGCAGAGCTGTCCGCCACTGTCGCGGCAGCTGCCGATGCGCACATTCGAGGGCTCGCCGGCATGGCGCTCGCGGTTGGCCTCGACGGCGTTGCGCAACAGGTTGAGGAACACCTGTTCCAGCAACACGCGGTCGGCGTAGACGGGCGCCAGATTGTCGGTGAACGCCTCGCCGATGGCCACCTTCGCGCTGGCCGCTTCCCAGGCGCACAGGCCCAGCGCAGCCCGCGCCACCTGGTTCAGGTCCAGCGCCTGCATGCGCCGCTGCCCCTTGCGCAGGAAGGCCCGCAGGCGGCGGATCACTTCGGAGGCGTGGGCGGTGTGTTCGACGATCTGCGCCAGCCCCTGGGCCACACGCTGTGCGGCTTCCGGCTGGCTGTCGAGGGATTTCAGGTAGCGCTGGCTGGCGCTGGCGTAGTTCATCACCGCGGCCAGCGGCTGGTTCATCTCGTGGGCAATACCCGAAGCCAGTTCGCCCAGGGTCACCAGGCGCGCGGTATGCGCCAGCTCGTCCTGATGCCGGCGCTGCTGGTTCTCGCGCAGTTCGCGTTCGGTCATGTCACGGGCCACCAGCGAGTAGTAGCACCCGCCGCCCGCCGCGTTGTGCGCCAGCAGGACCAGCGACAACGGCGCGCCATCGCGTCCGCGCAGGCGGCCTTCGGCGCTCCAGACGCCGCTGCGCCGAGCGCTTTCCCAGCCTTCTCGTTCCAACGGGACCAGCAGACCATCGTCCAGCACCTGCGCAACGGACGCGGGCAGCTCCCCGCCGTCCAGCCCCAGAGCCCGGCGCGCCGAGGGGTTGAGGTAGGTGACGCGACCGCCCGGATCGACGAACAGCACCAGGTCGGTATTGGCCTCGACCACTTCGGCCAGGCGCCGCAAGCCTTCCTCGGCCTGCACCCGCGCGGTGATGTCGCGGGACACGCTGACCACTTCCATCACATGGCCGGTATAGGTCTCGCGAATGGCGCGGCTGGCGGTCTCGAACCACAGGTAATGGCCGTCGCGGTGGCGCAGGCGGTAGGTCAGGGTCACGTAGCCGTCCTGCACCAGCGCGTCACGCGTGCGCTCGGCGACCCGCTGGCGGTCCTGTTCGTGCAGCAGCGGCAGCAACTCCTTGCCGCGCAGCTCCTCCGGCCAGTAGCCGAGCAGCGTCCAGGAGGCCGGCGAGACGTCGAGCAGGCGGCCGTCGAGGGTCCTCCGGGAAATCAGGTCAGTGGTGTTCTCGATGATCTGCCGGTACAGCCGGCTGGCTCTCGCCGCCTCACGCTGTTCCCGCAGCGATGCGGTGACCTCGCGGCCGTGAATCAGCACCTGCCGCTCGCCGGGCATCGGCACGAAGGTCCAGAGGAACTGCCGACCTTCGCATTCACCGGTCACCTCGTGCACCGCCCGCCCCTGTTCCAGGCAGGTGCGCAGCAGTTGCGCGTGGTTGCTGGGCAGCAGGTCACGCGGCTCGCTGCCGGGGAAGTCCGCAAGCAACTGGCGCAGGGCCTGGTTGCAGTCAACCAGCACGTCCGCCTCGTCCAGCACCAGCGCCGGCTGGGGATCGGCACTGAGCAGCGGCGCCGTGCGCCGCGCCTGATGCGCCAGGGCAAGCACTTCCCGGAGCAGTTCACCGATCCAGCCGAGCCAATCCTCGGCGTTCGCACCGGTACTTTCCACCAGCAGCAACCCCGGCGCCTCGGAACGCAACGGCAGGACCAGCGCCACCCCCTGGCTCCAGCCGGCGCGGCGCAGGCGGCCGCTGAGCCAGCACGGCACGTCGAGCAGTTCGCCCAGCGGCAAGCCGGCACGCTTGCCCAGCGCCCCGAGCAGCGCCAGGTCGTTGGCCTGCAACGGGTCACCCGTGCCTGGCGGCAGGCGCGAGACACCGGCCAGGGCTTCGAAGCTCTGGCTGCGCGGTTGCCATTCGACGTACAGCGCACGGGACACGCCCTCGCGCTCGAGACAGAGCCGTTGCAGGGCATCCGCCTGCACGGCGACGGGCGCCTGTTCGCGGACCAGGCGCACCAGGGTATTCAACTCGGACATGGAAAAGGCTCGAAGGCACTTCAATTGAATATAGTAGTTATACCATACACCTTAGGTTTAACTTCCATATCCAATTCGACATTGCTATAAAACGCCGCAATGACCGGGCGACAGCCTGCCGCACCGGTCACGACCCGCCTGCTGCCAAGCGCTCCACGGGTCACAACAGAACAATGAGCTAACAATCAGCCACAGGGTGTCCACATGTCGATCTTCGAACAGGGCCTGCCGCGCGCGGCCGTCAACCACATCGCGCTGTCGCCGCTGAGCTTCATCGAACGCACCGCCCACGTTTACCCCGAGCGTACCGCCATCATCCACGGCAGCCTGCGCCGCACCTGGAAGGAAACCTACCAGCGCTGCCGCCGCCTGGCCTCCGCCCTCGCCGCCCGCGGCATCGGCCGTGGCGACACGGTGGCGGTGATGCTGCCCAACACCCCGCAGATGATCGAGGCGCATTTCGGCGTGCCGATGATCGGCGCGGTGCTCAATACCCTCAACGTGCGCCTGGACGCCGAGGCCATCGCCTTCATGCTGCAGCATGGCGAAGCCAAGGTCCTGATCACCGACCGCGAATTCCACGACGTGATCCACGCCGCCCTGGGCATGCTCGACCACCCGCCGCTGGTGGTGGATGTGGACGACCCCGAGTACGGCGAAGGTTATGCGGTCAGCCCGCTGGACTATGAGGCGCTGCTCGCCGAGGGCGACCCCGAGTTTGCCTGGCAGTGGCCGCAGGACGAATGGGACGCCATCTCCCTCAACTACACCTCCGGCACCACCGGTAATCCCAAGGGCGTGGTCTACCATCACCGCGGCGCCTACCTGAACGCCCTGGGCAACCAGATGACCTGGTCCATGGGCCAGCACCCGGTCTACCTCTGGACCCTGCCGATGTTCCACTGCAACGGCTGGTGCTATCCCTGGACCGTTACCGCGCTGGCCGGCACCCACGTGTGCCTGCGCCGGGTCGACCCGCAGAAGATCCTGACCCTGGTCCGCGAGCACCAGGTCACCCATCTGTGCGGCGCCCCCATCGTGCTCAACGCGCTGATCAACATGCCCGAGTCGGCCAAGGCCGCCATCGACCACCCGGTGCACGCCATGGTCGCCGGCGCGGCTCCGCCGGCCAAGGTGATCGGCGCAGTGGAGGAAATGGGCATCAAGGTTACCCACGTCTATGGCCTGACCGAGGTCTACGGCCCGGTGACCGTCTGTGCCTGGCACGAGGAATGGGACGAGCTGTCGCTGGACGAACGCGCCCGCATCAAGTCCCGCCAGGGCGTGCGCTACCCGACCCTGGAAGGTGTGATGGTCGCCGACCCGAAGACCCTGGAGCCGGTGCCGCGCGACGGCCTGACCATCGGCGAGATCTTCATGCGCGGCAACACCGTGATGAAAGGCTACCTGAAGAACCCCACCGCCACCGAGGAATCCTTCGCCGGCGGCTGGTTCCACACCGGCGACCTGGCGGTCTGGCACCCCGACGGCTACGTGGAGATCCGCGATCGCCTCAAGGACATCATCATTTCCGGCGGCGAGAACATCTCCACCATCGAGGTCGAGGGCGTGCTCTATCGCCACCCGGCCGTGCTGGAGGCCGCCGTGGTGGCCCGCGCCGACGAGCGCTGGGGCGAAACGCCCTGCGCCTTCATCACCCTCAAGGCCGAGCACGCGGCGGTCGAGCCGCAGGACATCATGACCTTCTGCCGCGAGCACCTGGCCGGCTTCAAGGTGCCGCGCACCGTGGTATTCACCGACCTGCCCAAGACTTCCACCGGGAAGATCCAGAAGTTCGTCCTGCGCGACTGGGCCAACGCCCTCTGATCCCATCCTCCGCCAGCCATCGTGCGCTCCCCGCAGCGGGGAGCGCCGGAGTTCGCCATGCCTGACTACAACGCTCCCCTGCGCGACATGCGCTTCCTGCTCAACGACGTGTTCGACGCCCCTGCCCTCTGGGCGCGCCTGCCGGCGCTGGCCGAGCGCATCGACGCCGATACCGCCGATGCGATCCTCGAGGAGGCGGCGAAGATCACCGGCGGCCTGCTCGCCCCGCTCAACCGCAGCGGCGACGAGGAAGGCGTGCACTTCGCCGACGGCGACGTGCGCACGCCCGTCGGCTTCCGCGAAGCCTACGCGACCTACGCCGAGGGCGGCTGGGTCGGGTTGGCGGGCAATCCCGAATATGGCGGCATGGGCATGCCGAAGATGCTCTCGGTGCAGTTCGAGGAAATGATGTACGGCGCCAACGCCAGCTTCAGCCTCTACTCCACCCTCTCTGCCGGCGCCTGCCTGGCGCTGGACGCCCACGCCGAGGAGGCGCTCAAGACGACCTACCTGCCGAAGATGTATGCAGGCGAATGGGCCGGCTCCATGTGCCTGACCGAGCCCCATGCGGGCACCGACCTGGGGCTGATCCGCACCCGCGCCGAACCGCAGGCCGATGGCAGCTACCGCGTCACCGGCACCAAGATCTTCATCACCGGCGGTGAGCAGGACCTCACCGACAACATCATCCACCTGGTGCTGGCCAAGCTGCCCGACGCACCGGCGGGCTCGCGGGGCATCTCGCTGTTCCTGGTGCCCAAGTTCCTGGTGCAGGCCGATGGCTCGTTGGGCGCGCGCAACGCGGTCTCCTGCGGTTCGGTCGAGCACAAGATGGGCATCAAGGCCTCGGCCACCTGCGTGATGAACTTCGATGGCGCCACCGGTTGGCTGGTCGGCGAGCTGAACAAGGGGCTGGCGGCGATGTTCACCATGATGAACTACGAGCGCCTGTCCATCGGCATCCAGGGCATCGGCTGCGCCGAGATGTCCTACCAGAGCGCCGTCGCCTATGCCCGTGAACGCCTGCAGAGCCGCGCCGCCAACGGCCCGGTGGCAAAGGACAAGGCTGCCGACCCGATCATCGTGCATCCCGACGTGCGTCGCATGCTGCTGACCATGAAAGCGCTGACCGAAGGCGGCCGCGCCTTCTCCACCTACGTCGGCCAACAGCTGGACGTCGCCAAGTACGGCGAAGACGCCGCCGAACGCGAGTCGGCCCAGTCATTGGTGGCGCTGCTGACGCCGGTCGCCAAGGCCTTCTTCACCGACACCGGACTGGAAAGCTGCATCCATGGCCAGCAGGTGTTCGGTGGCCATGGCTTCATCCGTGAATGGGGCCAGGAGCAGCTGGTGCGCGACGTGCGCATCGCGCAGATCTACGAGGGTACCAATGGCATCCAGGCACTGGACCTGCTGGGACGCAAGGTGATTGCCGACGGCGGCCAGGCGCTCGCCCTGTTCGCCGGGGAAATCCGCGCTTTCGCCGACGCAGCCAACGGCGCCGCCTTGGGCGAATTCACCGCGCCGTTGCTGGATGCGCTGGACCTGCTCGAATCCGTCACCCGCCAGGTGCGCGAAGGCGCCGCCAGAGCGCCACAGGAGATCGGCGCCGCCTCGGTGGAGTACCTGCACCTGTTCGGCTACACCGCCTATGCCTACCTCTGGGCACGCATGGCACAGGCGAGTCTGGGCAAGGGCGACGGCTTCCACGACGGCAAGCTGACCACGGCGCGCTTCTACTTTGCCCGCCTGCTGCCGCGTATCCAGTCCCTGGCCGGTTCAATCCGCGCTGGCAGCGACAGTCTGTTCGAGCTGCGCGCCGAGCAATTCTGACGACCTGCGTCGCGTCATTCTGTTGAGCGTGATTGCGCGGCCAGCCCTGACGGGTTGCGCCGCGCTTTTTTTCGTCTCGGCGAATGCAGATGGCCCACGTAGAATGAGGGCATCCACTTGCCACCGGCCTGCGCCATGAGTACCGAAGACCCGATTTTGCACGACATTTCCCGTGTCACCCTGCAGCACTATCAGGACAGCGCCGAGTCCTTCCGCGAGGGCACCTGGGACCACGACGTCACCCAGAACATTGCCGCGCTGCTGCGGCACATTCAGGGCGAGGCGCCTTTCGTGCTGCTCGATTTCGGTTGTGGCCCGGGGCGCGACCTGTGCGCACTGAAGGGAATGGGGCATGAGGCGGTCGGCCTGGACGGCTGCGCCGACTTCGTCGCCATGGCCCGCGAGTCCAGCGGCTGCGAGGTCTGGCAGCAGGACTTCCTCGCCCTCGACCTGCCCGCCGGGCGCTTCGACGGCCTCTACGCCAATGCCAGCCTGTTCCACGTACCGCGCAGCGAGCTGCCGAGGGTCCTGCGCCAGCTGCATGCGGCGCTGAAACCCGGTGGCGTGCTGTTCAGCTCCAACCCGCGCGGGGAAAACCAGGAAGGCTGGAATGCTGGGCGCTATGGTTCGTACCACGACCTGGAGAACTGGACTCGCTTGCTGGAAGACGCGGGGTTCCGCGAACTGGAACACTACTACCGCCCGGAAGGCCTGCCGCGAGAGCAGCAGCCCTGGCTGGCGAGCGTGTGGCGCAAGATTTGAGCTGACGGCGGATCGCAGGCGGGGCCCGCCCCTGCGGGGGAACACGACTCCTCGCAGGGACGAACCGCACCAGCGATTCGATCACGCGGGTATTGCTACCCGCGCCAGACAGCAGATCAGCCCTTTGCCGCCCAGGCGTTGAAGCGCTGCTCCAGGTCTTCGCCATGGTCGACCCAGAACTCGAAGTTCACCGGTACGGCCTGTTCGAGGTTTGCCGGGGCGGTGTTCAGGCGCTCGACGAGCTTGGGGTCGAGCAGTTGGGTAGTCCCCAGGTTCACTGAGCCGTAGCCCAGCTTCACCGTGTGGATTTTCTGCTGCTCGGGCTTCAGCGAGAAGGCGATGAAATCCTCGGCGGCCTTCTTGTTCGGGCTGCCCTTGGGGATCGCCCAGGAATCGATGGCGTACAGGCTGCCATTCCACACGACCTTCATCGGTGCGCCTTCTTCCTGTGCCGCGAAGGCGCGGCCGTTGTAGGCAGTGCTCATGGCCACGTCGCCGCTGGCGATGAACTGCATCGGCTGCGCGCCGGATTCCCACCACTGGATTGACGGTTTGATCTCGTCGAGTTTCCTGAACGCGCGATCCACGCCTTCCCGGGTGGCCAGTACCTTGTAAAGGTCTTCCCTCTTCACGCCGTCGGCCAGCAGGGCAATTTCCAGGGTGTACTTGGCGCCCTTGCGCAGGGAGCGCTTGCCGGGGAATTTCTTCGTGTCCCAGAAATCCGTCCAGCCGGTGGGGCCGTTGGCGAAGCGCTTGCCGTCATAGACCATGGCCATCGACCAGACCAGCAGGCCGGCGCCGCAGTCGGAAATGGTGCCGGGCACATAGTCCTCGGCCTTGCCGAGGATGGACGGGTCGAGCTGTTCGAACAGGCCGTCTTCGCAACCGCGCAGCAGCTCCGGGCCTTCCACCTGGACGACGTCCCAGTTGACGCTGCCGGTGTCGACCATGGCCTTGATCTTGCCCATTTCGCCGTTGTACTCGCCGGCGATCACCTTCATCCCTTCCTTCTTCTCGAAGGGCTTGTAAAAGGCTTCGGTCTGCACATCCTTGCTGGTGCCGCCGAAGGAGATCACGGTCAGGTCCGCGGCCATGGCGCCGGACGCCACGCCCATGAGCAGGGCTCCCAGAATCGGGTTCTTCATTTCCACCTCTTGGCTTTGTTGTTGGCAGATGGTTCAAGCACGCAGGCGCCCGGCCTCTGTGGACCGGGGCGCGATAACAGGGTCAGGTGCGGTAGACGGTTGCACCGTCTTCGATCAGGCGCAGCGCCGATTCCCAGGCGAGCAGGTGCAGGCCGTCGGCCAGCGCCTCCTCTTCCTGCACGGCAACGCGCTCGCACACGGTGTGCGGCGGGTAACGTAGCTGGCGCCCGCCGGCCAGGGCCTGGACCTGTGCCTGGCAGGCACGCTCGAGGAAATAGATCTGGTTGAAGGCTTCAGCGATGCAGCGCCCCGTGGCCAGCAGGCCATGGTTGCGCAGGATCATCACCATGTGGCTGCCCAGGTCGTTGACCAGGCGCGAGCGCTCGTCCGGGTCCAGGGCAATGCCTTCGTAGTCGTGGTAGCCCAGGCGGTTGTAGAACTTCAGCGCGTGCTGGCTGATCGGCAGCAGGCCGTCCTCCTGGGCGGACACCGCGATACCGGCGGCAGTGTGGGTGTGGATCACGCAGGCCACATCCTCGCGGGCGGCGTGCACCGCGGAGTGGATGTTGAAGCCAGCACGGTTGACGCTTTTCGGGCCGAAGCGCGGGTCGATGACGTCACCGGCATGGTCGACCTTCACCAGGTCGGAGGCGCGCATTTCGTGGAACAGCACGCCGTAGCGGTTGATCAGGTAATGCCCCGGCTCACCCGGCACCCGCGCGGAGATGTGGGTATCGATATGGTCGGTCCAGCGGAAGTGGGCGATCAGCCGGTAGAGCGCGGCGAGGTCGCAGCGTGCCTGCCACTCTTCGGCGGAAATGCTCGAGGGATCGATGTTGTAAGCTGTGTCACGCATGACGGGCGTTCCTTGTTGTTCTTTCAGGCGGTGCGGCGGTTTGCCGCTTCACGTGACCGAGTGTGCTGGCCACGCCCGGCCCGCACCATGCACAGGGACATCGCAGAAATTGCAGTGCTGTTATGGTCCACGGACCTGTACAGATCCTTCCCCACGAGAATCGGACCTTCGGATGCTGTTGCTCGACCCCACCTCGGACATTCCCCTGGTCAGCCAGATCGTCGATGGCATCGCCCAGGCCATCGACGAGCAGCGCCTGCGCCCCGGCGCCAAGCTGCCCTCGATCCGCAAGTTCGCCCAGGCCAACGGTGTCAGCCACTTCACTGTGGTCGAGGCCTATGACCGGCTGGTGGCGCGCGGCTGCCTGAACGCCGTGCCCAACGCCGGCTTCTACGTGCGCGGCCCGGTGGTCGAGGACAGCGCCGGCAGCGAAACGCCACCGGAGTTCGACTTCGACGCCCACCTGCTGCTGCACAAGGTCTTCCAGCCACTGGGCATGGAGCTGCGTCCCGGCGTCGGCCTGCTGCCCGAGCACTGGCTCGATGGCGAAGGCCTGCAGCGCGGACTGCGCAGCCTGGCGCGCGAAGAGCCGAGCCAGTTCGGCAACTACGGCCACAGCAAGGGCAACCCCAGGCTGCGTGGCAAGCTCGCCGACCGCCTGGGCGACGCCGGCGTGGCCGCCAGCCCCGAGCAGATCCTGCTGACCGCCGGCGCCAGCCAGGCACTGGACCTCACCGTGCGCTACCTGGTACAGCGCGGCGACCCGGTGCTGGTCGATGAGCCCGGCTACCACAACCTGTTCCTCAACCTGCGCCTGCAGGGCGCGCAGTTGCTGGGCGTGCCCCGCAGCGCCGATGGGCTGGACCTGGATCGTCTGGAGCAACTGGCCCGCGAGCACCGACCCAAGGTCTACTTCACCCAGGCGCGCCTGCAGAGCCCCACCGGCGGCAGCCTGTCGCTGGCTTCTGCGCACCGCCTGCTGCAACTGGCGGAGAAATACGATTTCCTCATCGTCGAGAACGACATCTACGCCGATCTCGACCCCGCCGGCCAACTGATCCTGGCCAATCTCGACCAACTGGCGCGGGTCATCTATATCGGCAGCCTGTCCAAGATCATCGCCCCGGCGCTGCGCACCGGCTTCATCGCCGCGCACCCGGAACTGATCGAGGAGCTGGTGCCGCTGAAGATGGTCAGCGGCCTGACCAGCTCGGAACTCACCGAGACACTGGCCCTGGACATCCTCCTCCAGGGCCGCCACCGCAAGCATGTGCGCCAGCTGCGCGACCAGCTCGGCGAAGCCCACGACAGCGTGGCGCGGCGCCTGGAAGCCGCCGGCCTGGAAATCTTCCATGAACCTCGCGCCGGCCTGTTCCTCTGGGCCCGGCACCGCGCGGTGGACGACGCCACCCTGCTCGCCAGCCGTGCCAAGGAAGCGAAGATCCTGCTGTTCCCCGGCCAGTTGTTCATGCCCGACGGCCGCAGCGTGCCGTGGATGCGCTTCAACGTCGCGCACTCGCTGGATGAGCGGCTGTACGCTTTCCTCTCCGCCCAGGGCGAGGCCACCCCCTAGGGCGCATCGGCGTACAACTGCGAACGGGGGTACGCCCTGCGAAAAACCCCTCACCGGTCCGCCAGATATCGCCAGCGGCCGCGCCAGCCCTTAGACTTGCTGCCCATCAGTAACCGCCAGCAAGAGATCACTATGGGCGCCCAGTGGAAAGCCAAACATAAAGAAGTCGCCGCCAACGCCAAGGGCCGCGTGTTCGGCAAACTGTCGAAGGAAATCATGATCGCCGCGCGCAACGGCGCCGACCCGGACATGAACCCGAAACTGCGCCTGGTCGTCGAACAGGCCAAGAAGGCCTCGATGCCGCGCGACACCCTGGAGCGCGCCATCAAGAAGGGCGCCGGGCTGCTGGACGGCGCGGCTACCTTCGAGCGCGTGGTCTACGAAGGCTTCGCCCCGCACCGCGTACCGGTGATCGTCGAGTGCCTGACCGACAACGTGAACCGCACCATCGCGGAAATCCGTGTGCTGTTCCGCAAGGGCCAGCTGGGCGCCTCCGGCTCGGTCTCCTGGGACTTCGATTACCTGGGCCTGGTCGAGGCCACCCCGGCCAGCGCTGACGCCGACCCGGAACTGGCCGCCATCGAGGCCGGAGCCCAGGACTTCGAGCCGGGCGAGGAAGAAGGCGACACCCTGTTCCTCACCGACTCCACTGACCTGGACGCCGTCTGCCGCGCCCTGCCCGAGCAGGGTTTCACCGTCGCCTCGGCCAAGCTGGGCTACAAGGCGAAGAACCCGGTGAGCCTGTCCGGCGCAGAGCTGGAGGAAGTCGAAGCCTTCCTCGATGCCCTGGACGGCAACGACGACGTGCAGAACCTGTACGTCGGCCTGGCGTAACCAGCAGCACAAGGGCTGGGTCATACCCAGCCCTCGCTGCACTTCAGTACAGCCCGGTCGCACTCCCCGGCTCGAAGACCGGGGTCTGATTGGCCTGGATCATGTTGTAGCTCAGCATGAAGGTCACGCCACCCTCGCTGGCCAGTGCCTGGCTGACCCAGCCGATGGGGTTGTTGAACAGCGAATCATCCGGATTGAGCACGCCGATGGCCGCCGTGTCGGGATCCTCGTCCCAGGCGACATCGCCCCAGTGCCAGCCCAGCCCCAGCACGAACTGCCGCCCCAGCAGGGCACCGAGCGCGAACACCGCGTCGTCGTCCACCTCGCGCTGCTGCGCCTTGGCATCGCGTATGTACTGGGTAATCGCCGCCACCACCTCATGAGGTGGCAACTCGGGCGCCAGTTGAAGCAGCGTCAGGGCCTGCTGCTGCAGGTCGGCCAGTTGGTGTTCGAGCTCCGCCGACAGCGGAATGATTTCAGCCATGCTTCCCTCTCCTCAAACGGGTCCCGCGCGTTCCTGGCGAGTCCCTGTCACTGTTGAAACTTTGATCCTGGCTGCGCTCAAACGGCGCGGCCCATCAGTACGTCCTGACTGCCCTCGGCCTTCTCCCGCAGGAAATCCCAGGTGGTGCGCATGCGCGCGATATCCTTGAGCTCGGTCGGCATCAGCATCCAGAAGGTCCGCACGAACTCGATCTCCCCCGCCAGCACCGGTTGCAGCGACGGGGCCTCGGCGGCCGCGAACGCCGGCAGGATCGCCAGCCCGGCGCCCTCCGCTACCGCGCGCTGCTGGGCAAGGATGCTGGTGCAGCGCAGCGCCATGTGCAGCGGCCGGCCGATCTCGTCGAGGTACTGAAGCTCCTTGCTGTAGAGCAGGTCGTCGACATAGCCGACCAGGGCATGCTCGCGCAGGTCGTCGCGATTGCGGATGGGGCCACGCTCGGCGAGATAGTTCTTCGACGCGTAGAGGCGCAGCACGTAGTCGGTCAGCCGGGTGATGATGTACGGCCCGCGGCCGGGGCGCTCCAGGGTGATGACGATGTCCGCCTCGTGGCGCGACAGCTGCAGCGCGCGAGGTACCGCCAGCAGATCGACGCCCAGGTGCGGGTGGCGCTGGTTCAGCTCTACCAATTGCGAGGTCAGCAGCGTCGAGCCATATCCCTCGGTGGCGCCGATGCGTACCTTGCCGGAGAGATTGTCCTCGGCGCCGGCCAGGCGTTTCTCGATCACCTTGCACGCACTTTCCATGGCCTCGGCCTGGGGCAACAGGCCGTGGCCGGCCTCGGTCAACCGATAGCCGGCGGGCTCGCGCACCAGCAGTTGGGCGCCGATGCTCTTCTCCAGCGCCTGCAAGCGGCGAGCGACCGTGGTGTGATCCACCCCCAGGCGCCGGGCGGCAACGGTCAGCTTGCCGGCACGGGAAAGCTCGAGGAAAAACCGCAGGTTGTCCCAGTCCATATCGGCCTCAGCGCAGGCTGTCTGTGCAAAAACGCAGAGCATACTTGCACATCACCGCATTGAGCACATCAAAAATGCACTGTTAGGATCGGACCACACAACAACAAAAGCCTTCAGGCTGGGAGAATCCCGATGACCGCTACTGCCGTCCCGACCGTCAAACTCTTCCTCGACGGCAAGCCCGTCGAGTCCACCACCTCCGAATGGCGCGAGGTGATCAACCCCGCCACTCAGGAAGTCCTCGCCCGCGTGCCCTTCGCCACGCCCGAGGAAGTCGACCGCGCCGTAGCCAGCGCCAAGGCCGCGTTCAAGACCTGGAAGAAGACCCCCATCGGCGCCCGCGCGCGCATCTTCCTCAAGTACCAGCAACTGATCCGCGAGAACATGAAGGAGCTGGCGGCAATTCTCACCGCCGAACAGGGCAAGACCCTGCCTGATGCCGAAGGCGACGTGTTCCGTGGCCTGGAAGTGGTCGAACACGCCGCAGGGATCGGCAACCTGCAGCTGGGCGAGCTGGCCAACAACGTGGCCGGCGGCGTGGATACCTTCACTATCCTGCAGCCCATCGGCGTGTGCGCAGGCATCACGCCCTTCAACTTCCCGGCGATGATCCCGCTGTGGATGTTCCCGATGGCGATTGCCACCGGCAACACCTTCGTCCTCAAGCCCTCCGAGCAGGACCCGATGGTGACCATGCGCCTGGTCGAACTGGCCCATGATGCCGGCGTGCCGCCGGGGGTGCTCAACGTCATCCATGGCGGCCCGGACGTGGTCAACGCCATCTGCGACCATCCGGACATCAAGGCCGTCTCCTTCGTCGGCTCCACCCGCGTCGGCACCCACGTCTACAACCGCGCCTCCCTGGCCGGCAAGCGCGTGCAGTGCATGATGGGCGCGAAGAACCACGCCATCGTACTGCCCGACGCCAACAAGGAGCAGACCCTCAACGCCATCGCCGGCGCGGCCTTCGGCGCCGCCGGGCAACGTTGCATGGCATTGTCGGTGGCGATCCTGGTGGGCGAAGCCCATGACTGGATTCCGGACCTCGTGGCCAAGGCCAAGACCCTCAAGGTCAGCGGCGGCACCGAGGCCAACACCGACGTCGGCCCGCTGGTTTCCTGCGCGGCGCTGGACCGCGTCAGTGGACTGATCGAACGCGGCGCCCAGGAAGGCGCCAAGCTGGAACTGGACGGCCGCAATCCGCAGGTCGAGGGCTATGCCAAGGGCAATTTCGTCGGCCCGACCGTGTTCTCCGGCGTCACCCCGCAAATGACCATCTACCGCGAGGAGATCTTCGGCCCGGTACTCTGCGTGGTGTCGGTGAAGACCTTCGACGAGGCCATCGAGCTGATCAACGCCAACCCCAACGGCAACGGCACCGCGCTGTTCACCCGCTCCGGCGCCGCCGCACGGCATTTCAAGGAAGAGATCGACGTCGGCCAGGTGGGCATCAACGTGCCGATCCCGGTGCCGGTGCCGCTGTTCTCCTTCACCGGCTCGCGCGGCTCCAAGCTGGGCGACCTGGGCCCGTACGGCAAGCAGGTGGTGCAGTTCTACACCCAAACCAAGACCGTCACCGAACGCTGGTTCGACGAGAACGAGGTCGGCGGCGCGGTGAACACCACCATCAACCTCAAGTAGCAAAGCCTGCCCGCCCGCTCGCCCCGAGCCGGCCCGGACGTCAGCAAGGAGGCTGGTCCGGACCCGGCGCCACGCGGGCGGGCATCTCCTTTCGCGCCTGCCCTGAGGCGCCCCGAACAAGAAGAGGATCAACCCATGCGCATCGGTTTCATCGGACTCGGCAACATGGGCGGCCCCATGGCTGCCAACCTGCTCAAGGCCGGCTTCGACCTGAGCGTCTTCGATCTTTCCGCCAAGGCCGTGGAAGCGGCTGTGGCCCTTGGCGCCCGCGCCCTGGCATCGCCTGCCGAAGTGGCACGCGACGATGTCGAGGTGATCATCACCATGTTGCCGGCAGCCGCCCATGTGAAACAGGTCTACCTCGGCGAGGACGGCCTGCTGGCCAACGTGCAGCCCGGCGTATTGCTGATCGACTCGTCCACCATCGACCCGCTGAACGCCCGCGAGGTCTCCGCCGCCGCCCTCGCCCACGGCAACCCGATGCTCGATGCGCCGGTTTCCGGCGGCACCGCTGGCGCCGCCGCGGGCACGCTGACCTTCATGGTCGGTGGTGAACAGGCCGACTTCGAGCGCGCCCGCCCGGTGCTGGCGGCCATGGGCAAGAACATCGTGCACTGCGGCGGCACCGGCAACGGTCAGGTGGCCAAGGTGGCGAACAACCTGCTGCTGGGCATCTCCATGATCGGCGTGGCGGAAGCCATGTCCCTGGGTGTGAAGCTGGGCATGGATGCAGAAGTGCTGGCCGGCATCATCAACACCTCCAGCGGCCGCTGCTGGAGCTCGGAGGTGAACAACCCGCTCACCGGCGCCCCGGCGGCGCGCGGCTACAGTGGCGGCTTCGGCACCGACCTGATGCTCAAGGACCTCGGCCTTGCCAGCGAGGCCGCGCGCCAGGTGCGCCAGCCGGTGCTGCTCGGCGCGCTGGCCCAGCAGCTGTTCCAGACCTTCAGCAACCAGGGCAACGGCAAGCTGGACTTCTCGGCCATCGTGAAGCTGTACGAACAGAACTGAAACCCTACGTAGGAGCGGACTCCGCCAGCGATGATCTCCGGCGCGATGCTGACCTATCGCGGACGGAGTCCGCTCCTACACCTACCCCAGCAATCCGCCTATCTCGGCTATCATGCGCGCTCCGCCCCACCGGATGCCGCCCGATGATCCTCCGCCCGCAAACCCCGACACTCTGGGTCCTGCTGTTCTCGCTCAAGGGTTCGATCATCCCCGCCATCTGGCGCAAGGTGCTGTACACCGTCCTGCTCAGCTCGCTGGTGGTGGCCACCCACGGTACGCTCTACCACTACAAGGTGATCATCACCTCCACGCCATTCACCCTCTGGGGTCTGACGCTGGCGATCTTCCTGGGCTTTCGCAACAACGTCGCCTACCAGCGCTTCTGGGAAGCACGCACGCTCTGGGGCGAACTGCTGATTGTCACCCGCAACCTGGCGCGGCAGACCCGCTCGCTGCTGCCGGACCTGGACAACGAAAGCCGTCGCCAGCTGGGCAATCAACTGATCGCCTTTACCTATGCCCTGCGCGACCAACTGCGCGGCACCCCGCAGAGTGACGACGTGCGCCGCCTGCTGGGCGACGAGGCTGCCACGCTGGCCGCCAGCCGGAGCCCGACGAACGTGCTGCTCGCCAACCTCGGCCAGCGCTTTGCCGACCGTGGCCGCGCCAGCGGCGCCAGTGACGTTGCGCTCGCCGCCATCGACCAGCAGATGACCCGGCTGTCTTACGTGCTGGGCGGCTGCGAACGGATCCGCAACACGCCGATCCCCTACCCCTACATCCTGATGCTGCACCGTATCGTGCACGTCTACTGCTTCCTGCTGCCCTTCTGCCTGGTGGACAGCATCGGCTGGTTCACCCCCTTGGCAGTGTGCGTGCTGGCCTACACCTTTTTCGGTCTGGACGCCCTGGGCGACCAGATCGCCGACCCGTTCGATACCCAACCCAACGACCTGCCGCTGGACGCCATGAGCCGCAACCTGGAAATCGCCGTGCTGGAACTCCTCGGCGAGACCGACCTGCCCGAACCGCCGACGCCGGTGGACGGCCTGCTGCTCTGATCCGGCCCTGAGGACTTCTGAATGAACCACCTGAAAGACGTGCCGCTGAACAAGGCCTACCTGCTGCTCAACCATGGCCCGAGCACCATCGTCACCAGCGAGCATGAGGGCGTCGCCAACGTCATGGCCGCCGCCTGGGTCATGCCGCTGGACTTCGATCCGCCCAAGCTGATGCTGGTTCTGGACCGCAACACCTGGTCGCGCCATCTGGTGGAAGGTTCGGGCGCCTTCGTCATCCAGCTGCCGACGCGCCAGCAGGCCGAACTGACCCTGGCAGTGGGCTCGAGCAATGGTGGGGAGGGCAACAAGTTCGAACGCCTGGACATCGGCACCTCCCGCGCGAAGCAGGTCGAAGCGCCGATCATCGACCACTGCGTGGCCTACCTGGAATGCAAGGTGATCAGCGAGCCGCACAATCAGGAGAAGTACGACCTGTTCATTGCCGAAGTCGTCGCCGCCTACGCGGATGAGCGCGCCTTCTCCAATGGCCGCTGGCACTTCCCCAGTGACGAGCTGCGCACCATTCACTACCAGGCGGGCGGCGCCTTCTTCGCCACCGGCGAGGCGTTCCAGGTCAGTCGGGGCTGACCGGCTGCCAGGCTGCCGGCGCCGAGCCCAGCTCGGAAGCCGGCAATTCCCAGTAGAGCGGCGAGCCCGCTATCTGTAGCGGCGCACGCAAGCGCCGCGCCGCGCCCCAGGGCGTTGTCTCGATGCCCGGCGCCAGATCGGCGGCCGTCTCCGCCGCCAGCTCCAGCGAACCCACCGACGAAACACCCGCCTCCAGCAGGCAATGCGCCGTACGCGCCAGCGACAGACGCCACCGACTCCCACGGCCACTGCGACGCCGTTCGGCCAAGCCACGCAAGGCAGCCGCGGCAATCAGGTAGCCGGTAGCATGATCCAGCGCCTGCACCGGCAAAGGCACGGGTTTTTCCTCACCGCGCCAGACGCGCCCGGCCTCGGCGATACCGCTGCTCATCTGCACCAGGCTGTCGAAGCCACGCCTTTCGCTCCAGGGGCCCGACCAGCCATAAGCGTTCAGGCTGACATCCACCAATCCTGGCGCGATGGTCCTGCGCACATCGGCGCCAAACCCCAGCCTCTCCAGCGCATCGGCCCGATAGCCGTGCACCAGCACATCGGCGCTGGCGAGCAGCGTCTGGAAGCGCTCGCGATCCGCGGGAAGACGCAGGTCCAGACGTGCGCAGTGCTTGCCCAGGGTGACTTCCGGCACCACGCCGGGCTCATCCCAGTCTGGCGGATCGATGCGCAGGACCTCGGCGCCGAATCCAGCCAGAAAGCGCGTGGCAATCGGCCCCGCCAGCACCCGGGTCAGGTCCAGCACCCGTAAACCGGCCAGGGGGCGCTCGCGGTCGATCCCGATATCCAGCGATGGCGCCGACACAAGCTGGATATCGCGCAATACCAGCGGCTCGCGGGCAACGGCGATGCCTTGCGGATGTTGTTTCCAGGCGTCCCAGGAGCGCATCTCGGCAGCGCAGCCGCCTTCCTTCACGATTGCCAGCTCCAACCCTGCCGCGTCCCAGTTCGCCACGGCGTCTGCGACCCGATCACGGTGACTCTCGGCTCCGAGGACCCGCAGGGCGGCGGCACGGTGATGGGGCGCATTGGTGTGCAGGCGGATCCAGCCGTCGCGGGTGCGGTAGTTGCCGGCGATGGCATCCCACAGGTCAGGGGGTGTCCAGCCCTGGGCGCGCAATGATGTGGCGAACCAGAACGAAGCCAGGCGACGGTCCACGACCATCGAGGTGGCGGCGGCTGATTCCGGCGCCAGCCATTCGTTCAGCGCCAGCCCGGCGCTGGCGATGCTGGCGGCAGCCAGCTCGGTGACGAAGAACGCCGAAGGCAGCGAGCCTTCGCTGCGAAAGGCCAGGTGACTCAGGCGTTCGGACTGTCCGCCCAGGGCTGTCCAGAGTCGTTCGGCTAGAACCCGCTGCATCGCAATCTCCGCCTCTTCCGTGGAGTTCCACCTTACCCGCGCAGCGTCAGGCAGGCGAGCCGACCTTGGTCGACAGGCAATAAAAAGCCCGCTTTGAAGCGGGCTTTTCGATGGGGAGCTAATCCCTTAGCTGGTTTCCATCCTCTGCCCCTGGGTGTGAAAAAAATGTGAAGGGAGGAGCAACCGAAACATTTTGTTGGGAACGGATGCTGCAGCGGTTGCTCAGCTCGAATAATCCAGCGCGGTCCAGACGCGGCTCAGCCCCTCGCTGATCTGGCAAGCAGACAGATCATCCGCTTCGCCCCTGGCAGACAGGCGCACGGTGGAGTCACCCTCGCCTTCGGTCAGCCATTGCAGACGGCCGCAATTGGGGGTGTCGATCACATAGCTGGCGGCAATTGCCGAGCGCTCCTTCGGCAACCGGATGGCGTCGCGCACGGTGCCGCGCTCTTCGATGCGCTTGCCGTCGGCCACCAGCACGGCCCAGGCCTCCTTGCCCTCGATGATGAGGTAGGCGCCATTGGCACGCGGGACATCCGCCTGGGGCTGGGCGCAACCCGCCAGCATCGTCACACCAGCGCAAAGCATCAGTTTCTGCAGCATCGCCATCGCTCCTGTTCGTCGACGAATGCCCGCCAGGCCAACGGCGACGGGCACTTCAGGTTTTCTGTCAGACCGCGAGAGGGATACTAGGAGAAAATACTGTTCATGCATACAGTATTTTGCGAAAATTTTTTAAACCTCGACGAAAGGCCACAGTCCATTGGCTACGTCGACCACCTCGTATCACAGGGCATGGGCAAGAACCCCATTGAGGAGCAAGCGATGGTGAGCATCCATCAGCTGAAATACGCAGTGAATCACATGGCCATCGAGGAAGTCAGCGAGGCCGTGTCGGAACTGCTGCTGGAGGGGTTGGTCACAGAGGGCAAGACGCCCTTCAGCCGCACCCACTTCAACGTGTGCTTCGCGGAAATCGAGGCCCTGATGCAGCGCGCCGGCTATCACCGGCCGCTGGATGTGGTGGGCTACCAGGGCCAGGCCTATGCCATGTTCGATCCCAGCCGCTGGGACGCCGTGGAAGTCCTGCGCTGGCTGAAGGAATACGTCGAGGAGGCGAAGGCAGCGAGCACCGCCTGAAGGCGCGGGCCATGTCGCAGGTCGCAGTTGCGGGAGCAGCGACTTGCGAAGGCCCACCCGGCGCACTAATGTCCCATGCACTTTCCCGCTTGCCGAATCAAGGACGATTCCATGAGCGACGCCTCCTCCGACAACAGCTGGATCCGGGCCTACCGCAAACTCCGTAGCTGGGATGTGGGCCGGGTCAGCTCCGCATTTCTCGCCACACTCTTCCACTGGCGCGGCGATACCGGGCTGTTCTACAGCCACGGTGGCCTGCGCAAGTCCCGCCTGACCCGCGACGACCTGATCGACTGACCTCGACCTACTGCTGCAGGTAATAGCCATTGCCGCGCGGATAGACCGCGCCGTTGGGGTACTCGATGCTCTGGCGGATACCGCCACTGCCCTGGTCGATGATCACCGTGCCCGAGCGCGTCTCGCCGTAGCTGCGCGGCACCTGAACGCCTCCATAACCCTCATTGCGCTGCCAGCTGGAGGAGCTCTCCACGCTGCCGCTCGCACCTGGGCTGATGTAGATGCGCTGGATCGCCGGCGGTGATTGCTGCCACTGGGGCTGGTTCTGCTGGCGTTGCCGGGACTGTCCGTCCTGCGTGGAAAACTGCTGTGCGTAGAGGGGCATGGCCAGGGCACAACAGACGACGACCCCGAGGCTTCTGAGACCGATCATGACGATCTCCCGAATGATGGAAAGGCTCCAGCTTATCAAGCCTTGCCTCTCGGCGCAGGGCAATGCGATCACTCAGTACAAACTGTTATAAATCATATGGTTATGACTGTTTTATCACGTTATACATCCGGAAATTGTCCGCACAGGTCCCGCCTAGCGGCCCAACCCCACGCGAGAGTCTCGGCCTTTGCTGGAACAATCGGATAGCATCGACTCTTAAAGCGTTTTGTAGAATATTTTCTTCTTTTAAAACAGACATATAGACAATATTCATAAGTCATTACATGAACTAATGGAGACCTGTTGCGAAACCCTCCCAGCAGGCGCATGGCGCAACGGATCAACCAGTACCTCAGCCTGACACTCCATCCCTTGCCATTCCATTGCCACGATTGGCATTTCTTTCTCAATCAGTAAGATGCAGCGACTTTCGTAAGGAATGCCTCATGTTCGGACGCTGCCTGACCCTGCTGCTGATCCTCGCCATTCCCACTGTCGCCTCCGCCGCCGCCCCTCGCACCTTCGAGGAAGCCAAGAAGGTGGGACGCAAGCTGTACGCCCGCCAGTCGGTGGAGTTCTACTGCGGCTGCCGTTACAACGGCACCAGGGTCGACCTGAAGAGCTGCGGCTACACCCCACGCAAGAATGCCAACCGGGCCGCGCACATCGAATGGGAACACATAGTCCCCGCCTGGGTGATTGGCCATCAACGCCAGTGCTGGCAGAGCGGCGGACGCAAGAATTGTTCGCGCAACGACCGGGTATATCAGAAAGCCGAAGCCGACCTGCACAATCTGGTGCCGAGCATCGGCGAGGTGAACGGCGACCGCGCCAACTACAGCTTCGGCTGGCTGCAGCAGAAGCCTTCTCAGTATGGTGCCTGCCCGATGGTGGTGGACTTCAAGGCGCGCAAGGCCATGCCCCGCCCGCAGATTCGCGGCATGATCGCCCGCACCTACTTCTACATGAGCGACCGCTACGGCCTGAAGTTGTCCAAGCAGGATCGTCAGCTGTTCAGCGCCTGGAGCAAGCAATACCCGGTGGAGGCCTGGGAGCGTCAGCGCAACCAGATGGTTGGCTGCGTGATGGGCTGGGGCAACCCCTACGTCGGTTCGATCGAGACCGACCGCTGCCCGTCACCGAAAGTGGCCAGGCGCTGAAGCCTGGCGACAGCCGCAAACGCCAGCAGTAGACTCCGACAGCCGTCCAGCGCGACGAGCCCAACTATTTCTGTCTGGAGTACGCAGCATGTCCTTCTCGATCTACCAGGCCTCCGTCCCCGTCTTCATCCGCATGCTCGGCAACCTATCGGCGATCCTCGCCAAGGCGGCCGAACATGCCCAGGCCAAGTCCATCGAACCGTCCGTCCTGATCAACGCCCGCCTCGCCCCGGACATGTTCCCCTTGGCGCGCCAGGTGCAGATTGCCTCCGACTCCGCCAAGGGGGCCGGCGCGCGCTTGGCCGGCGTCGAGGTGCCGAGCTACGTCGACGACGAAACCACCTTCGACGAACTGCAGGCGCGTATCGCCAGGACGGTCGAATTCCTCAGGACCCTCAAGCCCGAGCAGTTCGAAGGCGCCGAAGACCGCACCATCGAACTGAAACTGCGCGCCCGCGAAGTCAGCTTCAAGGGCTCGGACTTCCTGCTGAGCTTCGTCAACCCGAACTTCTATTTCCACATCACCACGGCCTACGACATCCTCCGCCACAACGGCGTGGAGGTCGGCAAGATGGACTATCTGGGCGGCGTCTGACCGCTCCGGGCGCCGGTCCCACCGGCGCCCTTCAGTCGCGCGGCAGCGGCAATGTGGTGGTGGACTTGATCTCCGAGAGCGCCACGATGGAGTTGATCTCCTGCACGCCGGGGACCTGGGACAGCCGCTCGAAAAAGAAGCGCTCGTAGGCCTCCACATCCTCGGTGACGATGCGCAGCATGAAGTCCACGGCTCCCATCAGGACGTGGCATTCCAGTACCTCTGGAAAAGCTTCCATGGCTTGAGCGAAATCCGTCAGATGATTGCGCCCGTGGGCGTTGAGCTTTACCTGGGCGAATATCTGCGTGTTAAGGCCGATCTTCTTGCGATCCAGCAGGGTCACCTGCTTGCGGATCACCCCTTCTTCCTTCAATCGCTGAATCCGCCGCCAGCACGGCGACTGGGACAGGCCGATGCGCTCTGCGATCTCCGCCGTTGACAGCGTCGCCTCCTCCTGCAGCAGGGCGAGGATCCTGCGGTCGTGAGCATCCAATGAAATGGGCATAGATGATTCGTCCTTTACAAATTTAGAGAATCATTAATGCACACATACACGCCTAGCGGCTAAAAACAGGCAAATAAATCCCCGGCATGGGCCGCAGAATACTCCTCACTTCTCCTGCATCGGCCAGCCGTCATGACGCTTCCCGCTCTCCATCTCGTCGAATTCCCCCTGGATCAACAGGAGCGCCCGGTCCCCACCGAAGCGGCCGCCGACGTGCGCTACCTGATCCGCGCTGAAATAGATGCCGATATCCTCTGTCGACTGCTGAACCAGTTCGCGCTCCAGGGCCACGTGCCGGCCGAGGTAGAGGCCTGGCGCCGGGAAGATTGGCTGGACATCGCCCTGCGCGTAAACACCCTGCCGCGCTACCGCGCCGAGGTAATCGCCCAGCGCATGCGCGGCATGGTCAGCGTGTGCTCCGTCGATCTTCACGTGCAGGGCTCTGAAACTGTCCTTTCAGCGACATAAGCTGACTTTCTGGCGCTAGCCGGCACATCCTCCCGGGCTTAAAGTGCGAACCTGACCCTAGCGGTCTTTCACACACAACAACGATGAGAGATGTGCCCATGGCTCGCCCACGCCTGCTCCCCGACAATTTCACCCTGGCGCTGATCGCCACCGTGACCGTCGCCAGCCTGCTGCCCTGCGAAGGCACCGCTGCCGTCGTCTTCGGCTGGATAACCAACCTGGGCATCGCACTGCTGTTCTTCCTCCACGGTGCGAAGCTGTCGCGCCAAGCGATCGTCGCCGGCGCCACTCACTGGCGCCTGCACCTGCTGATATTCTCCTGCACCTTCATCCTCTTCCCCCTGCTCGGCCTCGCGCTCAAGCCGGCGCTATCGCCCCTGGTGACCCCGGACCTGTATCTGGGGATGCTCTACCTCTGCGCCCTGCCCGCCACCGTGCAATCCGCGATTGCCTTCACTTCGCTGGCAAGAGGCAACATTCCGGCAGCCATCTGCAGCGCATCGGCTTCCAGCCTGCTGGGCGTGTTCGTCACTCCGCTGCTCGTACAACTGCTGATCGGTGCCCACGGCGATACCGGGATGTCGACGCTGGACGCCATCGGCAAGATCACCCTGCAACTTCTGGTGCCCTTCGTGGCCGGCCAACTGCTGCGCCCATGGATCGGCGCCTGGGTGGAGCGCCACAAGCCTGTGCTGCGCTACGTGGACCAGGGCTCGATCCTGCTGGTGGTCTACACCGCCTTCAGCGCGGCTGTCATCCAGGGCCTGTGGCACCAGGTTCCGCTGCCGGCGCTGGCCGGCCTGGTCGTGGCCTGCTGCGTGCTCCTGGCACTGGCACTGGTCGCTACCAACCTGCTGGGGCGCTGGCTGGGCTTCCCCCTGGAGGACCGGATCACCATCATCTTCTGCGGTTCGAAGAAGAGCCTGGCTACCGGCGTACCAATGGCTTCGGTGCTGTTCGCCAGCAGCACCGTGGGTGTGATCCTGCTGCCGCTGATGCTGTTCCATCAGATCCAGTTGATGGTCTGTGCCGTGCTCGCCCAGCGCTATTCGCAGCGTCAGGAAGAGGGTCATGCTTCGCTGGAGCGCAGTAACTGACGGCTGCGTCCATGCGCACGACGCCCACAAAAAAGCCGGTGCAGATGCACCGGCTTTTTTGTGGCTGCCCTCGCCGTCAGGCGCCGACGGGCGTGCGCATGGTAACGAATTCCTCGGCGGCCGTCGGGTGGATGCCGATGGTTTCATCGAACACCCGCTTGGTCGCCCCGGCTTTCAGCGCAATGGCGATGCCCTGGAGCATTTCCCCGGCGTCCGGACCGATCATGTGGCAGCCCAGCACCTTGTCACTCTCGGCATCGACGATCAGCTTCATCAGGGTTCTCTCCTGACTTTCGGTGAGCGTCAGCTTCATCGGCCGGAAGCGGCTCTCGAAGACTTTCACCTTGTGCCCGGCGCTCCGCGCTTCGTCCTCGGTAAGCCCAACGGTACCGATGTTCGGCAGGCTGAACACCGCCGTGGGAATCAGCTTGTAGTCAACCGGACGGTACTCCTCCGGGCGGAACAGCTTGCGCGCCAGCGCCATGCCCTCCGCCAGGGCCACGGGCGTCAGCTGCACGCGGCCGATCACATCGCCAATGGCATGGATCGACGGCTCGCTCGTACCATAAGCCTCATCCACCTTCACATAGCCGCGCTCATCCAGCGCCACGGAGACGTTCTCCAGACCCAGGTTATCCAGCTGCGGACGGCGCCCGGTGGCATAGAACACACAATCTGCCTCCAGCACGCGACCGTCCTTGAGGGTAGCAGCCAGGCTGCCGTCAGCCTGCTTGTCGATGCGTGCGATGTCGCTGTTGAATTGCAGATCCAGCCCCTTCCTGGTCAGCTCATCGCGCAGGTGCTCACGCACGCTGCGATCAAAGCCACGCAGGAACAGGTCCTTGCGGTACAGCAGGGAGGTTTGTGCGCCCAGGCCATGGAAAATGCCGGCAAACTCGACCGCAATGTAACCCCCGCCGACCACCAGCACCCGGCGCGGCAGCGACTCGAGGAAGAAGGCTTCGTTGGAAGTGATTGCGTGTTCCTTGCCGGGAATGTCCGGCAGCTGGGGCCAGCTGCCGGTGGCGATGAGGATGTGCCTGGCTTTGAAGCGCTGCCCGTCGACTTCCACGGTATGTGCATCCTGCAGCCTGGCATGCCCTTCCAGCAGCGTGACGCCGCTGTTTACCAGCAGGTTGCGGTAGATGCCGTTGAGCCGGTGGATTTCGCGGTTCTTGTTGGCGATCAGCGTCGACCAATCGAACTTCGCATCGCCCAGGGTCCAACCGAATCCGGCGGCCTGTTCGAAATCTTCGTGATAGTGCGCCCCGTACACCAGCAGCTTCTTCGGTACGCAACCGACGTTGACGCAGGTGCCGCCCAGGTAGCGGCTTTCCGCAACGGCCACCTTGGCGCCATAGCCCGCGGCGAAGCGCGCGGCGCGCACACCGCCGGAACCCGCACCGATGACGAACAGGTCAAAATCGAAAGACATCATGATTCTCCGCTTGGATATGACGGGCAGCATACCTCATGGCGCCTGACCTATCCTGCCAACTGCCCGCCCCGAAGGAGGTTTTGCCATGCACCCGACCCTGACCCACCTGGCCCTGCACGTGCCCGACCTCGGTGCCTGCGTCGCCTTCTATGAGCGATTCTGCGGCATGCGCGTCATCCATGAGCGCGAAGGCAAGGGCTCGCGTATCGTCTGGATGGCTGAGCCGGGCAAGGAGCACCGCTTCATCTTCGTCATCATGCCGGGCGGGCAGGAGCGCCACCTCGCCAGCGATGACTACAGCCATTTCGGCTTCGCAGTGGACAGCGTTGAGGAAGTGGATCGCATAGCCAAAGAGGCCGAAACCGCTGGCTGTCTGATCTGGGCTCCGCGGGAAGACATCTACCCGGTGGGTTATTACTGTGGTCTCCGCGACCCCGCCGGCAACTACGTCGAGTTCAGCTACGGGCAGCCGCTGGGACCTGGCTCGGAGGCAATGCCAATTCCACGCTCCATGTGACACCTGATAACGAAAAAGCCACCCGAAGGTGGCTTTTCCAGGAACGGAAAGGTTGGGAATTACCAGGCCTTGCCAGTCTTGTAGAGGTGTTCGTAGCAGAAGTTGGTCGCCTCGATATAACCCTCGGCGCTACCGCAGTCGAAACGCTTGCCTTTGAATTTGTACGCCAGCACGCAACCATCCTGAGCCTGCTTCATCAGGGCGTCGGTGATCTGGATCTCGCCGCCCTTGCCCGGCTCGGTCTGCTCGATCAGGTCGAAGATATCCGGCGTCAGGATGTAGCGACCGATGATCGCCAGGTTCGACGGAGCATCTTCGGGTTTGGGCTTCTCGACCATGGTGTTCACGCGATAGATGTCGTCGCGGATCATCTCGCCAGCGATCACGCCGTACTTGTTGGTCTCTTCCGGCGGCACTTCCTGGATCGCCACGATGGAGCAGCGGAACTGGTTGTACAGCTTGACCATCTGCTTGAGAACGCTGTCGCCTTCGAGGTTCAGGCAAAGGTCGTCAGCCAGCACGACGGCGAAGGGCTCGTCGCCGATCAGCGGGCGGCCGGTCAGGATGGCATGGCCCAGGCCTTTCATCTCGATCTGACGGGTATAGGAGAAGGTGCACTCGTCGATCAGGCGACGAATACCGACCAGGTATTTTTCCTTGTCGGTGTTGCGAATCTGGTGCTCGAGCTCATAGCTGATGTCGAAGTGGTCTTCGAGGGAGCGCTTGCCACGGCCAGTGACGATACCGATTTCGCCGAGACCGGCCTCCAGCGCCTCTTCAACGGCGTACTGGATCAGCGGCTTGTTCACCACCGGCAGCATTTCCTTGGGCATGGCCTTGGTGGCCGGGAGGAAGCGGGTGCCGTAGCCGGCGGCAGGGAACAGACATTTCTTAATCATGGGAGTCCTTCGAGAGGGACAGGGGTGCGAGTTGCGCGCAGTCTAATCAGGCTGCGCCCGCCTTACAATGCCCCGGATTGCAAGCTGCACGATTCTTGCGAAGCGCTGCAAAACCGGTTGCAAGGCCATGTGACCCATCCGGATCAGGTTAAGTTCGAAAACTTGCCGCCACTCGTTGGCCCGCGACCAGCGAGCCCCCCGAACGAACATTTGGCGAACGTGGGCGAAGCGACTTCCGCAAACGACAGACGTTGCCGCACGACTCCCCATATCGAGAGCTCGTCACCCTCTTCCACCTTCATGACGGGGAAGCCCTCGCTGGCCGCCTGCAGTGCAAACGAACCGTCAACGATAGCCAGCCGGCGAATCAGGGTTTCCCCATTGAGCGCCGCCACGACGATTTCCCCCGGCGCGGCGAGCTCCGAGCGATCGACCAGCAACAGGTCACGATCACGAATACCGGCCGCGGTCATGCCTTCGCCATGAGCACGAACTATGTAGGTATGTAGCGGTATTTCGGCACCCCTCAAGCGGGTCCGCCCGGCGCTTGATGACTCACCACTGGCTTGCTGCATGGGCCTCACTCCGAATACTGTATACACATACAGATAGCAGATGCATACACGACCCGCAAGACATTCAATGGAACCTCCGAAGGCCACGACCGCTCAACCGATAGGACACTGCCCCGGTGGCGGTGGGCTACCCTTAGGGAGGGGTGAGGACATCGATATGAATCCAGGCACGTTCGTCACGCTCATGATTCTCGGCTGGATCCTGCTGGCGGTAGTCACGCTTTGGGCCATCCTGCGCGTGCCACTGCGCCGGGCGCGCCTGCAGAAGCCACGCGGCAAGGACAAGGCTTCGAGCTCAGGACATCATCCCCTTCCGCATTGAACGGTTCATGCCATGCAAATTGCCATGATCTTTGAGGGGAATCATGCAAATCGCATGGCAAGCGCAACGCTGAACAAACACAAGCTATTGATTTTAAAAGAATAAAATTTCAACCCCGCTTGGCATGCACTCTGCAATGCATGGGAAGGAATCCCCATTCACCGCCGAGGACGACACCCATGCCAATCGACCGTCTGCCTGCCGCCCAATATCTCTGCCAGGTCTTTGCTGATTTTGACGTGAGCTTCACCGCTCGACCGGACGGCAATCTGATCATGACGCTGAGCAAGAATGCGGACGAACATATTGCGTGTCGCGTAGTGCGCCTGGAAGAGCAACGTAACGAGGAACTGTTGGCCAGCCTCGTTAGCCGTATTCGCCGTGATCTGGCAACTGAATTCGGCCCCCTGCAGGAGCGCGACGCCGATCACTTCAAGGAAGAAGTGCCGCTGCAGAATTTCTACGAAGCAGCCGGGCCGCTGCGTCAGCGTCGAATCGTCAAGGCCGGCGCGAAATTGCGCTCGATGGCCAACATTGGCGCCTGAACACGAGGCAATAAAAAACCCGGCTCAAGCCGGGTTTTTTATAGACGGTGCCCGCCTCGCCCCAGGGATTCATCTGCACTGAGGGAAGACAGAAAAATTGGTGCCCGAAGCCGGCCTCGAACCGGCACACCCAAAGGGCGAGAAATTTTAAGTCACTCGCCATTCCTTTATATATTAAGATCTTGCGTCGTTTTCCGGTCCGCAACCGAACTCCCAAGGGTCTCTTGTGAGCCGCTCCCAGCAAGGGGCCAAATTTCATTGCGGACCGGAATTCTCCCGCCTCGCCCGTCCTGGGCACGCTCAGCCTCCTCCCGTCGCCTCACCTTGAAGCTGTACATTAATACAGTATTCTTCCCCTCCCCTGACTCGGGAGGCGGACCATGAAGTACACCCAACACGAAGAAGACCGTCGGCTGCTGAAGTACCGGTGGGAGGCGGCGCTGTGCGACCGCGGCGCCTTCCTCTACCGAACCGATGATCATTACCACTACCTGTTGGCGCAGGCCGACGAGGGCTACCAGCTGGGGCTGATCTGCCTGTCCGAGCGCCAGGAAATGGCCACCCGCGCGCTCGGCGCCTACTCCTGGAATGTCGAGCACAACATCACCAGGGAAACCCACTGGTGTCTGGGCTGCTACTACCATGTTCTGGTCAACGGTGAAGTGATCGGCGAGATTGGGCCCGAAGGCCACTACCACGACCTACAGCGGAATCTGCTCGGCAACATCGACGGGCGGCCACCAAAACTGTACCTGCACGTCGCAGGTTCGACCGTGAGCTCGCTGGCGACGTCCAGGGCCTGCGGATCGTCTGCGATGGTGAAGAGCTGTTTGAGCTGCGGGAAATGATTCCGGCCGGCGCCGGCGACAAGCGCTGGCCGTACTCGGGAGGCTGAAGGATGTGCGGACGGTACGTGACGCCAGAGGAAGTCGCGATGGAGCGGTACTGGCATATAGCGCGGGGGAACTCCGGGCGCTGGATTGATCGCGCGTACAACGTCGCGCCGACCAGCCAGGTGCCGATGGTGCTCCTGAACGAGGCGGGAGAACAGGAAGTGGTCGCGGCTGGGGGCTGATCCCGTTCTGGTGGAAGAAGGACAAGCTGCCGCCTATGACCTTCAACGCACGAAGCGAAGAAGCGGCGACGAAGCCAATGTGGCGGGATGCCATCCGGCACAAGCGGTGCCTGATGCCGGCGGCAGGCTGGTACGAATGGAATGAGAAGGAGCAGGTAAAAAACAAGGCGGGCCGGCCGGTGAACCAGCCCTACTATCACCACGCTATCGACAACGGTGTGCTGGCGATCGCCGGGATCTGGTCGACCTGGTCGCCGCCAGAGGGCGAGCCGATCACATCCTGCGCGCTGCTGACCAAAGAGGCCCAGGGCCTGGTGTCGGCCATTCACCACCGGATGCCGGTGATACTGGCGCCCGAGCAGTGGGCCACTTGGTTGTCGCCGGAAACCTCGCTTGAACTGGCCTACGACACCATTGCCCTGGCGCGACAGGACTTCGAGGCCTACCGCATTTCCACGGACGTTGGGAGTGTCAGGAACCAGGGCGCGCAGCTGATCGATCCGATCTAGCGATATAGGGCTATTACATTGCCTTTGAAAAATCAAGGGATGCATCATTTAGCCATCATGCGTATCATTTGTTCGACAACGTGGCAGTGGCGAGTGTTCCAGGGATGGGTAGCAGGGTAAAAAACGACGTGGCACGTTTGACCGCCGCTCCAGAGAACATTGGTAGCAAACTCGGGGCGTTGGCAGTAACGATTGAAGCAATTGAGCATGGTATCTGGTCGCTATTCGCTAAGACCATAAAAGCTCCAAGGTATGAAGTTTCAGCTCTCAGCGCCAAGGAAGGGATATCGTTGGCACAGGCGTCTGATTGCATTCGACTGATGGCCGCCGCAAACTCCAGAATCGACTGCCGTACAAAGCAAGAAATTCAGGAGGTTCTGGATGACTTCAATGACCTGAAGAACTCCGCCGCCTTTGCTCAAGCAACGCCAACATCAGCCGCGCAGCAATTTGAACTTCTGCATACTGCTAGGACCATAAAGGCGTCTCTCGATGCCTGCTGCATGGTTCTTATCAGTGGTTTTAAGTGGGAACAGCTTAATCGCTGATTGACTTGGTATTGATGCCATCTTGGCAGCCGAGCAGTGCGGCTTCCAATCTCATCTCGTAGCCCTGTCTCTGTTTCCGCTCCGCGCGCAGGGCTCGCATCTGTACATCGACAGCCGCGCCCAGTGGCAGAGAGTCGACGGCGAATACCGGCCGCGACACCGGTATGAACTTGCACGGCACGGCCACCGGAACCTGGACCTCCACTACGCGCGGCTCCGGCATAGGCGCCTGCTGCTGGGATTGGCAGCCTGCCAGCACCAGGGCGAGACCGATCAACATCACCCTCATCGCGCACGCTCCTGTGCCAGTTCCTTGTCGAATGCCTGGCGCGCCGCGCTGCAGACCTCGGCACCTGCCGGGATTCGCTCGGCCAGAATGACTTGGGCGCTCTGCTCAGCAGCCAGAGCCCTGCCCTCTGCTGCCTTTTGGGCGGCCAGCGCACTTTCTGCGGCCTGAGTGGCGGCAGCCTGCAGGCGTACCAAGGCCTGGTTCTGCGCATCGACGCCGGCGGCCAGGCTCTCTCGCGAGGTCGCGCAACTCGCCATGGCGGCCGAGCTGTCAGCGATCTGTTTCTGGGCTGTGGCCAGCTGCGGCCGGTAGTGCCCGGCGGCGAGCCATGCGCCCAGGCCGGCGCCGGCGGCCACCAGCAGCAGGACAGCCAACACCAGCGCACCAGCCTTCCAGCCAGCACTCATGCCAACGCCCTCCGCACACCCTCATCGATCACCGCGCCCGGGTACGGCACACCACCGTTCTCGTGCCGGATGATCGCCACCACCAGGCCCCGCAACGTCGCCGGCAGCCGGACGTCGATCGCCTGGTTGGGCTGCACGCCCAGGGCCTTGGCCACGGCGCCGATGTAGGCCTCGGTGTCGTTCTCGTTGCCCGGCGCCCAGCGGTTGATGGTTTCGCGCACGGTGTCGATGCCGGGTCCGCCGATACCGGGCATGCCATCCTTGCCGCGGTAGGCCAGCAGCAGCTTGCCGAGCGCGCGGATGCCGTTCTCTGGGGTATCGAACCGGGCGAAGCGAGGCTTGGCCACGCCCAGCTCCAAACCGAGTTGGCCCTGCCAGGCATTGCGCGGGTTTAAGTCGATGTTGCCGGGGTTGTTGTTGCGGACGCCTCGGGTGGTCATGGCTGGTCTCCAGAAACGACAACGCCGGCACGAAGGTCGGCGTTGGGGTAGATGCGCAAGAGCTGCTGCTCAGTGATGGGCATTTGATATCCTTTATCGCCTCAAGATCGTTAGAATGCACGCCACAATGCCGAGGCGGGAAATGGCTTCCAGATGAGCAATGCGAAACTCAAAGGTCAGTACTCAGGATTTATTCCAGAGTATGAAGGCCTGCGTGGAATTCTGGCGATATGGGTTGTGATAGGACATGTAACTTCCGGACTCCCAATCAGCTTTAATTTTGCGAGCCCAAGTCTATGGAATACAGTTCCAGTTCAGGTATTCATAATACTTAGCGGATTTGTAATCTTCAGCCTCCTCGATAGAGAACATCAGAGCTACGTCGCATTCCTTACGCAAAGGGCCTTCAGGATCTTCCCGATTTACCTTGTAGCTCTCGCCATATCCACTCTGATGCTGCCTGTTTCAAGGGAAATACTTCAGTTAGCCCCTGCCGCCCCAATGACAGAAGCACGAATCTCACTTATAGACTCAGCAGAAAAAAATCTCTCATGGAGCTTTTTATCGCACGCCCTACTAATTCAGGGCTTAGTCCCTGACAGCATCCTAGAGAATTCTGCATATACATTGGTTGGACAAGCATGGAGCGTCTCGGTTGAATGGCAGTTCTACTTGCTTGCTCCGGCCATATACTTCCTTTTGGGAACAAGAAAAAGAATAGCCAAACTTACTGCGCTTTCCGGGGGCTTGATCACCTTGACCATTGCCGGAAAGACCATGGGAGGCGGATACATTGGAAATTATCTACCTCTATTTGCCGTGGGGATTGCCACTTTCTATACCTACAAGTTAAGCTCAGAGAAATGGCCAGCCGCATTAATTCCAGCCTTACTTGCCGCACCAATAACCCCCGAGCACTCGGCCGCTCTAATCATATGGGCCCTTGTTTCTTATTGCGCTCTCTGCAAAAAAACGTCAACAGCACAACAAGCAGCATCCAGCCTTCTACGCAGCAAGCCTGCCGTCTACCTAGGCCAAATATCATACTCAATATATATCTTGCACATGATATTTGTAATTACAGCAATATATGTAGCAAGCAAAATTCACGCCCCAACATGGATCCACGCAACTACAGCGCTACTCCTATCCGCGGCACTCACAGTTCTTTCATCACATGTGAGCTACAAATGCATTGAAAGGCCAATGATGCGTATAGGAAAAAGGCTATCACATCGAGAGCGAATAGAATTCGCGCCACAATGACGCGACAGCTATGGATCGCATGAAAGTTCGAAGGAATTTAGATGCTTAGGCGTTTCTACGTGCCGTTCAGGAAAGCGATCTGGCTCGCTGGATATCGCTCCAGAATCTATACCGCGCACGGCATTATCACCCTGAAGAAGTTCGTCGATTATCTGGAGAAGCCGATCATCATCGAGGCATATGGAGACTCGACAACTGAGGGCGCCATATTTGACGGCACCTTCGTAGGCGTATTCCCAAGCAGCAGCGAGCCATGGCAGCTAAATGAACTGCTTACTGGCCACTACGGAATTAAATCGATAGTCCCTAACTACGGTGTTAGCGGCGCTCAGGCAATCGACTTAATTAGAGGGACATGCGGATTTCAAGGCTCTTGGAAATCCAAGATGGCGGAGTCCAAAGCGAAGATAGTCCTTATTAACTTCGCCCATAACGATTACATGTTCCGCGAGCGACCGGAAGAAGGGCGACATATAACCGAGCTTGCCGAATTTGAATCGTACATGGAAACCCTTTGCAGGGTTGCCATCGAACACGGCAAGACACCTATCCTGCAGGAGCCTAATCCTGACCGCCCTTGGGGTAACTCATCTCCCCTAGTCCCCTATGTCGAGGCCATCCATGCAGCCGCCAGCAGAACTGGAGCGCAGGTTATCCACCAGTTCTACCGGCTGCAAAAGTTCGAGGGATGGCCGAACATGCTCTCCGACACGGTCCACCCAGGGCCGGAGATGTACCGCTTAAAGGCAGAGGAAACTGCGGCAGTAGTTGCGGCAACCATTAAAGCTATGCCGCAGGGAAAGTTATCCCGCCTAGGCTTGTACGTGTTGCGTCGAGTGCGCTCAGCCCTTGCATGGATCCATCCGGATAAATAATGATCCGCGCTGTCCCTGTGCTCGTGCACACCACAAACTCTTCCTGCAATACAGGGCGCATGCCAGCGGGAAGAGTTGCAAACGTTGTTCCGGCAGTAACAGTCCCGCCTTTAATGGAGCCGGTGAGAGTAACTGTCCCGTTGGAGGACAGCACCGCGCCAGGAGTTGAGTACGGCGCACCGAATGCAGTCCAACTATTCGCAAACACCAGGTTCTCCCTTGCGCCAGTCCAGCGGTTCCAGTAGTTCCCGGTGGTATAGCAGTTCCTGACGTAGACCTTCGTCCGATTGTTCGCAAACGGGAATAGCCGCTGCTCTCCGATCCCATCAGCCTGCATCGTCGTTACGACGGCGCCCTCCTCCGGCCATCCATCTGTCAGCCTGGCACGCTCCATGGTGATGCCCTTGCGATACTCCTGCGGAGTTTTCGCCGGTAGCGGGTAGGCAAAGGTCCCGCCGTTGTTCACAAAGTTGTTGGTCCGACGGCCATAAAGCTGCTGGCCGCCGAGCAGCCAATCCATCACCGCGCCCCAGATCCACGGGTTACCAATATCAGTGGGATGGACGCCGCGGCCGGAGCCTGGCGATACCGTATCGTCGAGCCAGCCAGTGGCCGTGCCCGCCGATGAGTCCTGCAGGTAGGCGTCGGTATCGAAGAAGCCACACTGGAACTCTTCGGCGGCCTGGACATAGATGCCGCGCAGTTGCTCGTACCAGTAGGCGTCACGCTGGCCCTGGGTGTCGTAGGTGCTGTTCGGGCCAACCAGCAGGATTGCGAGGTTGGCCACCGTTCCATAGGTTTGCTGCCGAATCTGCGTCAGCTTCGCCCGCAATTGGTCGCGGAACGTGGCGAGGCGCGTGGCTAGCGGATTGGTGCCGTCGTTGATCCCGTACTTGATGATGAACAGGTCCGTCGTCGCGCTGACGTCCGGAATGGCGTTCATGTCGCTGACTTTGGTGCCGCCGACTCCACGGTTGGTGACGTTGAAAGGCTGCTGGATGCCCTGGCACTGCGCCATTTCCGGCAGCATCGTCTGCAGAAAGAACGGCCATGACAGGTAGGTGAAGCCGCCCTCGACAGTGGAATCCCCGAACAGGAAGGAATTAATTCCGCGCGTGGTGTTCTTCAGCACCGAGTAGACCCGGCCCATATGCTCGCGGCCTATGGCGATCTTGTGGTGATGGGCGTAGGTGTTCCATTGGCGCAGACCGCCGGTAACGCTCGATACGACAGCACCAGCACCTTCGAGCTGGATGCCGTTCGGATTGGTCGGCCTGCCGTCCACCAGGAACAGCCCTGAAGGGATTCCTTCGGCAGCGCGTTTGCGATCGCGGTATTGAGCGCTCCAGTGTCGTTGGTCGTGCCGTCTCCCTTTGCCCCGTCATCCTTGCCGCTACGCTGATCAGCGAGGCGGTCGTTCACGTTACGGGCTTTGTAGCCGAGCTTGAGTCCACCGGTAGTGGTGGCGAGTTCAGCCCGCAGAGTCGCATCGCCGATGCCGACCACTTTTGTCTGGTCAGTTGCCCAGGTGCCGGTCATGACTAACGGCGGCGCGATGCCCGGCTTTGCCCGCCAGTACTCCCCGGCGCGGTCGAAAATCTGATTGGGCAGCGTAAGCGTCAGCCCAGCAGCATATGGGCCGACATAGATGTACCCCAGATTGATGAGAGCTGTTTGGAAATCAGCCTCCATTCCCGCCATCGACTTCCGGGTTTTCCCCTTGCGGTCCACCCACGACAGAGCGGCACCATTCGCCGCGAGATCGATATTTGCAGAGTTGTCGAAGAGGTCTCGTGGATCGGAAGAGCCGTTCGGCTCAACGGCATTACCGGTGTCGTAGCGCATGCGGTGCTCCAAAATGCAAAAGCCCGGCACAAGGCCGGGCTTCTATGGGTGATGGTTTCTTGGTCAGTTGTTGGCAGGGATGTCGTCGTACAGATAGACGCGCTCGTCGTAATTCACCCCCTTGACCGTGCAGCTTTCAAGGCCGCGCGGTTCCACGGATGTCACAAGCACTGGCTTGATGCGACCGAACAGCAGGTGCGGCGGATCTCGCTGCAAGGAGACGTCAGGGGCGAACTCCAGGGCCGCAATGCGGAGGTGATAGTCGTCTACCCGCGCCGCAGGCCAAGGGCCACTGATGCGGCCGTCTTGCTGCCTCAGCGCCACTTGAGCGATAGGTGCAGACGACCAGCTCACCGGCTCACTGCTCTCCAAAACCACACCATCTGGCACAGTCGAGAAGTCGAGGAGGAGCGCACTTTGCCCGCTTCCTGGAATGTCATCAGAAACACCGGCGAGGCTCATGTACTCGCTGTTGTTCGCATCGAGCTCAGTAGCGAAGCTGTGTGTCCAGCGGCGGTATCGCTGCTCACTACGACGCCGCATCACCATCTGGTAAGCCTTGTTCCGGTTACCGATGCCAATGGCCGTCACCTTCTCGACACGCTGGCCAGCATCACCGGGAAGGCGACACTTCACTGTCTCCACCTGCCAGGTCACGCCGTCGACATAATCGACATCAATGCCGTCGTTATCGTCTGGAGCAGGTGCTGTGAACTGGCTGCTGAGTGACCCCGTCATGTTCTGCGCCGAATACGCCCAGACTTCGCCATCAGCCGCCGGCGAGGTGTAGTTGTGGTCAACACCTGGTCGAAGCTGGTCACGAACCGGTCGCAACAGTCCCCGGCTGATGGTCAGCTCCGCAAAACCTGCGGCGAGCACATCGCTGATGCGCTCCTTCACCGTGCTGGCCGACTCGATCACATAGTCGAATGTGTCCCCGCGCGCCTTCCATAAGGCATCCAGGGCAACCATTTCATCCTGGTCGAGGTCCGCGTCGGTATAGCCAACGCTGAGCGCGATGTGTCGCATCCACGGAATGATGTCGCGCGTTGCGCGCTTGTCGCTGGTCCAACTGCCTCCATCAAGCACCTGCAACTTCCTGGTGCAAACCACCGACACCTGGTTCTCCGACTGCGCACCGAGCTTTCCACCACCAGCGACATCCACGGCGAGCAGCGTGACTCCCTGATACGCCGAAGGGCTCGGCAGCCTGGCGCGAAGCCCATACCACTGGATATCGTCGGAAATATCGGTCTTTTCCGAGTTCGCGCCTACACGACGACCAGGTGGCCAGACCTGTCGCGGTAGCGGCAACTCTCGACCACAAGCAGGCCCTCCGCTCGGTCGGCCTGAAGCTCCCCAAGCTGAAGCGTCAGCACACGCGCCGCCGGCGCGACATTCTCAACTGCAGTGGCTGCGGCCGGTTCCTGACAGAGCGCCAACGCTTCGACGACTGCCCCAACTGCGGGGCGAGGAATGCACCATGACTGAACAGAAGCACAGTCCCTGCCCATTCTGCGGCGGCGAGGTAGACCCGACCGGCTGGCTGCGCGGCGATGGCGTGCGCGGGCCTGAGTGTGACGGCTGCGGCGCCACTGCACCCAGCATGGAGGTGTGGGAACAGCGCGCCGCCCTGGCGCAACCCTCACCGGCGCCGGAGCTGGAGCGGCCGGAGGTGGTGGCGTGGTGTACCGAATCCGGGGGATACACCGAAGACCGTAGGGTTGCGGAACAACGTAATGCATCCGGTCTCGGGCCATATCGTCCGCTCGTATCACTGGAGCAACACGACCGCATCGTCGGGGCGCTGCGGTTCGAACGCCAGCAGATGGATCGCGCTTGCACTGCATGCATAAACGAGCTCGACGCCGCCCAGGCCTTGGCCGACGCTCTCGCAGTGCAGGTGTTGAAGCTTGGCGGTTCCTTAGGTTTCGCCCGCCCAGGCGAGAAAATGGAACATGCCCCGGTCGCCCAGGCTGGGCAAGTGCCGGAGGAATGGCGCGATATGCTCGCCAACCTGCAATGGCACTACCGCGACCATGACGACCATTGGCACCGTCCGCAGGGCTACTACTGCCCGCAGTGTGGCGGCGAACAAAGCGCCGGGCACAAAGACGGCTGCGAGCTTGCCGCATTGCTCGCCGCCGCGCCGGCGCAGGGAGGTGAGTGATGACTGAGTTCAGCGATACCGCCCGCCTCCTCTTCATGCTGGCCAACCACCGCAAGGTAATCGTCGAGGTTCTGCCAGGTAACCGGAAGGACATATACGTCGAGGAAGGGTTCATGGGAGATGTGCAGGGCCCTGCCGTCACCGTTCGCAGTGATATCGGCCCTGACGAGCTTTTGGAGGCGAAGCGCCGCGCCATCGATCTGGCTTTGCAGCAGGTAGACCGCCATGGCTGACGACTACATCTACGACGTGTACCACGTCGCCCGTGACACCGATGGCAGCCTGATCTGCCGTTGCCCGCACTGCCAGAATATCGTGGCGCTGGATGGCTATGACCTGGAAGACGTACAGGGCGAGCAGTACCACTGCCGCTGCGGAGGCTGGTACCAGATCGACAGCGATGCGATTCGAATTCGCTCCCACCGCGAGCTACCGCCGAACAAGAGCGTGCCCGGGTAGCCCGCCACCCCTTCCCCCATATTCCCAACCCCGCCGGCCAGCGCCGGCGCGACGAGGTATTGCCCATGGAACCTATCGTCTTCCTCACACATGAGGAGATTTGCCAGCTCACCGGCGCCCGGACGAAGGCCGGCCAGGTGCGCGTCTTGAAGCAGAATGGGATCAAGCACACCATCAAGATGAACGGATGGCCCTGTGTGATCTCCGCCAACCTCCTGCCGACGAAAGGTCGCCAGGCCGAAGAACCTCAGAAATGGACGCCGCGGAAGGCCAGCTGATGGGAAGACGACCGAGGAAGCCGGGCGCGGTAACGCGCCTGCGCGAGCGAACCAAGCCTAGCGGCAAGACCTATTACTACTACGATGCCGGCGGCAAGCCTCGGAAAGAGGTGCCGCTGGGGTCCGACTACGGCCTGGCGATCATGAAGTACGCCGAGCTGGAGCGGGACCGGAACGCCGACAACCTGTCCGAGAAGGTCGTCACCCTCCGCTACGTCTCCACCCAGTACTTCCTCGACGTGGTACCGAAGAAGGCCCCCAGCACCCAGAAGAAGGATGCCCAGTACCTGGTCAAGCTGATGGAGTTCTTCGACGACCCGCCCGGTCCCCTGGACTCGATCGAGCCGCAGCACGTCTATCAGCACATGCGGTGGCGCAGCGACGCGCCGGTCAGCGCAAACCGCGAGAAGGCCCTGCTCAGCCACATGTGGAACTACGCGCGGAAGATGGGCTACACGATATTGGCCAACCCCTGCTCGGGGATCAGCGGCAATCCAGAGGCTGGCCGCGACGTCTACATCGAGGACGACCTGTACCTGCTCGTTTACCAGCAAGCAGAGATCGGTCTGCAGGAGGCGATGGATCTCGCTTACCTCACTGGCCAGCGGCCTGGAGACGTTTTGGCCATGGATGAGCGGGATATCCGCGACGGGTTGCTGCACGTCCGCCAAGGCAAGACGAAGGCGAAGCGCCGGATCGTGATTGAAGGTGAGCTCGCCGCCCTGCTCGACCGCATCAAGGCGCGGAAGGCCGGTTTGAAGGTCAGACCCACTCGTCTAATTGTTTCAGCGGACGGCCTAGTGATGAGCAAGCATATGCTCCGTGATCGCTTCGACCTGGCTCGGGAGCCGCTGGGGTAGAAAAAGCGGCGTTCCAGCTCCGCGATCTACGAGCGAAAGCCGGCAGCGACAAGTCGGAATCGACCGGTGACATCCTGAAAGTGAGGGATCAGCTGGGGCATACGACCGTGGCAATGACCGAGCACTACATCCGGAACCGGAGAGGCAAGAAGGTCACGCCGACGAAGTAATTGCGGACCGGAACCAGAATTGCGGACCGGAACAACAGGAGGAAGATGGAGCGCAACGGCCCGCAGACCGTTGATTTAGAAGTGGTGCCCGAAGCCGGACTCGAACCGGCACACCCAAAGGGCGAGAGATTTTAAGTCTCCTGCGTCTACCGATTTCGCCATTCGGGCGGTAGCGCTTTGCAACAGCGCCGGACTCTGGAAGCCCGGAAAGGGGTGGACTATATACAGCCCTATTCCCTCAGCGCAAGTTGCCGAAACTCGCAATCCCGGCGGAGGGCAATTAAAGAAAAAGCCCTGTAAATCTTCGATTTACAGGGCTTTTCTATTGGAGGCTGAGGTCGGAATCGAACCGGCGTTCACGGATTTGCAATCCGGTGCATAACCACTCTGCTACTCAGCCATGACACGGATGACTCAAAGCGAATCATCAAAATCTGGAGCGGGAAACGAGACTCGAACTCGCGACCCCGACCTTGGCAAGGTCGTGCTCTACCAACTGAGCTATTCCCGCGTTGTCGTGTTGACGGGCGCCATTCTAACGTTTCAGAAATGCCTGTCAACTCCTTGATTCAAAAATAGTTATTTCTCTTTCGGGGTCGTATTCAAGTGCGGCCAGGCAGCCAACAGATAGTGCAGCATCGACCACAAGGTAAGAATGGCAGCGACGATCAGAAGGGCATAGCCCACCAGGACCCAGAAGGTCATCAGCGGCGGATTGGCCAACAATATGACCAGCGCGAGCATCTGTGCCGCCGTCTTCCATTTGCCCAGGCTGGAAACAGCCACATGCGCCCGGGCTCCGATCTCGGCCATCCACTCACGCAGCGCCGACACCACAATCTCGCGGCCGATGATGATGGCGGCAGGCAGAGTCAGCCACAGGTTCGAGTGCTCCTCCACCAGCAGCACCAGTGCAGTGGCGACCATCAGCTTGTCCGCCACCGGATCGAGGAAAGCGCCAAAGGGCGTGCTCTGTCCCAATCGGCGCGCCAGGTAGCCATCCAGCCAGTCGGTAGCGGCGGCAAGAGCGAAGACCGCACTGGCAGCCAGATGACTGGCCGGGAACGGGAGATAGAACAGCAGGATGAAGATCGGAATGAGCAGAACGCGGAGCAGTGTAAGCAGGTTCGGGATATTCATCGGTCAGTAGGTCTGCGAGTTGAGCCGGCATTCTACTCGCTGTGCAGTGCAGCATAAATCTGCTCTGCCAGCTTTTTACTGATGCCGGGGGCCTTGGCGATTTCTTCGATACTGGCTCTGCCCAATTCCTGCAACCCGCCAAAATGCTTGAGCAGGTCGCGGCGGCGCTTGGGTCCGACGCCAGCGACTTCTTCCAGGGTTGAAGTGCGACGCGCCTTGCCCCGGCGGGCACGGTGCCCAGTGATGGCAAAGCGATGTGCCTCGTCGCGAATCTGCTGAATCAGATGCAAGGCCGGCGAGTCGGCGGGCAAGGTGAATTCGTGTTCGGCGTCATTGAGGTAAAGCGTCTCGAGGCCAGGCTTGCGAGTGACGCCCTTGGCGACACCGAGCAGCGTAAGTCCAACGACTGCCAGCTCCTGAAGCACTTCCTGGGCCATCGCGAGCTGCCCCTTGCCGCCATCCACCAGGAGAATATCGGGCATCTTGCCCTCACCTTCCTTCAGACGGCTGAAACGACGAGTCAGTGCCTGGTGCATGGCGGCGTAATCATCGCCACCGGTAATGCCCTCGATATTGAAGCGACGATAGTCCGACTTCAGGGCCCCCTCCGGCCCAAAGACCACGCAGGAAGCGACGGTCGCCTCGCCGCTGGAATGACTGATATCGAAGCATTCGAGGCGCTGCGGGGGCTCCGGCAGATCTAGCGCCTCGCCCAGCGCATCGAAGCGTGCCGCCATGTGTTGGCGGTTCGCGAGGCGCGCGGCCAGCGCCTGTTCGGCATTGGTAACCGCCAGTTGTTGCCAGCGTGCACGCGTGCCTCGCACTCGCGGGGTGATTTCCAGCAGGCGGCCACGGGACTCCTCGATGGCCGACGCGAGGACCGGGAAGTCTTCATGCACGGCGTTGACGATCAGCTCGTTCGGCAGATCGCGCTCGTGATGGCTGAGGTAATACTGCCCGAGGAAGGCCAGCAGGACGTCGCCCACCTCCTCCTCGATCGCCACCTGCGGGAAGAAGTTCTTGCTGCCCAGCACCCGACCGCCGCGCACGCTTATCAGATGCACACAGGCGCCGCCCGGGGTGACGATGGCCGCCACCACATCGACATTGCCCGTGCCGAACTCCATGCTCTGCTGGTCCTGCACTCGACGCAGAATCTGCACCTGGTCGCGCAACTCCGCCGCCTTCTCGAAGTCCAGGCGCATCGCCGCCTGCTCCATGCTGGTGGACAACTCTTCGGCAAGCACATTGCTTCGTCCTTCGAGAAACATGATCGAGTGGCGCACGTCTTCGGCGTATTCCTCCTCGCTCACCAACCCGACGCAAGGAGCCTTGCAACGCTTGATCTGGTATTGCAGGCACGGACGCGTGCGGTTGCGGTAGTAGCTGTCCTCGCATTGGCGCACGAAGAATGCCTTCTGCAGCAACGCAAGGCTTTCGCGAATGGCGCCGGCGCTCGGGTATGGGCCGAAGTAACGCCCTTTGGCCTTCTTGGCACCCCGGTGGATAGTCAGGCGCGGGAACGGGTCCTCGCTCGACAGGAAGACGTAGGGATACGACTTATCGTCGCGCAGGAGGATGTTGTAAGGCGGCCGCCATTCCTTGATCAGCGTCTGCTCGAGCAGCAGCGCCTCGGTCTCGTTGGCAGTAATGGTGGTCTCGACCTGGGCGATTTTCGCCACCAGGGCGGCCGTCTTGGGCGCCAGGCCGGATTTGCGGAAATAACTGGCGAGGCGCTTCTTGAGGTCCTTCGCCTTGCCGACGTATAGCAGCTTGGCCTCGGCGTCGAACATCCGGTAAACACCCGGCCGTCCGCTGCACGTCGCCAGGAAGGCCGCCGAATCGAACGCTTGCACCATGATCAGTTGCTGGCGTCGACCATGCCGTGCCGAACAGCCAGCAACGCCAGCTCTACGTCACTGGTGATCGAGAGTTTCTCGAAAATGCGGTAGCGGTAGGTATTCACGGTCTTGGGCGAGAGGCACAGCTTGTCTGAAATGCTCTGCACCTTGTGGCAGTTCGCGATCATCAGCGCGATCTGGATTTCACGCTCGGACAATGTATCGAACGGCGATGCGTTTCTTTCCGGCTCGAAGGATTTCAGCGCAAGGTTCTGTGCTATTTGCGGGCTGATATAGCGCTGGCCGGCAAACACCTGGCGAATGGCCTGGACCATCTCATCCAGAGCGGCGCCCTTGGTGAGGTAACCGGCCGCGCCCGCTTGCATCAGGCGGGTCGGGAAAGGGTCTTCCTCGCAAACCGTCACCACCACGACACGCACGTCGGGCTGGCTGCGCAGCAGCTTGCGAGTCGCTTCGAGACCGCCGATGCCTGGCATCTTCACATCCATCAGCACGACGTCAGGCTTGAGCTCGCGAGCCAGCTGCAGCCCTCGCTCGCCGGAGTCGGCCTGCCCGACGACCTGCAGGCCGTCGATGTCAGCCAGCATGCGGGTAATTCCGGTGCGCACCAGATCGTGATCATCGACCACCAGCACCTTAATCACGCAGCACCCCTTGAACAGAATGGAATGGCGAGCCCCGAAAAGAGACTCCGAACAATTGCCGAACCTTAACAGAAAGCGGCTCTACGACCTAGCTTGGAAGCGGTTCGCCAAAATGCAAGCGCCAGAGAAATGCAGCGCAGGTGGCATAAATGCTGACAGATGCTTTCCGGGCCGTCTAGGACGGCCGTACCGGGAATTCTTTACCAGGAAGGAACGATGGCAATACAGGTGGATCTCAGGCTTCGACGGCATCCAACAGGGCCCACGGCTTATAGCCTGCGGCCCGCGCTGCCTTTTCCGCTTCCAGGATCGCCTCGGTGCGGCTCAATGAGCGCGAACGATGCTCGAAGCGAAATGCGGGCCCGCTGTCTGCGCGCACACTGAGGACAATCAAGTAGCCCCGCATGGGGTTACTCGCTTCCCGAGTGGTTTTCACTTTCTTCGGAGCAACGCCCAGCGCTTCGCGCATCTGCCGCTCGAGATCTTCGACTTGGTTCATTCAGAGTTTTCCGAAGGGTGGTACTTGAAGTTTAACTGAGCGGATCGGCGTCCTACAGAAGCATCTATCAGGATGACCGACTTTTCTGACGCTCATCACTCAATCGCCGACCGGTGAGTTAAGAGTGACAAGCTGCAGGCGCGCCCAACAGCAATTGCCCATAAACGCGAAAGCCCCGCATGGCGGGGCTTTCAACGTTGTAATAGTGGCGGAAGCGTAGAGATTCGAACTCTAGGACAGTTGCCCGTCGACGGTTTTCAAGACCGTTGCCTTAAACCACTCGGCCACGCTTCCACATGAGCGGGCGGCAATATTACCGGATCGCAACACACTGTCAAACTCTGATGATTCAGCACCCTTTTTCGTCTGTTATGATTGGCGCCACTACGGTCATGGATCCGTATCCCGCTTAACAGGAGTGTCTCGACATGCAAGAACGGCAATATCTCGACTCCACAGCCGTGGAGCAGAAAGAGGTCAGCGGCGTCCTGCGCAATACCTACGGCCTGCTGGCCCTGACCCTGGCCTTCAGCGGCCTGGTGGCCTACGCCTCGCAGCAACTGCGCCTGCCCTACCTGGGCCCCATCGTTACTCTGCTCGGCTTCTACGGCCTGTTCTTCCTCACCGTGAAGCTGCGCAACAGCGGCTGGGGCCTGGTCAGCACCTTCGCCCTCACCGGCTTCATGGGCTACACCCTCGGCCCGATCCTGAACATGTACCTGGGCATGGCCAATGGGGCGAGCGTGATCTCGTCGGCCTTCTTCATGACCGCCCTGGTGTTCTTCGGCCTGTCCGCGTACGTGCTGACGACCCGCAAGGACATGAGCTTCCTGTCCGGCTTCATCACTGCGGGCTTCTTCGTGCTGCTGGGCGCCGTGCTGGTTTCGCTGTTCGTCCAGATCACTGGCCTGCAACTGGCCATCAGCGCCGGCTTCGTGCTGTTCTCCTCGGCGATGATCCTGTTCCAGACCAGCGCGATCATCCACGGCGGCGAGCGCAACTACATCATGGCCACCATCAGCCTGTACGTGTCGATCTACAACCTGTTCATCAGCCTGTTGCAGATCTTCGGCATCATGGGCAGCGACGACTGATCCTCACGCTCCAGGAAAAAGCCCGTCTCGACGGGCTTTTTTCATTTTTGGCGCGGCAAACATCCGCGTAGCGCCGTATCATTCAGCGAAAATTCGCCGATCAGGCCCGCTCCATGAAGTTCGTCATCGCCCTCTTCTCCCCGCCGCACTCGCCGGCAGCCCGACGAGCCCTGCGCTTTGCCGAGGCCGCATTGGCCGGCGGCCATGAAATTACCCGTCTGTTTTTCTATCAGGACGGCGTGCACAGCGCTTCGGCGAACGCCGTTGCCAGCCAGGATGAGCTGGACGTCGCCGCTGCGTGGACACGCTTTGTCGCCGATCACCGGCTGGACGGAGTGGTCTGCATTGCCGCCGCGCTGCGTCGGGGCGTGCTCAATCCAGAGGAAGCCAGCCGCTATTCCCGTCCTGCTGCAAACCTGCAGGCGCCCTGGGAGCTCTCCGGCCTCGGCCAGCTGCATGAAGCCGCGCAACTGGCGGACCGCCTGGTCTGCTTTGGAGGCAACTGATGGCCAAGTCACTCCTGATCATCAGCCGCCAAGCGCCCTGGGCCGGCCCCGCCGCCCGCGAGGCGCTGGATATTGCCCTGGCCGGCGGCGCCTTCGACCTGCCGATCTCCATGCTCTTCCTCGATGATGGCGTGTTCCAGCTTGCACCCGACCAACGCCCCAGCAGGGTCGAACAGAAAGACTTGCAGGCCAACCTGCAAGCGCTGCCACTGTTCGGCGTGGAAGCGCTCTATACCAGCAGCCGCAGCCTTGCCGAACGCGGGCTGGATGACGCCAGCCTGACACTGCCGGTCCGAGCGCTGGACGATGTCGCGCTGCGCAATCTGCTGCAGACCCACGAACAGGTGATCACGATCTGATGGCCATTCTCCACCTGCTCTCGCACTCCCCGTTCAATGACGGCCGGCTCGCCAGCTGCCTGCACCTGCTCGGGCCCGACGATGGCCTGCTGCTGACGGGCGACGCTGTCTACGCATTGCGCGACGGCACCGCACCCTGCCAGGCGCTGGAGCTGATGCCCTCGGCCAATGCGCTCTTCGCCCTGCTGGAAGACCTGCAGGCCCGCGGCATGGATGATGTGCCCGCCCGCGTCGTTGCTGTGGACTACCCAGGCTTCGTCGAACTCTGCACGCGCTTCGACAAGGTGAACGCCTGGCTATGAGCACCCTACTGGTCAACGGCCACTCCCTGCCGCTGGACAAGGACGGCTATCTGGTCGATCTCAATGACTGGAGCGATGCAGCTGCCGAAGCGCTGGCGCACAACGAGGGCCTGCACCTGACTCCAGAGCACTGGGAAATCCTCCTGCTGCTGCGCGAGTTCTACGGCGAGTTCCAGCTGTCGCCGGCCAATCGCCCGCTGATAAAGTACGTGGCCCAGAAGCTGGGCGCGGAAAAAGGCAGCAGCCTGCACCTCAACCTTCTGTTCAAAGGCACACCGGCCAAGCTTGCCGCCAAGCTAGCCGGCCTGCCGAAGCCGACCAATTGCCTATGACCGCCTCCCCGCTCGTCCTTCAGACACCCGCCGAACATCCCTTCGCCCAGTTCGTCCGCATCCTGGGCAAGGGTAAGCGCGGCGCCCGTGGCCTGACCCGGGAGGAAGCCCGCGAGGCACTGGGCATGATCCTCGACGAGAAGGTCGAGGAAGCCCAGCTCGGCGCCTTCCTGATGCTGCTGCGGCACAAGGAGGAAAGCGCCGAGGAGCTTGCCGGTTTCACCGAAGCCGTGCGCTGCCGCCTGGAGGTACCGAAGATCGCCGTGGACCTCGACTGGCCCAGCTACGCCGGCAAGAAGCGCCATCTGCCCTGGTACCTGCTGGCCGTAAAATGTCTGGGGGGCAGCGGCACTCGCATCCTCCTGCACGGCGGCGGCGCGCATACCGCTGGACGGGTTTATACCGAACAGCTTCTGGAGCTGCTTGGCCTGCCACTGTGTCGCAACTGGAACTCGGTCAGCGAAGCGCTGGATGCCAAGGGCATCGCCTTCGCTCCGCTGGTGGATTGGATGCCGCGCCTGCAGCGCATGATCGACCTGCGCAACACCCTGGGCCTGCGCTCCCCCATGCATTCGGCCGTGCGCTTGCTCAACCCCCTGGGCGCTAGCTGCGTGCTGCAGAGCATCTTCCATCCCGGCTATCAGGAAGTGCATCGCGAGGGCAGCCGCCTGCTCGGTGACTACGCCATCGTCATAAAGGGCGAAGGCGGCGAGATCGAGATGAACCCCGATGCCACCTCGCACCTTTACGGTTGCCGAGACGGCGAAGCCTGGGACGAAGAGTGGCCAGCGCTCTCGCCACTGCGCCATGTGAAGCCGGAAACGCTGGTTCCCACCCATCTTGCAGCCTTCTGGCGCGGCGAGACTGAGGACGAGTACGGGGAACTGGCGGTCCGAGCAACCATGGCACTCGCCCTGCGCGCCATGGGATTGAAGCGCGACGAAGCCTTCATCGAAGCCGATAGACGCTGGGCCGCACGAGACAGATCGATTTAGTCGATACTTGGAATCCTGTTTTTGCGCTAAACAATCGAGCCACAGCCTATAGACTGAACCCATCCACCCAGATTCAGGAGCAATGAGATGGGACAGTTGATCGATGGCCGCTGGCATGACCAGTGGTATGACACCAGCAAGGACGGCAGTTTTCAGCGCGAGAATGCGCAGCGCCGCAACTGGGTGACCGCCGACGGCCAACCCGGCCCGAGCGGCGAAGGCGGCTTCCGCGCCGAGGCCGGCCGTTATCACCTGTATGTCTCCCTGGCCTGTCCCTGGGCCCACCGCACACTGATCTATCGCCAGCTCAAGGGCCTTGAGTCAGTGATCGACGTTTCGGTCGTCAGCTGGCTGATGCTGGAAAACGGCTGGACCTTCGACAAGGCCCTCGGGTCGACGGGTGACAAGCTCGACGGCCTGGACTTCCTCCATCAGCGCTATACCAGGGACGATGCGAACTACACCGGCCGCGTCACCGTGCCGGTGCTATGGGACAAGCACGAGCAGCGCATCGTCAGTAACGAATCGGCGGAGATCATCCGCATGTTCAACGTGGCCTTCGACGGGATAACCGGCAATTCGCTTGACCTCTACCCGGCGCCTCTGCGGGCGCAGATCGACGAACTGAACGAACGCATCTACCCAGCCGTGAACAACGGCGTGTACCGCGCCGGCTTCGCCACGACACAGGACGCCTATGAAGAGGCGTTCCAGGCATTGTTCAACGAACTGGACTGGCTGGAAGAGCGCCTGGGCCAGCAGCGCTACCTGGCGGGCGAATACCTGACCGAAGCCGATGTGCGCCTGTTCACCACGCTGATTCGCTTCGATGCGGTGTACCACGGCCACTTCAAGTGCAACCTGCGCCGCCTGGCCGACTACCCGAACCTGTCCGGCTGGCTGCGCGAGCTGTATCAACTGGAGGGCATTGCCGGAACCGTGGACTTCCAGCACATCAAGAACCACTACTACGCCAGCCACCGCACCATCAACCCGACGGGTATAGTGCCGCTCGGCCCGCTGCAGGATTTCACCGGCCCGCACGGGCGCGAACATCTACCGGGCAAGGGTATTTTCCGTCAGGGCTAAGGCAGTTGCTCGTCAGCAGACCTGTAGGAGCGAGCTTGCTCGCGAACCTGGCATAAACCAGCGGCGCCAAGCGGTTCGCGAGCAAGCTCGCTCCTACATAAAAGCAAGCGGGGGTCAGATGGGCTTGTCGATACCGTCGTAGACCTTCTGCAGCGCGTCCAGGCGTTCCTGGTAGCGCCGCTTGAGGCAGGCCTTGTTGGCGCCGCAGGCGCGGCGTTGTTCCAGCCAGGCGAGCTGGGAGTCACCCAGGTTGCCGCGCATGCCCATGGCGAACAGGCCACGCAGCAGACGGTAGGTCGTCGCCACTTGCACATCCATCTCTGAAAGCTGGCGATCCGCACAGATGGTTTTCTCGTCGGCCTGTCTGGCCTTCTTGCAGTCGAAGCTGGCCGCCGAGGCCGGCGCGGTGAACCCCAAAGCACACGCTGCGCCCAGGATCACCACGCAAAGGGCTTTCACTGCTGCCCTTCGAACCACGCCAGCTTCTCGCGCAACTGCACCACTTCCCCCACAATCACCAGGGTCGGCGCATGCACTTCATGTTCGGCCACCAGCTCCGGCAGGTTGGCCAGGGTGCCAGTGAACACCCGCTGATGCACGGTGGTGCCCTGCTGTACGAGCGCGGCTGGCGTGTCGGCAGAACGGCCGTGACGCACCAGCTGTTCGCAGATGACCGGCAGGCCGACCAAGCCCATGTAGAACACCAGGGTCTGCCCAGGAGCGACCAGATCGTTCCACGGCAGGTCAGTGCTGCCGTCCTTCAGGTGTCCAGTCACGAAACGCACGGACTGCGCGTAATCACGGTGCGTCAGCGGAATACCGGCGTAGGCCGCGCAACCACTGGCTGCCGTGATACCCGGCACGACCTGGAACGGGATGCCGTTGGCAGCAAGCTCATCGATTTCCTCGCCTCCGCGACCGAAGATGAACGGATCGCCGCCCTTCAGCCGCAGCACGCGCTTGCCCTGCCGGGCCAGCTCGACCAGCTGGCGATTGATCTCGTCCTGCGGTACGGCGTGGTCCGCGCGACGCTTGCCGACGTAGAGCCTGTCTGCATCACGTCGACATAGCTCGAGGATCACCGGGGCAACGAGGCGATCGTAAAGCACCACATCGGCCTGCTGCATCAGGCGCAGGGCGCGGAAGGTCAGCAGATCAGGGTCGCCCGGACCGGCGCCGACCAGATAGACCTCTCCGCGAGACTCGGCCTGCGGCGATTCCAGTTTGCCCGCCAGCAGACGCTCGGCCTCGCTCGGCTGGCCGGCAAGCATGCGCTCGGCGACCGGGCCCTGAAACACTTCCTCCCAGAACTTGCGACGTTGCTGCAGGTCCGGCAGGCGCTGCTTCACACGCTCGCGGAAGCGACTGGCGAGGCCGGCCAGTTGGCCATAGGTCGCCGGAATCCAGGTTTCCAGCTTGGCGCGCAGCAGGCGTGCCAGCACCGGCGCGTCGCCGCCGCTGGAAACCGCCACCACCAGCGGCGAACGATCGACGATGGCCGGGAAAATCACGCTGCACAGAGCCGGCGCGTCGACCACATTGACCGGCACGCCACGCTCGTTGGCGTCCCGGGACACCTGGGCGTTGAGCGGCTCATCATCGGTGGCGGCGATGACCAGCACGCAATCCTGCAGGTCGCCCCGGGCGTAGGGGCGCAGGAGCAGTTCGCCTGCGCCCTCCTCGATCAGCTCGCGCAGCTCCGAATGCACTTCAGGCGCCACGACCCGCAGCACCGCGCCGGCATCGCTCAACAGGCGCGCCTTGCGCAGTGCGACATCACCGCCGCCGACCAGTAGCGCGCGACGTCCGCGCAGGATGTGGAACAGCGGCAGGAAGTCCATCTCAGCCGATCACCTCGATGCCCGCCATGTACGGCTTGAGCACTTCCGGTACGCGGATCGAGCCGTCGGCCTGCTGGTAGTTCTCCAGCACGGCGACCAGGGTACGACCTACGGCCAGGCCCGAGCCGTTGAGGGTGTGGACCAGCTCCGGCTTGCCGGTTTCCGGGTTGCGGTAGCGCGCCTGCATGCGGCGGGCCTGGAAGTCACCGCAGTTGGAGCAGGACGAAATCTCGCGGTACTTGTCCTGGCTCGGCACCCAGACTTCGAGGTCATAGGTCTTGGCGGCACCGAAGCCCATGTCGCCGGTGCACAGCGCCAACGCGCGGTACGGCAGCTCCAGGGCCTGGAGAACCTTCTCGGCGTTGCCAACCAGGCTTTCCAGGGCTTCCCAGGATTTGGACGGCTCAACGATCTGCACCATCTCGACCTTGTCGAACTGGTGCTGGCGGATCATGCCGCGGGTGTCGCGGCCCGACGCGCCGGCTTCGCTGCGGAAGCAGGGAGTGTGGGCGACGAACTTCAGCGGCAGTTCCTTCGCATCGAGGATCTGCCCGGCAACGATGTTGGTCAGCGAGACTTCCGCAGTCGGGATCAGGTACAGATCAGCTTCGTCTTCGCGCTGGATCTTGAACAGGTCTTCCTCGAACTTCGGCAGCTGGCCGGTGCCCCGCAGCGCCGGAGCCTGCACCAGGTAAGGGGTGTAGGCCTCTTCGTAGCCGTGCTCGCGGGTATGCAGGTCGATCATGAACTGCGCCAGGGCGCGGTGCAGGCGGGCAATCGGGCCGCGCATCAGGGCAAAGCGCGCGCCAGACAGCCGCGCGGCGGTCTCGAAGTCCAGCCAGCCGTGCTGTTCGCCCAGAGCAACGTGGTCCTTGATCTCGAAATCGAAGGTGCGCGGGGTACCCCAGCGGCGGACTTCGACGTTGTCTTCTTCATCAGCTCCCACCGGCACGGATTCGTGCGGCAGGTTCGGGATGTTCAGCAGCAGGTTGTCCAGTTCGGCCTGGATGACGTCCAGTTCGCGCTTGCCCGCTTCCAGCTCCTCAGCCATGCGGTTGACCTCGGCCTTCAGCGGCGCGACATCCTCGCCGTTCTTCATGGCCTGGCCGATGGCCTTGGAGCGCGAATTGCGCTCGGCCTGCAGGGTCTCGGTGCGGGTCTGCACGGACTTGCGCTGGCTCTCCAGCGCTTCGATGCGCGCTACATCCAGGGTGAAGCCACGGGTGGCCAGGCGTTCGGCCACTTCCTGCGGCTGGGTACGGACCAGTTTGGAATCGAGCATGGTGTCTTCTCGTGTCTAGTGTCAGGCGGCGCTCGCGGGCGCCACTTCAGGATTTTCTGCGACGGCGGGAACTGGCCTTGTCGAGGCTGGCCAGGTGGCGCAGCTTTTCGCCGATCTTCAGTTCGAGCCCGCGCGGCACGGGTTGGTAATACTGGCGCGGTTCCATGGACTCGGGGAAGTAGTCTTCTCCGGCCGCATAGGCATCCGGCTCATCGTGGGCATAACGGTATTCGTCGCCATAACCCAGGTTCTTCATCAGCTTGGTCGGTGCATTGCGCAGATGCAGCGGCACTTCCAGCGAACCGCTCTCTGCCACGTCGCGGCGCGCCGTGTTGTAGGCGTTGTAGACGGCATTGCTCTTCGGCGCGCAGGCCAGGTAAACAATAGCCTGCGCAATCGCCAGCTCACCTTCCGGACTGCCGAGGCGCTCCTGCACATCCCAGGCGTGCAGGCACAGGGTCAGGGCGCGGGGATCGGCATTGCCGATGTCCTCGCTGGCCATGCGCACCACGCGGCGGGCGATATAGAGCGGATCGCAACCGCCATCGAGCATGCGCGCATACCAGTACAGCGCGCCATCGGGGCTGGAACCGCGCACCGACTTATGCAGCGCACTGATCTGGTCGTAGAAGGCCTCGCCACCCTTGTCGAAGCGACGACGCGAATCACCCAGCAGGTTCTGCAGCAGCTCGGCGCTGATCTTGCCGTTGTCCTCGGCCAGGTCCGAGGCATTCTCCAGCAGGTTGAGCAGGCGCCGGCCATCACCATCGGCGGCGGCCATGAGGATGGCGAAACTATCATCCGGCAGGCTCAGATTACGCTTGCCCAAGCCCTTCTCTTCGGTCAGCGCACGCTCCACCAACCGGCGCAGGGCGGCCTCGTCCAGGCTTTTCAGCACATAGACGCGGGCGCGGGAAAGTAGCGCGTTGTTCAGTTCGAACGAGGGGTTCTCGGTGGTCGCACCGATGAAGATCAGCGTGCCGTCTTCGACATAGGGCAGGAAGGCATCCTGCTGGCTCTTGTTGAAGCGGTGCACTTCGTCGACAAAGAGGATGGTGCGGCGGCCGTACTGCGCGGCGTGCTGCTTGGCCACTTCCACCGACTGGCGGATTTCCTTGACGCCCGAGAGCACCGCCGAGATGGTCTCGAAATGCGCGTCGGTGACCTGGGCCAGTAGCTTCGCCAGGGTGGTCTTGCCGACACCCGGCGGCCCCCAGAAGATCATCGAGTGCAGTGCCCCCTGCTCCAGCGCCTCGCGCAGCGGTTTACCGCGGGCAAGCAGATGCTCCTGGCCGACGTACTCGTCCAGGCTGCTCGCGCGCAGGCGCGCGGCCAGGGGCTGGGAAACGGGGGCGGAGCGGAACAGGTCCACGAGTCTTACCTATCGATCAAGCCGGCGCGAGGCCGGTCATTCCTGGATAACGTCGACGCCTTTGGGTACGTCGAAGACGAACTGCTTGGCATCCATGGCCTGGTTCATCTTCACGTCGAAGAACAGGATATTGGTGCGCTGGCCGACGCTGTCGATCAGTTGCATGTCATTCACCACGCCACTGCGGAAGGAAATCCGCAAGCTGTCGAACAGGGTGTCCTTGGACTTCGGCTTCAGGGTGAAGTCGACTACATTGCCACCGTCCTTGGCGGTGATGTCGAAGCTCTGGCCGATCTTCGACACATCGCCGGAGAGCAGCAGCGCCGGGGTCTGGGTCAGACGCTGGTCGAGCTTCTGAATGGTCACCTGCTCCAGGTCCGGGTCGTACAGCCAGATCTTCTCGCCATTGGAGATCAGCAGCTGCTCATTGGGCGCATCGGTGTGCCAGCGGAACAGGCCGGGGCGCTTGAGCCCCAGGTTGCCGGCCGTTTCCTGCAGGCGGGTTCCGCTGCCGTCCAGGGTCAGCTGGGAGAAGCGCGCGGTCATGGTCTGGGCTTGGGTGAGCATCCCGCTCAGGCGCTGCGCAGCGGCCTCGTCGGCATGGGCCTGAACGCCGGCGGCAGCCAGCGCAGCAACGAACAACAGGCGGATCAGACGCATCGAAATCCTCGAAGTCGAATCAATCACGGATCGGGGCCGGCGCGATGACTTCGCGCGAGCCATTGGTATTCATCGCGGTAACCACGCCGGCCATTTCCATCGCCTCGATCATCCGTGCGGCGCGGTTGTAGCCGATCTTCAGCTTGCGCTGCACGGCAGAGATGGAAGCCCGGCGGCTTTCGGTCACGAAGCGCACGGCCTCGTCGTAGAGCGGATCGTCCTCGCTGCCCTCGCCGCCTTCGCCGCCCCCGCCACCTTCGAACGAACCGCCACCACCTTCATCGGCACCGGCGAGAATGTCCTCGATGTAATTCGGCGCGCCGCGCAGCTTCCACGCCTCGACGACGCGGTGCACCTCGTCATCGGAGACGAAGGCGCCATGGACGCGGATCGGCAGGCCGGTGCCCGGCGGCAGGTAGAGCATGTCGCCGTGGCCCAGCAGCTGCTCGGCGCCGCCCTGGTCCAGGATGGTGCGCGAGTCGATCTTGCTCGAGACCTGGAACGCGATACGGGTCGGGATGTTCGCCTTGATCAGGCCGGTGATCACGTCCACCGACGGACGCTGGGTCGCCAGGATCAGGTGGATGCCCGCCGCGCGTGCCTTCTGGGCGATACGGGCGATCAGTTCTTCCACCTTCTTGCCGACGATCATCATCATGTCGGCGAATTCGTCGACCACTACCACGATGGTCGGCAGGGTCTGCAGCAGCGGCGCCTCGTCCTCCATGCTCTCGCGGCGGTACAGCGGGTCGGTCAGCGGCGTGCCGGCCTCTTCCGCGTCCTTGACCTTGCGGTTGAAGCCGGCGAGGTTACGCACGCCCATGGCCGCCATCAGCTTGTAGCGCCGCTCCATCTCGGCGACGCTCCAGCGCAGCGCGTTGGCGGCCTCCTTCATGTCGGTGACCACCGGGCAGAGCAGGTGCGGAATGCCTTCGTAGATCGACAGCTCCAGCATCTTCGGGTCAATCATGATCAAGCGCGCCTCTTCGGGCGTGGACTTGAACAGGATCGACAGCAGCATGGCGTTCACGCCCACCGACTTACCGGAACCGGTGGTACCGGCCACCAGCAGGTGCGGCATCTTCGCAAGGTCAGTGATGATCGGATTGCCGCCAATGTCGTGCCCCAGAGCCAGCGGCACGGTGGACTTGTGCTCGTCATACTCGGGCGTCATCAGCACTTCGGAGAAGCGCACCATCTGCCGGTCTTCGTTGGGAATCTCGATGCCGACGGTAGTCTTGCCGGGAATGACTTCCACCACGCGCACGCTGATCACCGCCAGCGAACGCGCCAGGTCCTTGGCCAGGTTGGAGATGCGGCTGACCTTCACGCCGGCGGCCGGCTGGATTTCGAATCGGGTGATCACCGGGCCCGGATGCACGGACTCGACTATGACTTCGACACCGAACTCCTTGAGCTTGATCTCCAGCAGACGCGACATCGCCTCCAGGGATTCCGGCGAGTAGCTCTGCTTCTTTTCCGACGCCGGGTCGAGGATCGACAGCGGCGGCAACGTACCTTCCACTGCGGTATCGACGAACAGCGGCGCCTGTTTCTCTTTCAGCACGCGCTTGCTCGGCTCGACCGGTTTGCTGGGCGGCGGCGGGACATCAATCTTCGGCGCCACACGCTTTTCGCGCTCCTGCACGCTCTTGACCAGCGCTTCCTCGCGCTCGATCAGGCGCTCCTTGACCTTGGCCTGCTCTCGGCGGTCCGCAACGATGGGCGCGGCAACTTCGGCCACGCGCTCGTCGACCTCGCGCAATTGGGCAACAAGTTGCTTGTGCTCGCTGCGGGCGCTCCACCAGCGATTGGTGGCGTTGTGGATCAGTTCGAAGAGGTCGAGGGTAATCTTGCCGGTGACGTCCATCACCTTGAACCAGGACAGATCGGCGAACACCGTCATGCCGAACAGGAACAACGCCAGGAACAGCAGCGTGCTGCCCTGCACGTTCAGCGCATTGACGCCCAGTTGCCCCAGGCTCTCGCCCAGCGCGCCGCCAGCCGTAGCCGGCATATGGGCACCGCTGGTATGGAAATGTATGTAGGCCAGCGCGGAGCCGGACAGCACCAGGAACACCAGGCCGATCAAGCGCCAGGAGAACAGCCAGCCGTTCCATTCCCAGGGCATGTGGCGCTTGCGGAAGACCTGGTAGGTCTTCACGGCCAGCAGCAGCGGGAACAGGTAGGCGAAATAGCCCAGCACCATGAACAGGATGTCAGCGCTCAGCGCGCCCAGGCGGCCGGCCGCATTCTGCACCTGTTCGACGTGACTGGAATGGCTCCAGCCCGGATCGGCGGAATCGTAGGTGAGCAGCGCCATCCACAGGTAAAGGCAGAGCGCGCCGAGCGCGATCAGGGCCCCTTCCTTCAGACGGTAATGCAGTTGCTGGCGCCAGGCGGCGGCGTGGCTTGCTGTGGTGTCCTTCAAAACGCTTCTATTCCTGCGCTATACGCGCGTCCGAGAGTCGTTGGACCGCGAAATGGGCCCATTGTACGGCTTTGGCCGGCCGATGCCAGCGACCCCAGGTGTGCCCGACTGCGCTTTTGCCGGCTTTCCGGGGTTCGGTGTAGCATAGCCCAACACCGTTTTTCGGCTGCTCAATTGGAGCATGCATTCTCTTACGTGACAAAGGCTTATGGAGTCTTTTTATGAGTGAAGTCAAGCATTCGCGCCTGATCATCCTGGGCTCCGGCCCCGCGGGCTACACCGCGGCCGTGTACGCCGCGCGCGCCAACCTCAAGCCTGTTGTCATCACCGGCATCCAGCCCGGCGGCCAGCTGACCACCACCACCGAGGTCGACAACTGGCCCGGCGACGTCGAGGGCCTGACCGGCCCCGCCCTGATGCAGCGCATGGAACAGCACGCCAAGCGTTTCGATACCGAGATCGTCTACGACCACATCCACACCGCCGAGTTGCAGCAGAAGCCCTTCACCCTCAAGGGCGACAGCGGCACCTACACCTGCGATGCGCTGATCATCGCCACCGGGGCCTCGGCCCAGTATCTGGGCATGTCTTCGGAAGAGGCCTTCATGGGCAAGGGCGTTTCCGCCTGCGCGACCTGCGATGGCTTCTTCTACCGCAACCAGGTGGTCTGCGTGGTCGGCGGCGGCAACACCGCCGTGGAAGAGGCACTTTACCTGTCCAACATCGCCAAGGAAGTCCACCTGATCCACCGCCGCGACAAACTGCGCTCGGAGAAGATCCTGCAGGACAAACTGTTCGAAAAAGCCAAGAACGGCAACGTACGCCTGCACTGGAATACCACCCTCGACGAAGTCCTGGGCGACAACATGGGTGTCGTCGGCGTCCGCCTGAAGGACGTCGACAGCGGCGAAACCCGCCAACTGGACCTGTCCGGCGTGTTCATCGCCATTGGCCACAAGCCCAACACCGACCTGTTCAAGGGCCAATTGGAAATGCATGACGGCTACCTGAAGGTCAAGGGCGGCGCTGAAGGCAATGCGACCCTGACCAGCATCGACGGCGTGTTCGCTGCCGGCGACGTGGCCGACCATGTCTACCGCCAGGCGATCACCTCAGCCGGCGCCGGCTGCATGGCCGCGCTGGATGCCGAAAAGTTCCTCGACGACAACTGATCGGCGCAAGGGGAGGTTCGCCCTCCCCTCCTCCCTATGCTCAAGTGGCTTTCCCGCAGCAATTTCGACTTCCCGCCCCTCGACAAGGCCCTGCATGAGCCCAACGGCCTGCTGGCGGCCGGCGGAGACCTTAACCCGCAGCGCCTGATCCAGGCCTACCGCCACGGGTGCTTCCCCTGGTACCAGGATGGCCAGCCAATACTCTGGTGGTCGCCTGATCCGCGCACCGTGCTGTTTCCCGAAGAACTGCATGTTTCTCGCAGCCTCGCCAAGTTCATCCGCCAGCAGCACTACCAGATCACCATCGACCAGGCCTTCGAGCAGGTCATCCACGGTTGCGCCGGGCCGCGCGATTATGCGGATGGCACCTGGATTACCACGCCGATGCAGGACGCCTATTGCCAACTGCACCGCCTGGGCGTCGCCCATTCGGCCGAAGCCTGGCAAGGCGATGTGCTGGTCGGCGGGCTTTACGGGCTGGCCATTGGTCGCCTGTTCTTTGGCGAATCCATGTTCAGCCGCGCCGACAATGCCTCCAAAGTTGCCTTCGTCACCCTGGTGCAGCGCCTGAAGGCCGCCGGTTTCGTGATGATCGACTGCCAGATGCCGACCCAGCACCTGCACAGCTTCGGCGCCCGCGCTATTTCCCGCGGCGAATTCGCCAGCTTCCTGCGCCGTCATCTCGACGAAACACCGTCAGAGGACTGGACTTCGCAGGCATACCCGCTCAGCCTGTCTTAAACTTGCCTGAGGGAACTCGCAGGGGTTGATGATGACCGAGCTCGCCCGCCTGAAGTTTTACGCCACACAACCGCATCCATGCAGCTATCTGCCCGAAGAGCAGGCGACCACGCTGTTCCTCGACCCCAGCCAGCCCATGGACGCGCAGTTGTATGCCTCGCTGTCAGAGGTCGGCTTCCGGCGCAGCGGCGAGCACCTTTACCGCCCCCATTGCCAGCATTGCACCGCGTGCATCCCGGCGCGCATTCCCGCTGCCGGCTTCCAGCCGAACCGCCAGCAGAAACGCATCATCAAGCGCAACGCTGACCTGGAAGTCATCCGCAAGCGCCCCGCCTTCACCGAGGAGTACTACGCCCTGTACATGCGCTACATCGAGCAGCGCCATGCCGACGGGGACATGTACCCGCCCAGCCGCGATCAGTTCGCCACCTTCCTGGTCCGCGACCTGCCGTTCAGCTGCTTCTTCGAGTTCCGCCTGCAAGGTCGTCTACTCGCCGTCGCTGTGACCGACGTCCTGCCCAACGGCCTTTCCGCGGTCTATACCTTCTACGATCCGGACGAGGAGCGCCGCAGCCTGGGACGCTTTGCCATTCTCTGGCAGATTGGCGAGACCGAGCGCCTGAGCCTCCACGCCGTCTACCTGGGCTACTGGATCAAGAATTGCCGGAAGATGAACTACAAGACCCAGTACCGCCCGATCGAGCTGTTCGTGAACCAGCGCTGGGTGGCGTTGAACTGACGCAAAAACACCCATTGGCGTTGTGGGGCGATTTCAGGCACAATGTGTGCCTTTTTTAATGCCCTGAAACTTCAGGCAACCATAGATACCGAGGGTTCTACTGCATGTCGAAAGAAGACAGCTTCGAAATGGAAGGCACTGTCGTCGACACCCTGCCCAACACCATGTTCCGCGTGGAGTTGGAGAACGGGCACGTCGTTACCGCGCACATCTCCGGGAAGATGCGCAAGAATTACATCCGCATCCTGACCGGCGACAAAGTTCGCGTTGAACTGACGCCCTACGACCTGTCCAAGGGTCGCATCACCTACCGCGCTCGCTGAGCGACGGCAGGTGCCGGCAAGAAGCCGGCACACAGAAAAACGCCCGGCATTGCCGGGCGTTTTCGTTTGCGCCTGATTGCAGCGTCAGGCCGGCTCTGCGGCAATTACCTCGAACTCGAAGGCCAGTTCGCCATCCTTCAGGTCCACATGGGCCACACCGCCGTGCTCGGCCAGTTCGCCGAACAGGATCTCCTCGGCCAACGGCCGCTTGATCTTGTCCTGGATCAGCCGCGCCATCGGGCGAGCCCCCATCTGCGGGTCGTAGCCCTTGTCCGCCAGCCAGCCGCGCGCCGCATCGCTGACCTCGACCTGCACGTGCTTGTCCTCCAACTGCGCCTGCAGCTCGGTGAGGAACTTGTCGACGATGCTCTTGATGGTCTCGTGACTCAGGCGGCCGAACTGGATGATGGTATCCAGGCGGTTACGGAACTCCGGCGTGAAGCTCTTCTTGATCACTTCCATCGCATCGGTGGAGTGGTCCTGCTGCGTGAAGCCGATGGAGGCCCGCGCCGCGGTTTCCGCGCCAGCGTTGGTGGTCATGATCAGGATGACGTTACGGAAGTCCGCCTTGCGCCCGTTGTTGTCGGTCAGGGTGCCGTGGTCCATCACCTGCAGCAGCAGGTTGAAGACTTCCGGGTGCGCCTTCTCGATCTCATCCAGCAGCAGCACGCAATGCGGCGTCTTGGTGATGGCTTCGGTGAGCAGGCCGCCCTGGTCGAAACCGACGTAGCCCGGAGGCGCACCGATCAGACGGGACACGGTATGCCGCTCCATGTACTCGGACATGTCGAAGCGCACCAGCTCCACGCCAAGCGCCTTGGCCAGCTGGCGAGCCACCTCGGTCTTACCCACCCCGGTCGGACCGGAGAACAGGAAGGAGCCGACAGGCTTGTCCGGCGACTTGAGACCGGCGCGTGACAGCTTGATGGCAGTGGACAGCGACTCGATGGCCGCCGCTTGGCCGAACACGGTCAGCTTCAGGTCGCGCTCGAGGTTGCGCAGAAGCTCCTTGTCAGAACTGGAGACGTGCTTGGGCGGAATCCGCGCGATCTTCGCGACGATATCCTCGACCTGCGGCACTTCAATGCGCTTGACGCGCTTCTCTTCCGGCTGCAGGCGCTGGTAGGCGCCCGCCTCGTCGATCACGTCGATGGCCTTGTCCGGCATGTGCCGGTCATTGATGTAGCGCGCAGCCAGCTCGGCGGCGGCGCGCAGCGCCTCATCGCTGTACTCGATGTGGTGATGCTGCTCGAAACGCGGCTTCAGGCCCTTCAGGATGCCGAAGGTGTCCTCGACGGACGGCTCGGTGACGTCGACCTTCTGGAAGCGACGAGCCAGCGCGCGATCCTTTTCGAAAATGCCGCGGAATTCCTGGAAGGTGGTCGAGCCGATGCAGCGGATCTCGCCGGACGACAGCAGCGGCTTCAGCAGGTTGGAAGCGTCCATCACGCCGCCCGATGCCGCGCCGGCGCCGATGATAGTGTGGATTTCGTCGATGAACAGCACCGCGTGCGGACGTTTGCGCAACTCGTTGAGCAGCGCCTTGAAGCGCTTCTCGAAGTCGCCACGGTACTTGGTGCCCGCCAGCAGCGCTCCCAGGTCAAGGGAGTAGACGACGCTGTCGGACAGCAAGTCCGGGACCTGACCGTCGACGATGCGCTTGGCCAGCCCTTCGGCGATGGCGGTCTTGCCAACACCAGCCTCACCCACCAGCAGCGGGTTGTTCTTGCGGCGACGGGCGAGAATCTGCGCGACGCGCTCGACTTCCGACTCACGGCCGACCAGCGGGTCGATTCTGCCCTGGCGCGCCAGGTCATTCAGGTTGCTGGCATAGGCATCCAGCGGATGGCTGGAAGTGGAAGACTCGCCGCCCTCCTCATCCTGCATTTCCTGATCGCTGTCCGTATGTTCGGCATGGCCCGGCACCTTGGAGATGCCATGGGCGATGTAATTGACCACGTCGATCCGCGCGACGCTCTGCTGCTTGAGCAGGAACACCGCCTGGCTTTCCTGCTCGCTGAAGATGGCGACCAGTACGTTGGCGCCGGTGACTTCGCGCTTGCCGGAACTCTGCACGTGGAACACCGCACGTTGCAGGACACGCTGGAAGCCCAGGGTTGGCTGGGTTTCGCGGTCCTCATCGTGCTGGGGAATCAGCGGCGTTGTGGAATCGATGAACTCCTGCAGGTCTCGCCGCAACTTGTCCAGATTCGCACCGCACGCCTTCAGAACCGTTGCGGCAGCCTCATTATCCAGAAGCGCCAACAGCAAGTGCTCAACGGTCATGAACTCATGCCGCTTCGCCCGCGCCTCCTTGAAGGCGAGATTGAGGGTGACTTCGAGCTCTCGATTCAACATGACTTCACCTCGCTCCCAAACATCCGCATCAACCTTCTATCTCAATTTCGCACAACAGTGGATGTTGGCTCTCCCTCGCATATTGATTGACCTGCATGGCTTTGGTTTCCGCAACATCTCGGGTAAAGGTCCCGCAGTGCGCCTTGCCCTGGGTATGCACGGTCAACATGACCTTGGTTGCCTGCTCGCGGTTCATGTTGAAGTACAACTCGAGCACCTCAACCACGAAATCCATCGGGGTGTAATCATCGTTGAACATGATGACCCGATACATCGATGGCGCCTTCAGGGCAGGCTTGGCTTCTTCAACCGCCAGCCCCGCCCCGTCGTCTTCCAATGGATCCGGGCGGTCCTGATTGAATGTTAGTCGAATCTGGCTACTTGCATGCATGCTGGAATAAAAGCTTTGCGAGTGGGTGAATGAGTGGGCCGGCCGGAGGTTGAAACGCTTCTCAGGCCCAGACGACGCCGCCTTGACTAACGGCAAAAGGGTGTTACAACCAAAGGATACCCCCCCGGAGGGTATCAGGAGTTCCGGACGCCAGTCTTCAGGAAAAGGCATAGCGGAATAGTAGTGGATGATACTCCAGCGATGGAGTCCTTTGCAGAGGGATATCAGCATGCTCAGCGGTAAGGTCAAGTGGTTCAACAACGCCAAGGGCTACGGTTTCATCCTGGCTGATGGCCGAGATGAGGACCTGTTTGCTCACTACTCGGCAATCCAGATGGATGGCTACAAGACTCTCAAGGCCGGCCAACCCGTCAGTTTCGAGATCCTGCAAGGTCCGAAGGGGTTGCATGCGGTGAACATCCAGCCCGTCAACGCCAATGCATCCACCCCGCCCGCACAAGCTGCCCCGAGCAGCGAGGTGGAGAACCTCACGGCGGAAGCCTGATTCGTCACGGATCAGACGAAACGAAAAAGGCCGGCAGCAAGCCGGCCTTTTTCATCGGTGACGAATCACCCGGTTACATCTTGGCGATGATTGCGTCGCCGAATTCCGAGCAGGACAGCAGTTTGGCACCGTCCATCAGTCGCTCGAAGTCATAAGTGACGGTCTTGGCCGCGATGGCGCCGTTCACGCCAGCAATGATCAAGTCGGCCGCTTCCGGCCAGCCCATATGGCGCAGCATCATCTCGGCCGACAGGATCACCGACCCCGGATTGACCTTGTCCAGCCCGGCGTACTTGGGTGCGGTGCCGTGGGTCGCCTCGAACATGGCGACGGAATCGGAAAGGTTGGCGCCCGGCGCGATGCCGATGCCGCCTACCTCTGCTGCGAGTGCGTCAGACAGGTAATCGCCGTTCAGGTTGAGGGTGGCGATCACATCGTACTCGGCCGGGCGCAGCAGGATCTGCTGCAGCATGGCATCGGCGATTACGTCCTTCACCACGATATTCTTGCCGGTAGCCGGGTTCTTGAATTGCATCCACGGGCCGCCGTCGAGCAGCTGGGCGCCGAACTCGTCACGGGCCACTTCGTAACCCCAGTCCTTGAACGCACCCTCGGTGAATTTCATGATGTTGCCCTTGTGGACTATGGTGACCGAGCTGCGGTCATTGTCCACGGCGTATTGCAGGGCCTTGCGCACCAGGCGCTTGGTGCCCTCCTGGGAAACCGGCTTGATGCCGATGCCACAGTCGTTGGTGAAACGGATCTTCTTGACGCCCATTTCCTCGGTGAGGAACTTGATGATCTTCTGCGCCTCGGGGGAACCGGCCTTCCACTCGACGCCGGCATAGATGTCTTCCGAGTTCTCGCGGAAGATCACCATGTCCACGTCTCCCGGCTTCTTCACCGGGCTCGGGACACCCTCGAACCAGCGTACAGGACGCAGGCAGACATACAGGTCGAGCTGCTGGCGAAGGGCCACGTTCAGGGAGCGGATACCACCGCCCACCGGAGTGGTCAGCGGGCCCTTGATCGAAACGACATAATCGCGGACAGCATCCAGGGTTTCCTGGGGCAGCCAGGTATCCTGGTCATAGACCTGGGTGGCTTTCTCGCCGGCATAGACTTCCATCCATGCGATCTTTCGGTCGCCCTTGTAGGCTTTCTCGACGGCAGCGTCGACGACCTTGATCATGACCGGGCTGATATCCACACCAATGCCATCCCCCTCGATGAAGGGGATGATCGGGTTCTTCGGTACATTCAAGGACATATCGGCGTTGACGGTGATTTTGTCACCGGCCGGCACCTGGATCTTTTGGTATCCCATGCTGAACTCCGCTTTTTTGGTTGAAACCCTCTTGCAGCCACTGAGGGTAGCTCACAAGTCGATGATCGAACCACATCATTCCTTAGTCTAAAAAAGGGACGCGCTTCACCCTGCCTTTAGGGTGGTATACTGGCCGGCATGACTTAATGGTCATCGAGGTCCGAGCAGTCTGGGACCAGACTCTCTCCTCGCAGCGGCGCACGTCCCCACCAGGATCCCGCCGTACAACGCTCTACTGGCGCCCCAATATCCCCGCGGCAAATCTCGAAGGTCGGTCAACCACCTCGTTGAACGCAAGCGTGTACCAACGCGATTCGAGACTCTGTGCGCGCCCAGCAAAGAAGAGAGTTAGAACGAGATGTCCATCCGCTCGAAGATCACCTACACCTTCACCGACGAAGCACCCGCCCTCGCGACCTATTCGCTTCTCCCCATCGTAAAAGCATTTGCCGCCTCCGCTGGCATCGACGTCGAGACCCGCGACATCTCTCTTTCGGGCCGTATCCTGGCCTCCTTCGCTGACAAGCTCGGCGACAAGGCGATCGAAGACGATCTGGCCTACCTGGCACAACTGGCCACCGATCCAAAAGCCAACATCATCAAGCTGCCGAACATCTCCGCCTCGGTACCGCAACTCAAGGGCGCCATTGCCGAGCTGCAGAAGCTGGGCTACGCCGTTCCGGACTTCCCGGAAGACCCGCAGACCGACGAAGAGAAAGACACCCGCGCCCGCTACGCCAAGGTCCTGGGCAGCGCCGTGAACCCGGTCCTGCGTGAAGGCAACTCCGACCGCCGCGCTCCGGCCGCCGTGAAAGCCTACGCCCGCAAGCACCCGCACAGCATGGGCAAGTGGAGCATGGCTTCGCGCTCCCACGCCGACTACATGCGTGGCGGCGACTTCTTCTCCAGCGAGCAGTCGGTCACCATCGGCAAGGCCGGTGAAGTCCGCATCGAGTTCGTCGGCAAGGACGGCAAGGTCGAGACCAAGAAGACCCTGAAGATGCAGGACGGCGAAGTCCTCGACAGCATGTTCATGAGCTGCAGCAAACTGCGCGCCTTCTTCGAGAAGACCCTGCAGGACTGCAAGGAAACCGGCGTCATGTGGTCCCTGCACGTCAAGGCCACCATGATGAAGATCTCCCACCCGATCGTCTTCGGCCACGCCGTCACCGTCTACTACAAGGACGTGTTCGAGAAGTACGGCCAGCTGTTCGAAGAGCTGGGCGTGAACCCGAACAACGGCATCTCCAGCGTCTACGACAAGATCAAGTCGCTGCCGGCCTCGCAGCAGGAAGAAATCCTCCACGACATCCACGAGGTGTACAGCCACCGCCCGGAAATGGCGATGGTCGACTCGGTCAAGGGCATCACCAACCTGCACATCCCCAGCGACGTGATCGTCGACGCCTCCATGCCGGCCATGATCCGCAACTCGGGTCAGATGTGGGGCAAGGACGGCAAGCAGAAAGACACCAAAGCGGTAATGCCGGAAAGCACCTACGCCCGCATCTACCAGGAAATGATCAACTTCTGCAAAACCAACGGCGCGTTCGACCCGACCACCATGGGCAGCGTACCGAACGTCGGCCTGATGGCGCAGAAGGCCGAGGAATACGGCTCCCACGACAAGACCTTCGAAATGGAAGCCGACGGCACCATGCGCGTGGTCGATGCCGACGGCAAGGTGCTGATGCAGCATGAAGTGCAGGCCGGCGACATCTGGCGCGCCTGCCAGACCAAGGACGCCCCGATCCGCGACTGGGTCAAGCTGGCCGTTACCCGCGCCCGCGCCTCCAACACTCCCGCGATCTTCTGGCTGGACCCGGAGCGTGCCCACGACAACGAGCTGCGCAAGAAGGTCGAACTGTACCTGAAGGACCACGACCTGACCGGCCTGGACATCAGCATCAAGGGCTACAACGAAGCCATCCGCACCAGCATGGAGCGCCAGATGCGCGGCCTGGACACCATCTCGGTGACCGGCAACGTCCTGCGCGACTACCTGACCGACCTGTTCCCGATCATGGAACTGGGCACCTCGGCCAAGATGCTCTCCATCGTTCCGCTGATGGCGGGCGGCGGCATGTACGAAACCGGCGCCGGCGGCTCGGCTCCGAAACACGTACAGCAGCTGGTGGAAGAGAACTACCTGCGCTGGGATTCCCTGGGCGAGTTCCTGGCCCTGGCCGTCTCCTTCGAAGAAGAAGGCATCAAGACCGACAATGCCAAGGCCAAGGTACTGGGCAAGACCCTGGACATCGCCACCGGCAAGCTGCTCGACAACAACAAGTCGCCATCGCGCAGGATCGGTGAGATCGACAACCGCGGCAGCCACTTCTACTTGGCCATGTACTGGGCTCAGGCCCTGGCCGAGCAGAACGACGACGCCGAGCTGAAGGCCCACTTCGCCGGCCTGGCCAAGACCCTGACCGAGAAGGAAGCGGCCATCGTCGCCGAACTGAACGGTGTTCAGGGCAAGCCGGCGGACATCGGCGGCTACTACCGTTCCAACCCGGAGCTGACCAGCCAGGTCATGCGTCCGAGCGCGACCTTCAACGCCGCGATCGACGCACTGGCGTAAGCCACTTCGCGTGACACCAGAACCCCCGGGCCTTCCCGGGGGTTCTGCTTTCTGCGCCCCGCCACGTTAAACTCGCGCCTTTTGAGTATCGAGATACAGACCCATGCGCTGGCTAGCACACGTCACCGTCGCCACTATCGTCGAAGACCAGGGCCACTTCCTGCTGGTGGAAGAAATGTCCGCTGACAAAAAACAGGTCTTCAACCAGCCCGCTGGCCACCTGGAGGCCAATGAAACCCTGCTCGAAGCCGCCGTGCGCGAAACCCTCGAGGAAACCGGCTGGGATGTCGAGCTGACCGCCGTCACCGGCATCTACCTCTACACCGCGCCAAGCAACGGCGTGACCTACCAGCGCGTCTGCTTCGCCGCCCGGCCGCTGCGCCAGCATCCCGAACGCCCGCTGGACGACGGCATCCTCGGCGCCCGCTGGATGACCCGCGATGAACTCGCCGCCCAGCCCGAGCGCTGGCGCAGCCACCTGGTACTGCGCTGCATCGACGACTACCTGAAAGGCGAACGCTTCCCGCTGGCCCTGATCCGCGACTGAACCAAGCCCCTGCCGGCAGCCGAGCCTCTACAGCTCGGCTCTGGTAGAATCGCCCTCTTTACCTGTGTTCGTGACCCACTGCCATGTCTGACTCACTCAAAGCTCCCCAGAACACCCGCGTCATCGTCGGCATGTCCGGCGGCGTGGATTCTTCCGTCTCCGCCCTCCTCCTCAAGGAACAGGGCTATCAGGTGGAAGGCCTGTTCATGAAGAACTGGGAAGAGGACGACGGCACCGAGTACTGCACCGCCATGACCGACCTCGCCGACGCCCAGGCCGTCTGCGACCGCATCGGTATCAAGCTGCACACCGCCAACTTTGCTGCGGAATACTGGGACAACGTCTTCGAGCACTTCCTTGAAGAGTACAAGGCCGGCCGCACGCCGAACCCGGACATCCTCTGCAACCGCGAGATCAAGTTCAAAGCCTTCCTCGACTACGCCGTCGCCCTTGGCGCTGACCTGATCGCCACCGGCCACTATGTGCGCCGCCGCGACATCGACGGCCGTAGCGAACTGCTCAAGGGCCTGGACCCGAACAAGGACCAGAGCTACTTCCTCCACGCAGTGGGCGGCGAACAGATCGGCAAGACCCTGTTCCCCGTCGGCGAACTGGAAAAGCCCGAGGTCCGCGCTATCGCCGAGAAACACGGTCTGGCCACCGCGAAGAAGAAGGACTCCACCGGCATCTGCTTCATCGGCGAGCGCCGCTTCAGCGACTTCCTCAAGCAGTACCTGCCGGCACAACCGGGCAACATCGAGACCACCGACGGCACGGTGATCGGCCAGCACGTCGGCCTGATGTACCACACCATCGGCCAGCGCCAGGGCCTGGGCATCGGCGGCTTGAAGAATGCCGACGACAGCCCCTGGTATGTGCTCGAGAAGGATCTGCTGCGCAACGTCCTGGTCGTCGGCCAGGGCAACGATCACCCCTGGCTGTTCTCCCGCGCCCTGCACGCCTCGCACATCTACTGGGTCAACCCCATCGACCTGGACCAGCCCAAGGCCCTGCGCGCCAAGGTGCGTTACCGCCAGGCCGACCAGGATTGCGTGCTGGAGCGCACCGAGAACGGCTATCGCGCCGTCTTCGACGAGCCGCAGCGCGCCGTCACCCCAGGCCAGTCCGTCGTCTTCTATGACGGCGAAATCTGCCTCGGCGGCGGTGTCATCGAATCCGCAGAACCCGCGTTCGCTAAGGACCGTACATGAGCGATCTGCACGACCAGATCATCGCCCTTTCCGGCGTTTTCGAAGCCGCCTCCCTGGTAGACCGCCTCGCCCGCACCGGGCAGATCCCCGAAGCCCCATTGGGCTGCATGCTCGGCAGCCTGCTGGTGCGCGACCCGGAGACCACCCTCGAGGTCTACGGCGGAGACACCGCCAACCTGCGTGAAGGCTTCCGCGCCCTGGCCAGCGCCCTGGAACGCGACCCCAACAGCCTGCAGCGCGAGCCGCTGCGCTACGCCCTGTCGCTGATCGGCCTGGAACGCCAGCTGAACAAGCGCGACGACATGCTCGACATCATGGGTAGCCGTCTGGACCAGATCCAGCAGCAGGTGCAGCACTTCGGCCTGGTCCACGAGAACGTCATCGCCTCCTGCGCCGGTCTCTACCAGGACACCCTGAGCACCTTCCGCCAGCGCATCCAGGTGCACGGCGACATGCGCCACCTGCAGATCAACGCCAACGCCGCGCGCATCCGCGCCCTGCTGCTGGCCGGCATCCGCTCCGCGCGCCTGTGGCGACAGCTCGGCGGCAACCGCTGGCAGATGCTGTTCAGCCGGAAGAAAATGCTCAACGAACTGCGCCCCCTGCTGCGCGGCTGAAACACTTCCTTGCGGTCGCCGCAAGGGCGACCGGTTCGCGCCATTCGTGTATGATGTGCGCCCTTTTCGTTGACCGACAGCTACGAGAACGCCCCATGCAGCTTTCCTCCCTTACCGCGGTATCCCCCGTTGACGGCCGTTACGGCAGCAAGACCAGCGCCCTGCGTCCGATTTTCAGCGAATACGGCCTGATCCGTTTCCGCGTCCTGGTGGAGGTTCGCTGGCTGCAGCGTCTCGCCGCCCACGCCGGCATCCCTGAAGTCGCGCCCTTCTCCACCGAAGCCAACGCCCTGCTGAACCAGCTGGCCGAGGACTTCCAACTGGAGCACGCGCAGCGCATCAAGGACATCGAGCGCACCACCAACCACGACGTCAAGGCCGTGGAGTACCTGCTCAAGGAACAAGCCGCCAAGCTGCCGGAACTGGCCAAGGTCAGCGAGTTCATCCACTTCGCCTGCACCTCCGAGGACATCAACAACCTGTCCCACGCCCTGATGCTGCGCGAAGGCCGTGACAGCGTGCTGCTGCCGCTGATGCGCCAGATCGCCGACGCCATCCGCGAACTCGCGGTGAAGTTCGCCGACATGCCGATGCTCTCGCGCACCCACGGCCAGCCGGCCTCCCCGACCACCCTGGGCAAGGAACTGGCCAACGTCGTCTACCGCCTGGAGCGCCAGATCAAGCAAGTCGCTTCGGTCGAGCTGCTGGGCAAGATCAACGGCGCCGTGGGCAACTACAACGCCCACCTGTCGGCTTACCCGCAGGTGGACTGGGAAGCCAACGCCCGCGAGTTCATCGAAGGCGACCTGGGCCTGAACTGGAACCCCTACACCACCCAGATCGAGCCGCACGACTACATCGCCGAGCTGTTCGACGCCGTCGCGCGCTTCAACACCATCCTCATCGACTTCGACCGCGACGTCTGGGGCTACATCTCCCTGGGCTACTTCAAGCAGAAGACCGTCGCTGGCGAGATCGGCTCCTCGACCATGCCGCACAAGGTCAACCCGATCGACTTCGAAAACTCCGAAGGCAATCTGGGCATCGCCAACGCACTGCTGCAGCATCTGGCCAGCAAGCTGCCGATCTCCCGCTGGCAGCGCGACCTGACCGACTCCACCGTGCTGCGCAACCTGGGCGTCGGCTTCGCCCACAGCGTCATCGCCTACGAAGCCAGCCTCAAGGGCATCGGCAAGCTGGAGCTGAATGCCGCACGCATCGCCGAAGACCTGGACGCCTGCTGGGAAGTCCTGGCCGAACCGGTACAGACCGTGATGCGCCGCTACGGCATCGAGAACCCCTACGAGAAGCTCAAGGAACTGACCCGCGGCAAAGGCATCAGCGCCGAAGCCCTGCAGGTGTTCATCGAAGGCCTCGACATGCCGGCAGAAGCCAAGGCCGAGCTGAAGCAACTGACCCCCGCGAACTACATCGGTAACGCTGCCGCCCAGGCCAAGCGCATCTGAGATTCGCCCTGACTTTGCACGCCCGGCTGTGCCGGGCGTTTTTGTTTCAAGGACTTACACATGAATCCTGCTATTCCTCTTCAGCTTTTGGGCGGCATCAGCGCCGAAGAATTCCTCCGCGATTACTGGCAGAAGAAGCCCCTACTGGTGCGCCAGGCCATCCCCGATTTCAAGAGCCCGCTGGACCCTGACGAGCTGGCCGGCCTCGCCCTGGAAGAGATGATCGAATCGCGCATTGTCCTCGAGCACGGCGACAGCCCCTGGGAGCTGCGCCGCGGTCCCTTCCAGGAAGACACCTTCAGCCAGATGCCCGAGCGCGACTGGACCCTGCTGGTCCAGGCCGTCGACCAGTTCATCCCGGAAGTCGCCGAACTGCTGGAACACTTCAAGTTCCTCCCCAGCTGGCGTATCGATGACGTAATGATCAGCTACGCCGCGCCGGGCGGCGGCGTCGGCCCGCACTTCGACAACTACGACGTGTTCCTGCTGCAGGGCCATGGCCGCCGCCGCTGGAAAGTCGGCCAGACCTGCGACGCGAGCAGCCCGATGCTGCCCCACGCCGACCTGCGCATCCTCGCCGAATTCGAAGAATGCGCCGACTGGGTCCTGGAACCCGGCGACATGCTCTACCTGCCGCCGCGCGTGGCCCACTATGGCATCGCCGAAGACGACTGCATGACCTACTCGGTCGGCTTCCGCGCACCCAGCGCCGCCGAAGTGCTGACCCACTTCACCGACTTCCTCGCCCAGTTCCTCTCCGACGAGGAGCGCTACAGCGACGCCGGCATGGCCGCAATGAAAGGCGACTCCGACCAGCACCAGATCCAGCGCGACGCCCTCGATCGCCTGAAGAACCTGCTGCAGGAGCACATGAGCGACGAACGCCTGCTGCTCACCTGGTTCGGCCAGTTCATGACCGAGCCACGCTACCCGGAACTCGTGGCTGGCGAAGAGATCGAGGAAGAAGACCTGACAGCTGCCATCGAAGACGGCGAAGTACTGATCCGCAACCCCAGCGCCCGCATGGCCTGGAGCGAAGTGGACGTCGGCCTGCTGCTGTTCGCCAGCGGCCAGACCGTGGTGCTGCCGGAAAAACTGCGCGACCTGCTCAAGCTCGTGTGCTCGGCAGAGTCGCTGCACGAAGGGAATCTCGGCCAATGGCTGGCCGACGACGATGGGCGTAAGCTCATCGGAGAACTGATCAAACAGGGCAGTCTGGAGTTTGCCGATGAGTAGCAAGATCAGGGTTCGTGTCGCGGACTGGCAGAAGGATAATGCCGATCTGCGGCGCATTCGCGAGGCGGTTTTCATCGCCGAGCAATCGGTCCCGCCGGAACTCGAATGGGACGCCGAGGATGTCGAAGCCGTGCACTTCCTGGCCTTCGAAGGCGACTACGCCATCGGCACCGCCCGCCTCCTGCCGGACGGGCACATTGGCCGGGTGTCGGTCCTCAAGGACTGGCGCGGCCTGAAGGTCGGCGACCTGCTGATGCGTGCCGCCATCGAACAGGCGGAAAGCCAGGGCCTGCAGCGCCAGTTGCTGACAGCCCAGGTCTACGCCATTCCGTTCTACGAACGACTAGGCTTCCAGGTAGCCAGCGGCGAATTCCTCGACGCCGGCCTTCCCCACGTGGACATGGTGCGCGAGAGCGCCTGAGCAGCGACGAGCAAGGAGCGACATGGATAACGCCCCGGACCAAGACGACCTCCCGGTAGAACTGCCGGACATCGAGTTTCAGTCACCGGGGCGTTTTGCCGTCCATAACCCGCCCAGCGAAGCGCTGCAGCCCGAAGTTCTTGAGCCTGCGCCCTTCCGCCTCGGCGAAGGCGAGGAATTGCACCGCTTCAACAAGCCGGACGACGCCCGCGCCCACGCACTGGCGCTGATCCAGCAAGCGCGCCGCACACTCTATCTCTACACGCCCGACCTCGAGCCGTGGCTGTATCACCACAGCAGCATCCAGGAAGCCTGCACCCAGCTGCTGCTGGGCAATCCGCGCAATCGCCTGATGATCCTGGTCCGCGACAGCAGCCGCGCGGTCAAGGAAGGCCATCGCCTGCTCAACCTCAGTCGCCGGTTGTCCAGCTACTGCCAGATCCGCCGGATCAACCCCGACTATCCGAGCGACGATCATGCCTATCTCCTTGCCGACGATTGCGGCCTGCTGCTGCGGCCCGAGCCCGGCGAATATGCCGGCTACGCGCATTACAACAACGCTGGCCGCGTCCGCCAGCTGATTGCGCAATTCGAACAGACCTGGAACACCAGTGTCCTCGACCCGAACCTGCGGAGTTTCCTGATTTGAGCCGACACCCTCTCGCCCTGATGCTCGCCTGCACGATCAGCCTCACTGCCACAGCCGCGCCGCGCACCGAGATCATCCCGCTCAACTACCGCACCGCCGAAGACGTGCTGCCGGTGGCGCAGCAGGTGCTGGGCAACGAAGGACGCGTCACTGCCTACGGCAATCAACTGGTGGTGAACGCCGAACTGGCGAAGATTCGCGAACTGCAACAGGTAATCGAACAACTGGATACTCGCCCCCATCAGCTACTGATCAGTATCGATACAGTGGACGGCAGCCAGGGCAGCCAGAGCGGCTATTCGGTGAACGGCTCCGTCAGCGCCGGCAACGTCGAGATACAGTCCGGCCGCGGCGAAGTGAACGGCCGCGACCAGGTGCGCATCATCAACCGCTCCACCAGCAGCCGAGGCGGCGGCACCCAGCAGGTACGCGCCACCGAAGGCTCGCCCGCCTTCATCCAGGTGGGCCAGAGCCAGCCGGTGACCAGTGGCGGCATCGGCCCCTACGGCCAGATCTACAGCCAGACCGAGTACCGCGACGCCAACCAGGGCATGTACGTGACCGCGAGCCTCTCCGGCAACCTCGTGCACATCTCCCTGAGCACGCGCAATGACCGCTTCAACAACCACTATCAGGGGTCGATGAACACCAGCGCGGCGGATACCCGGGTCAGTGGGCCGATCGGCCAGTGGATCGAGATCGGCGGCGTCAGCGAGAGCAATCAGAGCACCCAGGGTGGCTACACCCGCCAGTACAGCACCCAGGGACGCAGCGACAGCAGCCTGCGAGTCAAGGTCGACGTGCTCGACTAATCCTTCCGTAGGTGACTTGGCAGTCCCCCTTAGACCTTCGTGTAGTAGTCCAAAAAAAACACTACAAAACGTTTGACGAACGCTCGTTTGAACGTGCATGATGGCTTCGCTCCCGCTAACCAGAGGGTCTCAAAGCCCTCCGGACCGAGCCTGTGGCCCACCCGCCGCGCTGGTCCGTGTTGTTAAGCCCACAAGGCGGATCGACGAGGTTGCGACTGGCAAGAGGTTGTCCTGAGGGACGGGGAAGCAAGCCTTAGCAACAGTACGAAGTGACGGATTCAGCCGTCCACCATTGCCCAACGGCTGCCACGAGCCGGCAAGCGATTCTGGATGTCACCGCTGCAGTCACCCGTCTGTACGCCGCTCTACCCCACTCCTCCAGCGTCACTCCTTCTTTCGGTCGCACTTTCGCCATCCCGCGGCGAGCAACCCGCAGTCAATTCCGTCCAGATACGGGGTTTGAGTGGGTAAGTCGGTGCTCAACCACACACATACTTTGAAGGATTGACCATGTCCGCTTATCAAAACGACATCAAGGCCGTTGCCGCTCTGAAAGAGAAAGCCGGTAACAGCTGGAGCGCTATCAACCCCGAGTCGGTTGCCCGCATGCGCGCTCAGAACCGCTTCAAGACTGGTCTGGACATCGCCAAGTACACTGCGGCCATCATGCGCAAGGACATGGCCGAGTATGACGCCGACAACTCCGTCTACACCCAGTCCCTGGGCTGCTGGCACGGCTTCATCGGCCAGCAGAAGCTGATCTCGATCAAGAAGCACCTGAAGACCACCAACAAGCGCTACCTCTACCTGTCCGGCTGGATGGTTGCCGCGCTGCGTTCCGACTTCGGCCCGCTGCCCGACCAGTCCATGCACGAGAAAACTGCCGTTTCCGGCCTGATCGAAGAGCTGTACACCTTCCTGCGCCAGGCTGACGCCCGCGAACTTGACCTGCTCTTCACCGCCCTGGACAGCGCTCGCGCTGCCGGCGACAAGGCCAAGCAGGACGAAATCCAGGCCCAGATCGACGGCTACGAAACCCACGTAGTACCGATCATCGCCGACATCGACGCCGGCTTCGGCAACCCGGAAGCGACCTACCTGCTGGCCAAGAAAATGATCGAAGCCGGTGCCTGCTGCATCCAGATCGAAAACCAGGTTTCCGATGAGAAGCAGTGCGGCCACCAGGACGGCAAAGTGACCGTTCCGCACGAAGACTTCCTCGCCAAGATCAACGCCGTTCGCTACGCGTTCCTCGAGCTGGGTGTTGACGACGGCGTGATCGTTGCTCGTACCGACTCCCTGGGTGCCGGCCTGACCAAGCAGATCGCCGTGACCAAAGAGCCGGGCGACCTGGGCGACCAGTACAACTCCTTCCTGGACTGCGAAGAAGTTTCCGCTGCCGAGCTGCAGAACGGCGACGTGGTGATCAACCGCGGCGGCAAGCTGCTGCGTCCCAAGCGCCTGGCTTCCAACCTGTTCCAATTCCGCAAGGGCACCGGCGAAGACCGCTGCGTCCTGGACTGCATCACCTCGCTGCAGAACGGCGCCGACCTGCTGTGGATCGAAACCGAGAAGCCGCACGTGGGCCAGATCAAGGGCATGGTTGACCGCATCCGTCAGGTCATCCCGAACGCCAAGCTGGTTTACAACAACAGCCCGTCGTTCAACTGGACCCTGAACTTCCGCCAGCAGGTGTTCGACGCGTTCGTTGCCGAAGGCAAGGACGTTTCCGCCTACGACCGCGCCAAGCTGATGAGCGTCGAGTACGACGAGACCGAACTGGCCCAGGTTGCCGACGAGAAGATCCGCACCTTCCAGCGCGACGGTTCCGCTCATGCCGGCATCTTCCACCACCTGATCACCCTGCCGACCTACCACACCGCCGCGCTGTCCACCGACAACCTGGCCAAGGGCTACTTCGCCGACGAGGGCATGCTGGCCTACGTGAAGGGTGTACAACGTCAGGAGCTGCGTCAGGGTATCGCCTGCGTCAAGCACCAGAACATGGCTGGCTCGGACATCGGCGACAACCACAAAGAGTACTTCGCTGGCGAAGCCGCTCTGAAAGCCTCGGGTAAAGACAACACCATGAACCAGTTCCACTAAGAACTGGCTCACCAGCCCTTCGGGGCTGGCAGGCTCCACGAAACCCCGGCCTCGGCCGGGGTTTCGCTTTTTTGTGCTTGGCCGAACCGCCAGACGTCTTCTCCCCGCCCGCCAAGGGCAGGTTCGCTTCGACCTGCCAGCCTCGCGCTTCCTTTATATGAATGGAAACGCCCCTCCATGAAAGGTATGCCCAAGCGCAACCGCCTCGCACTCGCCGCCCATCTCATCCAGCGTCTGCCGCACCGTCTTCATGAGCCGTTGCTCAGCCGACTGTTCTGCTCCCAGGTGCGCTTCGCCGGTACCGCCAGCGTGCGCATACAGAAGCTCTCCGACAGCGAGGTGCGCATGAGCCTGGCCAACCATCGCCGCGCTCGCAACCACATCGGCGGCGTCCATGCCGCCGCCATGGCGCTGCTCGCCGAATCTGCCAGCGGCTGCATGGTCGGAATGAACCTGCCCGACCACAAGCTGCCGCTGATCAAGACCCTCAAGGTGGACTATCTGCGTAGGGCCAGCGGCAGCCTGCGCGCCATCGCCACGCTGACGCCGGAACAGCGCCGCGCAATGTAGGAAGACGATCGAGGCGAGGCGCTCATACAGGTGACTCTCCTGGATGACGCCGGGGCCGAACCGGTGCGCTGCGAGATGCGCTGGGCATGGATTCGGAAGGGAAATTGAACCACCCGAATGCCACGGCGACCAACGAGTTCACAGAGGAGTAGTTCGAAGTCGGATACCAGGCGAAATAAAACCCGCGGCGCTTATATGTAGTAAAGTTACGGATATACGACACTGCAAATGATAATATTTATCATTCATGAAGTGTCGATTTATTGCGCCCGAATACCTCGAAAGTACTATTCGACCAAAGCCGAAGTGCCGTCACACTAAGCATCCAGAGCCGCGCAAACAGGGCGCTACGGAAAATGCAAAAGCCTTTTGCCCGAAATAGAAGCATCTGTTTGTGTTGGAAAAATTTACTTGCTGAAGGCTTTGGGCATAAAATTGGAAAGATGACCTGAACCCTTAGCTCGCTATGCTTGAGTTGTCGGGTTCGCAGTAGTCGGGCCTTGCGCCCGAAACCCAAGACAATCGTTATTTGTAGGAAGGAGTATCGGCATGCCCAATCCAGCTGAACTTGCAGCTCAACACTGGGGACTCGCCGCCTTCCTTTTAGGAGTGCTGGGCCTGCTCGCCTTCATGCTAGGGGTTTCCAGCCTGCTTGGCAGTAAGGCATTTGGTCGCAGCAAGAACGAACCGTTCGAATCGGGGATCGTTCCTACCGGCAGCGCACGCCTGCGTCTGTCGGCAAAATTCTATCTGGTCGCGATGCTCTTCGTGATCTTCGACGTCGAAGCCCTCTTCCTCTTCGCCTGGTCCGTGTCCGTCCGTGAAAGCGGTTGGGCCGGCCTGATCGAGGCAACCATTTTCATAGCAATTCTGTTGGCAGGTCTTGTCTACCTGTGGCGTATCGGCGCGCTCGATTGGGCGCCGGCGGCACGTCGCGCACGGCAGGCGAAGCTAAAACAATGAGGCTTTGGCGATGCAATACAAACTTACCCGGATCGATCCGGATGCGCCCAATGATCAATACCCGATCGGCCAGCGCGAAACGGTAGAAGACCCGCTCATCGAAGGGCAGGTCCACAAGAACATCTTCATGGGCAAGCTCGAGGATGTTCTCAACGGTGCGGTGAACTGGGGTCGCAAGAACTCCCTTTGGCCGTACAACTTCGGGCTGTCCTGCTGCTACGTGGAGATGACCACGGCGTTCACCGCGCCGCACGACATCGCCCGTTTCGGCGCCGAAGTGATCCGTGCATCGCCGCGCCAGGCTGACTTCATGGTCATCGCTGGCACCTGCTTCATCAAGATGGCTCCGGTCATCCAGCGCCTGTACGAGCAGATGCTGGAACCCAAGTGGGTGATCTCGATGGGGTCGTGCGCCAACTCCGGCGGCATGTACGACATCTACTCGGTCGTTCAGGGGGTCGACAAGTTCCTCCCCGTGGACGTGTACATCCCCGGCTGCCCGCCCCGCCCGGAGGCGTTCCTGCAAGGCCTGATGCTGCTGCAGGAATCCATCGGCCAGGAGCGTCGCCCGTTGTCCTGGGTCGTAGGCGATCAAGGCGTCTATCGCGCCGACATGCCTGCCCAGAAGGATCTCAAGCGCGAACAGCGCATTGCGGTCACCAACCTGCGCAGCCCCGACGAAGTGTGATCCGGCCCTCCGCCAGAGGCCCGTTTTCACTCCACCGTTGACCGAGTGACTTAAAGACTATGAATGCAGACTCCGCTCTGTACATCCCGCCTTACAAGGCAGACGACCAAGATATCGTCGTCGAACTGAATTCCCGCTTTGGCGCCGAGACCTTCACCGTCCAGGCCACCCGCACCGGCATGCCGGTGCTCTGGGTTGCCCGTGAGCGCCTGATCGACGTCCTCACCTTCCTGCGCAATGTGCCCAAGCCGTACGTCATGCTCTATGACCTGCACGGTGTCGACGAGCGCCTGCGCACCCACCGTCGCGGCCTGCCGGGCGCCGACTTCAGCGTGTTCTACCACCTGATGTCGCTCGAACGTAATAGTGACGTGATGATCAAGGTGGCCTTGTCCGAGGGCGACCTCAACCTGCCCACCGCCACCCGTATCTGGCCGAACGCCAACTGGTACGAGCGGGAGGTCTGGGACATGTACGGGATCACCTTCAATGGTCACCCGCACCTGACCCGCATGCTGATGCCGCCGACCTGGGAAGGTCACCCGCTGCGCAAGGACTACCCGGCGCGCGCCACCGAGTTCGATCCCTACGCGCTGTCCGCCGCCAAGCAGGACCTCGAGCAGGAAGCCCTGCGCTTCAAGCCCGAAGACTGGGGCATGAAGCGCCACGGCGAGAACGAGGACTTCATGTTCCTCAACCTCGGCCCGAACCACCCGTCCGCCCACGGTGCGTTCCGCATCATCCTGCAGTTGGATGGCGAAGAGATCCTCGATTGCGTTCCGGAGATCGGCTACCACCACCGTGGCGCCGAGAAGATGGCCGAGCGTCAGTCCTGGCACAGCTTCATCCCCTACACCGACCGCATCGACTACCTCGGCGGCGTGATGAACAACCTACCGTACGTGCTCTCGGTCGAGAAGCTCGCCGGCATCAAGGTGCCGCAACGCGTCGACGTCATCCGCATCATGATGTCGGAGTTCTTCCGCATCCTGAACCACCTCCTCTACCTGGGTACCTACATCCAGGACGTGGGTGCGATGACCCCGGTGTTCTTCACCTTCACCGACCGCCAGCGCGCCTACAAGGTCGTCGAAGCCATCACCGGCTTCCGCCTGCACCCGGCCTGGTACCGCATCGGCGGCGTAGCCCACGATCTGCCGCGGGGCTGGGACAAGCTGGTCCGCGAGTTCCTCGACTGGATGCCCAAGCGCCTGGACGAATACGAAACCGCCGCCCTGAAGAACAGCATCCTGCGTGGCCGTACCATCGGCGTTGCCGCGTACAACACCAAGGAAGCGCTGGAATGGGGCACTACCGGTGCCGGCCTGCGCGCCACCGGCTGTGATTTCGACCTGCGCAAGGCCCGCCCCTACTCCGGCTACGAGAATTTCGAGTTCGAAGTACCGCTGGCGGCAAACGGCGACGCCTACGACCGCTGCATGGTCAAGATGGGCGAGATGCGCCAGAGCCTGCGTATCATCGAGCAGTGCCTGAAGAACATGCCCGAAGGCCCGTACAAGGCCGACCACCCGCTGACCACGCCGCCGCCCAAAGAGCGCACGCTGCAGCACATCGAAACCCTGATCACCCACTTCCTGCAGGTTTCCTGGGGCCCGGTCATGCCGGCCAACGAAGCCTTCCAGATGGTGGAAGCGACCAAGGGCATCAACAGCTACTACCTGACGAGCGATGGCAGCACCATGAGCTACCGGACCCGCATCAGGACGCCCAGCTTCGCGCACCTGCAGCAGATTCCGTCGGTGATCAACGGCAGCATGATTGCCGACCTGATCGCCTATCTGGGCAGTATCGACTTCGTTATGGCCGACGTGGACCGCTGATCATGAGTACCCTTATCCAGACTGATCGTTTCGAACTCAGCGAAACCGAGCGCTCGGCCATCGAGCACGAGATGCATCACTACGAGGACTCCCGCGCGGCGTCCATCGAAGCCCTGAAGATCGTCCAGAAGCAGCGCGGCTGGGTGCCGGACGGCGCCATCCCGGCCATCGCCGACATCCTCGGCATTCCGGACAGCGACGTCGAAGGTGTGGCTACCTTCTATAGCCAGATCTTCCGCCAGCCGGTCGGCCGCCACATCATCCGCGTCTGCGACAGCATGGTCTGCTACATCGGCGGCCACGAGTCCGTGGTCGGCGAGATCCAGAAGCAGCTGGGCATCGGCCTCGGCCAGACCACCGCCGACGGCCGCTTCACCCTGCTGCCGGTGTGCTGCCTGGGTAACTGCGACAAGGCCCCGGCGATGATGATCGACGACGACACCTTCGGCGACCTGCGTCCCGACGGCATCGCCAAACTGCTGGAGGCCTACGCATGAGCCGCCTCACCTCCTACGGCACGCCCAACCGCACCGCGCGCGCGGCCGAAACCCATCCGCTGACCTGGCGCCTGCGTGACGACGGCGCCCCGGTCTGGCTGGAGGAGTACCAGTCGAAGAACGGCTACGCCGCCGCGCGCAAGGCGCTGGCGCAGATGGCCGCCGACGACATCGTCCAGACCGTCAAGGACTCCGGCCTAAAGGGCCGCGGCGGTGCGGGCTTCCCCACCGGCGTGAAGTGGGGCCTGATGCCCAAGGACGAATCCCTCAACATCCGCTACCTGCTGTGCAACGCGGACGAGATGGAGCCCAATACCTGGAAGGACCGCATGCTCATGGAGCAGCTGCCGCACCTGCTGGTGGAAGGCATGCTGATCTCTGCGCGCGCGCTCAAGGCCTACCGCGGCTACATCTTCCTGCGTGGCGAGTACGTCGACGCCGCCCGCAACCTGAACCGCGCCATCGATGAAGCCAAGGCCGCAGGTCTCTTGGGCAAGAACATTCTCGGCAGCGGCTTCGATTTCGAGCTGTTCGTCCACACCGGCGCCGGTCGCTACATCTGTGGCGAAGAGACCGCGCTGATCAACTCGCTGGAAGGCCGCCGGGCCAACCCGCGCTCCAAGCCGCCCTTCCCCGCCGCCGTTGGCGTCTGGGGCAAGCCGACCTGCGTGAACAACGTCGAGACCCTGTGCAACGTGCCGGCGATCGTCGAGCACGGAGTCGACTGGTACAAGGGCCTCGCCCGCACGGGCAGCGAAGACATGGGCACCAAGCTCATGGGTTTCTCCGGCAAGGTGAAGAACCCCGGCATCTGGGAACTGCCCTTCGGCCTCCCCGCCCGCGAGCTGTTCGAGGACTACGCCGGCGGCATGCGCGACGGCTACAAGCTCAAGGCCTGGCAACCGGGCGGCGCCGGTACCGGCTTCCTCCTGCCGGAGCACCTGGACGCCCTGTTCTACGCCGGCGGCGTCGCCAAGGTCGGCACCCGCATGGGTACCGGTCTGGCCATGGCGGTGGACGACAGCGTCAACATGGTTTCCCTGCTGCGCAATATGGAAGAGTTCTTCGCCCGCGAATCCTGCGGCTGGTGCACGCCGTGCCGTGACGGCCTGCCGTGGAGTGTGAAGGTGCTGCGCGCGCTGGAGAAAGGCGAAGGCGCCCAGGGCGACCTGGAAACCCTAGAGCAGCTCGTCAACTTCCTCGGCCCCGGCAAGACCTTCTGTGCCCACGCACCGGGTGCCGTCGAGCCGCTGGGCAGCGCACTGAAGTATTTCCGTCCGGAGTTCGAAGCGGGCATTTCCCGCCAGGCTCAGGCCGTACAAGCACCGCAGACCGTCGGCGCTTGATGCTTTGATCGCCGGGCACTGCGCCCGGCGTTGTTTCGTTGTTGTGCCGCGGCGTGCCGCCGGCCCGATGAAACCGTGATTTCTATTAGCCACGCCCGCTGACAACGGGCCAACGAAGACTTAGACCCATGGCCACGATCCACGTAGACGGCAAGACGTTAGAAGTCGACGGAGCGGACAACCTGTTGCAGGCCTGTCTCTCCCTCGGTCTCGACATCCCCTACTTCTGCTGGCACCCGGCGCTCGGAAGCGTCGGCGCATGCCGCCAGTGCGCGGTCAAGCAGTACACCGACGAGAACGACAAACGCGGTCGTCTCGTCATGTCCTGCATGACTCCCGCCACCGACAACACCTGGATTTCCATCGAGGACGAAGAGGCCAAGCAGTTCCGCGCCAGCGTCGTCGAATGGCTGATGACCAACCACCCGCACGACTGTCCGGTCTGCGAGGAAGGCGGTCACTGCCACCTTCAGGACATGACGGTGATGACCGGCCACAACCAGCGCCGGTACCGCTTCACCAAACGCACCCACCAGAACCAGGAGCTCGGCCCGTTCATCGCCCACGAGATGAACCGCTGCATCGCCTGCTACCGTTGCGTCCGTTACTACAAGGACTATGCCGGCGGCACCGACCTGGGCGTCTACGGCGCGCACGACAACGTCTACTTTGGCCGTATCGAGGACGGTGTACTGGAGAGCGAATTCTCCGGCAACCTGACCGAGGTCTGCCCGACCGGCGTGTTCACCGACAAGACCCACTCCGAGCGCTACAACCGCAAGTGGGACATGCAGTTCGCCCCGAGCATCTGCCATGGCTGCTCCAGCGGCTGCAACATCAGCCCCGGCGAGCGTTACGGTGAAATCCGCCGCATCGAGAACCGCTACAACGGCTCGGTGAACCACTACTTCCTGTGCGACCGCGGCCGTTTCGGCTACGGCTACGTCAACCGCGAAGACCGTCCGCGCCAGCCGCAACTGATGCTGAGCAAGCAGAAGCTCTCGCTGGACGGCGCCCTGGACCAGACCGCTGCCCTGCTCAAGGGCCGCAAGGTCATCGGTATCGGCTCGCCGCGCGCCAGCCTGGAAAGCAACTACGCCCTGGCTGAACTGGTCGGCGCGCAGAACTTCTACAGCGGCGTCTCCGCCGACGAACTTCAGCGTCTGCAGCTCGTCCTGAAAGTCATGCAGGACGGCCCGCTGCCGGTGCCGACCATCCGTGACATCGAAGACCACGACGCCGTGTTCGTCCTCGGCGAAGACCTGACCCAGACCGCTGCCCGTATCGCCCTGGCCCTGCGCCAGTCGGTGAAAGGCAAGGGCGAGGACATGGCCGCCGCGATGAAGATCCAGCCGTGGCTCGACGCCGCGGTGAAGACCATCGCCCAGCACGAGATGAACCCGCTGTTCATCGCCAGCCTCGATGAAACCCGCCTCGACGACGTGGCCGCCGAGTGCGTCCACGCCGCTACCGAAGACCTGGCCCGCCTGGGCTTCGCTGTGGCCCACGCCATCGACCCGAGCGCCCCGGCCGTGGCCGGCCTCGATGCCGAAGCCGCCGCCCTGGCCCAGCGCATTGCCGATGCGCTCGTCGCTGCCAAGCGTCCGCTGGTCATCTCCGGCACCTCGCTGGGCAGCAACGCCCTGATCGAAGCCGCGGCCAACATCGCCAGCGCGCTGAAGAACCGCGAGAAGAACGGCTCCCTGAGCCTGGTGGTTCCCGAAGCCAACAGCCTGGGCCTGGCCCTCTTCGGCGGTGACTCCGTGGAAGCCGCCCTGGAGCAACTGACCTCCGGTGCCGCCGATGCCGTGGTGATCCTGGAGAACGACCTGTACCGCCGCGCCGACGCTGCCGCTGTCGATGCTGCATTGGCCGCTGCGAAGATCGTCGTCGTCGCCGATCACCAGCAGACCGCTACCAGCGCCAAGGCCACCGTCCTGCTGCCAGCCGCCAGCTTCGCCGAGGGCGACGGCACCCTGGTCAGCCAGGAAGGCCGCGCCCAGCGCTTCTTCCAGGTCTACGATCCGACCTACTACAACGCCGACAACCTGGTACGCGAAGGCTGGCGGTGGCTGCACGCCCTGCACAGCACCCTCGAAGGCAAGCGTGTCGACTGGACCCAGCTGGACCACGTGATCGACGCCGTCGTCGCCGCCAAGCCGCAACTGGCCGGCATCCGCGAAGCCGCGCCGAACGCCGCGTTCCGCATCAAGGGCCTGAAACTGGCGCGCGAGCCGCACCGCTACTCCGGCCGTACCGCCATGCGCGCCAACATCAATGTCAGCGAGCCGCGCCAGCCGCAGGACATTGACTCCGCGTTCGCCTTCTCCATGGAAGGCTACGCCGGCAGCGCCGAACCGCGTCAGCAGATTCCGTTCGCCTGGTCCCCGGGCTGGAACTCCCCGCAGGCCTGGAACAAGTTCCAGGACGAAGTCGGTGGTCACCTGCGTGCCGGCGATCCGGGCGTGCGCCTGATCGAGGCCAAGGGCGAAGCCCTGTGGTTCAGCGAGATTCCCGCGCCGTTCCACACCGCTGCCAGCCAGTTCAAGGTGGTGCCCTTCTATCACCTGTTCGGCAGCGAAGAGAATTCCGCCAAGGCCGCCCCGGTGCAGGAGCGCATCCCGCAGACCTACGTCACCCTGGCGAAAGCCGAGGCTGACCGCCTGGGCGTCAACCAAGGCGCGATCATCCGCCTGACCGTCAAGGGCCAGGAACTGCGCCTGCCGCTGCGTGTGAGCGAAGAGCTCGGCGCCGGCCTGGTCGCCCTGCCGATCGGTCTGCAAGGCATTCCCGCCGGTGTCATCGGCGCCGTGGCTGAAGGTCTGCAGGAGGCTGCGCAATGAGCTTGATGAGCATGAGCTGGCTGACCCCCGCCGTCGTCGACATCATCATCGAAGTCATCAAGGCTATCGTCATCCTGCTCGCCGTGGTCGTCTGCGGCGCGCTGCTCAGCTGGGTCGAGCGTCGTCTGCTCGGCCTCTGGCAGGACCGCTACGGTCCGAACCGGGTCGGCCCCTTCGGCGCCTTCCAGCTCGGCGCCGACATGCTGAAGATGTTCTTCAAGGAAGACTGGACCCCGCCGTTCGCCGACAAGATGATCTTCACCCTCGCGCCCATGATCGCCATGGGTGCGCTGCTGGTGGCGTTCGCGATCATCCCGATCACCCCGACCTGGGGCGTGGCAGACCTGAACATCGGCATCCTGTTCTTCTTCGCCATGGCCGGCCTGACCGTGTACGCGGTGCTATTCGCCGGCTGGTCGAGCAACAACAAGTTCGCCCTCCTCGGCAGCCTGCGCGCCTCGGCCCAGACCATCTCCTACGAGGTGTTCCTGGCCCTGTCGCTGATGGGCATCGTGGCCCAGGTCGGTTCGTTCAGCCTGCGCGACATCGTCGATTACCAGGCCGAGCACATGTGGTTCATCATTCCGCAGTTCTTCGGCTTCATGACCTTCTTCGTTGCCGGCGTCGCCGTGACTCACCGTCACCCGTTCGACCAGCCCGAAGCCGAGCAGGAACTGGCCGACGGTTACCACATCGAGTACGCCGGCATGAAATGGGGCATGTTCTTCGTCGGCGAGTACATCGGCATCGTGCTGGTGTCCGCACTGCTGGCAACCCTGTTCTTCGGCGGCTGGCACGGCCCCTTCGGCATCCTGCCGCAGATTCCGTTCATCTGGTTCGCCCTGAAAACCGGCTTCTTCATCATGATGTTCATTTTGCTGCGGGCCTCCATCCCACGCCCGCGCTATGACCAGGTGATGGCCTTCAGCTGGAAGTTCTGCCTCCCGCTGACCCTGATCAACCTGCTGGTGACCGGCGCTGTCGTGCTGGCCAGCCAGTAAGGAGTAGGACCATGATCAAGTACATTTTCGACGTGGTGCACGGCACCTACACCCAACTGCGCAGCCTGGTGATGATCTTCGGTCACGCCTTCCGCAAGCGCGACACCCTGCAGTACCCGGAAGAGCCCGTGTACCTGCCGCCGCGCTACCGCGGGCGCATCGTGCTCACCCGCGACCCCGACGGCGAGGAGCGCTGCGTAGCGTGCAACCTGTGCGCCGTGGCCTGCCCGGTCGGCTGCATTTCCCTGCAGAAGGCCGAGACCGATGACGGTCGCTGGTACCCGGAGTTCTTCCGCATCAACTTCTCCCGCTGCATCTTCTGCGGCCTGTGCGAAGAAGCCTGCCCCACCACCGCGATCCAGCTGACCCCGGATTTCGAGATGGGCGAGTTCAAGCGCCAGGACCTGGTCTACGAGAAGGAAGACCTGCTGATCTCCGGCCCCGGCAAGAACCCGGACTACAACTTCTACCGCGTGGCCGGCATGGCGATTGCCGGCAAGCCGAAAGGCGCCGCGCAGAACGAAGCCGAACCGATCAACGTCAAGAGCCTGCTGCCGTAAGGAGACGTCGCGTGGAATTCGCTTTCTACTTCGCCGCCGGCGTCGCCGTGCTGGCAACCTTCCGGGTCATCACCAACAGCAACCCGGTGCATGCCCTGCTCTACCTCATCATTTCGCTGCTCGCGGTATCGATGACCTTCTTCAGCCTCGGCGCCCCGTTCGCCGGTGCCCTGGAAATCATCGTCTACGCCGGCGCGATCATGGTGCTGTTCGTCTTCGTGGTCATGATGCTCAACCTCGGCCCGGCGATTGCCGAGCAGGAGCGCAAGTGGCTCAAGCCCGGCGTCTGGGTCGGCCCAGGCGCCCTGGCGGCTGTGCTGCTGGTCGAGCTGCTGTGGATGCTCTCGCGCACCCCGAGCGGAATCGGCATCGGTCACACCACCGTGGACGCCAAGGCCGTGGGCATCAGCCTGTTCGGCCCGTACCTGCTGGTTGTCGAACTGGCCTCGATGCTGCTGCTGGCGGCACTGGTCGCCGCCTACCACCTCGGCCGCCACGAAGCGAAGGACTAACACCATGAATGCAATCCCTCTCGAACACGGACTGGCGCTTGCCGGTGTGCTGTTCTGCTTCGGCCTGGTGGGCCTGATGGTACGACGCAACATCCTGTTCGTACTGATGAGCCTGGAAGTGATGATGAACGCTGCCGCGCTGGCCTTCGTGGTCGGTGGCGCCCGCTGGGGCCAGCCTGACGGCCAGGTGATGTTCATCCTGGTGCTCAGCCTGGCTGCGGCCGAGGCCAGCATTGGCCTGGCGATCCTGCTCCAGCTGTATCGCCGCTTCCATACCCTCGATATCGACGCTGCCAGCGAGATGCGCGGATGAACCTGCTGCCCCTTACTTTCCTGTTCCCCCTGGTCGGCTTCCTGCTGCTCTCGTTCTCCCGCGGCAAGTGGTCGGAAAATCTCTCGGCACTGGTGGGTGTCGGCTCCGTGGGCCTGGCGGCCCTCTCCGCCTTCTGGGCGATCTGGAGCTTCCACAGCAACCCGCCCGAAGGTGGCGCCTACAGCCTGGTGCTGTGGCAATGGATGAGCGTTGGCGACTTCAAGACCAACTTCACCCTGTACCTGGACGGCCTGTCGGTCACCATGCTCGGTGTGGTCACCGGCGTCGGTTTCCTGATCCACCTGTTCGCCTCCTGGTACATGCGCGGTGAAACCGGCTACTCGCGGTTCTTCGCCTACACCAACCTGTTCATCGCCAGCATGCTGTTCCTGGTGCTGGGCGATAACCTGCTGTTCATGTACTTCGGCTGGGAAGGCGTGGGCCTCTGCTCCTACCTGCTGATCGGTTTCTATTACAACCACGTACCCAACGGCAACGCAGCGCTCAAGGCCTTCATCGTGACCCGCGTGGGTGACGTGTTCTTCGCCATCGGCATGTTCATCCTGTTCCAGCACCTGGGCACGCTGAACATCCAGGAACTGCTGGTCCTGGCTCCGCAGCACTTCGCCAAGGGCGACCTGTGGATCAACCTGGCAACCCTGATGCTGCTCGGCGGCGCCGTCGGCAAGTCCGCCCAGCTGCCGCTGCAGACCTGGCTGGCCGACGCGATGGCCGGTCCGACTCCGGTCTCCGCGCTGATCCACGCCGCCACCATGGTCACCGCGGGCGTCTACCTGATCGCCCGCTGCCACGGCCTGTTCGAGCTGGCTCCGAACGTCCTGGAGCTGGTCGGCATCATCGGTGCCGTGACCCTGGTGCTGGCCGGCTTCGCCGCGCTGGTGCAGACCGATATCAAGCGCATCCTCGCCTACTCGACCATGAGCCAGATCGGCTACATGTTCCTGGCCCTGGGCGTTGGCGCCTGGGGTGGCGCGATCTTCCACCTGATGACCCACGCCTTCTTCAAGGCCCTGCTGTTCCTTGCTTCGGGTGCGGTGATCGTCGCCTGCCACCATGAGCAGAACATCTTCAAGATGGGTGGCCTGTGGAAGAAGCTGCCGCTGGCCTACGCGAGCTTCGTGGTCGGTGGCGCGGCCCTGGCCGCCCTGCCCTTCCTGACCGCCGGCTTCTACTCCAAGGACGAGATCCTCTGGGAAGCCTTCGCCAGTGGTCACCCGAACCTGCTGATCGCAGGGCTCGTCGGTGCCTTCATGACCTCGCTGTACACCTTCCGCCTGATCTTCATCGCCTTCCACGGCGAAGCGAAGACCGAAGCGCACGCCGGCCATGGCATCAGCCACTGGCTGCCGCTGGGTGTCCTGATCGTGCTCTCCACCTTCGTCGGCGCGCTGATCACCCCGCCGCTGGCCGGCGTCCTGCCGGAAAGCGCCGGTCACGCTGGTGGTGAAGCCAAGCACAGCCTGGAGATCGCCTCGGGCGCCATCGCCATCGCCGGTATCCTGCTGGCGGGCCTGCTGTTCCTCGGCAAGCGCCGCTTCGTCAGCGCCGTCGCCCAGAGCGCACCGGGCCGCTTCCTCGGCACCTGGTGGTTCCACGCCTGGGGCTTCGACTGGCTGTACGACAAGCTGTTCGTGAAACCCTACCTGCTGATCTGCCGCCTGCTGGCCGCGGACCCGATCGACAAGACCCTGGTCCTGGTCCCGCTCACCGCCCGCGGTGGCAACAAACTCCTCAGCCTCACCGAGAACGGCCGCCTGCGTTGGTATGCCGCTTCCCTGGTGGGCGGCGCCGCGCTGCTCCTCGGCGCGCTGCTGCTGGCTTAATGAATTCACGAAAGAGATTGAGCCCGACATGATTCTGCCCTGGCTAATCCTGATCCCCTTCATCGGCGGCTTCCTTTGCTGGATCGCCGAGTACACCAGCAAGACCCTGCCCCGCTGGGTCGCCCTGGGATCGATGGTCCTCACCCTGGCGCTGAGCCTGTGGGTGTGGCACACCGGCGACTTCCAGCTGGCCCCGGCGCCGGGTGGCGAGCCGCAGTGGACCCTGCAGTTCCAGGTACCCTGGATCGAGCGTTTCGGTATCAGCGTGCACCTGGCAATGGACGGCCTGTCCCTGCTGATGGTCGCGCTGACCGGCCTGCTCGGCGTGCTGTCCGTCCTCTGCTCGTGGAACGAGATCCAGCGCCGCATCGGCTTCTTCCACCTGAACCTGCTGTGGATCCTGGGCGGCGTGATCGGCGTGTTCCTCGCCGTCGACCTGTTCCTGTTCTTCTTCTTCTGGGAAATGATGCTGGTGCCGATGTACTTCCTCATCGCGCTCTGGGGTCACAGCTCGGACGATGGCAAGAAGACCCGCATCTATGCCGCCACCAAGTTCTTCATCTTCACCCAGGCCAGCGGCCTGGTGATGCTGGTGGCGATCCTGGGCCTGGTGTTCGTGCACTACAACAGCACCGGCGTACTGACCTTCAACTACGCCGACCTGCTCAAGACCCAGCTGCCACCGCACACCGAGTGGATCCTGATGCTCGGCTTCTTCGTCGCCTTCGCGGTGAAGATGCCGGTGGTACCGGTGCACTCCTGGCTGCCGGACGCCCACGCCCAGGCGCCGACCGCCGGTTCCGTGGACCTGGCCGGCATCCTGCTGAAGACTGCCGCCTATGGCCTGATCCGCTTCGCCCTGCCGCTGTTCCCCAATGCCTCGGCCGAGTTCGCCCCGATCGCCATGACCCTGGGTCTGATCGGTATCTTCTACGGCGCCTTCCTGTCGTTCGCCCAGACCGACATCAAGCGCCTGGTGGCCTACTCCTCCGTGTCGCACATGGGTTTCGTGATGATCGGCATCTACTCCGGCAGCCCGCAGGCGCTGCAGGGCGTGGTCGTGCAGATGATCGCCCACGGCCTCTCCGCCGCCGCGCTGTTCATCCTGTGTGGCCAGCTGTACGAGCGCCTGCACACCCGTGACATGCGCAAGATGGGCGGCCTGTGGTCGCGCATCCCGTACCTGCCGGCCGTGGCCCTGTTCTTCGCCACTGCGTCGCTGGGTCTGCCGGGCACCGGCAACTTCGTCGGTGAATTCCTGATCCTGCTGGGCAGTTTCAAGGTCGTTCCGGTGATCACCGTGATCGCCACCTTCGGCCTGGTGTTCGGCTCGGTCTACTCGCTGATCATGATCCACCGTGCCTATTTCGGCCCGGCCAAGTCCGACACTGCCATCGCCGGCCTGAACGCCCGCGAACTGCTCATGGTGCTCGGCCTGGCGGTGCTGCTGATCGTGCTCGGCGTCTACCCGCAGCCGGTCCTCGACACCTCCGCGGCAACCATGCACGGCGTCCAGCAATGGCTGGGTGCCGCCCTCTCCACTCTGGCAGCACGGTAAGCGCGAAATGACCTTCACGATTCAACACTTCATCGCGCTCCTGCCACTGCTCATCACCAGCGCCACCCTGGTGGTGGTGATGCTCGCGGTAGCCTGGAAGCGTAACCACTCGATGACCGCCACCCTTTCGGTGATCGGTCTGAACCTGGCCCTGCTGTCGATCATCCCGGTGCTGAAAGTCACCCCGATCGAAGTCACCCCGCTGCTGGTGATCGACAACTTCGCCTGCTTCTACATGGCCCTGATCCTGATCGGCGCCCTGGCCTGCACCACCCTCGCCCATGCCTACATGGAAAGCTTCCCGGGCAACCGCGAGGAACTGTACCTGCTGCTCCTGCTCTCCACCGCAGGCGGCCTGGTACTGGTCAGCGCGCAGAACCTGGCCGGCCTGTTCATCGGCCTGGAACTGCTGTCGGTGCCGGTCTACGGCATGGTGGCGTACGCCTTCTTCAACAAGCGCACCCTGGAAGCGGGCATCAAGTACACCGTTCTGTCCGCCGCCGGCTCCGCGTTCCTGCTGTTCGGCATGGCCCTGCTCTACGCCGAGTCCGGCAACCTGGGCTTCGCTGCCATCGGAGCCTCGCTGGCCGAAGGCACCAGCCATGGCCCGCTGCTGGCCATCGGCGTCGGCATGATGGTCGTCGGCCTGGGCTTCAAGCTGTCCCTGGCACCGTTCCACCTGTGGACCCCGGACGTCTATGAAGGCGCGCCGGCGCCGGTCGCCACCTTCCTGGCCACCACTGCCAAAGTCGCTGTGTTCGCCGTGCTGCTGCGCCTGTTCCAGATCGCTCCGGCGGCCCTGAACAACGGCCTGCTGCATGACGCCATCGCGGTCATCGCCATCGCCTCGATCCTGATCGGTAACCTGCTGGCGCTGACCCAGAGCAACATCAAGCGCCTGCTGGGCTACTCGTCCATCGCCCACTTCGGCTACCTGCTGATCGCCCTGGTGGCGAGCAAGGGCCTGGCCGTGGAAGCGGTCGGCGTGTACCTGACCACCTACGTCGTCACCACCCTGGGCGCCTTCGGCGTGGTCACCCTGATGTCCACCCCGTACAGCGGCCGCGACGCCGACGCGCTGTTCGAGTACCGCGGCCTGTTCTGGCGCCGTCCGGTGCTGACCGCAGTGATGACCGTGATGATGCTGTCCCTGGCCGGCATTCCGCTGACCGCCGGCTTCATCGGCAAGTTCTACATCGTCGCCACCGGCGTCGAGTCCCAGCACTGGTGGCTGGTCGGCGCCCTGGTCCTGGGCAGCGCCATCGGCCTGTTCTACTACCTGCGCGTGATGGTGACCATGTTCCTGGTCGAGCCGAACATGAAGCGCCACGACGCGCCCCTGGACTGGGCTCAGCGCGCCGGCGGCATCATGCTGGTGGCCATCGCCCTGCTCGCCTTCTTCCTCGGTGTCTACCCGCAACCGCTGCTGGACCTCCTCCAGCACAGCGGCCTGGTAGCCGTCGCCGGCTAAGGTCGACAGGCAATGAAAAACCCCGCTTCGGCGGGGTTTTTTGTTGGGCGGGAATCAGGAGATACCGGCTTTTCGTAGGATGGGTGGAGCGCAGCGATACCCATGCTGCTGGCGCACGTCATTGATGGGTATCGCTTCGCTCCACGCCATCCTACAAGGCTCGCGCCCTACTCCGCCGCCTTGGGCGTCTCCCCTTCGCGGCCGGTGAACAAGTCCCAGGAGGCCATGAACAGCGCCGCGATCAGCGGGCCGATGACGAAGCCGTTGAGACCGAACAGCGACATGCCGCCGAGGGTTGAGATCAGCACCACGTAGTCGGGCATCTTGGTGTCCTTGCCCACCAGGATCGGGCGCAGGATGTTGTCCACCAGGCCGATCACCACCACGCAGAACAGTGTCAGCACCACGCCCTGCCAGATCGCTCCGGTGAGCAGGAAATAAGCCGCCACCGGCACCCAGATCAGCCCCGCGCCGATCGCTGGCAGCAGCGAAAGGAAGGCCATCAGCGTGCCCCACAACAACGAACCCTGGATGCCGAGGAACCAGAAGATCAGCCCGCCGAGTGCGCCCTGGGTCGCGGCGACGGCGATGTTGCCCTTCACCGTGGCGCGGATCACCGTGGTGAACTTGGTGAACAGGTGCTGCTTGTGCTCCGCACTCAGCGGCACCGCCTGCTTGATTCGGCGCCCCAGCGCCGGGCCGTCGCGCAGGAGGAAGAACAACAGGTAAAGCATGATGCCGAAGCTGATGACGAACTCGAAAGTATTCTGGCCGATGCTGAAGGCCTTGGTCGCCACGAGTTGGCTGGCCTGCATCGCCCCCGTCGAGAGCTTTTCCTGCAGGCTGGAAAGGTCCGCCAGGTCGAAGCGCTCCAGCAGCTGATGCGCCCACGCCGGGAGCGCAGCGACGGCCTGCTGGTAGTACACGATGAAATTCAGCTCACCCGACTTCAGTCGCTGGTAGACCGTCGCTCCCTCCTGCACCAGCGCCCCGGCGATGAAGGTCACCGGCAGGATCACGATCAGGAAGCACACGCCGAGGGAAATCAGCGCGGCGAGGTTGTTGCGCCCGTTGAGCTTCGTCCTCAGGCGGCGTTGCAGCGGAGCGAAGATGATCGCCAGGATGGTGCCCCAGAAGACCGCCCCATAGAACGGCAGCAGGATCCAGCCGAAGGCGAGCGTCACCACCAGCAGCAGGGCGAGGAATGTCCGGTATTCCAGTTTCGATTCGAACATGAGCGGGTCCGTGAAAGGTTAAACCAGCTCATTAGTCAGCAGTTGGCCTGCCGAGTGCAACTTTCGCAGCGCGCTCCCTGCGCTCATGTGCGCTAAAGCACCATGGCCGCCACCCAGCCGAACGCCAGCAGCGGCAGGTTGTAGTGCAGGAAGGTGGGCACTACGGTGTCCCAGATGTGGTTGTGCTGGCCGTCCACGTTCAGCCCGGAGGTCGGACCGAGGGTGGAGTCCGATGCCGGCGAGCCGGCGTCACCCAATGCTCCGGCTGTGCCGACGATGCTGACAATGGCCAGTGGACTGAAGCCCAGGTGCGCCGCCAGCGGCACGAAGATCGCCGCGATGATCGGCACCGTGGAGAAGGACGAGCCGATGCCCATGGTCACCAGCAGACCCACCAGCAGCATCATGAAGGCGCCCAGCGCCTTGCTGCTGCCGATCCAGCCGGCGGCGCTGTCCACCAGGCTCGCGACCTGCCCGGTGGCGGTCATCACCGCGGCGAACCCCTGGGCGGCGATCATGATGAAGCCGATCATGGCCATCATCTTCATGCCTTCGGTGAACAGGTCGTCCGCTTCCTTCCAGCGCACCACGCCGGACAGCGAGAACACCAGGAAACCCACCAGCGCACCGAGGATCATCGAGTCCAGCAGCAGTTGCACGGCAAAGGCCGACGCGACCGCGACGCCTGCCACCACCAGGCTCATCCTGCTGTAGGGCGTATCGACCCGCTCGACCTGTTCGATGCGCTCCAGATCGTAGACACGCTTGCGACGGTAACTGAACAGCACCGCCATCAGCAGGCCGCAGACCATCCCCAGCGCTGGAATCAGCATGGCGTGAGTGACATTGATGCCTTGCACGCTCACACCCGCCCGCTCGACGTTGGCCAGCAGGATCTGGTTCAGGAAAATGTTGCCGAAGCCAACCGGCAGGAACATGTAGGGCGTGATCAGGCCGAAGGTGATGACGCAGGCGATCAGCCGGCGGTCGATCTGCAGGCGGGTCAGCACGTAGAGCAGCGGTGGCACCAGCAACGGAATGAAGGCGATGTGGATGGGCAGGATGTTCTGCGAAGAGATTGCCACCACCAGCAGCAGGCCGACCATCATCCACTTGAAGGCGCCGGAGCCATTGGCCTCGTGGTGGCCGAGCATTGCCAGGGCACGATCGGCAAGGGCGTGCGCCATTCCGGAGCGCGCGATGGCCACGGCAAAGGCGCCCAGCATGGCGTAGGACAGCGCCACCGTCGCACCGGCCCCCAGTCCTTCGTTGAATGCCTTGAGCGTGCCGTCCATGCCCAGGCCACCCAGCAAACCACCGGCCACCGCGCCGGCGATCAGTGCGACCACCACATGCACGCGACACAGGCTCAGCACCAGCATCAGGCCAATGGCGATCAACACCGCATTCATCTCTATCACTCCTCTCACGGATCGCCGCGCAGGGCGCGGACAAAAGGCGCGCACTCTGCCAAACACTCGGCGAGGTGTCAAAACCCGTGTCGAATCAGGACGTTTCGGCAATTGGCGGCGGGATTTTCACCGAAGTGCGCACGCTTTTTGCCTGAAAGTCGCCGGCCGTCATAACAGCACGCCAGAATCGCCTGTTTTCTGGCGATTCGCCCCGTCACGGGTCAAGAAGATGCGGGAAAAGCCGATATACCGGGCATTCCCGAGGTTTCGTTAAAACAAGGACCCCTCTCCATGTTGCTGCGCCGTCTCTCCATCCAGTGGAAGATCACGTTGCTCGCCGGGCTCTGCCTGCTCGGCGTCGTCTCGCTGCTTTCCGGTCTGTCCGTCTACCGCACCCAACACAGCACCGCGCTGGTCAAGCAATCGAGCACCGAAATGCTCGATGAAGCGGCCAAGGCGCGACTGCAATCGCGCGGTGAAGTCCAGGCCATGCGCATCCAGCGCTACATCATGGACGCCTACCAGTATGGCAAGGGCTTCTCGCGGCAGGTGCTCTTCCTGCGCGATCAGGCGCAGAAGCGCTTCCTCGACGCCTATGACCTGCGCGAAGACCTGACCCGCCAGGTGAAGACGGCGCTGGAAGGCAACCCGGAACTGCTGGGCCTCTACGTCGCCTTCGAACCCGATGCGCTGGATGGCAAGGACAAGCTCTTCGCCGGCCAGGGCGAGCTGGGCAGCAACGACGCGGGGCGCTTCTCCATCTACTGGTCCCAGGCCACGCCGGGCCACCTGGAATCCGAAGCCATGGCCGAGTCGCTGCTGCAGGACACCAGCCCCGGCCCGAGCGGCAGCGCTTACAACGCCTGGTTCACCTGCCCCAAGACCACCGGCCAGCCCTGCGTGCTCGACCCGTACTTCGACGAAGTGGGCAAGAAGAAGATGCTCATGACCAGCATCGCCTTCCCGCTGGAGCTGGACGGCAAGGTCATCGGCGTCATGGGCCTGGACATCAGCATGGAGAAGCTGCAGGAGATCAGCATCGAGGGCAGCCGGGAGCTGTACGACGGCCAGGGCCGCGTGAGCATCGTCAGCGCCGCGGGCCTGCTCGCCGGCCACAGCGCAGACGCCAGCAAGCTGAGCAGGAAGCTGCAGGAGGTCTATCCCAACCAGGGCACTGAGCTGCTGCAGGCCATCGCCGCCAACCATGAGCAGGTGTTCCGCCAGGACGACCAGTTGCGGGTGGTCGAGCCGTTGCAACCGATCCCCGGCTCCAAGCCCTGGGGCGTGCTGCTGGAAGTCCCGCAGAATGTCCTGCTCGGCCCGGCCATCGAGCTGCAGAACGAACTGGACGACCAGCGCACGCAGGGCACCGCCTACCAGCTCGGCTTCGGTCTGATCGCCATCCTGATCGGCCTGTTCGCCATGTGGCTTACCGCCCGTGGCGTGACCCGGCCGATCCTCAACGTCGCCGCCATGCTGCGCAACATCGCCAGTGGCGAAGGCGACCTGACCAAGCGCCTGGACTACAGCGGCAAGGACGAGCTGGGCGAACTGGCCGGCTGGTTCAACCGCTTCCTCGACAAGCTGCAGCCGATCATCCGCGACGTGAAATCCTCGGTGCAGGATGCCCGTGCCACCGCAGACCAGTCCTCGGAAATCGCCAGCCAGACCAGCGCCGGCATGCAGCAGCAGTTCCGCGAAGTCGACCAGGTCGCCACCGCCTCCCAGGAAATGAGCGCCACCGCCCACGACGTCGCCAACAGCGCCGCCATGGCCGCCGACGCTGCCCGTGGCGCCGACGGCGCGACCCGCGATGGCCTGAGCGTGATCGATAACACCACCCGCCTGATCGACGAACTGGCCAGCGACATGAGCAGCGCCATGAGCCAAGTGGAAGGCCTTGCAGCCAGCAGCGAGCAGATCGGCTCGGTGCTGGAAGTGATCCGTGGCATCGCCGAGCAGACCAACCTGCTGGCCCTCAACGCCGCCATCGAAGCGGCCCGCGCCGGTGAAGCCGGCCGCGGCTTCGCGGTGGTCGCCGACGAGGTGCGCAACCTCGCCAGGCGCACCCAGGATTCGGTGGAGGAAATTCGCCAGGTCATCGAGGGCCTGCAGAACGGCACCCGTGATGTGGTCGGCGCGATGAGCAACAGCCATCGCCAGGCGCAGGACAGCGTGTCCCAGGTCGAGCAGGCCGTGGCTGCGCTCAAGCGCATCGGCGACGCGGTGGGGGTGATCACCGACATGAACCTGCAGATCGCCAGCGCCGCCGAAGAGCAGAGCGCGGTGGCCGAGGAGATCAACCGCAACGTCGCTGGCATCCGTGACGTGACCGAATCGCTGTCGAGCCAGGCGCAGGAATCGGCGCAGGTCAGCCAGTCGCTGAACAAGCTGGCGAACCATCAGCAGGGGTTGATGGATCAGTTCCGCGTCTGATGCCCGGAAGATGAGGCCCGCTCCCGCCGGAGCGGGCCATGCCCGCGTTACGCCGGCAAGGTCGGCACGCGATCAGACCGCACGGCGCGGCAACTCGACCACCACACGCAACCCGCCCAGCTCGCTGCCTTCAAGCCGCAGACCACCGCCACAGGCCGCCGCAATATCCCGCGCGATCCCCAGGCCCAGGCCATGACCGGCCACCTGTTCATCCAGCCGCGTGCCACGCTCCAGCACACTGTCACGCTGGTCTTCGGCAATGCCGGGACCATCGTCCTCCACGCTCAACCAGTAGGCCTCAGCGCCCTTCTCCACCGTCAACCGCACCTGGCCGTCGGCCCATTTGCAGGCGTTGTCCAGCAGGTTGCCGAGCATTTCCAGCAGGTCCTCCCGGTCATATGGCAGACGGGTTGCGGGTGGCGCCTGCCAGTCGATGGCGAGATGGTCACCATGGATGAGCTTGAGCATGTCGCACAGGCTCGGCAGCTCCGCATCGCAATCGAAGTGGGCGCCGGGCAGCGCTTCGCCCACCAACCGCGCCCGCCCCAATTCACGCGCCAGACGCTGTTCGATCTGCTCCAATTGTTCCTGCAGCACGCGCCGCAGCTCGGGGTGGTCGCGCAGTTCCTCGCGGTCAGCAAGGCTGATCAGCACGGCCAGGGGCGTCTTCAGCGCGTGGCCGAGATTGCCCAGCGCATTGCGCGAGCGGCGCAGGGTGTCCTCGGTGTGCTGCAGCAAGTGGTTGATCTGCTCCACCAGTGGCTCCAGCTCGCGCGGCGCCTGGCTGTCCAGCTGGCTGCGCTGGCCTTCCTGCAACTGGGCGATCTGCTGGCGCACGCGCTCCAGCGGGCGCAGCGAGCGGCGCACGGTGAACCCCTGGAACACCAGGATCAGCAGTAACGCCAGCGCGCCGGCGCCCAGGCCGATGTTGCGCAAACGATTGAAGCTCTTGAGGACGGGCGTGTAGTCCTGCGCGACGACAATGCTCAAGTGCTTGCCGTAACGCTTGTAGTCGCCGCGATAGACCAGCAGGCGCTGGCCATCCGGACCTTTTTCCAGCTTGCTGGCCAGCCCCTTGTGCGACGGCAGCTTCAGCTCGTTGTCCCATAGCGAGCGCGAACGCCAGGTCTGGTCGTCGAAGCGGATGACGAAGTAGCGCCCCGAGAACAACCGCTCATAGGCCGCATCGACACGCTGGCCGTCCAGTTGCAGCCCCGCCGGGCCACGGGTGATGCCCACCAGCAGGCTTTCCGCCTCGTCCTGCAGCCCATTCACCAGATAGCGGCGCAGGCCCTGGTCGAACAGCCAGATGCCCGCCTGAGCCAAGGCCAGGCCGACCACCACCAGCACCACGCCGAGCCCGAGACCGAGCCGGCGCTGGATCGACATCAACGGCCGACTCCGTTGCCGGTGAAGCGATAACCCTGGCCGCGGCGGGTCTCGATGACCTCGCGGCCAAGCTTGCGGCGCAGGTGGTTGATATGGACCTCGATGACGTTGGAATCGCGCTCGGTTTCGCCGTCATACAGGTGCTCGGCCAGGTGCGATTTCGACAGAAGCTGGCCGGGGTGAAGCATGAAGTAACGCAGCAGGCGGAACTCGGCGGACGTCAGGTCGACCTCCTTGCCGCCCTGTTGCACGCACTGGCGCGACTCGTCCAGGCTCAGGCCGGCCACTTCCAGCTGGCTCTGGTTGGCCAGCCCGCGGGCACGGCGCAGCAGCGCCTGGATGCGCAGCAGCAGCTCCTCGGGATGGAACGGCTTGGTTAGGTAATCGTCGGCACCGGCCTTCAGGCCATCGATGCGCTCGGCCCAGGAGCCGCGCGCGGTGAGGATCAGTACCGGTATCGAAAGTCCCATGCCACGCCACTCCTGCAACACTTCCAGGCCGGGGCGGCCCGGCAGGCCGAGGTCGAGGATCACCAGGTCGTAAGGTTCGCTGGCACCCTGCACGGCGGCATCGCGGCCGTCGGCCAGCCAGTCCACCGCATAACCCTGGCGGGTCAGGGTTGCCAGCAGCTCATCGGCCAGGGGTACGTGGTCTTCCACCAGCAGCAGGCGCATCAGTCGTCTTCCTTATCCTTGAGGATGCGACCGTCGCGGGCATCCAGTTCCAGTTCGCGCACCACGCCTTCGGTGGTCAGCAGCTCCACCTCGTAGATGTAGGTGTTGTGCTCCTTCTCCAGCTCGGCTTCGAGCAGGCGCGAGCCGGGATAACGGCCCAGCGCGGCGGGGAGGATTTCCTCGAAGGGGCGGATCACCCCTTCCTTGCTCAGGCGCAGGGCTTCGTCCTGGCTCAGGTCATGGGCCTGCGCGACGCCAGCCATGGCGACGAGCGCCAGGCCAAGCAGCACCACGCGGGGCAGAACGGTCTTCATCAGTCATCCTGGTGATCGGTGAGGACTTCGCCGGTGACCGCATCCAGCTCGACATCCCACTTCACGCCCTGGGCGTCCTTGATGTCGACCTTGTAGAGATAGCGGCCATGCTCCAGCTCGAGCTCGCTATCGTACACCGAACCGCCGGCATGCTTGGCCAGCGCGGTGCGGTTCAGCTCCTCGAAGTTGCGGATGGTGCCGGCATCGCGCAGGCGCAAAGCCTCGTCCGGGCCAATGTCGTGGGCCGTGGCAACGCCTGCGCCCAGCAGCAGGGCGGAAAGCGCGGTCAGGATCAGCAGCCATTTCATGAGCGTACCTCGTCAGAATTTCACGGCTGTCAGACTACGGAGAAGGACTTAATTCAAGCTGAATCGACAAGGGACATTCACTCCGTGAAGTATCCTTGCTCCTGGCCCACAGGCTCTATAATCGCGGCCTGCCACAGCGAGGCCCGCATGACCGCCATCCAGATCAAGACCCCTGCCCTCACCCTCAAGGCCGGAAGCCGAGCGCTCCAGCGCATCCGCGAACAAGGGCTGGCCCCCGCCGATGTCGGCATTCTTCCCGGCGCCGCCGGCGGCCCGAAGGCGCTGGGCATCCAGGGCCTGGACCTCGCGCTGTTCGGTGAATGGCTGCCGCGCGCACCGCGCGAGCGTTCGCTGATCGGCGCCTCCATCGGCTCCTGGCGCTTCGCCAGCGCCTGCCTGCCAGACCCGGCCGAGGGCATTCGCCGCCTGGGCGAGCTGTACACGCAGCAGCGTTTTGCCCGTAATGCGAGCATCAGCGACGTGTCGAAAAGCTGTGCGACGATGCTCGACGACCTGCTCGATGGCCATGACGCCAAGGTGCTGGATAACCCCTGGTACCGCCTCAACGTGGTCGTGGTGAAGAGCCACGGACGACTTGCGCAGGACGGCAAGGCCAACCTGGGGCTGGGCCTGGGCGCGGTGATCCGCGACAACCTGGTGGGCCGCCGCCACCTGCACCGGCACTTCGAGCGGCTGATCATTCATGACGCCCGCCGCGCGCCGCCGCTGGAGGCGCTGTCGGACTTCCCCTCGCGCTATCTGCACCTGGACCTCGCCAACCTGCGCCACGCCCTGCTCGCATCGGGCTCCATCCCCATGGTCATGGAAGGCGTGCGCGACATCCCCGGCGCCGGCCCTGGCACCTACCGCGACGGAGGACTGCTGGACTACCACCTGGACCTGCCCTACCAACCCGACGGCGTGGTGCTCTACCCGCACTTTACCGACAAGGTCATCCCCGGCTGGTTCGACAAGGGCCTTCCCTGGCGCCGTGGCGACGCCGGCCGCCTGCAGGATGTACTGTTGCTGGCACCGTCAAGGGATTACCTGGCGCGCCTGCCCCACAACAAGCTGCCCGACCGCAAGGACTTCCACCGCTACCTTGGCGACGACGCCGGTCGCGAGCGCTACTGGCGCAAGGCAATGGACGAGAGCCAGCGGATGGGGGACGAGTTCCTTGAACTGGTAGACAGCGGTCGCCTCGGCGAACGCCTGCAGCCGCTGACATAATTGGCGGCTTCACCCTCCGGCAAGGAACCGCCATGACTCACTCTCCAATGCTTCGCTCGCTCCTGATCTCTCTCCTGCTCGTCGGCACGGGCACGCAGGCCGCCGTCGATGCAAAGGCGCAGCAGGAAATCACCCAACTGCTGGACTTCGTCGAGCACAGCGCTTGCCAGTTCATCCGTAACGGCAGCGAGTACCCGGCCGCCGAGGCGCGCGCGCACCTGCAGAAGAAGCTGGATTATCTGGAAAACAGGGACATGGTGAGCAGCGCGGAAGACTTCATCGAGCGCGCCGCGACCAAGAGCAGCATGAGCGGCCAGCGCTACCAGGTCGATTGCCCGGCGGGCAAACAGGACGCCAGCGCCTGGCTGAATGACGAACTCAAGCGGCTGCGCCAGGCCCCGCCAGGCAACTGAGCATTACCGTCGGAGCGGACTCCGTCCGAGATTGGCCCGAGGCCGCTCAGCGGGCGGAAAATCATCGCGGACAGCGTCCGCTCCTACCCTAGCCGGTTCATCCAGGAGCGGGCCATGCCCGCGAACCGCCGTCGAAGACAGCGTTACCGCATCACTCCGATCAGCCCGGCTGCCCATCCAGCCGCGGCTTCCAGAACATCGGGCCGTAGTACCAGGCAAACATCAGGAAGGCCGCCACCCAGCACACCGCCGCGATGCTCAGACCTCCCAGCGGCCACCAGATGACCAGCAGCACCCGTGCAACGCCCCCCAGGTTAAGCAACCCAAAGGCAAGCGACATCGACTTCGGCGGTTGCAGCGGGCGGCCGGTATGGCCAAGGCTGACCCGCGCGATCATCGCCAGAATCAGCCCGCCCACACCGCCCACCGTGAGCATGTGGATCGCCAGGCTCGGATTGAAGGTCGGCGAGAAGTGCCACAGCGCCATGCCCGCCGGGGCCAGCATCATCCACAGGTAGGCCAGGTGCAGCGACCAGAGCAGCGGCACGCCCCAATAGTCGTTGTCGTACCAGCGCCACAGGCGGATCAGGTGCCCGACCGCCAGCGCGGCGAACAGCAGGCCGACCAGCGGGTGCGGAGCCAGGCCGATGCCGATTGCGCTCAGCACCGCCACCAGCATCGTGCCGCCCAGCAGTGCGTTATCCAGCCAGTTCCAGGCCGGCACCTGAGTCGTGCGGCCCAGCCCACGCTGGGTGAAGAAGGGAATCACGCGGCCGCCGATCAGGCCCATCAGCGCCGCCACCAGCCACAACGCACCCAGCGCACCGCCACGTTGCCAGGCATCGTTGCCGGCCCAGATGCCGGCCATCACCAGCGCGTCAGCGAGTGTCATCAGGCCCAGCACGGCGATGACCGGATAATTGCGCTTCTGGCGGACCTGCCACAGGCTGCGACCGATGAAGAACGCCAGCGCCGGCATGAACGCCAGCTCCAGAACGGTGACCAGCCACAGCGGCGCTCCCACGAGCCAGCCCACCCGCGCTGCCAGCCAGACCAGCGATAACACCATCAGCGGCTTGCCGCTGATGCCGGGGCGACCGGTCCAGGTCTGCACCGCGGTGAGCAGGAAACCGGCGATGATCGCCGCCGCAAAGCCGAAGAGCATTTCATGGCGGTGCCAGGCCAGCCAGCCCCCCAGTGGTTGCCAGGCCGGCAGCACATCGAGCAGCACGGCCGCCCAGGCGGCGATGCCGATCAGCGCGAACACCGCGCCGCCGAGGAAGAACGGGCGAAAGCCCAGGCGCCACAGGGGCGGTATGGTCAGCAGAGCCTTTCGATCAACCAGTAACACAGCAAGCCTCCCAGCCTTCCTTGCGCATCTGATGTTGAGCCACCAGCCGCAGCACGTAGCCCAGCTTCAATAATGTCGGGCCGAGGATGGTGAAGGCATGCGCTGCGACAATGCTCTGCAGGTTCAGATGGCCATCGACGAAATAGGCTCCCACGATCCCCAGCAGCAGCAGGACGAGCCCGCCGGTCAGCAGCGACCAGGACATCGACAGATTGCGTTGTGGGCAGGCGAAAAGACTTTCCATCACACACCTCCTCGGGTTGCGCCGGCCCGCCATCGGGCCGGCGCTCAGGTTCAGGCCTCCAGCGCGCTGGCCGGGCCGAAGAACTCGTAGTGGGACTGTTGCTCGGGCACGCCGATCTCGCGCAGGTGACGCTTCACCTGGGCCATGAACGGCTTGGGACCGAGGAAATAGGCGTCCAGGTCGCGGTCTTCCGGCAGCCAGTCGGCCAGCAGTTCGCGGCTGAGGAAGCCTTCGGCATGGGATGCGTCCTGCGAACGCGGCTCGCTGTAGCAGAAGTAATGCTTGAGCTGCGGATGCGCGTCGGACTGCGCCTCGACCCACTCGCGGAATGCATGCGCGCCGCCGTGGCGGGCGCAGTGGATGAAGTGCACTTCGCGACCGGACGCCAGGGCCGGCTTGAGCATCGCCAGTGCCGGAGTGATGCCGACCCCGGCAGTGATCAGGGCCAGCGGTTTGTCGCCGTCCCGCAGGACGAAATCGCCCGCCGGCGGGAACAGGTCGAGCTCGTCACCCACGTTCAGGCGATCGTGCAGGTAGTTGGAAACCTTACCTTCGGGCTCGCGCTTCACGCTGATACGGTACTCACGGCCGTTGGGCGCGTCGGACAGCGAGTAGGTGCGGCGGACCTCCTCCCCGCCGATTTCCAGGGACAGGCCGATGTACTGGCCGGGCTGGAAGTCCAGTAGCGACTCGCCATCCAGCGGTTGGAAGTAGAAGGAGGTGATCTCCTCGCTCTCGACTTCCTTGCGCACGATGCGGAAGCGCCGGGCGCCACGCCAGCCGCCAGGTTGCTCGGCATTCTGCTGGTACACCGATTCCTCGGCGCCGATCAGGATATCGGCCAGTTGGCCATAGGCGGCGGCCCAGGCGTCGATCACCTCCTGGGTGGCAATCTCCTCGCCGAGGACCTCGCGAATCGCGCGCAGCAGGCAGCTGCCGACGATCGGGTAGTGTTCCGGCTGGATCTGCAAGGCAACGTGCTTGTTGACGATCTTCGCCACCAGCGGGCCGAGCTGCTCCAGCTCATCGATATGGCGGGCATACATCAGCACGCCGTTGGCCAGCGCGCGCGGCTGATCGCCGGAAACCTGGTGCGCCTGGTTGAACAGCGGACGAACTTCCGGGTACTCGCTGAGCATCATCTTGTAGAAGTGCTGGGTCAGGGTTTCTCCGCCGGTCTCCAGCAGCGGGACGGTAGCCTTGACCAGGGTACGGTGTTCGTTGGACAGCATGTGGATCTCCTCGGGTTGGCCAGGCGGTGAGTGGGGTCGCCTGTGCTCTCTGCCTCAGGTATTTCAGGAAGCGTGCCAACCCCGCAGCCCAGTAATCACGGGACCTTTAATGGAAATAGAGTCATAATGACCCCTACTGACCAGCGTCAGAATGACTGCATAGAGGTCAAAATGACTCGAAACCCGCTACTGGCCACCCTCCTCCCCCTGGTGGCCGACCTGTCCCGCGAACTGCCGGAAAGCGAACGTTATCGCCGTCTGCTGGAAGCGCTGCGCGACCTGCTGCCGTGCGATGCCACCGCCCTGCTGCGACTGGAAGGCGACCAACTGGTGCCGCTGGCCGTCGATGGCCTGAGCCAGGACACTCTCGGCCGCCGCTTCAAGATCAGCGAACATCCACGCCTGCGCGCCCTCATCGAGCATCCCGGCCCGACGCATTTCGCTGCCGACTGCGGCCTGCCCGACCCCTACGACGGGCTGGTGGAGGGGTTGCACGGCCATCTTGAAGTCCACGACTGCCTCGGTTGCCCGTTGCTGGTCGACGAACAGCCCTGGGGCCTGCTGACGCTCGATGCGCTGGACCCCGAGCGCTTTTCCACCGCAGACCTGGACAACCTGCAAGCCTTTGCCAGCCTCGCCGCTGCCACGGTCAAGGCCAGCCAGCGCATGACCGACCTGGCCCAGCGCGCCGAGCACGAGCAGCAGCGCGCCGACGCCTACCAGCGCGCCTCCGGCGATCAGCCCAGGGAACTGATCGGCCAGAGCAAGTCGCACCAGGCGCTGATGAAGGAAATCCAGGTAGTGGCCGGCAGTGACCTGAGCGTGCTGATCACCGGCGAAACCGGCGTCGGCAAGGAACTGGTCGCCCAATCCATCCACGCCAATTCGCTGCGACGCGCCCAGCCGCTGATCAGCCTGAACTGCGCGGCGCTGCCGGAAACCCTGGTGGAAAGCGAACTCTTCGGCCACGTCCGTGGCGCCTTCTCCGGCGCAGTCGGCGAGCGACGCGGCAAGTTCGAGCTGGCCGACGGCGGCACCCTGTTTCTCGATGAAGTGGGCGAGCTGCCGCTGGCGATCCAGGCCAAGCTGCTGCGCGTGCTGCAGAGCGGCCAGTTGCAGCGCCTGGGCTCGGACCGCGAACATCACGTGGATGTGCGCCTGATCGCCGCCACCAACCGCGACCTTGCCGAGGAAGTCCGTGCCGGCCGCTTCCGCGCCGATCTCTACCACCGCCTGAGCGTCTACCCGTTGCGCGTTCCGCCGCTGCGCGAACGCGGCAATGACGTCTTGCTCCTGGCCGGCTATTTCCTCGAACAGAACCGCCCACGCCTGGGGCTGCGCAGCCTGCGCCTGACCCGCGAAGCCCAGGCCGCGCTGTTCGATTACCCCTGGCCGGGCAACGTGCGCGAACTGGAACACCTGATCGGCCGCGCTTCCCTCAAGGCACTGGCAAACCACTCGCAGCGCTCGCGCATCCTCAGCCTGGGCGTCGACGATCTCACCCTGAATGCCCTGCACAAGGGCGTTCCGAATGTGGAGGCGAGCCAAGGCGACGACACCTCCGGTGTGGGCATGGTCGGCGAGCTGCGCCCGGCGGTGGACGCATTCCAGCGCCGGATGATCAGCCAGAGCCTGGAGCGCCACGAAGGCAACTGGGCAGCCGTCGCCCGTGAGATGGGCCTGGACCGCGCCAACCTCAACCGCCTGGCAAGACGCCTGGCGATCAAGTGAGCCGCTGGCCGGATCGGCCGGCCCGAAGGGCGCGATAGTGATAGACTATGCGCCCATTTTCCGGCCGGCCCGTTCCAGGGCCGGCGATCGTCACAGAGCACGCTACTTTGGAATTGTTCAAGGAATTCACCTTCGAGTCCGCCCACCGCCTGCCCCACGTTCCAGCAGGGCACCAGTGCGGACGCCTGCATGGTCACTCCTTCCGGGCCGCCATCTATATCGAAGGCGAGGTCGATCCGCATACCGGCTGGATTCGTGATTTCGCCGAGATCAAGCAGATCTTCAAGCCGATCTACGACCAGCTCGACCACAACTACCTGAACGACATTCCCGGCCTGGAGAACCCGACCAGCGAGAACCTCTGCCGCTGGATCTGGCAACAGCTCAAGCCGCTGCTGCCGGAGCTGTCCAAGGTGCGCGTGCATGAGACCTGCACCAGCGGTTGCGAATACCGCGGCGACTGAGTCGCGATAAATGGAAAAGCCGGCTTGCGCCGGCTTTTTTGTGCCTAGAAAAGGCCCAGCTGCCGGTCGACCAGCGCGCTGAAGTCATCGTCCACGAACGGCAGGATGGCATCGGCGATGGGCTGTAGCTGCCGGCTGACGTAGTGGTCGTAATCGATCGGCGAGCTGAGCGTCTCCATCGGTTCCGGGCCATTGACCGTGATGACGTAGCTGATCCAGCCGCCGCGCTGGTACTGACGCGGGCGCCCCTGGCGCTCGTTGTAATCATCGGCGATGCGCGCGGCACGCACGTGGGGCGGCACGTTGCGCTCGTAGTCGCCGAGCTGGCGGCGCAGGCGCTTGCGGAAGATCAGCAGCTCATCCTGCTCGCCCGCCAGCGTGCGGTTCACGTAATCGCGGACGAACTCGCGGTACGGCTGGCGCTGGAAGATGCGCAGGTACAGCTCCTGCTGGAACTGCTGGGCCAGCGGCGACCAGTCGGTGCGCACGGTTTCCAGGCCCTTGAAGACCATCTCGTCGCTGCCGTCGGCGCGCCGCACAAGGCCCGCGTAACGCTTCTTGCTGCCCTCTTCCGCGCCACGGATGGTCGGCATGAGGAAGCGCCGGAAGTGCCGCTCGAACTGGATCTCCAGCGCGCTCTCAAGTCCGTATTCCTCGCGCAGGTGTTCGACCCACCACTGGTTGACGTGGTTGACCAGCGCACGACCGATACCGGCCGCCTCTTCCTCGTCGTGGGCGCGGCCGAGCCAGACGAAGGTGGAATCGGTGTCGCCGTAGATCACCCGGTGTCCCTGCCCCTCGATAAGCTCGCGGGTGCGCCGCATGATCTCGTGGCCGCGCATGGTGATGGACGAGGCCAGGCGCGGATCGAAGAAGCGGCAGCCGCTGGAACCCAGCACGCCGTAGAAGGCATTCATGATGATCTTCAGGGCCTGGGACAGCGGCGCGTTGCCGTCGCGCTTGGCGGCGTCGCGGCCCTGCCAGACGCGCTCGACGATCGCCGGCAGGCAATGCTGGGTCCGCGAGAAACGGCCACCGCGGAAACCAGGAATCGACGCCTCGTCCGACGGGTCGCTCAAGCCTTCCACCAGCCCCACGGGGTCGATCAGGAAGGTGCGGATGATCGACGGATACAGGCTCTTGTAGTCCAGCACCAGCACCGACTCGTAGAGCCCCGGCCGAGAATCCATGACGAAACCGCCGGGGCTGGCCTCCGGCGCCTTCCCGCCGAGGTTTGGCGCGACGTAGCCCAGGCGGTGCATCGGCGGCAGGTACAGGTGGGTGAAGGCCGCCACCGAGCCGCCGCTGCGGTCCGCCGGCAGCCCGGTGACGCTGGCGCGTTCGAGCAGGAAGTCGAGGATGCGGGTCTTCTCGAAGATGCGCGTGACCAGCTCGCAGTCCTTGAGGTTGTACTTCGCCAGCGCCGGCTTGTCCTCGGCGAAACGGCGGTCGATCTCGGCCATGCGATCATAGGGGTTATCGATGGACTTGCCCTCGCCCAGCAGTTGCTGCGAGACGCTCTCCAGGCTGAACGACGGGAAGCTCCAGAACGCCGAGCGCAGCGCCTCGATGCCGTCGATGATCAGCCGGCCCGCCGCGGCGGCGAAGTAGTGGTTGCTCGAGGCGTGCTGCCGCCAGCCCATCTCGTCGCCGCCACGCCCCAGCCGCAGCGGGATCTCCAGGCGCTTGGCGTGTTCCTGCAGCACGCGCAGGTCGAACTGCACCAGGTTCCAGCCAATGATGGCGTCGGGGTCGTGCTCGACCAGCCACTGGTTCAGGCGCTCCAGCAGTTGCGCGCGGCTGTCGCAGTACTCCAGCTCGAAATCGCGCTCGCCGTCGATGCCGTTGGCCGGGCCGAGCATGTAGACCTGGCGTTGGCCGCAGCCCTCCAGGGCGATGGAGTAGAGATCGCCACGGATGTTGGTTTCGATGTCCAGCGAGGCCAGTTTCAGCTTCGGCCGATAGCCCGGATCGGGGCGCAGTTGCGCCGTGACGATGCTGCCGCCCTCGCCGGGCTCACCGCTGAAGCTCACCGGCGCGGTGATGAAGCGCTCCATCAGGTAGCGCTCGGGCGGGCGGATGTCCGCCTCGAACACCTCGACGCCCGCCTCGCGCAGGCGCTTTTCCAGGTTCATCAGTTGGCGATGCTGCTGGCAATAAAGGCCCAGCACCGGGCGCTGCTGGAAATCGCGCAGGCCCAGCGGGCGCAGTTCGGCGCCGCGTTCGCCGGCCAGCAGCTTTTCGGCGCGGGCGCGCTGTTCGCCCGGCACGAAGGCCACCGAGGTCTGCGGCGGCAGCAGCACATGCCGGGGCCCTTCATCGGTGGCCAGCCAGAAGCCCACCTCCGTACCTTGGGGCGTATCCCGCCAATGTCGGGTCAGGACGAAACCCTGCCTTGCCTCCACGCTCTAACCACCCGTCTGTCGATTCATGCCGACATTCTAGCGGGCCGTCCGGGGATTCGTTGCAAGGCGTGTAAATCCGACCGATGCGTTTGACGCACGCCCCGCGTCTGCCCAAGCTAGCGGGCTTTCGTTTGCCTGCCAGGACCTGCCCGTGACCGATTCGTCCCGCCACTGGACCCGCCCTCTCGTTGCTACCCTCTGCTTCGCCACCCTGCTCTCGGGCTGCGGCCTGTTCGGCAAAAAGCCCGAAGAGGCCCAGGCGCCCACCTATTCCAAGGCCGACTGGTCGGACCTGCCACAGACCGCCGATACCGACGTACTGCAAGGATTCAGCGCCTGGCGCTCGGCCTGCGCGGTGCGTCTGAAGAAGGATGACATCTGGGCCGCGACCTGCGCCGACGCCGCCAGCGTGCCGACCTCCGCCCCGGCCATCCGCCAGTTCATGCAGGCCCACCTGCAGCCCTACCAGCTGCGTTCCGCCGAGGGCAGCAAGAACGGCCTGATCACCGGTTACTACGAGCCGGTCTACCGCGGCAGCCAGCAACGCGACGCCCAGCACACCGTGCCGGTCTACGGCGTGCCGAAGGACCTGATTACCGTGGCGCTGGACAGCGTCTATCCGGAGCTCAAGGGCAAGCGCCTGCGCGGCAAGCTCGAAGGCAACACCCTGGTGCCCTACGCCGATGCCGCCGGCATCCGCCGCGATGGGGTCAACGCGCCCGTGCTGGCCTGGCTGCCCGACCCGATGGACCTGCAGTTCCTGCAGATCCAGGGCTCCGGCCGCGTGGAGCTCGCCTCCGGCCGCCAACTGCGCCTGGGCTACGCCGAGCAGAACGGCCGCCCCTACAAGCCAGTGGGCCGCTGGCTGGTGGAACAGGGCGAGCTGAGCAAGGAAGAGGTCAGCATGGCGCGTATCCGCGACTGGGCCCGCGCCCATCCGCAGCGCGTCGACGAACTGCTGGCTAGCAACCCCAGCTACGTGTTCTTCAGCCAGCGCCCGGACAGCAACGAGGGCCCGCGCGGCTCTCTGAACGTGCCATTGACGCCAGGCTACAGCGTGGCCATCGACCGCAAGGTGATCCCGCTGGGCAGCCTGATGTGGCTCTCCACCACCCGCCCGGACGGCGCGCCGGTGGTGCGCCCGGTAGCCGCTCAGGACACCGGCGGCGCCATCGTCGGCGAGGTGCGCGCGGACCTGTTCTGGGGCACGGGCGATGCAGCCGGCGAGCTGGCTGGGCACATGAAGCAGGACGGCCAGCTGTGGCTGCTGTGGCCGAAGGACAAGGCGCTGCCCGGCGCCTGATCCTAGCGTAGGAAAATAGAGGAAATTCCTACTCGTCCTACAGAGCTCCCTGAATCACCGGCCACACCGCCCACCGGAAAATGGTCGGCGAACCCAGGCACTCCCCTGGCTTCGCCGACCCCCCATCCGAACGCGGTGACCGCCATGAAGAAGCACCAGCCCCCCCTCCGCTCGCAGCGCCAGCACCGTGGCTGGCCGCTGGACTATGACGTGCTCTGCTGGATCGGCGCCATCGCCCTGATCCTGCTGTTCTTCGGCATCGATCAGTTCTTCGTTGCAGAACTGCCGGGCACCGGCGTCATCGAGCACCAGCGCAGCGTTCCCCAACGCATCGACTTGCCCGCAGTCCAGGCGCTGGCCACGGTGAACCATAACCGCCAGTAACCGGTTCAGCTGCTCTGACGGAACTGCCCCGGCGTCATCCCGCTCCAGCGGCGGAACGCCTTGGCGAACGCGCTCTCGTCGGAGAAGCCCAGGCGCTCGGCCACCTCTCCCAGCCGCGACGATTCGCGCAGCAGCTGCTCGGCCATGCCGTGCAACACCTGCTCGCGCAGCAGCTTGAAGCTGGTGCCCTCGTCGGCCAGCTTGCGGTTGAGATGACGCCCGCTGAGTTCCAGCTGATCGGCCACCTTCTCCTTGCCCCAGCGCGGGTTCTGCCGCAGCAGTTGCTGCACGCGGGCAGCCAGGCTCTGCGCACCCAGGCGCTCGAGCTGCGCATCGGCCAGCGCACGCAGGTGCTCGCGCATCAGCGAATTGGCCTGGATCAGCGGAACTTCAAGATCGGTGACAGCGAAGCTCAGAGCGTTCTCGGCGCAGGCGAAATCCACCGGGCACTCCAGCAGCTCGACGTAACGCGTGGGCTCACCTCGCGCCGCATGACTCAGGGCCAGTCGCTGCGGCCTGACCCGGTCGCCGGTGATCCAGCGGGTCAGGTGCACCAGGCTCGCCAGCGCGGCCTCTACGCGCTCCTCGCGGCGCACGGTATAGCTGGGGCGATAGACCAGGCGCACCTGCGTCGCGTCCTGCTCGCGCTGGAACTCGCTGCCCTCGGCGATGATCGGGTAATACTCGAGCAGGGCATCCAGCGCCTCGCCGTAGTGATCGCAGCTCATCAACAACGCGCCGACCATGTCCAGATGACCGACCTGCAGGGCACTGCCCAGGCGCAGGCCCAGCAAAGCGTCGCCCGAAGCCGCACAGATGGCTTCCCAGAAGGCGTCCTGACGCTGCAGGGGAATGCGCGGTTCGAGGCTGGCCGCCTGCAGCCCGGCAGGCACTGTCAGCCCCAGGCGCTGGGCGGCCTGCAGGATGCCCTGGGCGTAATGGACGGTAATGGTGTGCGGCATGGTCCCGAATTAACCGGCGAAGGTCCCGATTGAGCCGTTACCGGGCGGTAACGCTGCCCTATGCTTGCCAATTACAACGATAAATACAAACAAGAGTCGCCTTGCATGCTGATTGAAACCGGAGCCGCGCCCGTGCCGCCGGCCACTGCCCGTTCGCCTCGCCCCGCCCTCCTGCTACGGGAGAACGGCGATGCCTGAAGTCCATCTCGAATTCTCCGGCGGCTCGATGATCGCCCTGAACGCCATCATCGCCCTGATGATGTTCGGCGTCTCGCTGGAACTGCGCCGCGACGACTTCGCCCGCATCCTGCGCCAGCCCAAGGCGCCGGTGATCGGTATGCTGGTGCAGTTCCTGCTGCTGCCCGCCGCCACCTGCCTGCTGACCGTCGCCCTGCCCATCGACCCGGAACTGGCGCTGGGGATGATACTGGTCGCCACCTGCCCCAGCGGCACCTTCTCCAACATCATGACCTGGATGGCCCGAGGCAACGTCGCGGTGTCGGCCAGCGTAACCGCCGTGTCGGGGCTGAGCGCGGGCATCTTCACGCCGCTGAACTTCGCCCTCTACGCGGGGCTGAACCCCGCTACCCGTGACCGACTCACGCAGATCCACATCGACCCGCTGGAGCTGGTGGGCGTGGTGGTGCTGGTGCTGATCCTGCCGATGCTGCTGGGCATGGCCCTGGGCAAGCACAGGCCACAACTGGCGCGGCGCCTGGAGAAACCCATGCGGCAGCTGTCGCTGCTGGTGATGCTCGGTTTCGTCGGCATGGCCTTCGCCAAGAACTTCCAGCAGTTCATGGCCTACTTCCACCTGTTCTTCTGGCTGGTCCTGCTGCTCAACGGTACCGCGCTGCTGCTGGGCTACACCTGCGCGCGGCTGTGGAAGCTGCCGGACGCCGATGTGCGCGCCGTGACCCTGGAAAGCGGCATCCACAACTCCGCACTGGGCATGGCGCTGATCCTCACCTTCTTCCCGCAGGCCGGCGGCATGCTGCTGATCGCGGCGTTCTGGGGCTGCTGGCAACTGTTCTCCGGGCTGGTCCTGGCGCAGCTCTGGGCGCGCCGCGAACCTCGCGCAGCCGTGGTGGCCGCCCCATGAACGCACCCGCCATCGCCCTCGGCGGCTTCATCCTGCTGGCCTACACCCTGGAAGCCATCACCGGCTTCGGCAGCGTGGTGATCGCCCTGTCCCTCGGCGCGCTGCTGATGCCCATCGAGACGCTGCTACCGATACTGGTGCCGCTGAACATCGGGATGACCGGCTACCTCTGCTGGCGTCATCGCCGCCTGATCGACACCGGCCTGCTGCTGCGCACCGTACTGCCGGGGATGCTCATCGGCATGCTGATCGGCTACCTGTTGCTGCCGCACCTGGACCCGCAACCGCTCAAGCGCGGCCTCGGCGTGCTGATCCTGTGGTTCGCCGGCCGCGAACTGTGGCGCCTGCGCGCCAGTGCACCGGAGCGCGGCCGCACGCCGCACTGGGTGGTGCGGCTGGCCACCGGCGCCGCCGGGGTCTGCCACGGCCTGTTCGCTTCCGGCGGGCCGCTGCTGGTCTACGCACTCTCGACCCGCCCGCTGGACATGACCCGCCTGCGCGCCACCCTGGTCTGCGTCTGGTTCACCCTCAACGGCCTGCTGACCTTCGCCTTCCTGCTCGACGGCCGCCTGCGCCCGGCGCTGCCCCAGGTGCTCGCCTACGCGCCCCTGCTGCTGCTCGGCGTGTGGCTGGGCGAACGCCTGCACCACCGCTTCGAGGAACACCATTTCCGCCTCGCCATCCACTGCCTGCTGCTGGTCAGCGGCGTCCTGCTGCTGTCGCCCTGGAGTCTCCTGTGAGCTACGACATCATCATCAAGAACGGCCTGTACTTCGACGGCAGCGATGCCCCCGGCAGCCTGCGCCACGTCGGCATCAAGGACGGCCGCATCGACACCCTGAGCCTCAGCCCGCTGGACGAAACAGGCTGTGCGCAGATCATCGACGCCGCCGGCAAGTGGGTCACCCCCGGCTTCCTGGAGATCCATTCGCATTACGACGCCGAGGCCATTGCCGCGCCGGCGCTGAAGGAGTCGGTGCGCCACGGAGTAACCACCGTGTCGGTCGGTTCCTGCTCCATCAGCATGGTGCTGGGCGAGGCCGAGGACTGCTCGGACCTGTTCACCCGCGTCGAAGCCGTGCCGCGCGAGCAGGTATTGCCGATCCTGCGCGACAAGCGCACCTGGAAGGACGCCAAGGGCTACCGCGCCTTCTATGACCAGCAGCCGCTGGGGCCGAACCTCTGCTCCTTCCTCGGCCATTCCGAGCTGCGCGTGACGGTGATGGGCCTGGAGCGCGCCATCAGCGGCGCCAAGCCCACCGAAGCGGAGCTTTCGCGCATGGAGGAACTGCTGGAGCAAGCGCTGGACGCGGGCTGCTTCGGCCTCTCGGTGATGACCACGCGCCTGGACAAGATGGACGGCGACCGCGCCTGGTCCAGCCCGCTGCCCTCCACCTTCGCCAGCTGGAAGGAATTCTCCCGTCTCTTCGCCGTGCTGCGCCGGCGCAATGCGCTGATGCAGGGTGCGCCCAACGCGGTTACCAAGATCAACGTGTTCGCCTTCCTCTACCAGGCCCACGGCTGGTTCCGCCGCCCGCTCAAATGCTCGATGCTCACCGCGCTGGACCTGAAATCCCAGCCCTTCATGCACCGCATCACCCGCGCCTCCGGCTGGGTCGCCAACCGCCTGCTGCGCGGCCGCTACCGCTGGCAGACCCTGCCCGCGCCCTTCGTCGTGCGCATCGAAGGGCTGAACATGAACGGCTTCGAGGAGTTCGGTGCCGGCGAAGTGCTGCGCGACATCAAGGACCCGGAAGAGCTCTACACCAGAATTCAGGACCCGGCCTTCCGCGAGCGCTTCAAGAAGGACATCAAGGCCACTCTCAGCCTCGGCCTGTGGCACCGCAACCTGTCCGACTGCTGGGTGCGCGAATGCCCGGACGCTTCGCTGGTCGGGCGCAACTTCGAAGACATTGGCCGCGAGCGCGGGCTGGACCCGGTGGACGCCTTCTTCGAGCTGGCCGGCCAGTACCGCAATGACCTCAAGTGGACCACCTGCTACGGCAACCACCGCCCCGAGATCATGGGCAAGCTGCTGGCCAGCCCCTGGACCCAGCCGGGCTTCGCCGACTCCGGCGCGCACCTGGCTTCCCATGCGCAGTACAACTTCCCGCTGCGCATGCTCAAGTACGTGCGCGATGCCGAACTGGCCGGGCGGAGCTTCATGGACACCGGCCGCGCCATCCACCGGCTGACCGGCGAGCTGGCGGACTTCGCCGGGATCGACGCCGGCTACATCCGAGTGGGCGACCGCGCCGATCTGGTGGTGGTCAACCCGGCAGGCCTGACCGACGAGCTGGACGATGTCTGCGAAGCGCCGATGGAAGTGATCGGCCTGACCCGGCTGGTGAAGCGCAACGACGACGCCGTGGAGGCCACGCTGATCAACGGTCGCGTTGCCTATCGCCGCGAGAGCGGCTTCCCCGAGACGCTGGGCAAGGAGCGCCTGTTCGGTACCTTCCTCCCGGGGCGCGATGTGCTGAGCCGGCCGCAAGAGGTGCCGTCGGGCAGTCCGGTTTACGGCCGGTAAGATCGGTGTTGCCGGCGGGTCGCAGTCGTAGGATGGGTGGAGCGCAGCGATACCCATCGATCCTGTACCCGGTCGGCATGGGTATCGCTGCGCTCCACACCATCCTACCCAGCACGTTCTGCAGACACCGCGGGGGTGGCTCGACCGCCCGGCTTGCCGAGATTGACGGTCTGACGCGCACTCACTAGAGTGCGCGTTTTCCTACGTCCTACGCTGTATCCGCACCATGACCCCGTTCTGCCGCTTCGCCGACTCATCGCTCGCCCTCCTCCGGGAGCCCCCGCGCGTGCGCAAGGTCGATGCCGTGCTGAACCTGCGTCGCAGCGTTCTCTTCGCCTTCACCTTCTCTCCTCCCACCGGCTGCTGAGCCGGACGCCGCGCGCCTTCGCGCCGGCCGCTCGGTATTTCGAATCCGCCCTCCGGTGAATCCCGGCGGGCTCGTTTGCATTTGCCGGCCCGTGGCATGAGCGCTCGGGCAAGAGAAGGTTTTCATGAATACCCCAGCCATCCTCAACAAACCGCTTCTCGCGGTGCTGCTGTTTGCCGTGTCCATCGTCGGCCTGAGCCTGGGCGCAACGCTGCCGCTGGTGGCGCTGCGCCTGCTGGACAACGGCGCCAGCGCGCTGCAGATCGGCATCCTCTCGGCAGTGCCGGCGGCCGGCATGATCCTCGCCGCCACCCTGGTGGACCGCGCCTGCCAGCTGGTCAGCCGGCGTCGCCTGTACCTGCTGTGCTTCGCGCTGTGCACCGCCAGCACCGCGGCCATCGAATTCAGCAGCCATTCGCTCTGGCTGCTGGCGGTTGCTCGCCTGGCACTGGGTATCGGCATGGGCATCGCGATCATCCTCGGCGAGGCCTGGGTCAACGAGCTGTGCGGCGAAAAGAACCGCGGCACCATCGTCGCCCTGTATGCCACCAGCTTCACCGCCTTCCAGCTGCTGGGCCCGACCCTGGTCGCGCTGCTCGGTGCGCAAACGCCGTGGGTGGTGTTGCTGGTCAGTGTCGGCCACCTGATTGCCCTGGCCACCGTGGCCTTGGCCATGCCCGAGGAAGGCATCCACGAACACGTGGAGGAGCCGCGCAGCTTCTCCCTGGCCGGCTTCCTGCGGGTGGCGCCGGCGCTGTGCATGGGCGTGCTGTTCTTCTCCTTCTTCGACAGCGTGGTGCTCTCGCTCTTCCCGGTATACGCCTCCAGCCACGGTTATGCGGTGGGCATTGCCGCGTTCATGGCGACGGTGATCCTGCTCGGCGACATGCTCTGCCAGTTGCCGCTGGGCTGGCTGTCCGACCGCCTGGACCGGCCCACCCTGCACCTTGCCTGCGGCGTCGCGGCGATGGTGATCGGGCTCGCCCTGCCCTGGCTGATCAGCCAGCCGTCGCTGCTCTGGCCGGCGCTGATGCTGCTGGGCGCAGTGGCGGGCGGCGTCTACACCCTGGCGCTGGTACTGATCGGCCAGCGCTTCCGCGGCCGCGACCTGGTCACCGCCAACGCCGCCGCCGGCATGCTCTGGGGCGTCGGCAGCCTGCTCGGGCCACTGCTCAGCGGCAGCCTGATGGACCTCGGCCCCCAGGGCGTGCCGGTTGCACTGGCCCTCGCGGCCGGGCTGTTCGTGGCGACGGCGGCCGCCTCGCTGCGCCGCATACGCGCGCTGGCCTGAATCGGCAGGCGGAAATGCCCAACCGGTCTGCCGACACGGCGGCCCCGACAGGCATCCGCCGTGTCGCGACCGGCATCAAGGCTTCTTGCGCTGCAGGGTCCGGTCGAAGGTACTGGTGGTCTTGTGCACCTGTTCGGCGGTTACCGCATCCATGTATTTATTGCCGAAATGCGTTCGCACATAACCCACCACCGCTGCAATCTGCGCGTCGGACAAGTACGACTGGAAGGGCGGCATCCCGCCGCTGCCATGGCTGACCATGAGGATCGGGTAGTCCACGTCCGCCAGCCTGGGGTTGTTCGCCAATGCCGGATATTGACCCGCGCCCCTGGCGCCCTGGGCGTCCGGCATATGGCAGCCCTGGCAGATACTCTTGTACAGCGCCTCACCGCTCTGTTCGCTGAAATGCGAGGCGCCGGAGAAGGTCGGCAGCACGTTTTCAGCCAGCACATTCGTCCCTTGCAGCGCGACGACCACGAGCGCCCCGCCCAACAGTACTCCTGTCAATGACCTGCTCATGAATCCCTCCTTCGCGCCTGACCCTGGCTGGCAACGATGTGGGTGTGCAGACCCTGATGGCGTCCAGCGAGGACAGCCGCGCACCTTCCAGGCCGGAATGTAGGACGCCTGCTCGCCGGCCAGCAAGAGGCGCCCATCGATCCGGCACAGGGCTTGTAGTACTTCTCCCGCGTCTCCTCGTTCCAGAGGCCGTGGCAACCGTTGGTCCAGGGCACCCGCTGCCAACTGACCGCGATGCCGTTGTCGAACTCACTGGGGCACTGCAGATGAATCCGCGCGCCACACTCCAGCGCCTTCCTGATGCACTCTTCCGGACTCATGGCATTGAACTCATAGGCATCCGGTCCGAACGGGAAGGCGCCCAGCACGAGGATGGTCGCTCCTTTGGGCGCTCCGCTGAGCGTGAAGTCGGGTCATAGTCGGTTTCCGCAGCAGAACCCAGCGAGGTCATCGCCTGGTCCATCGCCGCCGTCCCGGCCGTCATCCAAGCCAGGAAGCCGGTCGGGCGCTCAACATCGGCACAATGACCCCGGAACAGGCCGGGGTCTTTGGATCAGAGAGGTGGGAAATTCCCAGACGCGCGGCAATGACCGCCCGGCGCGGCAGCCGCGGAATCAGCCACCATCGACCGGGCAGCAGCCCGATCGATGCCCGGCAAAGCGTCAGTGCGCCGCCCTGTACTGCGCATAACCTTCCTCGGCCACGCGGCGCAGCGACTTGCCGATCCGTGCGTAGTCGTACTCGTTGAGGTTCGCCAGGGACACGCGGCCACCCGCCTTCAGCGGCCCGAAGCCATTGGCGGGCAGCATGACGATGCCGGTTTCGTCGGCAATGCGGAACAGCAGCGTGTTGGCGTCCACCCGCTCGCTCATCCAGCGGCCGAAGTCGGCGCCATGCAGACGCGTGGCGATATACTCGAAGTCCAGCAGGGTGTAGTACTCGACCTCGAAGCGGTCGGTGGGAATCGGCAGGCCCAGCTCGCGGTACAGCGCGTGATGGCGCTGGCGCAGCAGATGCTTGAGCACGCTCTTGTAGTGGTCGGCCGCATCGATCAGGGCGAACAGTGCGAAGAACACCATCTGCACCTGCTGCGGAGTCGACAGGCCGGCGGTATGGTTGAGCGCCACCGAGCGGCTGTCGGCCACCAGCCGGTCGATGAACTTCAGGCCCTTGGTATCCACCACCAGCGACTCGTAGCGCTTGTTCAGCTCGGCATGCACGCTGGCAGGATAGGCATCGATGCGCTGGTCGAGAATATTGTCCTTGTGCAGCGCGATGGTGCCCAACCGCCAGCCGGTGGAGCCGAAGTACTTGGAGAAGGAATACACCAGCGCAGTGTTGCGGGGGCAGGTTGCAAACAGCGAGGTGAAGTCGTCGGCGAAGGTGCCGTAGACGTCATCGGTGAGGATGAACAGGTCCGGGCGCTTCTCTTCCACCAGCTTGGCGATGTAGGCCAGCGATTCGTCGTCGATGCGCACCGAGGGCGGGTTGCTCGGGTTGACCACGAAGAAGATCTTGATCGCCGGGTCGGCCAACTTGTCCAGTTCGCTGCGCGGATACTGCCAGTTGAGCTCAGGGTCGGCCTCGATGCAGACCACCTCCAGGCCATAGTCATCCAGCAGCGGGATCTCGAAGTACGGCGTGAAGGTCGGCATGCCGATGGCGACCTTGTCGCCCGGCTGGATCAGGCGGCTTTCCTTCAGGCTGTTGAACAGGTAGGTCATGGCGGCGGTGCCGCCCTCCACGGCAAAGATGTCGAATTCGTCGCGCGACAGCTGTCCGCCGATCATTTCCTTCGCCAGGTACTCGCGCACCACCTGCTCGCTCAGGCGCAACATGCGCGGCGGCACCGGGTAATTGCAGCCGAGGATGCCCTCGACCATCTCGTGCAGAAACGCAGAGGCATCCAGCCCCAACTGGTCACGCACGTAGCTGAGCATATTGCCCAGAAGGTTCACCCCACGGTGTTCGCGATGATCATGCAGGTAGCGCTCGAAACGCCCTTCGATCCCCTCGATCTGCGGCAGGCCGCCAATGCCGTCGCCCAGGTAGGAGAAACTCAGGTCAGCTTCCTGATTGGCGAACAGGCCGAAGCGGAAGAACGCCTCGCGCGGCAGGGTCGCCAGGAAGTTCGGGTTGCCCCGCCCGGCATTGAGCATCAGGCGGTTCTCGCGGCTGCCGGCCACCTCGATGAGCTTGTCCTTCAGCTCGAACGGGCTGAGGGACTTGTACTGGCTGTAATCGATCTTCTCGGACATACGGGTACTTCCTTCAAGCAGGGCGCCACCCGGATGGCAGCGCCGGGTGGTTTGTGTCAGGACAGGAGCATTACCGCGACCATCCCCCAGATGGTCAGCAGGGTGTTGCCCACTGCGTAGGTCACGGTGTAGCCCAGCGCGGGCACGTTGCTCTTGGCGGCCTCGCAGATCATCCCCAGGGCAGCCGTGGTGGTACGCGAGCCGGCCACCACGCCGAAGAGCAACGCGGGATGGAAGCGAAACACGTAGCGCCCGATCAGCAACCCGAGAAGCAGTGGCAGGGTGGTTGCCACTGCCCCCCAGAGGAACAGGCTGAGGCCCAGCTCCCGCACACCGCCAACGAAGCCGGCCGCGGCATCGATACCCACCACCGCGATGAACACGTTCAGCCCCAGCGAATTCATGAACCACACGGTGGGTTCAGGGATACGCCCGAAGGTCGGGCGGATCGAGCGCAGCCAACCGAAGACGATGCCGGACACCAGCGCGCCGCCACCCGTGGAGAGGGTCAGCGGGATGTCACCGAGCTTGAGCACCAGCGAACCGAGCAGGCCGCCGACGAAGATCGCTGCACCGATGAAGGCGACATCGGCGATATTGCTCGGGGTATCGATCTGCCCCAGCCCCTTGGCGGCGAGCTGCACATCCCGGGTCGGCCCGGTCAGGGTGACCACATCGCCGTGCTGCAGCACAGTGCCAGGCAATACCGGAATTTCGGTGGACAACGCGCCACGCTTGATCCGGCGCAGGTAGACGCCATGAGCATGAGGCCGCTTTGCCAGTTCCTCCAGGGTCTTGCCCACCAGCGCCCTGTTGCTGACGAATACATCGACGCCGGCAACCGGCAGGTCGAGCAACTCGTCGTCCTCGACTTCATCCTGGGCATGACCGAGCATCTGCAGGATTTCGTCGCTGTGCCCGCCCACAGCCAGTACGTCGCCGACCTGGATCACCTCCGCCGGCAGCGCATCGCGTAGCTCGCCACCCCTGCGTAGACGCTCGATGAACAACCGTCGCCCCTGGCCCAGCGCCTGTGCTTCAGCCTCGGCGACGCTCTTGCCGACCACAGTGCTGCCAGCGGCAATTTTGTAGGCGCGCAGCACATAGCGGTGCCAGGCACGCCCCTCGCTGGCCCGGTCAGCGCCAGCGCCCATGCTCAGCTCGTAGTCCTTGCAGGCCTTGACGAGGTCGATGCCCAGCAGCCTGGGGCCGACCATCGCCAGGATCACTGCCGAACCGATGGTGCCGAAGATGTAGGTCACCGCGTAGGCCACCGGCATGGCGTTGAGTACAGCCTGGGTCTTGTCCGGCGTCATGCCCAGCCGGTTGATGGCATCGGTGGCCAGGCCCATGGCAGCGGAGATGGTCTGCGAACCGGCCACCAGGCCGACCGCGGAGCCCAGATCGAACTTCGCCACCCAGGCTACCGCTACCCCGCAGACCAGGCACAACACACACACCACGACGGCGAACAGCGCCTGCTTCAGGCCGTCCTTGGCCAGACCCCGAACGAACTGCGGCCCGGCGCCATATCCGATGGCGAAGAGGAACATCATGAAGAACACGCTCTTCACCGTCGGCGACAGGGTAATCCCCACCTGCCCCACCAGCAGCGCCGCGAGCAGGGTCGCCGTCACCGCGCCCAGGCTGAAACCCTTGAAGCTCTTGCCGCCGACCCAGTAGCCAATGCCCAGAGAAAGGAATATCGCCAGCTCCGGATAGGAGCGCAAAGTCTGTACAAACCATGTCAACACGATTCGACCCGCCATGCAGGACCAGTGGATGGACATGCCCGCACGCGCACGCCGGCTTATTCACTGCCGAGCGTCCACGACGCCTTCATGCCCGCGAAGGCTCTAACTCGGGGCAGTCAAGCACGCAGCGATGGGTCGCCATGGGGGGCTGAAGGGGAATCAGGATTTTCCGCAGGATGGATGGCCATTTACCGTCCAGGCCTATCGCCACACAGGAAAGCTGCTGCGCGGGCGATCACAGAAACGCCATCGCGCATGTGCGGCAGGAGCGGACGAAAAAAGCGAGGGAAAGGACGGAGCGGATAGCCCCGTCCGGGCACCCGGAGGATGCGAGGGAGGAGAAGACGCTTCGTGGAGGGGTGACTCCGCGGATTGAAGCGCCTGCCCCCGGACATGGTGGGCCGGGGGTTGGCATCGCGGGAGAGAACTCCCGCGATCATCGTCAGCCGATGGTCATCAGGCTGGCGTTGCCGCCGGCGGCGGCGGTGTTGACGCTCAGGGCACGTTCGATCAGCAGGCGCTCCAGAGGGATGTCGGTTTCCCCGCGGTTCAGCCCGGTGACGCCGACGATGGCGCCCTTGCGTTGGCTGGCCTGCTCGCAGACCGCACGCAGCTGGTCGGAATCGCCGTGGTGCAGGATGGCGTCGAACAGCTTGTCGGTGGCGGTCCAGTCGGCGACCAGCTCGATGCGCTGGGCCACTTCCTTCGGCAGCTCCTTGACCACGGCGGCGTTGGACTCGGCCACCAGCGGGCGGCTGCCAACGCTGAGCACGGCGGCCAGCTGGGCGAGCAGGTCGGCACGGTCTTCGGCCAGGCACAGCACGTGCTCACGCGGCAGCAGAGTGTAGGTATTGCGCTCGCCGGTCGGGCCGGTGAGTACCTGCTGGGTGAAGCTCTGCGCCAGTTCGCCGTAGCCGCCGAGCAGGCTCGCCAGGGCGGCGTCCTTCTGCCCTGCCCACTTGGCCAGCGCGTCCACGGCCTGCTGGGCATCCTTCGGACGCGGCAGCGGCTGGGCGCCATCGCCCTTGAGCTGGTTGGCCACCGCATCCTGCGGACGGGTCGACAACAGGCGGTACAGATACAGCGGGCCGCCGGCCTTCGGACCGGTGCCGGACAGGCCTTCGCCACCGAAAGGCTGCACGCCGACCACGGCGCCGACCACGTTGCGGTTGACGTACAGGTTGCCGACGTGGGCGGTGCCGACGACCTGGGCGATGGTCTCGTCGATGCGGGTGTGCACGCCCAGGGTCAGGCCGTAGCCGGATTCGTTGATCTGCGCGAGCAACTGGCCAAGGTCGGCGCGCTGGTAGCGCACCACGTGCAGCACCGGGCCGAAGATTTCGCGCTTGAGTTCGCTGAAGCTGTCCAGCTCGATCAGGGTCGGCACGACGAAGGTGCCGCGCTTGATTTCCTCGGCATCCACGCGGGCGCTCTGGAACACCTTGCGGCCTTTGTCGCGCATCGCCTGGATGTGCTTGTCGATGTTGCCCTTGGCTTCCTCGTCGATCACCGGACCGATGTCGGTGTGCAGGCGCTCCGGTGCGCCGACACGGTATTCCGCCATGGCGCCCTTGAGCATCTGCACCACGCGGTCGGCGGCATCTTCCTGCACGCACAGCACGCGCAGGGCAGAACAGCGCTGGCCGGCGCTGTCGAACGCGGAGTTGACCACGTCCACCACCACCTGCTCGGCCAGGGCCGAGGAGTCGACGATCATCGCGTTGAGGCCGCCGGTCTCGGCGATCAGCGGGATGGTGCGGCCCTGGGCATCGAGGCGTCCGGCGATGTTGCGCTGGAGGATGCCGGCCACTTCGGTGGAACCGGTGAACATCACGCCGCGCACACGCTCGTCGCCCACCAGGCGGGCACCGACGGTTTCGCCACGGCCCGGCAGCAGCTGCACGGCGCCAGCGGGTACGCCGGCTTCGAGCAGGATGCGCACGGCTTGCGCGGCGACCAGCGGGGTCTGCTCGGCGGGCTTGGCCAGCACAGTGTTGCCGGCGGCCAGGGCGGCGGCCACCTGGCCGCTGAAGATCGCCAGCGGGAAGTTCCACGGGCTGATGCACACCACCGGGCCCAGCGGACGGTGGCTGTCGTTGGCGAAGTGGGTGCTGGCCTGGGCGCCGTAATAGCGCAGGAAGTCCACCGCCTCGCGCACTTCGGCGATGGCGTTGGCGAAGGTCTTGCCCGACTCGCGCACCAGCACGCCCATCAGCGACTGGATCTCGGCTTCCATCAGGTCGGCGGCGCGCTGCAGGATGGCGCCGCGTTCGGCCGGCTGGGTGGACTGCCAGATCTGCGCGCTGGACAGCGCGCCGAGGATGGCGTTGTTCACATCGGCTTCGCTGGCCTCGCGCACGTGGCCCACCACGTCCCGGTGGTCCGCCGGGTTGCGTACCGGCTGCGGCTCGCCCGGAGCGGCATCGGCCAGGCCCAGTATCGGCTCGGCGACGTAGGCGTGGTTGGTGCTCGTCAGCAGCGCCGAGGACAGCGAACCCAGGCGGTGTTCGTTGGCCAGGTCGATGCCGGCGGAGTTCAGCCGGGATTCGCCATAGAGGTCACGCGGCAGCGGGATGCGCGGGTGCGGCAGGCCCAGGGTGCCCTCCTGCGCGGCCATCTGCTCGACCTGCAGCACCGGGTCCAGCACCAGGTCCTGAAGGGAGATGCTGTGGTCGGCGATACGGTTGACGAAGGAGGTGTTGGCGCCGTTTTCCAGCAGGCGGCGCACCAGGTACGCCAGCAGGGTTTCGTGGCTGCCCACCGGTGCATAGATGCGGCACGGACGGTTGAACTTGCCGTCGGCGACCTTGCCCACCACCTGCTCGTACAGCGGTTCGCCCATGCCGTGCAGGCACTGGAACTCGTACTGGCCCGGGTAGTAGTTCTGCCCGGCCAGCTGGTAGATGGCCGACAGCGAGTGGGCGTTGTGGGTGGCGAACTGCGGGTAGATGGACTCCGGCACGGCCAGCAGCTTGCGCGCACAGGCCAGGTAGGAGACGTCGGTGTACGGCTTGCGGGTATAGACCGGGTAGCCTTCCAGGCCGTTGACCTGGGCCAGCTTGATCTCGCTGTCCCAGTAGGCGCCCTTCACCAGGCGGATCATCAGGCGATGGCGGCTGCGCTTGGCCAGGTCGATCACGTAGTCGATCACGTACGGGCAGCGCTTCTGGTAGGCCTGGATGACGAAGCCGATGCCGTTCCAGCCGGCCAGCGACGGCTCGAAGCACAGGCGCTCGAGCAGGTCGAGGGAGATTTCCAGGCGATCGGCTTCCTCGGCGTCGATGTTGATGCCGATGTCGTAGTCGCGGGCCATCTTCACCAGGCCCAGGACGGTCGGGTACAGCTCGTCCATCACGCGGTCGTACTGCGCGCGGCTGTAGCGCGGGTGCAGCGCGGAGAGCTTGATCGAGATGCCCGGGCCTTCGTAGATGCCGCGGCCGTGGGAGGCCTTGCCGATGGCATGGATGGCCTGCTCGTAGGACGCCAGGTAACGCTTGGCGTCTTCGTCGGTCAGCGCGGCTTCACCGAGCATGTCGTAGGAGTAGCGGAAGCCACGGGATTCCATGTTGGCCGCGTTGGCCAGGGCCTCGGCGATGGTCTCGCCGGTGACGAACTGCTCGCCCATCAGGCGCATGGCCATGTCCACGCCCTTGCGGATCAGCGGCTCGCCGGACTTGCCGATGATGCGGTTGAGCGACGAAGACATGCCGGCTTCGGTGTGGGTCGACACCAGCTTGCCGGTGATCAGCAGCCCCCAGGAGGCCGCGTTGACGAACATCGACGGGCTCTGGCCCAGGTGCTGGCTCCAGTTGCCGTTGCTGATCTTGTCGCGGATCAGCGCGTCGCGGGTGGCCTTGTCCGGGATGCGCAGCAGCGCCTCGGCCAGGCACATCAGCGCCACGCCTTCCTGGGACGACAGGGAGAACTCCTGCAGCAGGCCCTGCACCAGGCCCTGGCGGCCACCGGCGTTCTTCTGGTTACGCAGCTTCTCGGCAATGCCCAGGGCCATCTTGCTGGCGGCGGCGGCCTGCTCCTTCGGCAGGCGGGCCAGGTCCAGCAGCATCGGCAGCGCTTCGGTTTCCGGACGGCGGTAGGCGGCGGTGATGGCCGCGCGCAGCACGGACTGCGGCAGGATGCTTTCGGCGAAATCGAGGAAGACCTGCAACCCTTGTTCGTTGAGCGCATCCAGCGATTCCTCGCCCGCCGCCGCAGCCAGACCGGACTGTTCGGCCGGGGTCAGCCCGCCTTCCACCTGTTCCAGGTACGAGAAGATGGCCTGCTTGATCAGCCAGTGCGGGGTACGGTCGAGTTGCTGGGCAGCCAGCTTGAGGCGCTCGCGGGTGGCGTCGTCGAGCTTCACGCCAAGGGTGGTGGTGGCCATGGGGCTTCCTGTTGTTAGAAGGTGTGCCTGAAAACGGCGAAAGGTTATACCGCCGAATCGCAAGGTGCAACCAGGTGCAACCCAACAAAAACAAGCCTTTGGTCGTAAGCGCAGTTCCGGTGCAACCGGTGACATTCCCCCCACACGGCGCTACCAAACGGAGCACGGCCACGGGCACGTCCGGCTGCAACCTGCATGGGGCGGCCGGACGACAGGAGCAAAGCAGTGTTCGTGCCAGCGACGGGAAAAGGTGCAACCCACCGAAACGAGGGTCGACCCAGGGGTAGGAGCGGACTTTGTCCGCGATCGTTTCGCCGCCGCTCCGGCCCGCCATGGAGCACGGCCAGCCAATCGCGGACGGAGTCCGCTCCTACGCCGGCCATCACGCAGGGTGCATAACGCGCCAGCGTTATCCGCCGCGCAAAGACCGGCTGGCACGGCAATCGCAGACATGGCCCGCCCCTACAGGACAGGAACGGGCGTCAGTCCAGCGGCAGGTAGACGCAGAATTCCGCGCCTTGCCCTGGCTCGCTGTGCACTTCGATGCGCCCGCCGTGGGCCTGGACGATCTGCTCGGAGATGAACAGCCCCAACCCCAGCCCGGCCACGCGCGCAGCGCCGGCACCGCGCTCGAACTGCTGGAAGATGCGCCGCTGCTCCTCCGCACTGATGCCCTCGCCATGGTCACGCACACACAGCTGTGCCTGGCCGTCGCTCACCGCCACGCGGACCTCCACCGGCTTGCCCGGTCCGTAGCGCAGGGCATTGCTCACCAGGTTGCTGATGACCTGCTCGATGCGGTACGCATCCCACACCCCCTCCACCCGCTCCGGCGCGCTCAGCGTCAGCTCGCAGCCGGCCGCCTGCGCCTGCACCGCGAAGTTGCCCAGGACGTGGCGGGCGATGTCGGCGAAGTTGGCCCGCTCCGGGCGTATCGACAGCTTGCCGGTACGGATACGCGAGACGTCCAGCATGTCTTCGATCAGCCGGGTCAGCCCGCCGAGCTGACGCTCGTCGCGCTCGAACAGCACGGCGAGGCGCTCCGGGGAGAAGTTCTCCAGCTTGCCCCTGGACAGGTGCAACCGGCGCAACTGGGTATCCAGCATCAGGCCGTTGAGAGGCGTGCGCAGTTCGTGGGAGACGATGGACATGAAATCGTCGCGCATCTTCACCGCACGCTGCAGCTCCACCTGGGTTTCGCGCAGTTCGGCCAGCAGCGCGTCCTGTTCGGCGCGTGCCTGCTCCAGCACCTTGCGCTGGCGGTAGAGGTCGACGAAGACATTCACCTTGCTGCGCACCGCATGGTTGTCCAGCGGTTTGTAAAGGAAATCCACCGCACCGCTCTCGTAGCCCTTGAACGCATAGTTCAGCTCGCGGCCGGCGGCAGTGACGAAAACGATGGGGATGCTCCGGGTGCGCTCGGTGCCGCGCATCAGCTCGGCCAGGGCGAAGCCGTCCATGCCGGGCATCTGCACGTCGAGCAGCGCCAGGGCGAATTCGTGCTCCAGCAGCAGCGACAGCGCCTCGTCCGCCGACGAGGCCTTGAATACCTCGCGCCCCTCGCCCTTGATCAACGCCTCCAGCGCCAGCAGGTTCTCCGGCAGGTCGTCGACGATGAGCAGCTTGCTTCCCTGGTTACTCAGCATTGTTGGAATCCGAATGAGAGCCCAATCGGCTCAGGAGCGCATGAATACTGCGCAGGGAAAGAATGTGGTCCGGGGCGTGCAGCGCGATGGCTGCTTCCGGCATGGTCGTCACTTCGGCTTCGGCAGGGTCCTGGACGATGGTCAGGCCACCTTCGCGATGGATGTGCGCCAGGCCCTGTGCTCCGTCATGGTTGGCTCCGGTCAGCAGGATGCCGGCCAGCGTCTCGCGGTAGGCATCGGCCGCCGAGTCGAAAAGAATGTCGATGGACGGGCGGGAATAATTGCGCCGCGCCTCGCGACTCAGGGCGAAGGTGTGGTCGCGCTCGATGGACAGGTGGTAGCCGGCGGCCGCGAAGTACAGGGTGCCCGGCTCCACCGGCGCCTTGTCGCAGGCTTCCTGCACGGGGATGTCCAGGCGCCGGGCAAACAGGTCGACCAACTGGCTCTCATGGTCCTCCGGCAGGTGCAGCACCGCCACCATCGGCAGCGCGAAATCCGCCGGCAACCCGTCGAACAGCCGGAACAGTGCATCCACGCCGCCTGCGGAGGCGCCGATGACCACGGCCTGGACCCTGCGCTGCGCTTTCATCGCTTGCGGAACACCCGTTCGCGTCGGTTGACCACTTCGAACTCCCCGGCAAACTCGGTGAAGTCCAGGCTTTCCTTGCTGCCAAGGCCGAGGAAGCCACGGTGGCAGAGCGATTCGTGGAACAGGCCGATGGCGCGGTTCTGCAGCTGGCGGTTGAAGTAGATCAGCACGTTGCGGCACGACACCAGATGCGTCTCGGAGAACACGCTGTCGGTGGCCAGGCTGTGATCGGCGAAAGTCACGTTGGCGCGCAGCATCTTGTCGAACAGCGCGCCGTCGTAGGCCGCCGTGTAGTAATCCGAAAGCGAAGCCTTGCCGCCGGCGGCGCGGTAGTTCTCGCTGGCCTGGGCCAGGTCATCGATCGCGTAGATGCCCCGCTGCGCCTGTTCCAGCGAGCGCGGATTGATGTCGGTGGCGTAGATCAGCGTGCGTTCGAGCAGCCCCTCCTCATGCAGCAGGATGGCCAGCGAATGCACCTCTTCGCCGGTACTGCAGCCGGCGACCCACAGGCGCAGCGAGGGATAGGTGCGCAGCAGCGGCACCACTTCCTGACGCAGCGCGAGGAAGTAGCTGGGATCGCGGAACATTTCGCTCACCGAGATGGTGAGGTATTGCAGCAACTCGTGGAAGGCGTGCGGGTCATGCAGGATGCGCTCCTGCAGCGCCGAGATGCTGCGGCACTCGAACAGGTTGGTGGCATGCAGTACGCGGCGCTTGAGCGAGGTGCCGGAGTAGTCCCGGAAGTCGTAGCTGTACTTCAGGTAGATCGCCTCGATCAGGAGGCGCAGCTCGATGTCCTGGCTGCGTTCGGCCATGTCAGATGCGCTCCAGCTTGGGCAGCCAGACCCGGATCAGGGAGAACAGGCGATCCAGGTCGATGGGCTTGGCCAGGTAATCGTTGGCGCCGGCGCGCAGGCACAGCTCGTGGTCGTCCTTCATCGCCTTGGCGGTCACCGCGAGGATCGGCAGCTTCTTCCAGCGCGCGTCCTGGCGGATCAGGCGGGTCGCTTCGTAGCCATCCATCTCCGGCATCATCACGTCCATCAGCACCAGGTCGATGTCGCCAACCTGGGCAAGCTTCTCGATGGCCTCGCGGCCGTTGCGCGCGACTACCACGCGGGCGCCCTTGTGCTCCAGGGCACTGGTGAGGGCGAAGATGTTGCGCACGTCATCGTCCACCAGCAGGATGCGCCGCTCCTCGAAGGCCCGGTCGCGGTTGCGCGAGGTGCGCAGCATGCGCTGGCGCTCGCTGGAGAGCTGCGATTCGACCTTGTGCAGGAACAGCGTCACCTCGTCGAGCAGACGCTCGGGCGAGCGCGCGCCCTTGATGATGATCGAGCGCGAGTACTTGAGCAGCTCGGCTTCCTCGTCGCGCGTCAGGTTGCGCCCGGTGTAGACGATCACCGGCGGGAAGGAGCAGATGTCTTCCTCGCCCATGCGCCGCAGCAGTTCGTTGCCCTGCATGTCCGGCAGCTTGAGGTCGATGATCATGCAGTCATAGATGTTCTGGCGCAGCAGCTCCAGGGCCTGCTCGCCCTGCTCCACCGCGGTGATCTCGATGTCGTCGTCGCCGATCAGGCGCGAGACGCTGTCGCGCTGCAGCGGATCGTCCTCCACCAGCAGGATGCGCTTGACCTCCTGGGTCAGCTTGGCCTCCAGCTTGCCGAACACTTCCCGTAGCTGCTCGCGGGTGGCGGGCTTGAGCGCATAGCCGATGGCGCCCAGGTGCAGGGCCGCTTCGCTGCGATCCTCCACGGACACCACGTGCACCGGCACGTGACGGGTGCGCGGGTTGGCTTTCAGGCGCTGCAGCACGGCAAGGCCGGATTCGTCGGGCAGGTGCATGTCCAGCAGGATGGCGTCGGGGCCATGCTCGTCGGCCAGGCGCAGGCCTTCCTCGGCGCCCATGGCCACCAGGCAGCGATAGCCCAGCTCGCGGGCGAGGTCGTAGAGGATGCGGGCGAACTTGGGCTCATCCTCAACGACCAGCACGCAACGCTGGCCGATGTTCAGCTGCTCGCGGTCGTCGGCGAAGGCCGCTGCCACCGGCGCATGCACTGCCGGCGCGGCGACGGGAGTCGCAACCCTGGGGACGATGGCGGCCGGTGCGCTGACGACTTCCGTCGCTGCGGGCTCGTTGTAGCTCAGCGGCAGCAGCAGGCTGAAGACGCTGCCCTTGCCCGGCTCGCTGCTGACGATGATGCTGCCGCCCAGCAGGTGTGCAAGGTCGCGGGAGATCGACAGGCCCAGGCCGGTACCGCCGTAGCGGCGATTGGTGGCGCCATCGGCCTGCTGGAAGGCTTCGAAGATGCGCTGCAGCTGGTCTTCGGCGATGCCGATGCCGCTGTCGCGCACGTCGAAGCGCAAACCCTCGGGCGCGGCACCGACATACAGGCTGACTTCGCCGGCATCGGTGAACTTGAAGGCATTGGACAGCAGGTTCTTGAGGATCTGCTCGACACGCTGGCGGTCGCTGTAAAGCATGCCCGGCGCATCATCGGCAATGTTGACCACGAAGGTCAGGCCCTTGTCGTCAGCCTGCGGGCGGAACAATCCCTCCACGCCTTCAACCAGGCGGCGCACGCTGGCGTTTTCGGGGCGCACTTCCAGCTTGCCGGCTTCGACCTTGGAGATGTCGAGGATGTCGTTGATCAGGTTGAGCAGGTCGTTGCCGGCGGAATAAATCGACTCGGCGAATTTCACCTGCTCGTCGTCCAGGTTGCCCTGCTCGTTGTCCGCCAGCAGGCGCGCCAGGATCAGCGAGCTGTTGAGCGGCGTGCGCAGTTCGTGGGACATATTGGCGAGGAATTCGGACTTGTAGCGGCTGGCGCGCTGCAGTTCGTCGGCGCGGCCCTGCAGGTCCAGGCGCGCCTGGTTCAGCTCGGTGTTCTTGCTGTCCAGATCATCGCGCTGGGCAGCCAGTTCCTGGGCCTGCTCGGCAAGGCGCTCGTTGGTCTGCTCGAGTTCCGCCTGCTGCGCCTCCAGATGCGCCTGGGACTCCTTGAGCACCCGCGACTGTTCTTCCAGCTCCTCATTGGCGGTCTTCAGTTCTTCCTGCTGCACCTGCAGCTCTTCGTTGAGCTGCTGGGTTTCCGCCAGCAGGTCCTGCAGGCGCTGGCGGTGCTGGGCGGAAGCGATGGCGCTGCCCAGCGGCTCGGCGACCATCTGCAGGAAGGCCTTGTCGCGCTCCTCCAGTTGCCGCAGGAAACCCAGCTCCAGCACGCCGACCACGCTTGCTTCATGGACCAGCGGCAGCAGCGCGACGCTCACCGGTTGGCCGTTGCCCAGCGCCGAATTGACCTTCAGGTAGTCCGGCGGCAACCCGTCCACCAGGCGCAGCTTGCGCTGGCGGGCGGCCTGGGCGATCAGGCTGTCGTCCGCGGCGAAATAGTCCTCGCCCAATGACTGAGCGGCAAAACCGAAGGTGCCGGCCACGCGCAAGCCGCCGCGGTCGTCACGCACATACAGCGCGCCCACCGGAGAGGCCACGAAGTCGCCGAGAAAATCCATCAGGCTGCGGCCCAGCGCCGACAACGACGGCTGGCCGATCAACTGTTCGCCCAGGCGCGTCTGCCCGTCGCTCAGCCAGGCCTGCCGCTCCAGGTGCTCGTTGTGCAGCACCTGGCGGCGCAGGGACTCGGCGTAGGAGTCGGACAGGCCGAGCAACTGCCGGCGGCCGAAATACGCCAGCAGCGTGCCGACGACGATGCTGAACACCAGGTAGAGAATCACTACCCCGGTGGACAGGCTGGAAGCGAACTGGTTGCGGTCGTGGCGCAGTTGCTGCTCGGTGTTGATCAGCGAGGCGTACTGGCCGCGGATCGCATCCATCATGCTCTTGCCACGGCCGGCCTTGATCGCGTCGGACGTATCCTGGCCGGAGCGGCGCTGCTCGATCATCTGCTGGGCGAAGGTCATCCATTCGTCCTGCATCGAGGTCAGGCGCTGCACCCGCTCGACCTGGGGCGGGTTGTCCGCCACCAGGTCCGCCAGGCCCTTGAGGCCGGCATTGATGCGCGGCCGCGCCTGCTCCAGCGGCTCGAGGAAGCGCGGATCGCCGGTGATCAGGAAGCCGCGCAGCCCGCTCTCCTGGTCCACGCTCAGGCGCTGCATCTCATTGGCGCTGGAGATCACCCGGTCGGTGTGCTCGACCCAGCCCAGCACGTCGAGCATGTAGAGAATCAGGCCGATGAACAGCACCGCGCCGAGCAGGCAGATGCCCAGCGGCAGTGCCATGTTGCGCGCGAGGATGCGGCGGAAGGCGCTTTCGTCGGCGATGGCTTTCTGGTTCATCTGCAAAATCCCTGATGCTGGAGCTTCCCTGGACGTGGCCTGCCGACTCGGAGAGATCGCAGCAGAAACCAGGTAAGTATTTGAAGTTATTGTAAGAAGGTTCTTAAAACCGAGGAAATAATAACGCGAAGCATTGTAGGCTACACCTCAGCTGGCGAGTTGACAGCCGCTCCTGTAGGACGTTCGAACTTTTCGCGCACTGGACGAAGAAAAGTGGAATTTTCTTCCTTCGGACCTTTCCAACGTTCGATGTGAAACAACACTGTACGAAGGATCAGACGCAGGGTCTGCTCAATGCCAAGTTTGACGGGTGAAACCCCAGGGTTACCCATGCCCAGCCAGGGCGAATTTCTCAACAGCAGCAGTGCCATGGCGCCGCTGATCCGCCAGCTCGACTGGGCGGCCACCCCGCTCGGCCCGATGGACCAGTGGCCCGCGACCCTGCGCGGGATTCTCGAGGTCGGCCTCAACTCGCGGCTGCCGGTCTGCATCTACTGGGGGCCGGAATTCGTCCTGCTGTACAACGACGCCTGGAGCGCCATTCCCGGCGACAAGCATCCCGCGTGCCTTGGCCAGCCCGCGCGCGTGGCCTGGTCGGATATATGGTCGATCCTCGACCCCATGTACAACGGCATCCTGCAGACCGGCGTGGCCGCCCACGAGGAAGACCGCCTGCTGCCCATGGTGCGCTTCGGCTACGTCGAGGAAGCCTATTTCACCTACAACGTCAGCCCGATCTTCGGCCTGGACGGCAAGCCCATCGGGCTGTTCAACACCGCGGTGGAAACGACCGGCAACGTCATCGGACAGCGCCGCCAGCGCCTGCTGACCCGCATGGCCGAACGCCTCGGACATGCCGAGGACAGTGCGCAGCTGTGCGCCGACGCGCTGGCGCTGCTCGGCGAAGCCAGCCATGACGTACCCTTCTGCCTCCTCTACCAGGCCGGCAAGCTGCTCGGCGCCTGCGGCACCGACCCGAGCGACCGCTTCGCGCCCGCGCAACTGAGCCCCGACGACGACCCGCTGCATCTGTTCAATGGCCTCACGCAGGCCCACCAGTCGCCGCTGGCCAGCCAGTACGTGCGCGCTTTCGCGCCCTGGCCCGAGGCGCTCGACAGTACCTACGCCACACCGCTGGACGGCCCCCCCGACAGCCTCGCCGTGTTCGGCATCAGCCCGCGTCGACGCCTGGACGAGCACTACGCCAACTTCTTCAACGAACTGGCCGCCCTCCTCGGGCACGCACTGGCCGCCGCCAACCAGCGCGCCGCGGAGCGGCAGATCAAGGAGGCGGTGCAGGAAGAGGCGCGCCAGCGCACCCTGGAGCGCGACCGGGTCTGGTCGCTCAGCCAGGACCTGCTCTGCGTGCTCGATCACAAGGGCATCCTGCGCAACGTCAACCCGGCCTGGCAGACGCTGCTGGGCTGGAGCGAAGAGCAACTGATCGGACGCAACAGCGAAGAGCTGGTGCACCCCGATGACCTGTCCTCCAGCCTCGATACACGCGTCCTGCTGGTACGTGGCGAGCGTCTGCAGCACTTCGAGAACCGCATGCGCAAGGCGGACGGCGGCTACCGCTGGGTGTCCTGGCACGCCAGCGAAGACAACGGCCTGATCTATGGCTGCGGCCGTGACGTCACCGAGCAGAAGCGCGCCACGGAGCTGCTCGAGCAGGCCCAGACCGCCCTGCTCAACGCCCAGCGCATGGAAGCGGTGGGCCAGCTCACCGGCGGCATCGCCCATGACTTCAACAACCTGCTGGCGAGCATCCGCTTCAGCCTCGACCTGATCACCCGCCGCGCCACGGTCAAGGCGCAACCGGAGCTGAGCCACCTGCTGCAGGCCGCTACCCAGGCCACCGAGCGCGCCGCCGAGCTGACCCACAACCTGCTCGCCTTCGCCCGCCGCCAGGCGCTGGCCATGCACCCGGTGGAACTGGACCGGCTGCTGCGCGACTGGCAGCCCGAACTGATCGCGCGTGCCGGCCCCCGCGTGCGCCTCAGCCTTTCCACCCAGGCCTCGGGCAGCGTACTCAGCGACCGCGACCAACTGCACAAGACCCTGCTGCACCTGGTGGACAATGCACGCGACGCCATGCCCGGCGGCGGCGCCCTGGACATCCTGCTGCGCCGGCACGAAGCCAGCGGCGGCGACAACGACCTGCCAGCCGGCGACTACCTGGTACTGAGCCTGCAGGACAGCGGCCAGGGCATGAGCGAGTCGACCCTGAGCCACGTCTTCGATCCGTTCTTCACCACCAAGGGCATCGGCCCCAACAGCGGGCTGGGCCTGTCGATGGTCCATGGCTTCATCAAACAATCGGGCGGGCAGATCCGCCTGCGCAGCGAGCCCGGCCAGGGCACCTGCGTCACCCTTTATTTTCCGAGAGGCTCTTCCGTGGTCGATATTCCCGAGGTACCCGTCACCCCTGCCGAACCCGCCAACCAGCAGTTGTGCGTCCTGGTCGTCGAGGACAACGACCTGGTGCGCATGCTCACCGTGGAAGTGCTGGAGGAGATCGGCTACCAGGTGCTGCAGGCCGAGGACGCCGAAGAGGCGCTGCCGATCCTGCAGGGCGACACCGCCATCGACCTGCTGCTCACCGACGTCGGCCTGCCCGGCATGAACGGCGAGGAACTGGCCGCCGCCGCGCGTGAAGCCCGGCCGGAGCTGCCGATCCTGTTCGCCACCGGCTTCGCCGAGATCGTCCATATCGACGGCAGCGAGCTGGCCACGCGCATGTCGATGATCGCCAAGCCGTTCTCCATCGATGCCCTGCGCGACAAGGTCAACGGCATGCTCGGGCGCAAGGGCGCCTGATCCGCCGCAACTCGGTCTCAGGAACTCAGCAGCAGGCTCAGCACCGCGCGCAGCTTGCCCGGCTTCACCGGTTTGTTCAGCAGCGGCATCCCCAGCCGCTGCAGGCTGCGGCGGCAATCGTCGCTGCGGTCGGCGGTGATCATCACCGCCGGCAGCTCGCGGCGGAAATACTCGCGCAGCCCGCGCACCGCCTCGCAGCCAGTGCGGCCATGGTCGAGGTGGTAGTCGGCCAGGATCACCTCCGGCGCCTTGCCATCCAGCGCCTTCAGCGCTCCCTCGTAGCCGGTCGCCACCAGCACCTCGCAGCCCCACTGCCCGAGCAGCGCCGCCATGCTGGCGAGAATCGCCTCCTCGTTGTCGATCACCAGCAGGCGCCGGCCCGGCAACGGGTCCCCGGTGACCGGGCGCGGACCGTTCTCCACCGGAGCCGGCTGCGGCAGATCGCGCACCAGCGGCACCTGGATGGAAAACACCGAACCGCGTCCCGGCACCGAGCGCACCTGCACCCGGCAACCGAGGATGCCGGCGATGCGGTCGACGATCGCCAGCCCCAGCCCGACACCCCGACGATCCGCCGCGCGGCCGGCATCGAGCTGGTTGAACTCGAGGAAGATGGCTTGCAGCTGGTCCGCCGGAATCCCGCGCCCGGTATCCCAGACTTCCAGGCGCACGTTCTCGCCACGCCGGCGCGCGGCGAGCATGACGCTGCCACGCTCGGTGTAGCGGCAGGCGTTGCTGAGGAAATTGCGCAGGATGCGCGACAGCAGGCGGTGATCGGTGCGCACCGCCAGCGCGGGGATCCGTGAGCGCAGGCGCAGCCCGGCGGCGCGGGCCACTTCGTCGAACTCCGAGACCAGCGGGCCGAGCAGTTCGTCCAGCGGGTACACCTCCAGGTCCGGACGGATCGCGCTCTGGTCCAGGCGGGCGATTTCCAGCAGGTCGGTGAGCAGGTCCTCGGCGCCCTCCAGCGCCTGGTGGGTGCGCTCCACCAGCACCAGCTCGGCGTCCGGCAGCTTGCGTTCACGCAGGGTGGAAACCAGCAGGCGCGCAGCGTTCAGCGGTTGCAGCAGATCGTGGCTGGCGGCGGCCAGGTACTTGTCCTTGCTGTTGTTGGCCGCCTCGGCGGCATCGCGGGCCTCGCGCAATTGCTGGTTCAGCCCTTCCAGCTCACGGGTGCGTTCGGCGACGCGCTGTTCCAGCTCCTCGTTGAGGCTCTGCAGACGCTGCTGGGCCTGCACGCGCTCGGTGATATCGGCGACGAAGCCTTCCACCAGGCCTTCTTCATCCGGCTTGATCAGCAGGTTCATGAGGACGATCACATGGCTGCCATCGCGGCGGCGCAGACGCGTCTCGTAGCCGAACAGGCCGCCGCGCTCGCGCAGCAACGCGCGGATGCGGCGCATCTCCGCCTCGCCGCCAACGAACAGCTGGCTGGCCATGTCCTGCAGGTTCCACAGCACCTGCTGCGGGTCGTCGTAGCCGAGCATCCGCGCCAGCGCCGGGTTGGCGGCGCGCAGGCCCTGGTTCAGGCTGGCCTGGAAGATGCCATGGACGGCGTGCTCGAACAGCCACTTGTAGCGGTTGCGCTCGGCCTCCAGCTCGTCCAGCCGCGCCACCAGCTCGGGGTAGTGGCTCTTGCGCGCGGAATGGCTGCCCAGCCCGAGCAGCCCGGCCAGGGCCTGTTGCTGCTGCTCGTCAGAGGGCCTCGCCATACACCACCTCCACATCGCGCTGGCTGGACTCGCGAGGGTTGGTGAGGATGCAGGGGTCCTGCATCGCGTGGCGCGAAAGGAAGGGAATATCGGAGCTGCCCACGCCATGCAGGCCGAGACTTTCGTGGAAGCCCACGGCGTTCTTCAGGGCGATCAGGTGCTCGACCAGGCGCTGGCGGATCTGCGCATGGTTCATGCCGCGGCAGTCGATGCCGAATGTCTCGGCGATCACCTTGAAGCGCTCCGGCGCGGCGCTGTAGTTGAAGGCCACCACGTGCTCCACCAGCACGGCGTTGCACAGCCCGTGCGGCAGGTCGAGGTAGCCGCCCAAGCTGTGGGACATGGCGTGCACCGCACCGAGGATCGCGTTGGAGAACGCCAGCCCCGCCTGCATGCTGCCGAGCATGATCTTCTCGCGCAGGGCAATGTCCGCCGGGTTGGCGATCATCTGCACCAGGTTGCCGTTGATCAGCCGCATGGCCTCCAGCGCGTGGGGGTCGGTGAGCGGGCCATGGCCGGTCGAGACGAAGGCCTCGATGGCGTGCACCAGCGCGTCGATACCGGTGCAGGCGGAGAGGAAGGGGTCCATGGTCAGGGTGGTTTCCGGGTCGATCAGCGACACGTCGGGCACCACCGCCTTGCTGACGATGGAGAACTTCATCCGCTCGTCCTGGTTGGAGATGATCACGAACTGCGAGACGTCCGCCGAGGTGCCGGCGGTGGTCGGGATCAGGATCAGCGGCGGGCTGGGCACGCGCAGGGTGTCCACGCCCTCGAATTCGAGGATGTTGCGGCCGTGGGCGGCGACGATGCCGATGCCCTTGGCGCAGTCCATCGGGCTGCCGCCACCGACCGCGACTATCACGTTGCAGCCTTCGCTGCGGTAGACATCGGCGCCGCGCATGACTTCTTCCACGCGCGGGTTGGGCGACACATCGGCATAGCGGCAGAAGGGAATGTCCTGGGCGGCCAGGCTGGCTTCGATATCGGCGACCCAGCCGGCGGCGAGTACACCGGGGTCCGACACCACCAGCACCTTGCGGGCGCCGAAGGTTTTCACGTAATTGGCGACATTGTGCCGGCATCCGGCACCGAAAATGATCTCTGGCGAGACGAATTTGCGCAGTTGGCTGAGCTCGTGGGACATCTTGGGCTCTGTCGTTATTGTTATGGAATGTTTCCGGCAGCCTACTGCATCCGTCAGGTATTGCAATGCGACCTTGGCAGACGGTTCTGACAGCCGTCTCTCTCAGGCATCAGTCCGCCAGCAGCGCCTGATAAAAGCGCCACTCGGCCTCCAGCGCATGGGCGAGATGGGCGGCCTGGCGGAAGCCGTGGCGCTCGCCGGCGTAGCGGTGAACCTCTACCGGCACACCGCGCTGGCGCAGGCTATCGACCATGGCGTCGGTCTGCGCCGGCACTACCACCGCATCCAGCTCGCCCTGGAAGAAGATCACCGGCGCGTGGATATGGTCGGCCTGCAGCACAGGCGTGCGCTCGCGGTAGCGCGCGGCGTCCTGTTGCGGGTCGCCGATCAGCCAGTCCAGGTAGTCCGCCTCGAACTTGTGGGTCACCCGCGCCAGCGCCTGCGGATCGCTGACGCCATAGAGGCTGGCGCCGCCACGCAGGCCTGGCAGCCGCGCCAGTGCCATCAGCGCGCTATAGCCGCCCGCGCTGGCACCGCGTACGAATACCCGCTGGCGGTCGATGCGCCCCGTCCTGGCGAGAAAGTCCAGCGCCGCGCCGATGTCTTCGACCTCGACCTGCCCCCAGCCCAGGTGCAGGCGTTCGCGATAGGCGCGGCCGTAGCCGCTGCTGCCGCGATAGTTGATGTCGGCGACGGCAAAGCCCCGGCGCGTCCAGAACTGGATGCGCCCGTCGAACACGGGGTAGCTGGCCGAGGTCGGCCCGCCATGCAGGAACACCACCAGCGGCGGCGCCCCTTGCGCGATGTAGGGCGGATAGAAGAAGCCATGGCCGCATTCGTCCTCCCCCACCGGGTAGTGGAAGGGCTCGCCACGGGACAGCTCGGACTCCGGCAACGGCCTCTCGCCACCGGCCAGCACCTGGGTGGAACCGTCCAGCCGGCGAATCGCCAGCAGCGTCGGCAGGCGATCCGGCGCCGCGGCGATGCAATAGAAATGGCGCTCGTCCGCCGCCAGCGCTCGGAAGCGGCTGTACTCCTGCGCCAGCCGGCGTTCACCGCCACGCCCGTCATACAGCACCAGCACACCGCGGCCCTCTTCGTAGCGGGTCGCCAGCAGTTCGCCGCGCGGCAACGGCAGGAAGGTGCGCCCGCCCAGTTGCCACGGCGCGCTGGCGTGGTCTGCGGCAACCCCGGGCACGACGCCATGGGTTTCGTGGTACGGCTGCCAGTAGCCATCGCAGTCGCTCAGCCAGTGCAGGCGGCCGTCCTCGGCGAAGCGCGGCTGCTGGATGGATTCGTGGCGGGCCTGCCCGGCCAGGCAGCGTTCTTCCCCAGCGAAGGACTCGCACAGGCGGGTTCGCGTCCAGGGCTGGTGCGGGCGGTCCCACTCCACCCAGGCGATACGGCCGGCGTTGCCGTCGGCCACCGGGGAGGCGTAGAAGTCCGCGCCCGCGGCGATCACCCGGCGTCGGCCATCGGCGTCGAGGCGGACGATACGGTGGACCGCCCCGCCACTGCCGTTCTCTTCTTCCACCGCCAGCAGCGCATGCCAGGCCGGGACGTAGTGCAGGTCGCCGTAGCGGCAATCGTCGCGGTGGGTGATCGGCCGGGGCACGCCACCCAGGCGCAGCCAGTGCACCTGCTGGTCGCCCTCTTCCACCCAGGCCACGCCGTCGGCGGTGACGCAGCAGGAGCCGCCGCCGTACTCGTAGACGCGGCTGCGCACCGAGGCGCCGGGCGGTGTCAGCTCGACACTCTGCCCTTCACGCCGGAGAAACAACCGGCAGCGAGCGCTGGCGGGGTCGAAGGCAGCCCACAGCAGCCCGCCGTGGGCCACATGCAGTTCGGCAAAGTCCCCCGCGGCGGCGACCGCGCGTTCGGCGCTCCAATCGCTGCGCTGCATCCTCAGGCCTTGCAGATCAACTGCGAGGCTCGCTCGTTGCGCAGGGTCAGCGCGCTGAGCGGCGCGGCCGCCGTTTCCGCTTCGCGGCGGGCGTCGAGGATGATCCCGTGGTGGGCCGACTTGGCGCACACCGGGTCGGTCGCCTCGGCATCGCCGGTGAGCATGAAGGCCTGGCAGCGGCAGCCGCCGAAATCGCGCTGTTTTTCATCGCACGAGCGGCACGGCTCGGGCATCCAGGCGTCGCCACGGAAGCGGTTGAAGCCGAACGATTCGTACCAGATGTGCTGCAGGCTGTGCTCGCGCACGTTGGGGAACTTCACCGGAAGTTGCCGCGCGCTGTGGCACGGCAGCGCGGTGCCGTCCGGGGTGACATCGAGGAATACGCTGCCCCAGCCGCCCATGCAGGCCTTGGGGCGTTCCTCGTAGTAGTCGGGCACCACGAAGATCAGCTTGCACGGGTTGCCTTCGGCGGCCAGGCGCTCGCGGTACTCGGCGGTGGTGCGCTCGGCGCGCTGCAGTTGCTCGCGGGTCGGCAGCAACCCTGCGCGGTTCAGCTCGGCCCAGCCATAGAACTGGCAGGTGGCGAGCTCGACGAAGTCGGCCTCCAGCTCGATGCACAGCTCGATGATGCGGTCGATGCTGTCGATGTTGTGCCGGTGGGTGACGAAGTTCAGCACCATCGGATAGCCGTGGGCCTTGACCGCGCGGGCCATGGCGAGCTTATGGGCAAACGCCTTGCGCGAACCGGCGAGCAGGTTGTTCACCTCCTCGTCAGCGGCCTGGAAACTGATCTGGATGTGGTCGAGACCCGCGTCGGCGAACTCCGTCAGGCGCTTCTCATTGAGCCCGATGCCGGAGGTGATGAGGTTGGTGTAGAAGCCCAGCCCGCGTGCGGCGGCGATCAGCTCGGCGAGGTCCTGGCGCACCAGCGGCTCGCCGCCGGAGAAGCCCAGCTGCGCCGCGCCCATCTCGCGGGCCTGGCGGAACACCTCGACCCATTGCGCGGTGCTCAGCTCCTCGCCGCCCCTGGCGAAGTCCAGCGGGTTGGAGCAGTAAGGGCACTGCAGCGGGCAGCGGTAGGTCAGCTCGGCCAGCAGCCAGAGCGGCGGCCCTACCGGCGCGTCAGCGCAGCTCGATCCAGAATTGCGCATGGGCCACCTCGAGGAATGCCAGGATGTCTTCGTCGATGCCCGGCACGCCGGGGAAATCGGCACGCAGGCCGTCGATGATGCCGGCCACGTCGGCTTGCCCGTCGACGCGGCCGAGGATGGCCCCGGCGCTGTCGTTGAGCTTCACCATCCCCTCGGGATAGAGCAGCACGTGGCAGCCCTGGGCCGGTTCGAATTGCAGACGGAAACCCCGGCGCAGCGCCGGTACGCTGTCCAGCGAAGGCAGACTCATCACAGCAATCCCCTGTGCCATACGCGCTCGCTCGTCACCGTGTGGTAGGGCGGGCGCTGAAGTTCATAGGCCATGCTCATCGCGTCGAGCATGCTCCAGAGCACGTCGAGCTTGAATTGCAGGATTTCCAGCATGCGCTCCTGGGCTTCGCGGGTGCGGTAGTGCTCCAGGGTGATGCGCAGGCCGTGCTCGACGTCGCGACGCGCCTGGGACAGGCGCTTGCGGAAGTAGTCGTAGCCGGTGGCGTCGATCCACGGGTAGTGCTGCGGCCAGCTGTCCAGGCGCGACTGGTGGATCTGCGGGGCGAACAGCTCGGTCAGCGAACTGCTGGCCGCTTCCTGCCAGCTGGCGCGGCGGGCGAAGTTGACGTAGGCGTCCACGGCGAAGCGCACGCCGGGCAGCACCAGCTCCTGGGACAGCACCTGCTGGCGGTCCAGCCCCACGGACTCGGCCAGGCGCAGCCAGGCCTCGATGCCGCCCTCCTCGCCCGGCGCGCCATCATGGTCGAGGATGCGCTGCAACCATTCGCGGCGCACCTCGCGGTCCGGGCAGTTGGCGAGGATCGCCGCATCCTTGAGCGGGATGTTCACCTGATAGTAGAAACGGTTCGCCACCCAGCCCTGGATCTGCTCGCGGGTCGCGCGGCCTTCGTACATGGTCACGTGGTACGGGTGGAAGATGTGGTAGCAGGCGCCCCTGGCGCGCAGGGCCTGCTCGAATTCGGCGGGACTCATGGCTTCGCGGGTCATCGCGAGCCTCCTTCTGGAAGGACCGTCACAGGAAGATGCCCATGCCGTCGAACGCCACTTCGATGCCGCGTGCGTCCAGTTCGGCGCGTTCGGGCGAGGCGATATCGAGGATGGGATTGGTGTTGTTGATGTGGATGAGCACCTTGCGCGGCCCGTCGATGCCGTCGAGCACCTCGATCATGCCGCCGGGGCCGCTCTGGGCCAGGTGCCCCATCTCGCTGCCGAGCTTGTCGCCCACTTCGCAGACGCGCATCTCATCGTCGCGCCAGAGCGTGCCGTCCACCAGCAGGCAGTCGGCGCGGCGCATCCATGCCAGCAGGCCATCGTCCACCTGGCCCAGGCCAGGCGCGTAGAACAGCTTGCCGCCGGTAGACAGGTCCTCGATGAACAGGCCGATGTTGTCCCCCGGATGCGGGTTGCCCCGGTGCGGCGAATACGGCGGCGCGCTGCTGCGCAGGGCGATGGCCGTGACCTGCAGGCCCGGGCAGGCCGGGATGACAAAGGGCTCGGCGTCCAGCTCGATGAGCCGGTGCTTCAGCCCGCCATTCCAGTGCGACAGCATGGGGAAGAGCGGGAAGCCGCTGGACAGGTCCTGGTGGACCATCTCCGTGCACCAGACTTCGTGCGGGCAGCCTTCGCGCAGGCTGAGCAGCCCGGTGGTGTGGTCGATCTGGCTGTCCAGCAGGACGATGGCGACAATCGCCGAATCGCGCAGGCGCCGAGCCGGTTGCAGCGCCGGGAAGGACGCCAGCTGGGCGCGGATGTCGGGTGAGGCGTTGCAGAGAATCCAGTTCGCGCCGTCATCGGACAGCGCGATGGAGGATTGCGTGCGTGGCTGCGCGATCACGCTGCCGTCGCGCACGCCGCGACAGTTGCGGCAATTGCAGTTCCACTGGGGAAAGCCGCCACCGGCGGCCGACCCGAGAATTCGGATGTGCATGGCAGTGCCCCGTGGGCAGGGGCCCCGGCGGACCGGGGCCGTGTGGATCAGCGGTTGGCGAAGTACAGGGTCACTTCGAAGCCAAGGCGCAGGTCGGTGAAGCTAGGCTTGGTCCACATGGGTCTGTCCTCTTGTTGTAGGCCGGTTGAGCCCGGCTGCTTGAGTTAAACACCAGGGTCAGGCACTCCGAATGATACTTTCGAAGGAGATTCCCCCCTGATTTGGTAGCGGGCCCGCGACATCTGTCGCGCCCCGCCGCTACAACTGTCCCATCGCTGCGACAGCCGTTGCCCGGTTGCGCCCGCGGCGCACTGCGGCGGGCGCTCTGGCGCGGGGCTCGGCGCCCCGCGCGAAGTGTTCCGGCACAAGCCTTGCTCGGCCTCTCGTCGCCCGTGACCCATGGGTCTAGACTAGCCAATCCTAGGACCGGTCCTACGACGCATCGGTTTCGAAAAACAACAACGCGCCGCAGCCCGACTGACGGCCACCGGGAGTGACCATGCACCCGCAATCCCTGGAAAACTGCCCGAACGACCTTGCCGCCTTCATCGCCGATCACTTCGGCGAGCGTGATATCCAGCCCGAGGGTGCCATCGCGCGCTCCTGGTACCGCAGCGTGATGGAGCACCATCTCGACCCACGCGCGCGGGCGGAAAAGCACATCCTCACCGCCGGGGAAATCCGCGAACACCAGAGCCAGCACCAGGACTACCTGGCGATTGCCAGCCAGGGCGTCACAGGCCTGGCCCGGCGCGTACTGCCGGCGGGATTCGCGGTGCTGCTCAGCGACGAGCGCGGCATCACCCTCGATGCGCGCCTGCCCAGCGAGCGCGACCGCTACACCCAGGCCGGGCTGATCGTCGGCGCGCGCTGGGATGAATCCATCGCCGGCACCAACGGCATCGGCACGGCGCTGGCCGCCGGCGAGGCGCTGACCATCCACCGCCAGGAGCACTTCCTGGTGAGCAACTTCCGCCTGAGCTGTTCGGTGGCGCCTATCTTCGACGCCCAGCACCAGCTGCGCGGCTGCCTGAACGCTACCTGCCTGTACAACGACGGGCCCAAGGATGCGCAGTACCTGACCCTGCAACTGGTGATCCTGTATGCCCGGCTGATCGAGAACGCCAGCTTTCGCCAGCGCTATCGCGACCGCCTGACGCTGTCGGTGAAGGCCCGCGACGAGGTCTCCGACCTGGCCAACGAACAACTGATCGCCCTCGACGAACAGGGCCGGGTGATCGGTGCCAACCACGCCGCCTTTACCGCCTGCCGCGGCGAATTGCTGGGCAGCCGCATCGAACAGTTGCTCGAAGCGGACGTCGACCAGTTGCTCGACCTGAGCCAGGGCGGCGCGCGGGGCATCCGTCTGCGCACCCTGGCCGACCACGCGCTGGTGGACGTCGGCCTGCGCACGCCGGCCAGCCCGCCTCGCCGCAGTGCCCCAGCCCTTCGCCCAGCAAAGAGCCCGGAGCACCCCGACCTCACCCGCCTCGCCGGTGCCGACCCGCGCCTGCTGGACGGCGTGCGCAAGCTGCGCAAGGTGCTCGACAAGGGTATTTCCATCCTGGTCACCGGCGAGACCGGGACCGGCAAGGAAGCCTTCGCCCGCGCCATCCACCAGGCCAGCGCGCGTCACGCAGGGCCCTTCGTCGCGCTGAACTGCGCGGCGATTCCGGAGAGCCTGATCGAGAGCGAACTCTTCGGCTACCGCGGCGGCAGCTTCACCGGCGCCAGCAAGAAGGGCATGAAGGGCAAGCTGGAGCTGGCCAACGGCGGCACCCTGTTCCTCGACGAGATCGGCGACATGCCGGCGCACCTGCAGACGCGCCTGCTGCGCGTGCTGGCCGAGCGCGAAATCCTCCCGCTCGGCGCCGAAGCGCCGGTGGCGCTGGACGTACAGGTGGTCTCGGCGACCCACCAGAACCTGGCGGAAATGATCCGTGCCAGGGACTTTCGCGAGGACCTGTTCTACCGCCTCGCCGGCATGACCCTGCAGTTGCCGGCGCTGCGCGAGCGCACCGACCGAGCGGCGCTGATCGACAGCCTGCTGGCGGGCCTGGGCGGCGACCTGCAGCTCGACAGCGCAGTTCGTGAGCGGCTGCGCGGCCATCCATGGCCGGGCAACATCCGCCAATTGCTGAACTGTTTGCGCTACGCCGCCGCCCTCGCAGAGGACGGCCGCGTCGACCTGGACTGCCTGCCGATGGAGCTGCATCAGATGGCTCCCATGGCGGTTGCCGAAGCACCGCCGACAGCCCGCACACCCGCTCTCGCCGCCCGCCTGGACGACGACGAGGCGCGCCATCTGCTCGCGGCGCTGCGCGAGCAGCAATGGAACATCAGCGCGGTGGCGCAGCAGTTCGGCATAGCCCGGTCGACCCTGTATCGGAAGATGAAGAAGCACGGCATCGTGCAGCCCAACGCGCTGTATTGATCGTTTCCCTTTTCCCTGCGCTCGACCGATTCCAAGCGCAGGGAAAAAGGAGCGAACCGCACCTGGCAAGGACGGCCCGCCCAGTCAAACCTTGGTGCCTTTGCGGCGGGGTTTCTCTTTCCCTGAATATCCCGCGCACGCCCTTACACCCTCTCCCCAGCCCTCTCCCTGAAGGGAGAGGGCGCTGACCGTGCCGGCTGACGCCATGGTTTGAACCTGCACCGAACGGTCCCCTCTCCCTTCGGAGCGGGGCGCGTAGCCAGGATTAGGGAGAGGGCCTGCCGCCCAGGCACGAACCAGCCGCCAGCTCACTCCTGCGCATAAACCACATGCGTATGCGTGTACTCGTACAACCCATGCTTGCCATCCGCCCCGCCGATGCCGGACTTGCGCGTGCCGGCGTGGAAGCCCTGCATCGCCTCGAAGTTCTCGCGGTTGATGTAGGTCTCGCCGAAGTCCAGCTCGCGGCTGGCCTTGAGCGCGGCGCTGAGGTTGCGGGTGTAGATCGACGAGGTCAGGCCGTAGTCGCTGTCATTGGCCAGGGCGATGGCTTCGTCCAGATCCTCCACCACCTGGATCGGCAGTACCGGGCCGAAGATCTCCTTGCGCATGATCTCCATGTCGCCCTTGCAACCCGCCAGCACGGTGGGCTGGTAATGGAAGCCCTTGCCGAGGTCGGCTACGGCGCCGCCGGTGATGACCTGGGCGCCCTGCCCGGTCGCTGTGCGGACCATCTGCGCAACCTTGTCCAGGCCGATGCGGTTGACCAGCGGGCCCATGTCGAGGTCGGCCTGCACGTTCGGGTCGCCGAAGCGGGTGGCGGCCATGGCGGTGGCGATCTTCTCGATGAACTGGTCGGCCACCTGGCGCTGCACGTAGACCCGCTCGGCGCAGTTGCACACCTGCCCGGTGTTGATCACACGCGAAGCCTTGATGGCGTTCACCGCCAGCTCCAGGTCCGCATCGGCGAGGACGATGGCCGGCGCCTTGCCGCCCAGTTCCAGGTTCAGCTTGGTGATGTTCGGCGCGGACGCGGCCATGATCCGCGAGCCGGTGGCGACGCTGCCGGTGAAGCTGATCAGGTCGACGCCGGCGTGGCTGGTCAGCGCGCTGCCGGCGCTGGCCCCGGTGCCGCCGACGACGTTGAACACGCCGCTGGGCAGGTCGGTCTCCGCCACCAGGCGGGCGAACTCGAAGCAGTTGATCGGGGTTTCTTCGCTGGGCTTGATGACGATGGTGTTGCCGGTCAGCAGGGCCGGCGCCATCTTCCGCGCGATGAGGAAGAACGGGAAGTTCCACGGCAGGATGCCCGCCACCACGCCCAGCGGCTTGCGCAGCAGGAAGATGTGCTCGCCGGCGCGGTCGCTGGTCAGCACTTCGCCTTCCAGGCGGCGCGCCCACTCGGCCATGTAGTCGAGGTAGTCGGCGGTGAAGTTCACTTCCACCTCCGCCAGCGCCGGCACCTTGCCCTGCTCGGCGGTGATGATCTTCGCCAGGCGCGGCGCATTGGCGCGGACCTTCTCGGCGATCCTGCGCAGGTAGCCGGCACGCTCGATGGCAGGCTTGGCCGCCCAGGCTTTCTGCGCCGCGCGGGCAGCGCCGATGGCGCTGTCCACCTGGGCGACGCTGGCCTCGGGGATGCGCGCCAGCAGCTCGCCGTTGGCCGGGTTGTGCACCTCGATCAACGGCTCGCCGGCGACGAAGCGGTTGTCGATGTAGTGCTGGTAGGTCGTTACGTCAGTCATGAGTCGGTCTCCTGCGGGACTGCTTCTTGTAGAACGGTCACTTGGCGGCGGTCTTCTGTGCGCCGGCCAGTTGTTCCTTGAGGTCGTAGGCGCGCTTGATCAGGTACTGGTGCACGGCTTCGGCCTGCTGCAGGTCGAGATGCCCCTGGAACGAGGGCATGCCGTCGGGAATACGGCCGCCGTAGACGATGCCGAGGAAGCGCTGGTGGTTTTCCGCGCTGAGGGTGCGCAGGTCGGGCACCACGCCGCCGCTGATGGCGTTGATGCCGTGGCACTGCGAGCAGCTGGAGTTGAACAGCTCGCGGCCCTGGTCGATCTGCGCGGAGGTGCCGGTCAGCGCCGGCGGCTCGGGCTTGCGGTCGGCCCACTTGTAGTTGATGTCCGGCAGCCTGGCGGTGCCGCCAAGCTTGTAGGTCAGCACCTGGGCGTTGGGCTTCACCCCGGCGCGCAATGACAGGGCGCCGGCGAAGGTGGAGAAGGCGCCGCCCCAGCCGGCCATGAAGGTCACGTACTGCTCGCCGTCCACCTCATAGGTGATGGGCGCGGCCATCAAGCCGGTATTGGCCGGGGACTCCCAGAGCTTCTTGCCGGACTCGGCGGCGTAGGCCACCACGCGGCCGTCGGCGGTGCCTTCGAATACCAGGTTGCCGGCGGTGCTCAGGGTGCCGCCGTTGAAGATGGTGCTGTAGGGCACTTCCCAGCGTTTTTCCTGCTTCACCGGGTCCCAGGCGATCAGCTTGCCGGTCCAGGTGTCGGCGATCTTGCGCAGGCCCTCCGGGTCCTCGGGCATCATCCCGGTGTTGACGTCGAGCTGGTAGATGCTCTTGAACTTGGAGCGTGGCGGTGCGCCGTCGACGTCCTGGTACATCGCCGACATGATGTGCGCCGGGATGTAGACCAGGCCGGTGTTGGGGTTGTACGACATGGGCTGCCAGTCGTGGGCGCCCCAGAAGGCCGGCTGGATCAGGCGCGCCTTCTTCTGCGGGTCCTTCCAGTATTCGGCGACCTTTTCGTTGCGGATCGGCCGGCCGGTCTTCATGTCGATGCCGGTGGCCCAGTTGATCGGGATGAAGTTCTTCGCCGAGAGCAGCTCGCCGGTGGCGCGGTCGATGACGTAGAAGAAGCCGTTCTTCGGCGCCTGCATCAGTACCTTGCGCAGCTTGCCGTCGATCTCCAGGTCCACCAGCATGATGTGCTGGGTGGCGGTGTAGTCCCAGGCGTCGCCCGGCGTGGTCTGGTAGTGCCAGACGTACTCGCCGTTGTCCGGGTTGATCGCCACGATGGACGAGAGGAACAGGTTGTCGCCCTTGCCTTCGCTACGGATGCGCGGGTTCCACGAAGAGCCGTTGCCGACGCCGATGTACAGCAGGTTCAGCTCCGGGTCGTAGGACATCGAGTCCCACACGGTGCCGCCACCGCCCTGCTTGTGGTAGTTGTCGCCGAACCAGGTCTTGGCGGCGATCTCCATGCCCTTGCCCTTGGGCATTTCCTTGGGGTCGCCGGGCACGGTGAAGAAGCGCCAGTCCTGCTTGCCGGTCTCGGCATCGTAGGCGGTGATGTAGCCGCGCACGCCGAACTCGGCGCCGCCGTTGCCAATGATGACCTTGCCTTTCACGATGCGCGGCGCGCCGGTGATGGTGATGCTGCGCGTCGGGTCGCTACGGGTATCGACGCTCCACACGCGCTTGCCGGTCCTGGCGTCGATGGCCTCCAGGCGGCCGTCGAGCACGCCGACGTAGACCTTGCCCTTCCACACAGCAACGCCGCGGTTCACCGCGTCGCAGCACGCCTCGCCGGCGCGGCTGCGGTCGGATTGCGGGTCGTACTTCCACAGTTGCTCGCCGGTGCGGGCGTCCAGCGCGTAGACGATGGAGAACGGCCCGGTGGTGTACATCACGCCATCGACCACGATGGGTGTGGCTTCCACGCCACGGTCGATGTCCAGCTTGTGGCTCCAGGCCAGGCCGAGGCTGCCGACGTTGCTCTGGTCGATCTGCTTCAGCGGGCTGAAACGCTGCTCGTCGTAGGTACGGCCAGTGGACATCCAGTTGCCCGGCTCGCTGTCGGCGGCGGCGATGCGCTTGCCGTCGACGTTGGCGGGGGTTTCAGCAGCGTGGAGGTCGGCGGACAGTCCGGCCATCAGCAGCGAGGCGGCCAGCAGGGAATGACGCAGGACGGGTTGCAGGCGAACGGAAGGCACAGACAGGCCAATCGATCTCATGGAGGTTCTCCGATTCTTGTTGGTGCCGCAGGTCGTTCGCCGCGGCTTGGAAGGCTCAGAGCAACCGCTGTGCCAGGCTGTTCGAATCAGGCTGAAGAGCCTGCCATTCGGGGCTTCTGGCTTTTTGTTCCGAATACGATGCGGGTATTGCGGGCGCTACAGGTGTAGCGCTCATCGGCGGCAAGTGTTGCGCGGGCGGGACGCTGCGAGCGCAGGACCTGCTCTTGTAGGAGCGGATTCATCCGCGATGGTATCCGGCGCGAAGCGGGGCCAATCGCGGACGGAGTCCGCTCCTACGCGGGAACGAACCGCGAAGCCAGCCCGGTAAAAAGAAAACGCGGCCGGAGCCGCGTTCGACGAAGGCCGTCACCCGTGGAATGGGTACGGAAGCGGACGGCCGCCCGAACGGGCGCGTCGACACAAGGGATGCCTGGTGGAGTGCCCGGCGGGGTACAGCGGAATGGGCCGGCGAACCTGATGGGGGAAGGTTCGCCGGCTTGCAGCTGAGGGTTAGAAGAAGCCCAGCGGGTTGATGTCGTAGCTCACCAGCAGGTTCTTGGTCTGCTGGTAGTGGTCGAGCATCATCTTGTGGGTCTCGCGGCCGACGCCGGACTTCTTGTAGCCACCGAACGCGGCATGGGCCGGGTACAGGTGGTAGCAGTTGGTCCATACGCGGCCGGACTGGATGCCCCGGCCCATACGCCAGGCGCGGTTGATGTCGCGGGTCCAGACGCCGGCGCCCAGGCCGAACTCGGTGTCGTTGGCAATCGCCAGGGCTTCGGCTTCGTCCTTGAAGGTGGTGACGCCCACCACCGGCCCGAAGATTTCCTCCTGGAATACGCGCATGCCGTTGTGGCCCTTGAGCAGGGTCGGCTGGATGTAGTAGCCGCTGGCCAAATCGCCCTCCAGGCGCTCGCTGGAGCCGCCGGTGAGCAGCTCGGCGCCTTCACCCTGGGCGATATCGAGGTAGGACAGGATCTTCTCGTACTGCTGCTGCGAAGCCTGGGCGCCGACCATGGTCTCGGTATCCAGCGGGTTGCCGCGCTTGATCGCCTTGATCTTCTTCATCACCTCGGCCATGAACGGCTCGAAGATCGACTCCTGCACCAGCGCCCGCGACGGGCAGGTGCAGACTTCGCCCTGGTTGAAGAAGGCCAGCACCAGGCCCTCGGCGGCCTTCTCGATGAAGGCCGGCTCGGCCTGCATGATGTCCTCGAAGAAGATGTTCGGGCTCTTGCCGCCCAGCTCCACAGTGGAGGGAATGATGTTCTCCGCCGCGCAATGGAGGATGTGCGAGCCGACCGGGGTGGAGCCGGTGAAGGCGATCTTGGCAATACGTTTGCTGGTAGCCAGCGCCTGGCCCGCTTCCTTGCCGAAGCCCTGGACGATGTTCAGCACGCCCGGCGGCAGCAGGTCGCCGACGATCTCGGCCAGCAGCATGATCGACAGCGGGGTCTGCTCGGCCGGCTTGATCACCACGCAATTGCCGGCAGCCAGGGCCGGAGCGAGCTTCCAGGCGGCCATCAGCAGCGGGAAGTTCCACGGGATGATCTGTCCGACCACGCCCAGGGGTTCGTGGATATGGTACGCGACGGTGTTCTCGTTGATTTCGGCGGCGCCGCCTTCCTGCGCACGGATGCAGCCGGCGTAGTAGCGGAAGTGGTCGGCGGCCAGCGGCACGTCGGCGTTCAGGGTTTCGCGCACGGCCTTGCCGTTGTCCCAGGTTTCGGCGACGGCCAGCTGCTCCAGGTTCTGCTCGATGCGGTCGGCGATCTTCAGCAGGATCAGCGCGCGGTCCTGCACCGAGGTGCGGCCCCAACTGTCGGCGACGGCGTGTGCGGCGTCGAGGGCCCGTTCGATATCCTCGGCAGTGGAGCGCGGGAACTCGGCGATGACTTCGCCGTTCACCGGCGAGGTGTTGCTGAAGTACTGGCCCAGCACCGGCGCGACGAACTCGCCGCCGATGTAGTTGCCGTAGCGCGGCTTGAGGGTGACGACGGCGCCTGGGGTTCCGGGTGCGGCGTAGATCATGGGGGTGCTCTCCTGTCGGTTCCCGGCCCGAATCGGCCAGGTCATGGAGCGATCTTAGGCAGCGCCCTTCCCGACCCGGAATGCACCCATGGGAGCGGTGGGTTACTCATTTGGTAGTAGAAGCGGCGAGCGTCGCAGGTTGTAGGGCGCATAACCCGGAACGGGTTATCCGCCGAGGCAACCACGGCGGATAACGCTGTCGCGGTATGCGCCCTACGGTGCCGGGTGGTTCGCGAGCAAGCTCGCTCCTGCAGGTGGCGGCGAGCATCTGATGTTGCCTATCGCCGCAAGGTCCGCCGCGAAGGATTTCGCGGACAAGGTCCGCTCCTACGGGAACTCCACAACACGGCTGTGGCTGTAGATCTTGAAGGTTTCCAGAGAGACTTCCGCACACGCCGAACGCCCCGTTCAGGAGGCCTCGTTGAAGCGGAGTTTCAGGGGTTGAGCGACATGGATGTCGCGAGAGCCGCGATGGGCCAGGGATGGCCCTTCGCGGCGGGCCCCTGAAACTGCGCTTCGACGAGGGAATTTTTCGCCTAAGCGAAAAACCGGATGTCCGGGGCAAGACCTTTGCCTACTTTGGGGCGTTTGCCAAAGTAGGTCGCCCGAGGGGGCGAAACCCAATACATCCGCGCACACAGATGCGGCGCAGAAACGCCCAAAGGCCATGCACGCGAACAGCGCCAACAGCGCGCTAAAACAAAGGGCCGGCACAATGGCCAGCCCTCTGCTCGGATCACGCGAACATCATTTCTTGGCCACCAGGTCCTTGGGCAGCTTGAAGGTCCAGATCATCCCGCCCTGGTCCAGGTCCTTGATCCGCTTGGCCACTTCGCCCCCCCACAGCGGCACCGCGCCACCCCAGCCGGACAGCACGGTGACGTACTGCTCGCCGTCCATTTCCCAGGTGATCGGCGAGGCGATCACGCCCGAGCCGGTGTTGAACTCGTAGAGCTTCTTGCCGGTCCTGGCGTCGAAGGCCATCAGGTAGCCCTCGGGGTTTCCGGTGAACACCAGGTTGCCGTGGGTCGCCAGCACACCGCCCCACAGCGGCGCGTAGTTCTCGTAACGCCAGACCTGCTTGCCGGTCTTCGGATCGATGGCGCGCAACACGCCGATGTACTTCTCGTTCAGCGGCTTGATGGTGAAGCCCGCGCCGAGGTAGGCCGCGCCCTTCTTGTAGGCGATGTTCTCGTTCCACATGTCCATGCCCCACTCGTTGGAGGGTACATAGAACAGGCCGGTGTCCTGGCTGTAGGCCATGGGCATCCAGTTCTTGCCGCCGAGGAAGGACGGCGCGACGAATACCGATGAGCCCTTCTCGGTGCCCTCGCCCGGCGCGCCCGGACGGTGGGCGTCGTCGTAGATCGGCCGGCCGTCCTTGCCCAGGCCCTTGGCCCAGGTCACCTTGTCGACGAAGGGGAAGCCGCGGATGAACTTGCCGTTGGTGCGGTCGAGCACGTAGAAGAAGCCGTTGCGGTCGGCGGTGGCGGCGGCCTGCACGGTCTTGCCGCCGTCCTTGTAATCGAAGGACACCAGCTCGTTCACGCCGTCGAAGTCCCAGCCGTCGTGCGGGGTGGTCTGGAAGTGCCACTTGATCGAGCCGTCTTCCGGGTTCAGCGCCAGGCGCGAGGAGGAGTACAGGTTGTCGCCCGGGCGCAGGTGGGAGTTCCACGGCGACGGGTTGCCGGTGCCGATGAACAGCGAATCGGTGCTCGGATCGTAGTAGCCGCCCAGCCAGGGCGCAGCACCGCCGGTCTTCCACAGGTCGCCCGGCCAGGTCTTGCCCGCCTCGCCGCCGGAGATACCATTCTCAACCGCCTTGCCGTCCTTGTAGACGTAGCCCATGTGGCCTTCCACGGTCGGGCGGCTCCACAGCAGCTCGCCGTTGGTGGGGTTGTAGGCCTCGATCTTGCCGACCACGCCGAACTCGCCGCCTGCCACGCCGGTGATCAGCTTGCCCTTGGCGATCAGCGGCGCGGCGGAGATGGAATAACCGGCCTTGTAGTCGGCTACGGTCTTCTTCCACACCACCTTGCCGGTGTCCTTGTTCAGCGCGACCAGCTTGGCGTCGAGGGTACCGAAGATCACCAGGTCGCCGTACAGCGCCACGCCACGGTTGATCACGTCGCAGCAGGGCATGATGCCGTCGGGCAGGCGCGCGTCGTACTGCCAGAGCTTGCGACCGGTGCGCGCATCAGCGGCGAACACCCGCGAATAGGAGGCGGTGACGTACATCACGCCGTCCTTGATCAGCGGTTGCGCCTGCTGGCCGCGCTGCTTCTCGCCGCCGAAGGACAGCGCCCAGACCGGCCGCAGTTCCTTCACGTTGTCGCTGTTCAGGGTATTCAGCGGGCTGAAGCGCTGGCCCTGCTGGTTGATCCCGTTGACCACGATCTGGTCGGTGCGCTTGGCGGCGTCACTGATGTCCTGGTCGGTCACCCCGGCGTGGGCGCCCAGGGAGGCCAGGCTGATGGCGGTGAACAGCACGGTGCGGGCGAAAGGTTGAAGCTGTCTCATGGCGGTGCGCCTCTGCGATTGTTGTTGTACCCGGGAAAATCTCCCGGTCTGTCGCAGATTCTTGGTTTGCCAGGGTGGGCCAACAATTGAACGCAGTGCCGAATTCCCTAGTTCCTTGGTAGCAATACCGGGCCGCAGAGGCACGGAAATAGTGGCGTGCGTAGGAGCGGACTTTGTCCGCGATGGCATCCCGCGCGATGCGGACCTATCGCGGACGGAGTCCGCTCCTACGATTCGGGGGAATGGGCATTTCCCGGCGCACCACGGAGGTGTCTGGAAGCGTATGGGTAGGATGGCGTGGAGCGCAGCGATACCCATCAGTTTTTCGCACCGTCCGCATGGGTATCGCTGCGCTCCACCCATCCTACGAAAGCGCAGTCACTGCCCGTCCACGCGCGGCAAGGCCTTCTGCTCGTAGCGCGGATAGAGATGGCTGACGCTGCGGATCAGCTCGTAGCGCGTCAGGCTGACGCTGGCAAAACGCTCGGGGATGGGCGTGCGCAGCAGGTCGTTCATGTCCGCGCCCTGGGCGATGCCGTCGCGCATCACGCTGTCGAGCCAGCCGAGGTAGTCGCGCATCTGCGCAAAGGGTGCAGCATCGGTGGCAATCGCGCCGTGACCGGGAACGATGAGTTTCCAGGGCAGCTTCTGCAGCGTGTCGATATCGGCCAGCCACACGTCCAGCCCTGGGCTGTTCGGCGTGGTCAGCGCCCGCTGGTAGAACACGATGTCCCCGGCGAACAGCACGCCGGTGGTCTCGTCGAGGATCGCCAGGTCCGCGCCGGTATGCCCGCGCAGCCCCACCAGCCGGAACCGGTGGTTACCCATCTGCACGCTGCCCGGCTCCACCGTCTCGCTGGGCAGCACCACTTCGGTGCCGCGCATCCAGTCGCCCACCAGGCGGTACATGTTCTCCGCCATGGCGTTGCCCTGCTCCTTCAGCAGTTTGCCGGTGCCGGCCAGCGCGCCGATGGGCACATCGGTGAAGGCCTGGTTGCCCAGCACATGGTCGGGGTGGTGATGGGTCAGCAGCACGCGCTTGACCGGCTTGCCGGTGGTCTGCTGGATCAGCCCACGCAAGGCTTCGCCGTAGCGTTTCGACGGGCCGGTATCGATCACCAGCACGCCGTCGCCGGTGTCGATGAAGGCAACGTTGACGATGGCGCCGCCATTGTCCTTGCCGAAGTTATCGGTACTGCCTTCCACCAGCCAGGTGCCCTCGGCGATCTGCCGGGGCTGGAGGTGGTACTGCAGGTCGGCCAGCGCCGGCAGGCACAGGCACGCGAGGGCGATCAGGAGGAAACGCATGGGCACCTCGTCAGCGCAGAGCGGCCTGGAATTCGTTGCCGTTGTTGTCGTGCAGCCAGAGTTCGGTGCGCGGGTGGCCGCGCACCTCGAAGGTGAAGGTGGGGTTCTCGCTCACCGCCGGGAACAGGTCCAGCCGCGCGAAGACTTCCCCGTCCGGCCCACGCAGTTCGGCGTGATCGAGGTAGAACTCGGGGATGCCACTGACCAGGCCGTTGTCCATCGGGTGCGAGACCGACAGGCGCACCCGGCTGTACTCACCCGTGGGGTAGGCCTCGCCATGGACCTGGCCAAGCCGGTCTTCCCAGCCCGGCTGCGCGCGCACCACGCTGGGCGCGGTGCAGCCGCCGCCGGCGGCATCGACCCAGGCCGAGCCAACGTGCCAGACGCCCTTCTCGTCGCGCAGGGCGGCGCGGATCGGCGTGGCCTGTTCGATGCGGATGCGCACCGCCAGCAGCGGTTCCAGGTGTTCGCCCGGATAGAGCGTCAGCACATGGGGAATCGGGTTCAGCTCGGCCCACAGCAGCAGGCGGTCGAAGCGCCCCGGCAAGGCGCGGGCGTCGACTTCCACCGGAACCTGGCGGGAGTCCTCGGCGAACGGCGGTACGCCCAGCTTCACCCGCTCATCGAAGACGTAGGGCTCGCCATTCAGCAGACGCTTGTGGTGGTACTCCCACATCACCGAGGGCATCGGGTCGCCCTCCACCGCCGCTGCGAGCAACGGCAACGCACACATCCCCAGCAACAGCTCGCGCCTGTGCATATCGTTCCCTCACTGCACGTCCTGATAGAGCCCCGGCAGTTCGTAGCGCACGCCGTAGGCCGCATAGAGCTTTTCCATCTCGCCGCTGCGCACCAGCTCTTCCAGTTCACCGTCCAGGGCGTTGGAGAGCTGCCGATTGCTTTCGTGCACCGCCATGCCGATATCCCACTCGGGCTGGCCGAGGTTGGGGTAGGTGTTCTCGGCGTTCTTCAGGTGCTCATCGGCGGCCTGGGCGCGCATCCAGTCCAGCTCGCCGCGCAGCGCCATCACCGCATCCACCTTGCCCGCGCGCATGCCGTCGAAGGCCGCCTGGGTGCTGGGGAAGTGCACGGTCATGCGGCTGAGCTGGCCGCCCAGCACCGAGGTCAGGTAGAAGGACGGCACGCTGTCCAGTTCGACGCCGATCGGGTGTTCGCGGAAGGCGGCGATGGTGTCGACCTTCGGTAGCCGGCGGTCGTCATTGACGACCTGCCAACGCTCGCGCTGGTAGGGGCCGAACATCACCACCTGCTCGTTGGCGAACTCGCCGACATCGTTGCGCCGGTTGGCATACTGGCGGTCGTAGGGCACGCGCAGCATCACATCGGCGACCACGCCGGGGCGCAGGTAATGGCCTTTCCAGATGAAGTTGCGCAGATCGTCGTCGAGGCGTTCGCCGGGCGTGACCCAGAGGAACTCCGCGCGCAGCCCCAGGCCGCTCGCCAGGCGCCGGGCGAGATCGATGTCGATCCCGCGAGGCTGCCCACCCTGCATGAAGCTGTAGGGCGCGAAGCTCTCGTACACGGCCACCCGCAGCACGCCGCTGGAGACCATGTCCTCGTAGGGACGCACCCCGGCCTGCGCCTGCCCCAGCAGCAAGCACAGGAGCACGCCGATCAGCAGATTGGGCAGGCGCATGGCGGTCACTCTTCCACGTGCACGCTGTCCAGGTAGGTGCGAATCGCCCAGAGCCCTTCCTGGCTGATGTAGTCGGCCATTTTCGGCATGTACACCGCACCGTCACGCACGGCGCCGTTGATCACCCGCTCCTTGAACCACTCGTCACCCTCGGCGCCGGGATCGAGCATGCGCAGGTCGGGGGCGATGCCGCCGGACTTGGCTTCCAGCCCATGACAGCGCGCGCAGTTCTGGTTGTAGGCCGATGCGCCGATTTCCACCGCCTTGGCGTGGTTGGCGTAGGGCTCGCGGTAGGGGTTGGTGTCGCGCCATTCCTTGCCCAGCGGTTCCAGCCCCGAGGTATCCACTGCCTGGGGGGTCACATTGCCGTGGGACAGGGCCAGACCCGAGACACCCAGGCCGGCCACTAACAGCAGGCCACACAGCACGTTCTTGTTGTTCATCACTTCATCCTCTCATCGAGATGCTTGGCAAGGCTTGGCGCACGGAACGACGCCAGTGACGAGGATGTTAAGAACGCGCGGCCGGCGGTCGAATCCTGCTTTGGATGCTCCCGTCTACTCCCTTGGTACTAGAACGGCGGTCGGCCCTGTCCGTTGAATGGCCTTCATTGGTCTGCCGGTATTGCCGGGAATTGGCTATTCGAAGACCAGGCTACAGACGGTAACTTGGCTCCATTCCCGCACTCCCGCGGGCCCCACTGGAGATCGCCATGAGCGCACGAATCGAATGGCCCAAGGCCGCCCCCGACGCCTACAAGGCTATGCTCGGCCTGGAGCAGGCCCTGGCCAAGTCAGGCCTGGAAACCTCGCTGCTGGAACTGGTGCGTCTGCGCGCTTCGCAGATCAATGGCTGCGCGTACTGCGTGAACATGCACGCCAATGACGCCCGCAAGGCCGGCGAGACCGAGGCACGGCTGCAGACCCTGAGCGTCTGGGAGGAAACCCGTTTCTTCACCGAACGTGAGCGCGCGGCGCTGGCCTGGGTGGAAAGCCTCACCCGCCTGCCGGAAAAACATGCCCCGCAGGATCAGTTCGACGCTTTGCGCGAGCAGTTCAGCGAGGCGGAGATCGTCAACCTGACCCTGGCCATCGCCACCATCAATGCCTGGAACCGCTTTGGCGTGGGCATGGCGATGGTGCCCTGAGCAGAGCGCTCCACCCATCCTACGAATTGCATCTGTGGCTCG